>CAKUZF010000015.1 GCA_934718155.1 uncultured Parabacteroides sp. | reverse complement strand
ACCACGGCCCCCGGCCTGCGTGAGGCGCGCAAGAAGCTGCAATACTACGCCATGCCCGAGAAGGAGCAGGCGGCCTATCGGGCGCACCTGCTCGACCAGATGGTGCAGAACGACGAGATCGACTCCGCCAAGGAGGAGGGACGCATCGAGGGACGCATCGAAGGACGTGCCGAGGGGCGCGCCGAAGGCTGGACGCTTGGCGTGGAGAAGGGCCGGGAGGAAGGTTTAGAGCAAGGCATTGCTCAAGGTGTGGAACGAGGCCAGTTAGGGGAGCGACTCAAAAATGCCGCCGGCATGAAGGCGGCAGGCATCCCCGCCGCCACCATCGCTGCCATCACGGGGCTAACGGCCGAGGAGATCGACGCCTTGTAGATCGCCCCGCATACAGAAGCAATTCATTCTTTGTTTTTATAGCCATCACCCCGAGGAGCAACGCCTCCCTTCGGGGTGATGTGCGTTTAAGGCCATTCCCGTCATGAAATTGCGAGCCGCCCGGCTAATGCTGAACCAATTGATCAAGCATTCGCCGGGCGAGTTCCGCTTCATGGACTACAAGTGGCAGCCCCTGTGAGGCGGCCGCCACTAAGCGGCTCCTAAAAAAGAGGTCTATTCCACATACTTCACCTTGCCGGCCACGGGGCATCCCGAGAAGATGCTGCTGACGATATCTGACAGCATCGGATCGGTTTTGTATTGGATGCCGATCGAGGCCGCACGGAGCGATGAGCACTTCTCGAACACCAGCATGTCGAGCTCCACGTAGGAGGGAATGGCCACCGACGTAAGCCCTGTGCACTCAGAGAAGGCACGCCACTCCAACTTATGGATCGAATCGGTCAAAGGCAACGTCTTGAGCGACGAGCAACCTAAGAAGGCACACTGGCCGATGGTGGTGATCGAAGAGGGCAGCTCCACCTTCGCCAGGCGTTTGCAATCGTGGAAAGTCATGTCGGGCAGCTTCGTGATGTTCTGCGGAAGATCGACATGCACCAGCGACTTACAGCCATCGAACAGACCATTTCCCATCTCATCGACCTGCTCCGGCAGGGTGACAGACTGCAACTCGGGGCATGAGGCGCAGAGGAAACGAGGCAGCTTTTTCACCGCATCGGGTATCGCTATGTTCAACAGATGAGGCATGGCCGAAAAGGCTCCCGGCTCCAACTCCGTCAGCGAGCTTGGCAGGTCGAAGCGAACAATCTTCGAGAAGATAAACGCATTGGAGCAAATCTTCCGCAGGGTGGAGGGGAAATGGATCGTCGTCAGCGACGTGTCGTTGCAAAAGGCCTCATTGGCGATCTCATCGACATTGAACTGACGCCCCTCGTAGGTAATGGTAGAGGGGATCTCCAGCTCGGTCAGGCCATAAGTGGATTGCGGCGAAAGCAGCTTGGCCGTGCGATTGCTGGGGTTGACCTCATACCACAGGGAATCCACCTTCACCTGTTTGCCATAAGCGGAGCCTCCCGCATAGGCGAGCAGCTCGACCGTATAGTTGTTTACGTCGATGCTTTTGATAAACGCTACGATCTCCTCCGACAAGTAAGGGAAGAGCGGATCAAGCGGAGAGCGCATGATACGCTTGAAGTCGTCGTTATCGAGCGCTTCGGAGAAAGTCATCTCGTCATACAACTCGAATTCGTCCATATCGGTCGGGAAGGTGCGACCCGCACGCTTCATTAACCCTTCGAACGCCTCCGACGCCGCTCTGACTCGTCGGCTCACCTCCAAGGAGGACATCGACTCTCTGAAAGCGACGGGATCGAACACGGCTTTTCCCGAACGGATCCATTCGGTCAGCATGACCGACTCGTTGACGATACGTTCGTTGGTAAAATCGCCGGAGGCTCCCAAGGCGTCGATCCAACGCTCCACTGCGGGTCCCGTAGTGGGAGGCTCGGGCGATACGCCTCCCACTCTGCCCACCAACGGGTTGAGCGGTCGGCCTAATCCCTCACTCAGCTTGACAACCACACGCTTGGTGCGCGGCTCGAACTTGCCGGCCGACGCTTTCGCAGGACGGCCGGAGCGATCGCTCGATGCCCGACGATTGCTTTGCTTAGTCGACGACTGGCCCGATCCAGCCTGGCCGGCGGCGCTCTTCACCGCCTTCTCCGTCTGGCGTATAACCTGTTTCTGCGCCTCTTTCTTCAAGGCATTCAAGAAGCCTTGCGCCGAGACATCGACGCTACATACCGCAAAGAGTAGCGCAAGAATGATTGTCAATTGCTTTTTCATGGGGATCATATCTTTTTAATTAATAAACAAAAACGGGGGCAGAGCGCCCAGGCTTACGCTGCGCTCTCGCCTTCCTCGTCCTTAGGCAATACAAGGTTGAGGATGACGGCCAGCAGGAAGACCACCGCCACACAGTTTTGCGCGAAGACGGTCTGCACGATCTGCGGGAAGATGGCAAACATCTGCGAAGCGGAGGTGAAGCCCAAGCCAACGCTCAACGAGAGGCTGACGATGATCATGTTGCGATGTGTAAAGCCACAACGGGCCAGCATCTGGAAGCCCGCAAAGAGGATGCTTCCGAACATCATGATGGTGCATCCGCCCAACACGGCCTGCGGGATGGTGGAGAGGAACGATCCGATGATGGGGAACAAGCCGCCAAGGATCAGGATGATGGCTCCCGTGGCGATCGCAAAGCGATTGACCACCTTCGTCATCGCCGCCAAGCCAACGTTCTGCGAGAAGGAGGTGATAGGCGTACAACCAAAGAGACCCGCTATGACACTGACGAATCCGTCGCAAGCCACAGAGGCGCCCATCTCAGACTTATGCACGCTTCGGCCCAGCGAGCCCGAGCAAAGCGCCGAGGTGTCGCCAATGGTCTCGGTGGCCGACACGAAGTAAACGCAGACGATGGCCAAGATCGCGTCCAGGTGAAACTCAGGCTTGAAAGGCAGCACCTGCGGCACAGCGGCGATAGACGCATTGTTCATCACCGAAAAATCGATCATGCCCATGGCCCACGACAGGATATAGCCTGCGATGAGGCCAACCAACACGGAGAGGGAACGAAGCAAGCCCTTGCCAAAGAGCATAGCCACCAGGCAGACCACCAGCGTGAACGTTCCGACAATCCAGTTATGAAGGCTGCCGAAATCGGCCGCGCCCTGTCCGCCCGCAAAGCTATTGGCTCCGATGGAAAGGAGCGAGAAACCGATGGCGGTCACCACCGTAGCTGCCACGATATGGGGAATCAGCTTGGTCCACTTGTTTGGGAAAAGGCCCAGAAGGCCCTCCACCACACCGCCCACGATAACGGCTCCCACCAGCGCACCCATGCCCTTGTCGCCAGCGATCGTGATGGCCAAAGGAAGGAAGGTGAACGAGATACCCATCACGATAGGCAGGCGAGAGCCCACCTTCCAGACGGGATACAACTGCACAAGGGTGCCGATGCCGGCAATGATCATACAATTCTGAATCAAAGCGGCACTGACGCTCTGATCCAAGCCTATGACGCCCGCCAAGATGATGATCGGGGTGATGTTGGCCACGAACATGGCCAAGACGTGTTGAAGTCCGAAGGGAACGGCTTGCGCCAAAGGCACTCGTCCATCCAACTCATATATACTCGACATAATGTTTTATTTCTGTTTTATTTTTTAGGGTTATGATTTGCTGGTTTTAACGGTTTGTGCCTCTTGACCGCGGAACACGATGCGCTGCGTTTCATAGTCCATCGACTCGATGATAGCGATCGACTCCAGGTGATAGCCCGCCTCGCGCAACAAACGGCCGCCCTGCTGCTGCCCCTTCTCGATGGCGATGCCGATGCCAACCACCTTGCCGCCCGCTTGATGAACGATGTCGATCAGGGCCTGCGAAGCCTGTCCGTCGGCCAAGAAATCGTCTACGATCAGCACCTTGTCGTTCTCGCTGAGGTAAGGACGGGAAACGAACACATTATTCATCTTCTTATGTGTGAATGAGTAGGCGTGCGCCACATACTTATCGTCGGTGCTATTGGCGGTCTGCCCCTTCTTGGCGAAGACAACGGGCACATCATACATGTCGCCCAGCAGCATGGCGATTGCGATGCCACTGGCCTCGATCGTCAAGATCTTATTTACCTCTTCGCCCTTGAATCGGCGCTTAAACTCATGCGCCACCTGGCGAATGATGTCTACATCGATCTGATGGTTCAAGAAATTGTCCACTTTCAGGATGTTACCCTCTTTGATAACGCCATCCTCACAAATTTTCTGCTCTAAAAAGTTCATATTGTAGTTCTATAATTTCGTAATTCTTGCTATAATTCGCGAAGATAGACGGATTCTCGCAGATTTCGGGCTCCCGTCTTCATCTTTTTTTCTCTATCTTTGCCGTTATTTTCAAAGAACGAGTGGAGAAACATGATTGACCAAGCTACCATAGATCGAATTTTAGAGGCCGCCGACATTGTTAATGTGGTGTCGGAATTCGTAACCCTTCGCAAGCGCGGGGTAAACTATGTGGGCCTCTGTCCGTTCCACGACGACAAGAGTCCCTCGTTCTATGTCTCGCCCGCTAAAAACATCTGCAAGTGTTTCGCCTGCGGCGCTGGAGGCACCCCGGTTCACTTCATCATGAACCACGAGCAGCTTTCCTACTACGAAGCCCTTCGCTTCCTGGCCAAGAAATACAACATCGAGATCCAGGAGCGAGAGCTGACCGAACAGGAGAAGCAGGCCCGCAACGAGCGCGAGAGCATGCTGATCGTCAACAACTGGGCGGTCAACTACTTCCAGCAGAACCTGCATGAGCAGGCCGAAGGACGAAGCGTAGGCTTGCGCTACTTCGCCGAGCGAGGCTTGCGCGAGGAGATGATCCGCAAGTTCCAATTAGGCTACAGCCTCGACCAACGAGACGCCCTCTTCCGCTCGGCCACAGCCGCAGGCTACAATCCCTCCTACTTAGAGAAGACCGGCTTGGTGATTCGCTACGACAATGGCCGCGTGAACGACCGCTTCCGCGGACGTGTGATCTTCCCGGTGCACACCTTGAGCGGCAAGGTGGTGGCGTTTGGCGGACGTATCCTGAAGAAAGACGAGAAGGCGGCCAAATATGTCAACTCGCCCGAGAGCGAGATCTACCACAAAGGCAACGAGCTATATGGCCTCTACTTTGCCAAGCAGGCCATCGTGAAGAAGGATCGCTGCTTCCTGGTGGAGGGCTACATGGACGTGATCGGCATGCACCAGGTGGGCATCGAGAACGTGGTAGCCTCGTCGGGCACTGCCCTGACGGGCGGACAAATCCGATTGATCCATCGCTTCACGGGAAACATCACCGTGCTCTACGATGGCGACGCCGCGGGCATCAAGGCCGCTCTGCGTGGTATTGATATGCTGATCGAGGAGGGCATGAAGGTAAAGGTGGTGCTGCTGCCCGACGGCGAAGACCCCGACTCGTTCGCAAGGCGGGGTGCCTCGGCATTCGACACCTACATTCAAGAGCATGAGACCGATTTCATCCGTTTCAAGATGCAACTGGCGCTGCAAGACGCGGCCAACGACCCGATCAAGCGGACGGCTTTGATCAGCGACATCCTGCGCACCATCGCACTGATACCCGACAACATCGCCCGGGCGGTCTATCTGCGCGAGTGCAGCGAGACGATGGCGATCGACGAGCAGATCTTGCTGAACGAGGTGAACAAACTGCGCCAACAAAAGAAGCAGCAAGGCGGCTACTCTAGCCCCACCCCTCGCCCGCTTCCCACGCCGACAGACTCCTCTGCACCAGCCGACTCAGCCCTGGCTCCCCCCGAAGGGATGCTGCCGCCCGTCGTGCCGCCAACACAGGCGGAGACCCCCTCGTCGCCCAACGAGCCACCCGCATTCGACCAGATTCCCCTGGAGGAGGAGGTGGCCCTGCAGCAACAGCCGCAACCCTCGCCCGCGCCTACACCGATGATCGCCTCCCGTTTCGAACAATACGAGAGGCCGATTGCCCGCTACGTGGTGCGCTATGGCGAGCGAATCATCTTCGACTATGAAGACGAGGAAACAGGTCAACCCGTGCAGATGCGCTTAGCCGAATATGTGCAGTTCGACTTAAGCCGCGACGAGATTGAGATCGAGAATCCCCTTTACCGACAACTGGTGGAGGAGGCCGCGGCACACTGCAAAGAGGAGGGATTCAGTGCCTCCCGCTACTTCTTGTCGCATCCCGACCTAAAGATCAGCATGCTGGCCGCCAACCTCGAAAGCGACAAGTATCACCTGAGCAACTACCACTCAAGGTTCCAAACCATCGAGCAGGAGAGCGACCGACTGGACTACAACGTGCCCCAAATGCTGTATGCCCTGAAGGAGGCCCACATCCAGCAGGAAATCAAAGACATGCAAAAGCTGCTCAAAGAGGCTCAAGCTGAAGGATCGATGGAGAGAATCATGGAGCTGATGAAGCAGCTCTCGCTCTTGAACGACATCCGCAGGCAGCTTTGCAAGCAGCTGGGCGAGCGCATCGTTACGCACATGTAACGCCCCTCGCCCCGCCAGGCATCCATCGAGCGGCACGCCCGTCGGCCCGTATAAAACCAAACCCTTTCAAGACTGGCACACCTGAGGATAAGACATAAAAAAAGCCGACCATTCATCCAGAATAATCGGCTTTCTACAGTTGTTCTACTCGGACTCGAACCAAGACAAACAGGACCAGAATCTGTTGTGCTACCATTACACCATAGAACAATCGCATGAATCAAGCAACCTTCTCATTGTAAGTTGTTCTACTCGGACTCGAACCAAGACAAACAGGACCAGAATCTGTTGTGCTACCATTACACCATAGAACAAAATCACTCAAAGATCACATCTTACTCCCTTGTAAGACGCTGCAAAGGTATATACTTTTTTGAAAACGGCAAACATTTCGGCCTTTTTTTTCGCCGCATGAACAAAAAAGCCCATTTCCGGTTCTAATAAAAAGGTGTTTATACATATATTAAATGCCTACGCAAGCCATTCATTGGAAATAAGGATTATCTTTGCAAATTCAAAAAAAGCAACCATAAAAAAGAAAAAAGTAATAGAAATAAATAATGGATCAAACAAAAGCATTGGTGCAGGCAATCGTTGAAGGCCTGCAAGAGAAAAAAGGTAAAAACATCGTCACTGTCGATTTAAGCCAAACAACGGGCGCAATCTGCCAATACATGGTGATTTGCGAAGGCAACACCCCCACACAAGTGTCGGCCCTGTCAGACTCCGTATGGGATTTCGCTCGCCGCCTGGCGAACGAGAAGCCGCTATCGACCGACGGCACACAGGGCGCGCAATGGATTGGCATGGACTATGGCACGGTGTTGGTACACATCTTCCTGCCGGAGCGACGCGCTTTCTACAACTTGGAGAACCTGTGGGCGGATGCCAAGGTAACCTCTATCCCCAACTTAGACTAAGCGAAAGGATAGCTCTTTAAACAATCAGTAAACAAAGTATGGAAAATAGCAACAACAAGACACCCAAAAAGAAGATAGTGACCTTCAACCTCTATTGGATCTACGCCGTTATCTTCTTTGTACTTATCGCCCTCTATGTCAGCAACGACACAGTCAACCAAAAGGAGTTGAACTGGACGGAGTTTCAGACATTGGCGGCCGACGACGCATTTGAGCAGATGACGGTCTTCAACCGACGCAACGTGGTGGAGGCAACCGTGCGCGACAGCAAGATCAAGCAGGTGTTTGGCCCGAACGCCAATAAAACAGAGAAAACATCGAGAGTATTGGTGACGATCCCATCGGCAGACAAATTCTCCGACTTCTTCGACAAGGCCGTGGCCGACAACAAGATCACCACCAAGGTGCGCTTCGAGGAGGGCGACGACACGATTTGGAGTTTCATCGTCTCTTTCGGACCGATGCTCCTGCTGGTGGGCGTATGGATATTCCTGATGCGACGCATGTCGGGCGGATCGGGAGCAGGCCCGGGTGGCGTATTCTCGGTTGGACGCTCAAAAGCGCAACTATTCGACAAGGAGACGGGGCCGAAGGTGACATTCAAGGATGTGGCCGGCCTGGCAGGGGCCAAGGAGGAGGTGGAAGAGATTGTCTCTTTCTTGAAAAACCCCGATAAATACACAGAACTAGGCGGCAAGATCCCCAAGGGAGCCCTGCTGGTAGGTCCTCCGGGAACAGGTAAGACCTTGCTGGCAAAGGCCGTAGCCGGCGAGGCAGATGTGCCCTTCTTCTCGATGTCGGGATCAGACTTCGTTGAGATGTTCGTGGGCGTGGGAGCCTCTCGTGTGCGCGACCTTTTCCGTCAGGCTAAAGAGAAATCGCCCTGTATCATCTTTATTGATGAGATCGACGCCATCGGTCGGGCACGCGGGCGCAACGCCAACATGACAAGCAACGACGAGCGAGAGAACACCCTCAACCAGTTGCTGACCGAGATGGACGGCTTCGGCTCAAACAGCGGCGTCATCATCCTAGCCGCCACCAACCGTGCGGACATACTCGACAAGGCCCTGCTGCGCGCAGGACGTTTCGACCGACAGATCCATGTGGAGCTGCCCGACCTGAACGAACGCAAAGAGATTTTCCGCGTACACTTGCGCCCGATCAAGATCGACGAGACGGTCGATTCGGAGTTCTTGGCACGCCAGACTCCGGGTTTCTCGGGAGCGGACATCGCCAACGTCTGCAACGAGGCCGCCCTAATCGCAGCCCGCGCAGGCAAGAAGTTCGTGCAGAAAGAGGACTTTATGAACGCCGTAGACCGCATCGTGGGCGGCTTAGAGAAGCAGACCGCCATCCTGACTGCCAGCGAGCGCAAGAGCATCGCCACACACGAGGCGGGCCACGCAACCTTGAGCTGGATGCTCGAACACGCCAATCCGCTGGTGAAGGTAACAATCGTGCCCCGAGGAAAGGCCCTAGGTGCCGCTTGGTATCTGCCGGAAGAGCGCCAAATCACCACGAAAGAGCAGCTGCTCGACGAGATGTGCGCCACACTTGGCGGACGTGCCGCGGAGGAGCTCTTCTTAGGCCACATCTCGACAGGCGCGGCCAACGACTTGGAGCGCATCACGAAACAGGCCCATGCGATGGTGGTTTACTTCGGTATGAGCAAGCGCTTGCCCAACCTCTGCTACTACGACTCGACGGGCCAGGAATGGGGATTCACCAAGCCCTATAGCGACGAGACAGCCATGCTGATCGACAACGAGGTGCAGCAGATCATCAACGAGCAATATGAGCGAGCAAAACAGCTGCTTACCACCTATGCGGAGGGACATCATCAGTTGGCCAAGGTGCTGCTGGAGCGTGAGGTGATCTACGCGGAGGATGTGGAGCACATCTTCGGTAAACGCCCGTGGGTGTCTCGCTCGCAAGAGATTCTGGAGCTGCAAGAGAAAGCCAACAACGAGAAGGCGGCAGCCGAGGAGAATGCGACAGAGGAGAAGACCTCGACGCAGAAGCCTGCCGAGACAAAGGCCCCCAAGGAGACTCCCGAGGTGAAGGCCCCGGCAGAGGAGCCGCAGGAGACCGAAAAGCCAGCGGAGCAAAAAGACAATGAATAAGAATCTTCAAAACGCAACGCTGTGAAAAATTTCATCACAAGAGCATTGACTGGTATCGTCTTCGTGGCGATACTGGTCAGTGCGATCTACTTTCATTCCTACTATTTCTTAGGTGTCTTCAGCCTAATAACCGGATTGACACTATGGGAATTGTATGGATTGGTGCTCCCCGAGGCATCACCTTTCAATCGCTTCATGGGCGCAATCGGAGGAGCCTACCTTTTTGCGGCCACCTTTAGCTACACGGAAAAAGAGCTGGGCGCATGGATCTTCCTGCCCTACCTGCTCATCTTAATCTACCTAATGGTTGTAGCACTCTATGAAAAGGGGAAGAACCCCCTTACGCACTGGTCGATGCTGCTCTTTGGGCAGGCCTATTGCGCGGGCTCATTCTCCCTGCTCAACGGGTTGGCCTATAAGTCGGAACTGATCGAAGGGCTGGCCCCGATGCCCATTTTCATCTTGGCACTCTTCGTCTTGATCTGGCTGAACGACACGGGAGCCTACCTGATTGGCTCAATGCTGGGCAAGCATCGACTTTTCGCCCGAATCTCGCCCAAGAAGTCGTGGGAAGGCTTTTTCGGAGGATTAGCGGTAGCGGTGCTGGGCTCGCAGCTATTGGCTGCGCTCGATCCACTCTATAGCCATCTGCAGTGGATGGGACTGGCCATCGTCGTGGTTGCGTTCGGCACCTGGGGCGACCTGATCGAGTCGCTGCTGAAACGCACAATCGGTGTGAAAGACTCGGGCAACCTGCTGCCCGGACACGGCGGCATGCTCGATCGCTTCGACAGCCTGTTGCTGGCTGCGCCGGCCTCCTATATTTATATAGAGTTGTTTATTCGAAATTAAACGTAAGCACAATCATGCGCGAGGTGGCTTTGGTTAGCGCCTCCGTATATTTCAAGTTCGCCTGGTCTACCAAGTCCGGGCGATCTTTTTCTAAGAGGTCGACCAAGCCAAAGCAGAACTTCAACTCCGGGCACAACTTAAAGAAAGGCAAATAGATGTCGCATCCCACGCCAAACTCCAAACCAAAGTCGGTGCTCTTCAGGAGCAACGGATTGCCCTTCTTCCGGCCGATATCCAACGAGCCATAGGCCCCAACCAAGACATAAGGCCGGTAATTGTTCAGCCTAAGAGCGGAGTATTTCAAGTCGATCGGGAAATTCAAATAGCTGGAGCGCACGTTGGTAGTGAACTCCTCGCCCGTTGTCTGCTCGCGGAACTTAAACTTCTTATCGCCAAAGTGGATAGAGGGAGAGAAACGCAAATTGAAAAACTGATTCAAGCCCATATCGCCAATCACACCCACGCTGAAACCCGGCGAATAGGAAGGAATCTCGGCAAACCAAGTCTCGCCATTCGACACAGCACCCGAATGCGTCAAGATCAAATCTTGCGTATGCAGCCCCACATGAAAGCCTAAATGGAACCATTTCAAGTCGGCATACGGCTGGTTCTTCACACGCTCACGCTGCGCCATCAAATCCCAGCTGGTAAAGCCAACTATACAACATAGTAAAAGTATGAATCGTCTCAAATCAATTTCCGTTTTGCTTTATAACGCAAGCAAACGAAAGATATTGCCAAAACCACTTTTTTTATCGAAAAATAGCAGGCAGAAGTTTTTTTAATAGAAAGAAAACTCTACATTTGCACCAACTAACGAATAGTTATCAATTTAAAAAAGTAAAAAAATGGCTTACGTAATTAGTGATGATTGTATTGCATGCGGTACTTGTATCGACGAGTGCCCGGTAGGAGCAATCTCTGAGGGTGATAAGTACAGCATCAACCCGGAGATGTGTGCTGATTGTGGAACTTGCGCTGACGCTTGTCCTACAGGTGCTATCCACCCGGCTGAGTAATCCCGCGGCAACCCAAAGGCGAATCGCTAAATAGCGAGAGTACCTAAGGCATAACGAGCCACCCTCCTCACGGAGCGTGGCTCGTTGTTATTTTGCCCCTCTCCTCCTCACGTCGCATCCAGCCCTCCCCAAGGTGAAAAAATTCCATCGCTTCCCTGTCGGCATTCCGAAGGGATTCACTATCTTTGCACCAAATTTAGAGACTTACTGCAAAAAAACGATCTTTTAAACAATGGTCAATCGAGTTTTAATCCGTATCAAAGTATTACAGATAGTATATGCTTACTATCAAAACGGCAATGTTGATCTCAAATCCGCGGAGAACGACTTGCAATTCAGCATGCGCAAATCCTACGAATTGTATCTTTCACTCCTACTCTTGATGGTAGAGGTGACCCGTCTGCAAAGCCGTATTTTAGAAGCAAAGAAGGAAAAATATGTGCCGACTGAAGAGGAATTGAATCCCAACTTACGTTTTGTGAACAATCGTTTCATCGCCCAGCTGGCTGCTAACGAGACGCTGCTGAAAGAGATGAAAGACAACACCATCTCTTGGGACAACGACGAAGACTTCGTGAAGCGCATCTTAGATATGATCCTAAACTCAGAGCTCTACACCAACTATCTGGAGGCTGAGGAGGACAACTACGAGCAGGATCGCCAGTTCTGGTACAGAATCTTCAAGAAGGTGATCTGCAACAACGAGATGGTTGACGAGTTCCTGGAAGACAAGAGCATCTTCTGGAACGACGATATCGAGATCGTAGAGTCGTTTGTGCTGAAGACTATCAAGCGCTTCGAGGAAGCTAACGGCGACAAGCAAGAGTTGATGCCTATGTTTAAGGAGGAAGAAGATCGCACATTCGCCGTGAAACTGCTGCGCCAAACC
This sequence comes from uncultured Parabacteroides sp., assembly GCA_934718155.1. Classification (GTDB taxonomy): domain Bacteria; phylum Bacteroidota; class Bacteroidia; order Bacteroidales; family Tannerellaceae; genus Parabacteroides. Next base: position 48,310 of record CAKUZF010000015.1, on the reverse strand, counting down.
TTCCTGAAAGGCCCGGAATACCGAGAGATGATCGGCCACTACCTGACCAACTGGGATGCCGACCGCATCGCACACATCGACATGGTGATTCTGCAAATCGCCTTGGCGGAGATCTTCAGCTTCCCGACCATCCATACAAGCATCAGCTTGAACGAGTATGTAGAGATCGCTAAATATTACAGCTCGCCCAAGAAGTTGCCCTTCATCAACGCAACGCTCGAATCGATCATTCGCGACGCAAAACGAGATCACAAGTTGCTGAAGAACTAACTGGCAGGAGATTGAATAATTACACCAACAATACAAAACGAAATTACAAGAGATGAACTTACTTACTATTTTACTGCAAGCAGCAGGAGAGACCAGCCAATGGTCGGGCATCCTGATGATGGTCGCTATCGTTGCCATCTTCTATTTCTTCATGATTCGTCCGCAACAGAAGAAGCAAAAAGAGATTCAAAAGGCTCGTGAAGCCTTGAAGAAGGGCGACCAAGTGATCACAGCTGGTGGCATCTACGGCACAATCAGCGAGATTGGCGACGTGTACATGATGCTTGAGATTGCCAAGGGCGTAACCATCCGCATCGACAAGACCTCGGTCTTCGCTACGGCAGCCGACGCTCAACAGCAGCAACAGAAATAATAACGACTAAAGACTTCGACTTATGTCGTCAGTGGAGCACATATCCCGGTCAGTCAAGTCGTTGAACAAACAGACTAAGGCCTTTTTCCAGAGTGAACAATGGAAAGAGGCTTTGGTCTTTTTCTTTTTCCTCCTGTTGGCTTTCGGCTTCTGGGTGCTTCAGAGCTTGCAGCAAGAGTATGAAATCGAGCTGAACATCCCCGTCAGGTACAAAGAGATTCCCGCCGACGTCGCATTCAGCAGGGAGGCTCCCAAACAGGTCGTGGTCAAGGTGAGAGACAAAGGCAGCGTATTGCTCAACTACACCTTAGGGCGCACGCTCTCGCCCATCGAGATCAAGATGGAGGCTACGGAGAAAGAGGGAACCCTTCGATACAGCAAAAAGCAAATCGAGAGCGACATACAGAAGCAACTGATCACCTCGACCTCGCTCATAGAGATCGATCCTCAACAGATAGAAGCACCCTTCAGCCAACGGAAGCACAAAGACATCCCCGTGCAATTCAATGGCGACATTCACTTGTCGGCAGGCTTCCAACTGGCAGGCGAGATCGAGATCGACCCCAAAACCATCGATGCCTACGCTACGTCGGAGCTACTCGATTCGTTGCAAGAGGTGAAGACCAACTTCATCGAAGTGAAAAAAGGCAGCAAGAAGATACAGCGCATCGTCAACCTGCAACCTGTTGACGGAGTCAACCTGGTTCCTACGACCGTTACCGTAACGATCCCCATCGAGGAATACACCGAGAAAAGCATCACGCTGCCTATCATCTGCAAGGATATGCCCTCGCACTACAAGGTTAGGCTCTTCCCAGGCGAGATTACCGTCACCTGCAGCGTTCCGCTCTCCCGCTTCAAGAGCCTTTCGGAGGCGCAGTTCGAGGCCGCTATCTCTTTCAAAGATCTGATGCAAAACGTATCGGGCACAATCGCCGTAGAGCTGACACGCAAACCAGAGTGGGTGCATACCCCTACCCTGCTCCCCGCCCAGATCGAGTTTTTATTGGAACACAACGAGAATTATGATTAAAATTGGCATTACCGGAGGTATAGGAAGCGGCAAATCGGTCGTAGCCTCCCTCCTTAATTTGTTAGGCGTACCTGTCTATATCGCCGACGACGAGAGCAAACGGCTCACCAACGAAAGCCCGCTCATCCGAGAAGCCCTCATCCGCCGCTTTGGCGAAGGAATGTACACCGAGGAGGGATTAAACAAGGCTCGCCTTGCCTCGATCATCTTCAGCGATCCCGAGCAGCGACAAACGGTCAACGCCATTATCCATCCCGTCGTAAAGCAGAATTTCGAGGAGTGGGCCACACGGCAGCAAACGCCATTGTGCGCCATCGAGAGCGCCATCCTTTTCGAGTCGGGTTTCGACAAGCTGGTGGATAAGAGCTTGATGGTTTACGCTCCAAAAGCGCTACGCATCCAGCGAGCCACCGCCCGCGACGCCGCTTCGGCCGAAGCCATTGTCCGCCGCATCGAAAGCCAGATGGCCGACGAAGAGAAGCGCAAGCTGGCCGACCAAGTGATCTATAACGATGATAAGCAGCCTCTTATCCCACAGGTTTACGGATGGATAGAGCAACTTCTGCGTACAGACAAGACTTTTTAAGGGCTTAAAAAACGCTTATTCAAAGAGTTTGTGCTACATTTGCATACTGATAGCACAAACGATTTTACTAAACATTAAAGAAAAGAACAGATATGTTGAAGACAATTTTGTCTATTACAGGCAAGCCGGGTCTGTACAGACTGGTTTCCCATGCGAAAAATATGCTGATTGTGGAGTCGCTCGCTGACAAGCGCAAAGTGCCCGCTTACGCAAAAGACAAAGTAATCTCTTTGGGAGACATCGCTATGTACACCACCGACGAGGAGGTTCCTCTTCACGAGGTATTCACGAATATGAAGAACAAGGAGGAGGGCAAGCCCGTTGCGATCTCTCCGACAAAGGCCTCTTCAGAGGAGTTGAGAAGCTATTTGGCTGAGGTGTTGCCCAACTACGATCGCGAGCGAGTTTATCCGAGTGATATCCGTAAGCTGATTGCTTGGTATAACATTTTGATCAACGCAGGCATCACAGAGTTTACGCCTGCCGAGGAAGCCGCTCCCGCAGAGGAATAAGCCGCATACGTTGAAGCACTCTTGAAAAGGAGCGGACGACAAAAGCATATACATAAAAAAGCCCTCCATGCTATACGCATGGAGGGCTTTTTTATGTATATGTTAGTCTTCGATCGCACGGATGATATCGAAGTACAAGCCCTTCGAAAGCTTGATACCCTGCTCAACCTTGCCAGTAGGGATGTCGTAGATATATACGCAAGGATAATCGTTCTCGCCCTTACCCTCGGTAACACCGATATAAGCCTTGTCGCCCAAAACTACGCTACGCTGAGAGAAACGGCCGCCGCAGAGAGGCAACTCCTGACCCTCGCACTTCACACGCTCACGCTGACCTGTAGCCAAATCGATGATGGCGTAGAAGCCGTTGTTCACCTTCGAAGAGGAACCGCCCTGAGAATAATCCTTGGCATAAGCCAAAGCTTTGCCATTTGCCAGATACTGAACTGTCAACAACTTACCCTCAGGATTGGGGAAGCCGTTATACTCAGGATCGAAGGTGGTCTTGTCGGCATCGATACGCACCAACGAACCAAACTCGTCATCGCCCGTTGCGCCCTTCGCAATGAAAGCGGCCAAATAGAGCGTACCCTTCTCGTCGAACATTACGCTGTTCTGCATCAACTCGCCGTAGGCACTGTTGGCAGACTCGTTGGCGAGCTTCTGCTCGGCCTGTGAGTGTTCAACCACCTTCATCGTAGCCTGGTCGATCACTGCCACATGCAGCGTAGAAGTTGTCGCGCCAGCCATACCTTTCTTCTCCTTACCGTTGTAGAAGTAGAACAACTTGTTATCCTGCTGACGCAATGCCAAGAGGCCTGAGGTAGAAAGAGCGATAGCACCCTCGGGCATCGTGATGTCTAAAGTGCCCTCGTCTAAGATGCTCATGCCGCTTTCGCTATCCTTCAGCTTCGTCCAATAAACCACCTTGTTGTCCTTATCCGTACCTACGATCAGCAGGGTCTCGTTGTCGAGCCATGCGTGAGTGTATTTGCGAGCGAAATAGGTGTTCTTCACGAAGGGCACCTCTGAGATCTTGTTCACGACCTCATCGCCATCCTTATCCAACACGATCTGGAACTTAGAGAAACGATCGGCGGGAGACTGCGGCACTTGATAGTAATACTTACCCTTCACGATGCTCTCCATCGTGTAGTCCTGCGTGATATCGAGACCCTTGCCCGTGAACTCCACCATGGGCTGGTCGGCCGTCAAAGCCTTCACGCTGCGTACGAACGTACCGTTCTTGTTCTGCGACATACCACCATGCTTCACGGCGCAAGCGTAGAGATCGAAGTGATAAGTAGTAGCTGGTTCCGGCTTCGGCTCCTCGGGTTTCGGCTCCTCGGGAGTGGGGTTCTCCGGCGTAGGATCGGGAGTAACAGGGTCGTCGTCCGAACAAGCCGGAATGGAGACAACCACCAAAGAGGCCAAGAAGGCACTCATCATCAACTTTAATGCTTTCATAATGCTATAATATATTAATGTAAGAATATACTGAATTTAGCGAAGAAGGCCCTTCCGGGTTTCTGCAACATGTAATTGTCGTAGGCCAACTTATCGAACAGGTTGGTGCACTGCAACGAGACGTTGTATCGTCCGTCATGCCAAGCATACAGCAACGAAACGTTAGAGATCTGCTGGCTGGGCACACGGGCCTTGGTCTTCGAAGAGCCATAGGCCTCCCACGTGAGGTAGAACCAATGCACCCACTGATACTCATAACTCAACCGCAAGCGATCGCCCGGCAAGAGAACGTGCGGGAAGGTGTAAGCCGCCTCGGCATTGACGAAGGTCCAGGGTTTATTGGGCGTACGGTTGTTGAACGTGATGGAGGGAAGGCCATCCTGGTTGTAGCGACGGCGATCACGGGCATCTTGATAGCTGGCATTCACCATCAGGTGTAAGCGGTCGGCCCAGTCGTAACGCAATTCACCCTCAACGCCTTTGATACGCACCGCACTCACGTTCTCATACTGCATCATGCCCTCCTGTTGCGAGACCATGGCCTGTATATAATCGTCAACCGAGCGGATGAACCCACCCGCCTCGTAATAGAGCTGATGGCGCGGCGCAATACGCCACGTTCCGAAAAGGCCAAAGTTGACATTCTCGCTACGCTCTGGGCGCAAGGCCACGTTGGGATAGATGGTCGATCCGTTGCCCAACAACTCATGCGTCATAGGCAGGCGCACACTGTGCTCGTAGGAGGCTTTCATAGAGAGGAATTCCCGCCACGTGAATCGGGAGCCCACTCCGCCACCGATATAGCCCTTCGTATTGCTGGGTTCCACCTGGTTTGAGCCGGTGATGGAGGAAAGCTCGGTCTGCTCCACCTTCAGGTGGTTGACATACTCCTTCAGGAAGAAGACGTTGTTCAGTCGATCGCCAAAAAGAGACTGGTTGTACGACAGGCCCAGCACATGCTTCACCAGCGCATCGTGGGTGGGCTGGTAGTCGGTATCCACCGCGTCAGACTGTTTGTTGCCCGTGCGGTTCAACATATAATTAAGGTGTAAGGCGTGATTGGGGTTGAAAGCATACTGCAAGGTGCCTCGGGCAATCGTGATCGGTCGCTTATAGTGGCGCCAAGTCTTATTGCGGCCTCGAATCTCGCTGAACGAGCCATCAATGTAGCTGCCATCCCAATAATACTTACGGTAAGTCGTATCGATAGTCTCGGAGTGATCCCACGTTTGCGAAAGCAAAGCGTTCAACGCCAATCCCTCGGTGAAGAGATTCTTCTTCTCGTAGCGGGCCGAGATGTGGGTGGCCCGCTTGTTGCGCTCGGCCATGCCATACACCCATGTCTGCACCGAGCCCGTTTGCAGCTCCTTGTTCTCGATCGAGTGCGAAGCGGAGACAAAGAAGAGGTCGGCCCAGGGCTTGTTAGTGACTCCAATCTCCAGCTGGCCTAACAGCGAGAAGTAGTCGTCGTGGAATCGGCGGGCATTGGTGGTGATAAAGGCTGTCTTATCTTCGTTGCGCACCTCTACGCCCTTCATCAAGTAGTCGTTCTTGGAGTAGTTCACACCCAAGGTGGGTCGGAAGATCAATCCCGTGCGAGGCTCGATGAACTGCGCATTCAGATCGCCACGGTGTGTATGGAACGAACCTACGCCATAGCTGACATCCAAAAAGTTCTTTTTCTCCTTCTTCGTGATGATGTTGATGGCGCCACCCAAGGCATCCGTACCTAAATAGGCTGGCACGACCCCTTTATAGATCTCAACCCGATCGATCAGGTTGACGGGCAAGTTGGCCAGCGAAACGCCACTACCCTTCGCACTCAAGGGAACGCCATCAATGAAATAGCGGATGGAATTGCCCGACATACCATTAATAGAAAGGTCGAAATCGGAGCCCACGCCACCTTCCTCACGAATACGGATGCCCGTCGTTCGGTTGGTTAGGGCCGTCAGGTTGCTGATACTGCTCGTCAGCGGTTTCACGTCTAAGGCATTGACCGTAAACACGCCCTCCTTCACCTGCTGGTTCTTCGATTTACCCACTACCTCGACCGACGAGAGGGCCACCTGATCTTCACGCAGGGTGATGTCTAATCGCTTGTCGCGACGCAATGAGACGGATTGTTTAACGGTTTCATAACCCACCATCGAGACGACGAGGGTGTAGTTTCCTTCGGGCAGGCTCAACTGATAGTTTCCCTGCTCATCCGAATAGGTGCCCGAGGTGGTCTTCTCCACCGCGATAGAGACCATAGGGAGGCCTTGGCGTTGCTCATCGATGATGCGTCCGGCGATCAGATGCTTGGTCTGGGCCGTCGCCGAGAAGCAACAAATCATGAACACTAAGCGTAAGATATCCTTCATTCTCAATCTTTTTTTGTTAATCCATCATCTTGCCTATCGAGAATAAAGGGAAACGCACACAAAAAAAAAGAAGAACCTTCGCACACCTACCTACGCTTCGTCTGTATGGAGAATCGTAACTGAAGGAGAAACTGAAGTCTTTGTTTCTTTGTTTCGTTGCTTTATATCCCGAAAGCAAGTAAAACACTTCGTCAGCCATGGTAGGTCTTCTGACTTGTCCCATCCTTCGAATGCCTTCCCAGAATCTTTTAATACTTCCAGTGGCGGAGCGGATCGAAAGACGTTGATATACGGACTCACAGCAGCGGGTCTGTTTAGGATTCGCACCTAATTCCCTTTTAATCGGCCTGCTCGCCCTTCTACTGGAGCCAGCCGAACCATAAACCAGGCGCAAAGGTAAAGGCTTTTTCGCAACCCTCAAAGCGATTTTCTGACAAAAAGATGCCTAAAAGCGCACAACACGGCTTCAAGAAGTCACGCAAAAGGCTTCAAGAAGCGTTATGGACGAAAACTCTTTAACCTTTTGGTATTATTATCCAACTATCACTTAATCATCATTAACAATTAAAGAATTGATCGATAAAAGAAAAATGAAAGCAAATCTTGTATTTTTATGTCTTTTTATTTATATATACAACAGATACGCGTATATTTGCAACGTTTTGAAGCGAAAGATTTGATTTACGAGTTAATTCTACAATGATTGGAGACTGAGAAAAAGGCTAAACGTTTTGATAAAGTAATAGATTTTTAGGTTTTATTAAAAGGATTAGTCCAAGCGAGTTTCCTTAGAACTGGGCAAACAACCAAACTTTCCTTACAGAATGGCATTAATAACTACACTATAAATTAAAAAGTATGTGTTTATGAGAAGGTTTACAAATCTATTTCTGAGCTTGTCGGCAGCCAGCGTAGCAGTTGCGACAGCGCAGACGACAAAAGTGACAGGTACGGTTGTCTCAGCAGACGACGATTCTCCCGTGATCGGAGCCTCAGTCGTAGTAGCCGGAACGACAACAGGTACGGTAACAGACTACAATGGCTCATTCGTGTTGGATGTGCCGAGCAGCGCCAAAACTTTGATTATCTCTTACATTGGTATGGAATCCGTACAGGTGCCCGTGAAGCCAATTATCAGCATCGTGATGAAGTCTGACGCCCAAGATTTGGATGAGGTAGTCGTAGTTGGTTATGGTACGCAGCGCAAGAAGGATGTGACCAGCGCAATCTCTAAGGTCGGAGGTAAAGACCTGGGCGAGTTGCAAGTAGGTTCGTTCGACACACAGTTGGCCGGTCGTGCCGCCGGTGTGCAGGTTTCAACGGGCGACGCCTCTTTGGGTTCAGTGCCCCGCTATCAGATTCGTGGTGTGGCTTCAATGACCTCCAGCACACAGCCGCTCATCGTGGTTGATGGCATGCCGGTTGTTTCGGGCGATATGACCGAGACCTCCAGCGAGGGTTCTTCCTACAACGCCATGAGCGATATCAACCCGAATGATATTGAGTCGGTCGAGATCCTGAAGGATGGTGCGGCAACGGCCATCTACGGTTCGCGTGCGGCCAACGGTGTTATCCTGATCACCACGAAGCGTGGTTCGCAAGGCAAGATGAAGCTGACCTACGACGGGTCGATCTCTTGGAGTAACGCAACGAAACGCTACGATTTGCTCAACGCCGCTCAGTTTAAAGAGGCACAAGACTTATTATTTGGCAACTACGGCGACGAGTCGCCCGTCGTTAACGACGGCACCGACACCGACTGGCAAGACTGGGTGATGCGCACTGCCTTCCAGCATAGCCACACGCTCTCAGCCAGCGGAGGTACGGATAAGACGCAGTATTACTTCTCCGTAGGCTACACCAACCAGGAGGGTATCATCCGCTCGAACAGCATGGAGCGCTACAACATCAAGGCCAACCTCGACCAGCGTGTGAACAAATGGTTGAAGGTGGGCATGAACACCCAGGCCACACGCAACACGATCCTCGGACAGGCCAACGGCACGAACTCCTTGTCGGGTGCGATGTTTGCCGCCACTCGTATGTTGCCTAACGTAGCCGTAATGGACCCGAACAACTCAACGGGCTACAACATCAGCGGAAAGTCGCTGGGTAAGGGATCGAACAAGGATGAGATCTCCAACTCCATACCCAACATCGTCTGGGTATTAGACAACAACGTCTATCGCAACTCCAACACCCGCGTCATGGCAGGCGGTTATGGCGAGATCACGATCTTGCCGGAGTTGATCTTCAAGACACAGGCGGGCATAGACTACTCGATGGTGAGAGGTAACATGTATTGGAACCCGGATTCAGGCGATGGCTACGGCTACAAGGGCTACTTGATGGAGACCAACGCTCGCTACGACAACTGGAACTGGCAGAACGTGTTGAGCTACAACAAGAGCTTCAACGGCGTGCACAACGTGAGTGCGACCGCCGTGCAGGAGTATAACAAATCCACTTATGAATATACGGAGGCCGATGTGCAGGGACTGTCGGATAAGTTCTTCTCCGACCACATCATCTCCAACACCTACGAGCAGCAGTTCATTTACGGTAACAAGTATTTCTATGGCTTGGCTTCCTACATGCTCCGTGCGAACTACAACTACGACAGCAAATACTACGTTGGCGCCTCGGTTCGTCGGGATGGTTTGTCGCGCTTGGCGAAAGACAACCGTTGGGGTACCTTCTGGGGTGCGTCGGCCGCTTGGCGTATCTCGCGCGAGAAGTTCTGGAACGAGGACGCGTTCATGAACGACCTGCGCCTCCGTGCCAGCTACGCCGTTGTAGGTAACTCTGAGCTGAACTCCTACTTCCCCTACCTGGGCACCTACAGCTCGAAACTCTATGGCAACCAGAGCGGTATCGCTTGGAACAACATGGGTAACAAAGACCTGCAGTGGGAGTCGACCTCTACGTTCGACTTGGGTATCGACGGCAGCATGCTGAACAACCGCATCACCTTCGAGTTGGCCTACTGGCAGAAGGATTCGAAAGACTTGGTGATGGAGGTTTCGACAGCACCCTCGCTGGGCGTCCCCTACAACCGCTTCTACGCCAACAACGGTAAGGTGAGAAACTCAGGTATCGAGTTTACGGTGGGCGCAGACCTGATCCGCAACAGAGACTTCTCTTGGCACACCGACTTCAACTTCTCTACGCAGCACAACAGCGTGAAAGAGCTGAACGACCATGCCGACGTGTTGCCCGACAACTACACGATCATCCGCGAGGGCGAATCTTACCGCTCACTCTACGGCTATGAGTACTACGGCGTGAACAAGGCAAACGGTAACCCCATCTGGAAGAAGGGCGACGGCTCGCTGGTTCAGTTCGACACCTTCGGCGACTACAACTACCACGTGTATGACCCGTCGAATCCTTCCGACGTATCGCAGCCCTCATCCCTCGATCCCGACGGCGACCGCAAGGTATTGGGCAGCGTATTGCCGAAGTGGTTCGGTGGATGGACCAACACCTTCACCTATAAGAACTTCGACGCAACGATGTTCTTCCGCTTCTCGGGCGGCAACAAGATCCTGAACGCAACCGAGCAGAACGCCTTGTTGAACTGCGACTTTGCCAACCAAGGCGCGGTGATCTTGAACAGCTGGCGCTCGCCGGAGCAGCCGGGCGACGGACGCATCCCGAAAGTGGGCTATGGCGACGGTTCATCCCTGTTCAACCAAGGCTACACCGACTCAAACTTCGTTGAGAACGGCAGCTACTTGAAGCTGGCTCAGCTGGCGATTGGCTACACCCTGCCGAAGCACATCGTTCAGAAGCTCGACATGACCAACATCCGCCTCTACGTGCAGGCACAGAACCTCTTCACCATCACGGGCTATAGCGGCCTGGATCCTGAGAGCCGTGCCAGCTCATCAGACTACATGGGCGTCGACTACAACAGTATGCCGCAGCAGCGCACATTCACATTCGGTGCAAGCGTAACATTCTAATCAAATTCAAGGAGGACATAAAATGAAACATATACAGCAATATCTCAAAGCAACCTTAGGCGTGGCCTTCATGGCTGGTTCCTTGGTGTTCACATCGTGCGAGAGCGATGTTATCGATCTGTCTCCGGTCAACTCGCTGACCGACGAGACCGCTTACGCAACAGCGGAGCGTTGCAAACTGTCGCTGATTGGCGCCTACGACGCCGCTCAGTGTGGTCTCTACAATGGAAGCTACAGCCGCGGTTATCCCCTCGGTTCGGCCATCATCATGCAGGGCGAGATGCGCGGCGAAGACATGGTGAACCGCGCCGCATTCTTCCAGTACACCTACGAGTCGACCATCAACGCCTCTTCGTCGTTGAACAACATCACCTTCTGGAACGCCTCGTTCGAGGCCATCAACCGCATCAACGTGGTGATCGCAGGCGAGAAGCAGGCCGCTGAGAACGGCGTGATCGACGCTTCGACGGCCGCTCAGTACGACGGCGAGCTGAAGTTCTTGCGCGGCGTGATCTATCACTACTTGATGGTACACTTCGCCATGCCCTACAACTTGCCGAACGACAACAACGGTTATGGCCTGCCCATCCACACGGAGCCTATCAACACGATGGCTGGCATCGAGGCGGGCGTGAGCACCCACCGTTCATCCGTGGCCGACACCTACGCACAGATCGTGAAAGACCTGACCGAGGCGGCCGAGGAATTGCCCGCTACCAACAGCGACAACAACATCACCCGTGCGACAAAGGGCGCTGCCTACGCCATGCTGAGCCGCGTCTACCTGCACATGCGTGAGTGGGACAAGGTGATCGAGATGAACGACAAGGTGAAGGCTTGCGGCTACGAGCTGGAGTCAGACCCGATCACTCCGTTCAACAACTACTCGACGAACAGCGAATCGATCTTCTCATGCGAGAATAGCGCCAACGACAACGGATCCGTGAACGGTGCCATGTTCTCGATGTTCAGCTGCCGCAGCGGCGCACGCTACCTGGTGTCGATGTCGCCGATCTTGGTGAACGACACACGTTGGTTGCAAGACGACAAGCGTCGCTCGGAGTATATCCTCAGCTCTGAGGATGCCGAGTCGAGCATCGCAAGCTACGACTACCAGGTTTATTTCTGCGACAAGTTCCGCAGCTCAACACGCGAAGACTATACGCCGGTGTTGCGCCTGGCAGAGGTAACACTCAACACGGCTGAGGCTTACGCTCGCAAGGGCGACATCAGCAGCGCCGTGACCTACCTGAACGAGGTGCGCAACCGTGCGCTGGCCGATCCCGCCACACAGGCCTACAAGGCTTCCGACTTCGCCGACAAGAAAGCAGCCGTAGAGGCCATCCTCTTCGAGCGCCGCGTCGAGTTCCTGGGCGAGGGTATCCGCTGGAACGATATTCACCGTTTGGCTGCCGACGACCTCTGTCCGACAGGTGGTATTCCCGCCAAGGTGAAATGGACGGCAATCAACGGCAAGGGCAACAACGGCTTCGGTGTAGAGATTCCGGCACGTACGATTCCGGCCTATCCAACAAGCGATCGCCGCTTCTTGTGGCCGATTCCTGTAGGCGAGTTGCTCTACAACGACGTGTTGACTGCTGAGCAAAACCAAGGTTGGTAAACAGTTAGACACACTCATACTATGCTTACCCCCATAGTGGGAAGCAAGGGAGAGGGGGCGAGATCGGGAGATTTCGCCCCCTTATTTTTTAGGCTGCGAACGGCGTAAAAAACCACGGGCAACGCCGTAAAAAACCACGGGCAACGCCGTAAAAAATCACGGGCAACGCCGTAAAAAACCACGGGCAACAAAATTTATAACGACGGGCAACGAAATTTAAAACGACGGGCAACGAAATTTACCCCCCCCTCGCACCCTCGAAACAGCCCAACCACAGCGTGTGGCCGAACGCCATGGATCACCCGCCGAAATAGAGCGGCCAAACCTCCTGCAAACGGCGGCCGATGTGATAGGCCAAAAGGGGCGGCACCGCATTGCCAATCACCTTGTAGGCACTAGACGGGCTGACGGCGTAACGCTTCGTGCCCTCGCCACGGAAAACGAAGGGGAAATCGGGCGGAAAGGTCTGTATCAAGGCACACTCGCGAGGCGTAAGCCTGCGCTCCTGAAGGCCGCGGCGCAGCTCCTCGCCGATGCGCCCGCCATGCTCGGCGGAGAGGCGGCGAAACTCGATGTTGCCATGATGTTCGGAGCGGATTGTGGGCGCTAAGCCGTCGAGCAGGATCTCGGTCTGCCCCTGTGTGCCATTGTCCATGTATTTTGCGCCTGAGAAGTTTTGCTGCGCCAAGTCGACCGACTCGGCAGGTTCGGGCAGATCGCCGAAGATGTCGCGGCAAGTCACGGGGCGGGCAAGTCGGGGGTCGCGGATGGTGCAGCCGTGCGTAGCGGCTGGATAGGGATTGAAGGCGGCGGGCACCTGCTCCCGCTCTAAGGCGGCAAGAGCCTCGGGCGTGAGAGCCGAGCGCTTAATGCCGATAAAGATCACACGCTCGCGCGTCTCCGGCACACCATAATTGCCGGCATGCAGCACCTGAGGGTCGAGCACGATGTAGTCGCCGCCATTGGCGGCCGAGAAGTCGCGCTGGATGATGCGCTTCACGTCGCCCAGGCTGACCAGTCCCTTCACATTCTCGGCGATGAACAGCTTCGGGCGCACGATGTCGATCACCTGCTTCATCCACATATAAAGCTTGCCACGGGTCTCCTCGGAAGGGGTGTCGCCCGCGTCGGCCTTGCGCCTTTCGCCGTTATGCGAGACGGCAGAGTCGAAGCCCTTGCGCTTGCCCGCCAGGCTGAAGTCCTGACAAGGGAAACCGCCCGTCACCACATCCACATCAGAAGGAAAAACCGCTTGTCCCTCAGCCTGTCGCTTCACGAGATCGACCACGCTGTCGAGGTGATAGACCGAAGGATCGATGCCGAAGCGCCGCATGTAGCGCAGCCAAGTAAGGCGTGCGGCAGGAAGGATATCGCATGCGAAGACCGTGCGGAAACGATTGCGCTTGAGGAGCATCCATTGCGCATTGAGGGGCTGCTGAATCCACTCGGAGTTGCTCACTGAGCGGGCGTGGCAGGCGAAACCGCCCTCCAACCCAAGATCCATACCTCCACAGCCCGAGAAGAGCGAGAGCACACGGAGCGGGCGTTCGCCCTCCTCCAGCTTAAAAAGGGCTTCATACTGAAGGCCCTTCATCAGGTCTGAGCACTCCTCAGCCGGCCTATCCACACGTATCGATTCGTCTTTCGCCATCTTGTCAGTCACTATTCCGTTTTAAAAACAACGTGCAAAGATGGCAAAAAACGGCGGAATAGCCCCACGATTCAGGCAGAAATCAGTTCAACAGGCTTCTTAGGGCGCAGCCTGCTTGAAGGCGAATGTGTCGAAAATGTCGCCTGCCGTTGGATGAACAACCAGCGTGCGGGCGGAATCGGTCATATTCGGCGCAATAGAGACAATCATCATGTTTTTCTCCACCTTGACAACCGACCATTGTCCCTCCTTCAGTCTTAAATCGGATGGCGAACCGACAAGCTGGTCATTCTCATAGATGTCAGACAGCCAGAAGCCCTTATAGTTCTTGCATTCGAGCGTATAGATACCTCCTATCGAGGGAACCTCCAAAGTGTTCTTCTTCATCTCCTTGGGCACACGCCACTTCATCGGATCCCAATCGCCATCCAAGTCGTCGCCACAAGAGACGCAGGCGAAGATTCCTATCATCAACAAAAATAAAATCCTTCTCATCGTTCAAAAGCATATAAAACGTTCAACATTCCCCACTCTCTCTCCAACAAGTGCGGCAAGTCGTTGTTTCCGCCCCTGCTTGTCTCTCCCTCTTGCGTTGATCCAAGGGGAGAGCAAAGGGAGGTGTTATCTTCTTTTCCTAACCGAGCGAACAGGAGCGGCCTTCTGTGCCTTTGGGGCCTTAGTCGTTGCCGCCTTAGCTTTCACCTCTTTGGCGGCAGGCTGATTGGCGCGGCCCGCCTTCTTGGCCGATTTCTTCACGGCCTTGGCCTGCTCGGCATCGGCCACTTGCGTAGTATCAGGCTGATACCAAAGCGACTGTTCGAAGCCCGTCAGCTGTCGCTCGATACGCGCCTGCTCATTGTGGAGCGAATCAGGCGTGGGACAATAGGCCTGGAGCGGCTGGTTGAGGAGATTCTGCGTCTTGATGATCTCGCCCTCAAACATGCGGCGACGGAAATAGTCGTCCATCGTGAAAGTAGCGGCATTATTGAGGTTGGAGGTCATGATATAGGCGTTGCTGATGTAGGGACGCACATTCTCGTAAGGGAGCCAAAACATCGGCATAGTGGTCTCGCCCATATCGCCCGTTGATGAGAGGATCGGACAGATGGCCAAGATCTTCACATCGAAGGCCGAGGTGTTTTGGTCGAAATACCAAGCCTCCTTCACGTAGTAGGAACGCACATCAGCCGAAGGCACATCGCTCTCGTTGATTACAAACGTAGGCTCCTCGCCCGCCCTTCCGGGCACCTCCTCATAGAGGATATAGAAGCGATCGAGCATATCCTTGAAATGGATCAAGTGGTCGTCTGAAAACTCCTCGTAGCCATCGAGATACTCGTAGGCTTTGATCTTGCCATCGCCCAGCAGCTGGAAGATGGTCGAGAAGAGGTTCTGCTGCCCGTTCATGGGGCGCGTGGGATAATAAAGGGGGGCATTCGCCTCCTTCATCAAATCGACCTGCCGATAGATGACACGCTGCCAGCGAGCATTGCCGATCTCTTGTGTGAGACGCTCGTTGAGGTCTTGCGCCCTGACAGTGAGGTCGGGCAGTCCGCTCTCTTTCTGTTCCTGACGCTCACCACGCGAGGCCTGCGGCGACCGACGGCGGTTTTGCTGGGTCGTTTCTGTTTGATTCTCCTCCTGCGCCTGCAGAGGCTGCGTAGCCCACAAGGAGGCTGCCAAGATAGCTATGTAATACAGTTGTTTCATACTGCTCACGATGTTAATTTACAATTACTTCGATAGTGGGGATAGTTCGTTCGATTCCATCCGGTCCTTTCGCTACCACACGAGTGATATAGAATCGCTTGCCCTTGGTGAGGTTGCGGATATAGCTCTTCTGTCGCTGCGAGAATTGAGTGCCCTGCGCTACCTCGGGGATGGCGTTACCCATCGAGTCGAAGAAGGTAAGCTCAAAACGGAGCACTTCATACTTCACGTTAAGCAGGTCGTCGTCGATCGCCGCCAAGATGCCATCGGCCTCTACGAGGCTACGCTTGGCGATGGATCCGCCCTTGAACTTACGCAAGTTGCCATTGGCGTCCTTGTATTCGATGTAGGGTAAGGGATCGGGCAAAGCACGCACACGGAAGGAGCTTTTAGCCATCTCCACTTGGCGGCCATCAGCCATCCGGGCATGCACGGTGATCACCGCATCGGTGCCAACCTTGCTGGGACGCGCCTCCCAAGAGTCGCCCTTGCGAGTGAGCGTTCCGTTAGTCATCGAGGCTGTTACGTTGCCGCTCGGCACACCAGGCACGGCGATCCGCATCGGATTGGCAATGCCGGCATAGAGCACATTCATCATCGTAGGAGCGATGGTGGCCGAAGGTTCCGTCACATAATACTCGCTCTCGAACTCCCTGCGCATCAAACTGCCATCGGCGTTGGGCATCTCCACGTATCCCTTGATGGGAAAGGTGCCGACCGATCCGGTAGCGGCAGTGAAGAGTCCGTTAGCCTCGGCCGGAAGTTCGCGGCCATTGACAAATACGGTCGGGCGCTTGGTTGAATCGACCGCCGAGAGGACGATATTAGCCCGATAAGGGCTGCCTCGCATCACGATCTGCGTTTCCGGAATGACCTGCGCCGTAATCTGGTTAACACGGTAGTCGCCCACATCGACTGCGTTCAACAGGTTGGAGAGCACTTCGCCCTCGGCATAACGCACATCGCTCTGCAACTTGGTGAGCAACGTGATAGCCGCCGCCGCAGGCATGCCCTCGAATAAGGCCTCCTCCCACGAACGGGTGTTGATGCCCGACTTGCGAGGCGGAACGGTGCTAAGCGTAGCCTCCAAGACAGCCATACGGGCCGTGTCTTGCATGAACCCACTCATCTGTGTGCGATATTGATCGATCGTCTCACGGAGTTTCTTTCCCTCGCCGCTCAATGCGGAAAGCATGATGGTGGAGGCGGCCTCCAAATCATCTTTATTCTCAAGATGATCCACATCGGCCTGCTCGCCATCGGCCTGCCGCACAATCCGCAACTTCAACTCTTGGATATAGTCGTAGAGGCTGTCGGACGCCAGCTTCACCTGACGCGACTTCATAGCCCACTCGCCCACCTTCTGAGGATTCTGTTGGTAGGCCGCCTCCATCTCGTTGGCAACCATACTGTTGCGACGAGAGGAGTTGTCGATGGAGGTTCGTAAGCTCCCCTCCACCAACTCGAAACCATCCAACACCTCCGAAGAGACGTTGAGTGCCATCATCGCGATGAACACCAGATACATCAGGTTGATCATGCGTTGACGGGGCGAATTGGGATTATTTGATATTCCTGCCATAATTTACTTGTTCGTTGTTCGCTTTATGCTTACTTCATCGGATTGGTATAAGGAGCCTGCGGCTGCTGATAGCCGTAAGGGGGCTGCTGCGGATAGGCCGGTTGTTGATAACCGGGTTGCGGTTGCGCATAGCCTGGCTGCTGCGGCTGATAGCCCATATTAACGGTCATGGCCTGCAAGAGGCGCGCATAGACCTGGTTCAACTCGGCCAACTGACGGGTCATCTTCTCGGTCTCGCCCCGGAACTGTGAGCTATCCATCACCGAGCCATCATACATCTCGCGGATGCGACGCAAGCCGTTATTGATCTGATCCATCGATTCCATCTGCGCCGTGATGCGCTGAAGCTGCATCTCATACACCTGGTTGAGACTGGCCACGTTGCGATTCATCTGCTCCATCTGCGCCCAATAGTTCTGCGCATTCTGGCCTGCCTCCTCGGGCTGATCGGCAATGCCTTTATAAGAGTTCAGCAGGTTGGCCGACACCTCGTTGAGCGAATGGGTCACCTGGCTGAAACGTTCCATGTTCTGCGAGAGGCTGGAGATCTGTTGCAAATAGTGCTGCGTAGCCTCGGTCAGCTCAGCCATCTTCGAGAGTTGCTCGGCCGCACCACTAAGCTTCTTGATGCTTTCGGCCAAGTTCTTGGTGTCCTCTTCCGAAACATTAAGGTTGCCCGCAATATTGAGCGAGCCTGCGCCCTGGATATTGGCCTGTACGGTGGTAGCCCCCTCGGCACCCGTCGTGACCGTGGTCACCGGATGACTTGAGAAGTCGGGGCGATCCAAGGGATTCTTCGATTTCAGCACAGGGAAGACATCCTCCCAATGATACTCATGGTTGGGATGCTCGAAAGCCGAGATGAAGAACACGAACGACTCCGTGATCATGGCGATAAACAGAATCTGGTTGCCATAAGGCAGATGCAGCAACTTGAAAAGCGCACCCAAAATCACGATCGAGGCTCCCCAGCTATAAAGAAAGTTGAGCACTCGTTTACCCTTCTCGCTGGAAAGGAACATCTCCAGCCTGTTCTTATATCTTCTGTATTTTCCCATTGTCTCTGTATTCTAATAACGTTTTATGCTTGTGTTTCATTCTTCCTTTCCTTATCGCTTGCCTCCCTTTGAGCGAGAGAATCCGATTTGCGTGCGTGCGCAACGGAAACCGATATAGGAACGACTCTCATTCTGGTATTCAAACGTTCGCATATCCGAGCGCACGAACTGTTGCACATCTTTCCATGATCCGCCACGCACCACCTTTTTCTTCATCGCATAGGGGTCGTTCTTAGCGGCATTATAGCGCAAGTCGGGGTTCATATCGCTCATCTGACTGGGACCCGACTCTGAATAAGCGGTAGAGGTCCACTCCGACACGTTTCCGGCCATGTCATAGAGGCCAAATTCATTCGGAGCGAAGGAGCCTACGCGAGAGGTGATCAGGTGGCCATCCTCGGTATAATTGCCCTTGCCCGGCTTGAAGTTGCCCAAGAAGCAGCCCCTGCTGTCTTGCAATTCATCGGTAGCCCACGGGAACTTATAGTCGTTCTTGCCCGAACGTGCGGCATACTCCCACTCGCCCTCTGAAGGCAAACGGAAAGGCTCGATGGATTGACCCGCAGGCAGACTCATCGACTCCTTATATAAATTGGTACGCCACACACAAAATGCTGTCGCTTGCTCCCAAGAGACACCCACCACAGGATAATCATCATAGCCCGGATGTGAGAAATACATGCGCGTGTAGGGCTCGTTGTAAGCATTCTTAAAGTCGTTCACCCAGCAGTTCTCATCGGGATAGATATTAACAATGCGTGTATTAAGGAAGTCCCACTCGCTGGAAAGGGGGCGTGTGATCGTCTCGTTGATGATACGCCCCTCCTCGTCGATGTAAGCGGTATCTTTCGAGATCATGACCACCTCGTTGGGATCGACCGTAATATCGGTATTGCGCACACGGTCGGCGGGGTTGAGCTGGTTCTTGCGCAGAGCTGCCGCCGTATAGTCGTACCATTCGTAGCGGTAAACCATCTGCTTCGGATCGAGCTGACGCTCGCCAGTGACAGGGTTGGTGTAATAAACGCTCTCGATGGCACGAAGTTCATCCTCGTTCGCCCTTTTCCAAGGGATGGGTCGGCTCCAGTCTAAGTGGGGAGTAACCGGCTCACCATAACGATCCTCCGTGATTTTAAACAGGTCGTTGCCACCATAAGCGGGATCGGCAAGGCGCTCACGGATGATTGAGTCGCGCACGTAGTAGACAAACTGGCGATACTTAGCGTTGGTCACCTCGGTCTGATCCATCCAAAAGGCATCGAAAGAGACGCCCTTACGCTCGGGCAAGATGCCCCAAAGCGAATCCTTATCGGCTGGTCCCATCTCGAAGGCACCTCGTTTGATCAATACCATGCCATAAGGGGCAGGCTCGTTGAATGCGACTTGTCGCACACCCGTCACCTCGCCTCCGCCTCCCGCTCCGCGGAATGATTTTCCACAGGAGGTCAAGAAAGCGACCGCCATCAGTAGAACTAATACTTTCTTCATATACTCTTATAAGATACGTACACTTTTATGTCGGTTTCTTCCGGTCTTCGTCTTCTTCAGCTTTAAGGCATAACGCACGCAAAGCTCATGGCTTCCGCTACTGGCCTGCCCCAAGGTGGTGATCGGGAAGTCGTAGGCGTAACCGGCTTGGAAACGACCGATCTTCACGCCCAACAGGACTCCTACCGACTCGTTGACACGATAAGAGATACCGCCATTAAACATTTTATTATATTCGAGCCTCGCCGTGATGTCGGCATGGAAGTTATGCATGTCGGTCAGCAAAAACAACGAAGGCTGTAATTCAAACAACGGGTTCTTGAGTGGAATATTGTATCCGCCCATGAAATTTAATGAACGTCCTATATAGGTATAGGCGTTCTCGTCGAGCTGCAGTTCCGGCTCGGTCAGATGGGTCATACCGAGACCAAGGTAGAAACGCTTGTGCTGGAAATAAAGGCCAAAGTTCAAGTCGAGGGCCATGCCACTGACCTGCTGGTTAGGGAAGGCGGCATCGGTCTCTTGGTGGTATTCCGAATCGGGGTTCAGCTCCACCTTTGTGCCATCAAACGACTGGTTGACCATGCCTACCTGCAAGCCTCCGCTGAGCGTGCCGCCAAAGAGCTTCCGCTTGTAGGCGTATTGCGCACCCACATGGGTGTTCTGAAAGAGACCTATCGCCTCGGTGAAGACAACCACTCCCACGCCATGCTCACTCTTACCCAAAACAAGCGGCATATCGGCAGTGATGAAGAAGGATTGAGGCGCACCATGCACTCCCACCCATTCCAAACGAGCCAGCCCGAAAATATTCAAGTCGTCGGAAGCGCCTGCCACCGCCGGATTGTAGTAAGATTTGGCCATGTAATATTGGCTCAAACGGGCATCATATTGGGCTTGCGCCTGCTGCAAACAGGCACATACGGCGATCAAAAGGGAGATAAATAGTCTTTTACTCATGTGTAGGCTTAAAAAAGCAACGAGGCAGAGGAGCTTTTTCAGGATCCACCACCTCGTGCCTATTCGGTTATCTACTATTAATATTCCTCTTCGTTGAAGAAGAAATCCTCTTTGCTGGGATAATCAGGCCAGATATCCTCCATACATTCGTAAATCTCGCCTTCATCTTCCATTTCTTGCAGGTTCTCAATCACCTCTAAGGGTGCACCCGAACGTTGGGCGTAATCAATCAACTCGTCCTTGGTTGCAGGCCAAGGAGCATCTTCCAGCTTTGAAGCTAACTCTAAAGTCCAATACATAGTCAACAGTTATTAAAAGTCAACAATTCTACTTATGAGCCCCCAAAAGCGGCTCGTCTCTCTATTTTGCCGCGAAAGTAGAGTTTTATTTATTATATGCAAGTATAATCCCAGATTATTTCTTTGCCATTGTGCTGAATACACTCTTTACGCGCCAAAACGAAGAGATAATCGGAAAGTCGGTTGATAAACTTCAACACCAAATCCTCAACGGGAGCTGTCTCTGCCAAACGATAGATCTCACGCTCGGCCCTGCGGCAAACGGTGCGGCAGACATGAGCCAAGGCTGCCGAACGACAACCGCCGGGCAGGATGAACGCTTTCATCTTGGGCAACTCGCCATCGATACGGTCGATCTCACGCTCCATCCGCTCCACACTCTCTTCCGACACCCTACTGGGCACCTGAATCTCTGTGGTCTCCTGGTCGGTGGCCAAATAGGAGCCAATGTTGAACAACTTATGTTGTACAAACGAGAGAAACTCCGTGTCTGGCCCCTCCTCCATGGCGGTCATCAGCAGGCCGATGAAAGAGTTCAATTCGTCGATCGTACCGTAGCTCTCGATGCGTTCACTGGCTTTCGACACACGCTGGCCGCCCACCAAAGAGGTAGTGCCCTTATCTCCCGTTCCGGTATAAATTACGCTTTTCTTCATTCTATGTATCTCCTTTAAAAATATACGATATAATTCTGTTTATGCAACTTGGGATTGAAGAATACGATGCCCATCGTGTAGAGGTCGATGGTGACGGTCACTTCGGGGCGAGCACACACCGCATCCCAAAAAGCCCGCATCCGTTGGCTAGACTTAATGCCCTCAAACACAAACAGGGTCCAATCGCCCACATAAGGCAAGCATGACTCAAACAGTGCCTCGGTGTGCTGCTGTTCATAGAGCGTATTGAAGTAGACAAGATCAACCTCTCCCAAATCACGCAAGGCCTGGGGCAAGAGGGAAGCATACGAACCCACCCGCAAATCAATGTGCTTCTCAGCCCGCTCGAACGCCTGCCGAGCGATTTCGGCAAACTGAGGTACGTTCTCCAAGGCGATGCATCTCACCTCCTTGGCATAGGAGGTGAGATAAAGAGTGGAAATACCCACATTCGGCCCAATTTGCAAGATCCGTTGAGACTTGAAATAGTTGGCCAAACGAAAGAGCAACTTTCCATGACTCGGCTTGATGGCCTCGCGATATACGATCTCGCCTATCTGGCGGTATTTCAGGCGACCGGGATGAGAGCGATCGGGACAAGGCAACTTATCCTCCCTGTAATAAAGTTCTCGCCGAAGCAACTCTATGTCATAAAAGCTATAATATGAGCACTTCTCCTCAATGACTTTCGTGATCAAGTTGAAGACAAAGGGGGAATGCACTCCGTAACCTCTTCGGTAACGAAGGCCGCGATAGAGCAATGCCCCCTTTCGCCATATATTCGCTTTTGGAACGAGTCGCATCATCGGTGTGACTTAACTTATTTACACCTCTTATTATAACTTATGGATCACCTGCATCAACTGTGCACCCAAGCCAATGGTATAGCCCTGCGACACAAATACCACACGATTGAAAGTATCGGCAATCAAGAAGATGGGCAGCTGAGAGTTAGTCAGGCGCATAGCCTCACACATCTCCTTCTGGATAGCTCCGTCGATGTCGATACCATAAGTGATCGTGCTCGGCAACTGGCCAAATTCCTTCGGATCAAAGTTTTTATAACCTTTCTCATCGGGGAAAAGCAACACGATGCCACGACCCCATTCCTCCAACTGCTTGCACTCTGCTGCGATGTCGCGCATCGCATGGTTGGTCGGCTCCTCACGTGAGCCCAAGATTGCCACGATGTAATAGCCACGGCCTGTCGTAGCCAAGAGGCTGGTCTCCTCGCCACTTTCAGCCAGTTTGAAACGATCCTCTGAGTTGAAGTTACCAATCACCTGTATCTGGTCCTGACTTTCGCGCATCTCCAGCTTGATCGGTGTAGTCTTACCCTCTTCAACATTGAAGAAAGTAATCTCGGCCAACACACTACCACTGGCCATACGCGTACCCGTAACGAGCATATAATGACCCTCGTCCATCGCCAACGGCTGCTTCAGCAATCCGGCCCAAGTAGCTCCCAAGCCCATATCCACATGGCTGCCGCTCTCGAAATTCAACGTCTGCAAGCGGCCATTGTCGAGCACCTTAGCGATGGTGAAGTGACTGTAATACTTCGGATCGGGCAAGGCCTTGATCGGCTTGTAAGAGGCTACCACCTTGCCCTGCTTAGCAAACACGGGGGCAGCGGCTTCGAAATCGACATCAACCCAGTTGTCCTCCTTTGCATACTGAATCTTACGGGCTACCGGCTCAATGCGGGCAGGGATGCCCAAGCTGCGTGCCACGGCAACGAAGAAGATATTGCGAGAGTTGACATCAGCCACTCTTGATTTCCATACACCAGTGGGCATGATGGCGATACGCTGCGGATTCAAGTCGTCGTTCAACGAGATATTCTGCTTCACCCAATCTACCAGCACCTGCGGATCTGCCTGAGCCTTCTGTGCCACCTCCTTATCGAAATTGGCAGCAAAGAACTGCTTATAGGGCGTGAGGTACTCCGAAGAGACACGAGGATTCATCACGTAACGGTTGAACAACGGGCTCTTCACCGCAGGCGTATTGTACAGGTGGTCGTTCAAGATAGCCAAGGGGATATCACGCAAATCCTTAGCAGAGATAACATCCAGCAGATCCATCGCAACAGGTCGCTTCTCAGCCGGAGTTTCACGCAAGAACTGCTCTATCACCTGCCAGTTACCACGGCTGGCCGTCATGAAATAGACAGTCTTCGCCTCATCTACGCCCAACTCCTTAGCCAAAGCCTTGGCCTTCTCGTCGGTATAGAAAGTAGCCACATACTTATTTCGGATGGCATCCTCCTCCAAGAGACGCTTTGCGTTCTCCTCTTTTTGCTCAGTAGTCACCTCAGCAGGGATTGAGCCATCTACCGGGGGAACTACATCCAGTTCCAAGCTGCCCGTGTCGCCTGGCTTCTTGTCCAAAGCGATTGTCACAGCGTTGTCTTTACCAAAAGAGACCTTGCTGTAGCCAAATGCGCCTGCCTTGCTGGCCCACACCAGCATATCGCCTTTTCCGGCCGACATCGCACACTGGCCAGCCGCATCAGTCTGCTTGGTAGCCACACTATTAAACTCAGCATAGTTATAGATCTTAAACTCTACGGTAGCCCCCTCAACGGGCTTTCCTTCCGCATCCGTCACCGTGATAGTGCTCTTTGCGCTGGGTGCGTAATTATCAATCACATTAATCTCGGTATAACCACTCGTGCGAAGCATCACGTCCTCCGGGCCATTATACTTACCAAACACCTTGGTGTGCATCAACATACCTCTGTAGGCAGGACCGTTGAACCAACCCAAGTCTAAGACGGGCTCCGGCTCGCAAGCTCCAAAGAAATGCCACTTGCCATCAGCCCAAGCCTCCACCCAAGCGTGGTTGTCGTCGGTATGTGCCCAACGAGGCGTATAAACCTGACGAGCAGGAATACCTACCGCACGCAATGCGGCCACCGTAAAGGTCGACTCCTCGCCACAACGACCATAAGCGGTCTTGACCGAAGCCAAGGGAGAGCTGGTGCGGGCATCAGAGGGCGTATAAATCACCTTCTCGTGACACCAATGGTTCACCTCCAGGATTGCATCATGAAGAGACAAGTTCTTCACACGATCTTTCAACTCAGCGTAGAACACCATACGGCTCTCGTCTAAGTTTTCGTTGTTCACGCGGACAGGCAACACGAAATGGCGAAAGATCTCCTCAGGAATACTCTTGCCCCAAGGCATCTCGGCTTGTGCCTCGAAAGAGGAACGCACATTACGAAGGTAGAAATCGCCCGAGTAGTCAGTCAAATCGCCAATTGGCATATAGGCGTAAAGGAACGCCATTGCCTCCTTCTCTTTCGGAGTCATCTGCTCGTTAAACACTTCGAAAAGGTTGCCATTTGGCAAAGCCACCTGTTTCGCCTGGAAATCCTTCTCTACCTCCGTACGGAATGCCGCATCAGAGATGAAATGGGAAGAGTCGCCACAGCCCGTAAACAACAGCGCAGCGCACAACCATGTAAAGAGATGTTTTTTGTTCATATCGTTAATTAATAATTAGGGATCAAAAGTAGGCATTTTCCAGCTATTTCCGTAAATTTGCACAACGAATTTAAGTATTTAGGTTTCATTTATAAAATACAACATCTATGATCAACTATCCTGAACAAGTTATTTTGATTGGTTCAGTATTGCTATTTTTCAGTATATTAGCCAGTAAGGCAGGTAATCGTTTTGGATTGCCCTCGTTGCTTCTCTTCTTAGGTGTAGGAATGCTGTTCGGCAGCGACGGCTTAGGCCTACAGTTCAGCAGCCCCAAGGTGACTCAGTTTGTAGGTATGCTGGCTATGAGCATCATACTCTTCTCGGGCGGTATGGACACAAAAATTGCTCAAATCAAACCTGTAGCCACCCCCGGAGCCGTATTGGCCACTTTAGGCGTATTGGCCACCACTTTCCTGACAGGTTCGTTTATCTATTTCCTTTTCTACTACCTTTCCGACCATATCACACTGACATACCCCGAGTCGTTGCTCTTGGCTGCGGTCATGTCGTCAACCGACTCGGCTTCCGTATTCTCCATCCTCCGAAGCAAAGGCGTTTTCCTCAAAGAGCGCCTGCGCCCCACTCTGGAGTTGGAGTCGGGTAGTAACGACCCGATGGCTTATATGCTGACACTCATCCTGATCTCCTACATCCAAGAGGGAGGCATGAACCTAAGCTCAGCCGGCTTAGACCTGCTTATCCAACTTTCGGTAGGTGCCCTGTTTGGCTACCTGCTCGGTAAAGCAGCAGTCTGGAGCATCAATAAAGTCAATGTAGACAACGAGTCGCTCTACCCCATCTTACTGCTCGCTACGGCATTCTTCACCTTCGCAGGCACTACGCTCTGCCAAGGAAACGGCTATTTGGCTGTTTACATCGCAGGTTTGGTGGTGGGCAACGCCAAAGTGATCCACAAGAAGAGCATGGGTACCTTTATGGATGGTTTCACTTGGCTATGGCAAATCGTGATGTTCCTCACATTGGGTTTACTGGTCAATCCGCACGAGATGCTTCCGGTCACGGGTGTGAGCATTTTGGTGGGTATCTTCATGATCATTTTCGCCCGTCCTATCAGTGTCTTCCTTTGCCTGATTCCATTTAAGAACTTCTCTTTCAAGGGAAAGTGTTATGTATCGTGGGTTGGCCTGCGTGGTGCGGCTCCCATCCTATTTGCCACCTACCCTTTGATCGCACAGGTGCCAAACGCACACCTCTTCTTCAACATCGTCTTCTTCATCACGATCCTCTCTTTGATTATCCAGGGAACAACCGTGACGGCAGCCGCTAAATGGTTCGACATGGTGGATGTGCCTGAGCGCACCGACGCATTTGGCATTGAGCTTCCCGAAGAAATCAAGAGCGCAATGAGCGAAATCGACGTAACGGATACTGTGTTGCAACATGGCAACAAGCTCATGCACTTAACCTTACCCAACCACACCTTGGCCGTAATGGTGAAACGAGACGGACACTATTTCATCCCTAAAGGCAATACCGAGCTGCGGGAGAACGACAAGCTACTGATCATCTCCGACAACGACGAAGCATTGCTGCAGGCTTACGATGCTTTAGGAGTGAAAGACTATACGTTGAAAAAGAATTAGGCGGTTTAAGATGGCGTATTTCCAAGAGATAGCTATATTTGCAAGCCTATAGTAACTTATAAATCGTATGAAACACTACAATTTTGATGAGATTATCGATCGAAAAGGCACAGGCTGCGTAAAGGTAGATGGATTATCTCAAACCTTTGGACAAAGTGATTTGATTCCTTTGTGGGTAGCCGACATGGACTTCCGTACCCCCGACTTTATCATCGACGCTCTCCGTAAACGATGTGAGCACGAGATATTTGGATATCCCATAGCTACCGACGAATATTTCGAGAGTATCATGAACTGGGTGCTTTATAAGCACTCTTGGAAGCTACAGAAAGAGTGGATTTGCTACATTCCTGGCATCGTGAAAGGCATAGCCTTCGCACTTCAGTGTTTCACTCAACCAGGCGACAAGGTTATCATTCAGCCGCCCGTCTATCATCCCTTCCGTTTGGTGCCCGAGAACATGAAACGAGAGGTGGTCTATAACCCGCTGAAAGAGATCGACGGCCATTATGAGATGGATTTCGAACAACTGGAGTCGATCATTGACGAGCGTTGCAAAGTATTGATTCTAAGCAATCCTCACAATCCAGCAGGCATCATTTGGCCGAAAGAGACCTTGATTCGTCTGGCTGAGATTTGCCACAAGCATCATATTTTGGTCATATCCGACGAGATTCACGCCGAAATGGCCTTCCCGCAATACACCCATCATCCCTTTGCTACAGTATCGCCCGAGGCGGCCGCTTGTAGCGTGACCTTCATGGCACCAAGCAAGACCTTCAATATCGCTGGTATCGTCACCTCCTATGCCGTGGTTCCCAACGACCAAATCCGTGAACGCTTCTTCAGTTTCTTGGAGGCCGGAGAGTTCAGTTCGGGCACTATCTTCGCCTATACCGCTACGATTGCCGCCTACACCTACGGCGCAGAATGGCTACAACAGATGCGAACCTACGTGATGGACAACGTGCGCTACGTAGATGAGTATCTGCAAGCGAACATCCCGCAAATCAAGGCTTACTTGCCACAAGCCTCTTTCCTTATCTGGTTAGATTGTCGCAAGTTAGGACTTAGCCAAACGGAATTGATCGACCTTTTCCAAAAGAAAGCAAAATTGGCACTGAACGACGGCAGCATGTTCGGCCCTGGCGGAGAAGGGCACATGCGCTTGAATGTAGGCTGCCCAAGGAGCGTGCTCGAAGAGGCCCTGAACCGGCTGAAACAGGCAGTGAATAAAAAATAAGTCGTATATTTGCCGCTTCGAAAGAAGCGAAACAATACATTAAATTATATATATAGAAAACATGAAGATTACACCTAACAAATACGTGGCGGTCACTTACGACCTGAACGTGGGCGAAGGCGATGAGCGCGAGTTGATGGAAAAGGCAACAGCCGAAGTTCCCTTGAAGTTTATTTATGGTATGGGTATGATGCTCCCCGCCTTCGAAGAGGCATTGAAGGAACTGGAGGTTGGAAACAGCTTCGACTTCTCAATCGCTCCGGCCGATGCGTATGGCGAATACAAGGAAGAGAACGTATTGGATCTGCCGAAGAACATCTTCGAGGTAGACGGCAAGTTCGATGCCGAGATGATCAAGGAAGGCAACACCGTTCCTATGATGGACTCTGAGGGCCATCGCATGAATGGCTCCGTATTGGAGGTAAAACAAGACATCGTCGTGATGGACTTCAACCACCCGTTGGCAGGCGAGACCTTGCACTTCAGCGGTACGGTATTGGAGGTTCGCGAGGCCACAGCAGAGGAGATCGCCCAGTTCACGTCCATGGCTGAAGGTGGCTGCGGATGCGGTGATTGCGGTGGTGACTGTGGCGGCGGTTGCAGCGGATGCAACGGCAATTGCCATTAATCCCAACGCATAAAGCAAGGCGATGAACAATACATTTGGACACATCTATACATTGACCTCGTTTGGCGAGTCGCATGGTCCAGGTATCGGAGGCGTAATCGATGGATGCCCTGCAGGCATCCCACTCGATTACGCCTTCATCCAACAGGAGCTCGACCGCCGCAAACCAGGTCAGTCTCGCATCACAACACCTCGTAAAGAAAATGACGAGGTGCAGTTTCTATCAGGCATTTACGAAGGGAAAACAACGGGCACCCCTATCGGCTTTGTCGTATGGAACAAAAACCAACACTCTGCCGACTACGACAACATGAAAGAGGTATATCGCCCCTCTCATGCCGACTATACCTATCAAATGAAATATGGCATTCGGGATCCCCGAGGAGGAGGCCGCTCTTCTGCCCGTGAGACAATCTCGCGTGTGGTGGGTGGAGCGATTGCCAAATTAGCATTGCGTAAATGGAACGTAGAGATTCAAGCCTATACCTCACAGGTGGGCGACATCAAGTTGCCCGGCAGCTACAAAGACTACGATCTCTCTACAGTCGAGAACAACGCCGTGCGTTGCCCTGATCCTGCCGTAGCCACCCAGATGGAAGAACTGATTGCCGCTGTCAAAGAGAAAGGCGACACAATCGGAGGCGTGATCACATGCGTAGTGAAAGGAGCCCCCGTAGGTTGGGGCGAACCAGCGTTCGACAAGCTTCATGCCGTTTTAGGCCATGCGATGCTCTCCATCAATGCCGTGAAAGGCTTCGAATATGGCGACGGCTTCGATGCCGCCCTTTACAACGGCTCACAGCGCAACGACATCTTCTTCAACGACGATGGACGAATCAACACACACACCAACTATTCTGGTGGCATCCAAGGTGGCATTTCCAACGGGCAAGACATCTACTTCCGAGTCGCATTCAAATCGGTAGCCACCCTCCTGATGGAACAGCCCACCGTGAATAAGGCAGGCGAGGATACGGTGTTGAAAGCCAAAGGACGCCACGACCCTTGCGTGCTTCCTCGTGCCGTTCCTATCGTAGAGGCAATGGCAGCTATGACATTGCTCGACTTTGCCCTGCTAGACAGAGCAAAAGCCGACTTCTGATAGCTACTAATATAGAAACACCACCAATTACTCGTGGTGATAAGGTTCCCCCTGCAAGATGGTCATGGCTCGATAGAGCTGCTCGATAAAGATGAGGCGTATCATCTGATGCGAAAAGGTCATCTTGCTGAGGGATATTTTTTCTGAGGCAGCCTTATACACCGCCTCGCTGAATCCATAAGGTCCACCCACCACAAAGACCAGTCGCTTCGGCACATTGTGCATCTTCTTCTCGATGTAAGCAGAGAACTGCATCGAAGTGAACTCCTTGCCATGCTCGTCGAGCAACACCAAGTAATCACCTGGTTGTAATCCTTTTAGTATCAATTCTCCTTCTCGTTCTTTCTGTTGCGCCTCCGACAGGTTCTTTGCATTTTTAATGTCGGGTATCACCTCCATTTCGAAGGGAATATAATGGGTCAAACGCCCCCGATACTCCTCGATGGCCTCCGCAAAATAACGAGCATCCGTCTTACCTATTACAATCAGTGCTATTTTCATTGTTACTCATTTATCTTTGAGCAGGCGAAAATACAAGAAAAATACATACCTTTGCGCAATATCATCAAGAATAATAAAAAAGAAAGGTCTATGAAACGATTCCTACTCATGGGTATCCTGCTTTGCGCTAGCCTCACGCTTCAGGCAGCCGACATCACCGGTATCACCCGTGCTTTCCAAACCGGAAAAGCGCAATCGCTCACCAGCATGCTGGCTGAAAAGATTGATCTGGCTCTGCCAGGCAAAACCCTTCAATGCGAAAGCGAGGAGGCCATCAAGGCGCTTAACGATTTCTTTGGCCAACATAAACCGCTCACCTTCACGGTGGCCCATCACGCCGACAAATCGGCCAACGGCTTCTTTGTGGCCAAACTCCACACAGAAGGAAGCGACTATCGGGTAAACGTCGCCTACAAGGTGGAAAACAACATCGCAATCATACAATCAATCAGAATAGAATAATATGGACAAACTTATTGACGATTTAATCAAGTTGGCCTTCGCCGAGGATATTGGCGATGGCGATCACACCACCCTTTGTTGCATTCCAGCCACAGAGATGGGTAAGAGCCAGTTGATCATCAAAGAAGATGGCGTATTGGCTGGTGTGGAGATGGCGCGCCGCGTATTCAAGGCATTCGATCCTGAGTTGAAGATGACGGTCTTCATCGAGGATGGTGCTGAGGTAAAGAAAGGCGACATTGCGTTCGTAGTGGAAGGGAAGGTGCAGTCGCTGTTGCAGACCGAACGCTTGATGCTCAACATCATGCAGCGCATGAGTGGTATCGCCACGACTACCCGCAAGTATGTAAAACGCTTGGAAGGCACAAAGACTCATGTGCTCGACACACGTAAGACCACTCCGGGCATGCGTATGATCGAAAAAGAGGCCGTACGCATCGGTGGCGGCATGAACCATCGCATCGGATTGTTCGACATGATCCTTCTGAAAGACAACCACGTAGATTTTGCGGGTGGCATCTCTAAGGCAATTACTCGTGCTCAGGAATACCTGAAAGAGAAGGGTAAGAACCTGAAGATAGAGATTGAGGTGCGCAACTTCGACGAGCTGGAGGAAGCACTCCAGACTGGCGGAATTGATCGCATCATGCTCGACAACTTCTCCATCGAGAACACAAAAGAGGCTGTCCGCCGTGTAGCCGGCCGTGTAGAGCTGGAGTCTTCAGGAGGCATCACGTTCGACACCCTGCGCGACTACGCCGAGTGTGGCGTTGATTACATCTCTGTGGGTGCTCTTACGCATTCGGTAAAGAGCCTCGACATGAGCTTCAAGGCTTGCTAATCATTCGCAATCCATTTCCCATCAATCCAGTTTTAGCGCAAACTCCTCTTTCAGTTTGCCTAAGGCTGGATTAATCTCCATCAATACGGCAAATTTCTCCGCCGAAGTCACTGCTATCAGCTTTTGGTTAGCTTCATCGATTCGCACCCGCAATTGAATCTTGCTATTATGCAACTGTTGGCGAATATCGCCCAAGATCGCAAGGGTGTGTTGCAACAGCTCATCCTGCTGTGCCGGGTTGTGCACCACCACCTCAAAGAGCTGCTGATCCAACAACGTAGGATTGCAGTTGAGCATCGTATTCTTTAGATGCACCTCCTTATCAATGTCATTCGCATATTGGCTCCAAGCTTTACGCAAATCCTCTTGTGTAAAAGGTCGATCCACATTCTGTTTAGCTGCGGCCGCTGCGACGGTTTGCGCTTGCGTTGGCTTCGAAGGCCCTTCTCTCAGTTCTTTCAACGAAAGGCCCATCGGGCGACTGGATCGCCGCTCAGGCGACGAAGCGGGCGAAGGATGAGAAGGAGTCGCCACTGGGGACTGTGCCACAGAAGACGTAGGAGTTGGAGTTGCTGGTTGCGGAGCGGCCACTGGCCGTGTTGAGGTCGACGGCTGACGAGAAGCCACATATTGTGGGGCTGGCTCCGACGTGCCTGTTGAGGTCAATGGCTCAAGCTGTGCTTTTTTTTTACTCTCCTCAGCCTGTGTCAACTGACACAACTGAATCAAGGTAAGCTCCAGCAACAAGCGTTTATTGCGGCTCAACTTGTAGTTCAAGTCGCAGCTATTCGCCAATTCGATAGCTCGGAATAGCAACTTATCTTCACAACGTTTGGCCAACGCTTTATAACGCTCTCGAATGGAGGCGCCCACCTCAAACAACACTAAGGTTGCCTCGTCGCGGCAGACCAGCAGGTCGCGGAAATGGCCGGCCAGCCCTGTAATGAAGTTCTGTCCATCAAAGCCTTTACTTAAGATCTCGTTCAGGATTAGTAATGACTCGCGCACGTTACCACTTAAGATCGTCTCCGTCAAACGGAAGTAGTACTCATAATCGAGCACATTTAAGTTGTCGATCACAGCTTGGTAAGTGATGTGTCCGCTGGTGAAGCTAACCACCTGATCGAATATCGAGAGAGCATCACGCATACCGCCATCCGCCTTCTGGGCAATCACGTTCAACGCTTCGGGTTCAGCCTCAACTCCCTCGCAAGAGGCCACGTAAGCCAGGTGATCCACCATGTCGGTGATGCTTATCCGATTGAAATCGTAAATTTGGCAACGCGACAAAATCGTGGGCAGCACTTTGTGCTTCTCTGTGGTAGCCAAGATAAACAGCGCATGATGAGGCGGCTCCTCCAAAGTCTTCAAGAAAGCATTGAAAGCCGCAGACGACAGCATATGCACCTCATCAATGATGAACACTTTGTATTTTCCAATTGGAGGCGGAATGCGCACCTGGTCAATCAGCGAGCGGATATCGTCAACCGAGTTGTTGCTGGCCGCATCCAGTTCATGGATGTTGTAAGAACGTTGTTCGTTGAAGGCCCTACAAGACTCGCATTCATTACAAGCTTCGCCATCGGCCGTCGGATGCAAGCAATTAATCGTCTTTGCGAAGATACGCGCACAAGATGTTTTACCCACACCTCGAGGTCCACAAAACAGATAAGCATGCGCCAGCTTATTCTGTTCGATCGCATGCTTCAAGGTAGTGGTCAAACCACGTTGCCCCACTACACTTTTAAATGTAGAGGGGCGGTATTTTCGAGCCGATACAATATAATTCTCCATTCGCTGATTTGTTACCAAGCGGATATCTCCGCTTTTGGTTACAAAAATACAATAAACAAATGAATGGTTATAACGAACGGCCGCATTTATGATAATTTCAATACGCCGTGTGATTCGGATCGAAGTTGGTCCAGCCTTCCAGCCACTGATCGTCGGTGCCGAAAGCGCCTACATAATCCACCTTATCGAAAGAACTCAAAGCGGCATCCGTCCAAGCGGCAGCATTCAAGACGGGGCTACCAGCCTGAGGCAAGTAGGGAGCACCCACATTTCGAGCATCGGTCAGCAACAGGTCGCCACACTGTTCAAGCACAAGGTTGCTTGGCTGGTTAAGGAAGTACTCATGCGAGAACGAATAGGACTTGCCCTCCTCGTAGGGCAGATCGTTGTACTGCTTGTTCTTATCCGTTCCGACCGCATCCATACCTGCGAAAATAATCTGCTGGAGCTTCAAATTGCCATCTTTTGCAAACTGAACGGTATTACCCTTTTCGCCATCGATAATCAAACCTATAGGATAGCCAACCGCAACCGAGTTGAAACATGCTAAATGGCTGGAACGGCGTATCTGCATAGCAGCCTGGAATTTACCCAAAGAAGAGCCGTTATTGGGGAAGACGTCTCCACCATTAATATAATCGCTGGAGTTTTGGAATCCCTCATAGGCCTTCGGGCCAATAAAAGTGATGTTGCTAAAGGTAGCCGTCGTAAACGGAGAGACCTCTGCTCCATCGGCGCAGTTGTCCGACTCAAAGCCGTTTGACTGCGACGTATCCGCCAAACGAGGATTACGAACCACCAAGCCATACTGCACGTTGCCCGAGTAGCCGTTGTCTGTATCAAAGTCGTCGTCCCAACCGCTGTAAGCCACCAGATACTTGGCGTTTACACTGCCTCCAAACCATTCGTAAGAATCATCGTTCGAATAAGACACCTGCAAGTGATCTACCTGCGTACCGCTACCTACAGAGCCAAACGTGATTCCATTGATTTCCTTATCCTTTTGGAAGGGATAACCAGCGAACTCTACACGCACATAGCTCAGCACGCCGGAGTTGTCGGCATCATTGTCGCCACCATGCTTTGTGCGCGGGCCGCCCTCAATCTGCTGAACGCCCTGATTGTTTTTCGCATTACCACAGACAATCAATCCACCCCAGTCGCCTGGTTTACGTTGTCCCTGCGGCTGCTCCGAGGTGAACACAATCGGAGCCTCTTTGGTTCCCTGTGCGATCAGTTTGCCTCCCGGTTCAACAATCAAGCTGGCCTGCGTCTCTTTATCACCTTTGATGATGGTTCCCGGCTCGATGGTCAATTCCGATCCGTTCGCCACATAGATCCAGCCCTTCAGCAAATAGGTTCCTTTCTTTAATGTCTGTTTTCCTTTGAACACCATCTCCTTCTCTCCATCGCCAATAACGGTGCCACGCTCATCGGGATTACCGCTTTCGTCGAAGAGCAACTTATTGTAGGTTGTCTTTCCATCGGTGTCGGTGCCCTTCACATAGCTGGTCGGCTCGTCGGGATCCGGAGTCGGGGTCGGAAACTCACTATTATCGTCTCCACAAGAAATCATGCTCATTACAGTCAACAGAGAGAATGCTGAAACTACGATTGTTCTTTTTTTGTTTTCCTTTTTCATTTCTTTCTTATTTATAAGTTATTGTTAGTAACTGTGTCATTAAAACTTATAGCTGATGTTTACCGAGAAATTCCTTCCCGGTCGGTATTGCCGATTGACCTGCTTTACGTCGCCATGGCTCGTCTCTTGATACTGCTGGTAAGTTATCTTCTCGCCCAAGAGGTCGCGCACGCCCACTTTCAGCTCCAGCTGCTTCCAGAGCGACTTGGAGAGACTCAGATCGATCGTGTTACGAGGCATCTCATACGAATCCGGAACATTCACGATGTTATCGCCTGTACCCATGCTGCGTCCTACACCAATGATGCGTTTACCAATACGGTTATAGAGCAAAGCTGCGTTCCAGCCCTTATTTTGATAGAAAATGCCTGTATTCACCAAGTAGGGCGATTGGCCTTGCATCGGTCTGTTCTTTTGGCGAGAGCCATCTTCAAAATGCACCCTGCTTTTGATCAGCGCTCCATTAAAGCTCCAACTGAAATGCTTCAGCCCCATAAAATCCAGGTTCTTACGTACATCCACCTCAATGCCATAGTTATCTGCGCTTTCAGCATTCACATTTGAATAGGTATAATCCGTTCCTCCATTCAAGGTATAAACCCACTCTATCGGATCATTGAATCGCTTGTAGAACAACGAAACATTCAGCAGTTCGCCCTCGGCGGGATACAACTCATACGAAAGGTCGAAGTTGTCGATATAAGCAGGCTTCAATGCCGCATTGCCCTCCACATTGCTTGCCAAGTCGAAATCGTAAAAGACCGAGGTAGAGACCTCTCTGAACTCTGGGCGATTCACCGTGCGTCCGTATGACAGACGAAACTGGTTCTTCTCGTTCAACTTATAGGAACTATTAAGCGAGGGGAAGAAGTCGTTGTATGTATAGTAGTGATTGTGATGGTTCTCCTCATACTGGCGTGTGTTGCTAACCAATTTCATCCGATCATGCTCAAAACGCACTCCCGCATACACATCCAGTTTCCCAAGAGGAAGATTAAACCCTATATACCCGGCGTTCAACATGTTTTCGCCCTCATAATTGTTCGTATAATCCACCTTCTCCAGCAATGAGAGTTTATCTGGCCCGTAATTGCAATCTTGCATCAATTGCGTAGGGATATCCATCGCCGCATAAGAAGAAGGCAAGCTGCCCGAATTCCAGGTGTAGAGGAAATAACGTGTGTTGTATTTGCGCGTTCTATACTCGGTATAAGCTCCCGCTTTCAGCAACGGATTGAATTCGCCCAAGCTGAAAGAGTGCTGATAGTTCACGTTGGCTGAGAGGATATGCTCATCCAAGCGCGAGAACTCTCGGTTGGCGTCGTTGATATTCTCGATCACGAACTGATGGCTCTCCTCGTCCATGACCTGCGTATATCTTCGTCGGTCGGGCATATTGCGATTGGCATAAGAGTAACCTGCGCTCCAGTCGAGCTTATCGGCCTCTCCCAGCGTATGCTTACCGGTGAACTGTCCGTTGTAGGTGCTTCGGCTCTGATAGTAATACTCCGCTTGCGACTCATATTCGCTTTGCGCTTTGTATCCCTGTCGGTTGGTCAGTCGGTCTTTTCCCAGCTGATTGAAGATGTTCTTCCATTCATAGCGGCTGTTTCCGTTGGCGGTCACATAGGTCAGGTTCCACATTGCGCCTAAACGAACGTTATGGTTATACTGATTGTCCGTATATCGATGCAAATAGTTCGACCGATCATTGGTCGTGTCGTAGCTACCAAACAGATTGTTCTCCATATTCAAGTAAGTGCGATCCGTGCTGCTGTAGTTCAACACACCCAGCATAGCCCATGTGCTTCCCGAGTCTGTAACCCAGCGATGGCTAAAATTCATACTCATGTTCAGATCGGCCAGGGTTGTGCGTTTGCGTTGGCTCCAATCGTTGTTGAACCCATTACCCAACAGGCTGTAGTTATTCACCTGGTTATTGTCTGATTTTAGCTGAGTAAAGATGCCATGTTCCAAACTACGCAATCCATTGTCGAAACCCAGGAAGTCGGTTCCACTCCTTTTATTCGATAAGAAATCGCGAAAATGCGTCCGGTCGTTCACACTGCCACCGATTGAGATTCCAAACGTGTTTTGGTTTGGCACATCTTTGGTGTTCACCAAAATGAAACCACCCGTGAAATCGGCAGGATATTCA
Organism: uncultured Parabacteroides sp.; assembly: GCA_934718155.1. Lineage (GTDB taxonomy): Bacteria > Bacteroidota > Bacteroidia > Bacteroidales > Tannerellaceae > Parabacteroides. The sequence goes on along the minus strand of CAKUZF010000015.1, from coordinate 11,238 downwards.
GGAGAAGCGCTTTTAACAACCACAATATTATCCAGCTGCGACGAGGGAATGATGTCGAACGAGAAAGCACGCGCATCCGCTTCGCTACTGGGCACTGCGCTGTTGTTGATCCATACATTATTATAACGCTGCGACAAACCACGCACCATCACGAATTTGCCATCAATAATGCTAATGCCCGGCACTCGGCGAATAACCTCCGAGGCATCCTTATCCTGTGTTCGCGTGATTTGTTGGGCCGAAACGCCCGTCTGCACCACCAGTCCTTTCCGTTGCTGCGACAACAGAGCCATTTCGGAGTTTCTTTTCACTTCAGCGGTGACGACCACTTCGCCAAGCTGCTGATTGTCTGACTGCATCTCGACCTGTATTGTGGTTACCCCTTCCACCGCAACTTCCAAGGTCTGGGTAATATAAGAGATGTAAGATATAATTAATTGGTGCGTTCCATTGCGCAGTCCAGCCAATTCAAAACATCCATCCAAGTCGGTCACGGCACCCGTTGTTGTGCCACTCACCTGTATGGCCGCGCCAATCAAAGGCTCTTGCGTGTTTTTATCAACAACCGTTCCACGAATAGCTGCTCCATAGACAGATGCGTTTATCATAAAGGCAGCCAATAGCAGTAAAATTCCTTTCATATTTTCCTTGTTTAATCGAAGGCAAAAGTACTGCTACCGTATTGCAGCTTCAATACGGCTCATTTACGAATCGCTGAATAAACTATTTCATTATTGTTTCATCACGCAAGGACGAAACCTCATTGCCACCTGTTCATGATAATTAGGACAGTCTGGATATCAGTACCACATAAGTGCTACTGCGGTTTCAGTAAACTGAAACTCCAGTACCACCCATGTGAAACTCCAGTACCAGCTAAGTGGTACTAAAAGTGGTACTGGGAAAGGATATACACCTTATTCACCTCTCTGTTTAAAGCGAAGGAAAGGGAGAACTAAGAAGACGGGTATGCAGCAAATCATCACCCAAATGAAGAAATGCTGATAGCCGATCTGCTCTTGAATCCAACCAGAGATCATGCCTGGGATCATCATGCCCAAGGCCATGAAACCGGTGCCGATGGCGTAATGCGAAGTCTTATAGTTGCCTTCGGCAAAAAGCATCAGATACATCGTATAGGCCGTAAAACCAAAGCCATAGCCAAACTGCTCGATGGCGACACAAGCATTCACCACCCAAATGCTCTGTGGAAGTGCGTAAGCCATGTAGAGATAAACCAAGTTGGGCAACGAAATGGCCAACGCCATCGGCCATATCCACCGACGCAAACCGCTATGAGCGATCGCCATACCGCCCAACACGCCACCCAACAGCAAGGCTACAACGCCCACTGTGCCATAGGCGAATCCTACCTCACTCGTAGAAAGAGCTAAACCGCCAACCTCCCGATTGTCTAACAAGAAGGGAGAGGCAAGCTTGACCAGCTGCGACTCGCCCAAACGATAAGTCAACATGAAGAGCAAAGCCGGAAGGATTCCCTTTTTCTGGAAGAAGGTGACAAAAGTCTTGCCAAACTCCGACAAAATCGTGGCAGGGGTGATCTGGCTACGGTTGATATCAGTATCAGGTTTGGGCATGATATACTTATGCCACAGGGCCAAGCCGATAAATGTGCCTGCCAAAATGAAAAACACCAAACTCCAAGCGAAGGAGATACGCCCCGTGGTGTTTTCCAGATAACCGGCCAGCATCACCAACAGGCCTTGACCCGTAAGCATTGCCACGCGATAGAAAGTGTTGCGAATACCAATGAAAAAGGCCTGTTGATCCTCGTTCAAACCCAGCATATAGAAGCCATCGGCAGCGATGTCGTGGGTGGCCGAACTGAAAGCCATCAACCAAAAGAAGGCCAACGTGCAACGCAAGAACATATCGCCGGGAAGGGTGAAAGCCACTCCCGCCATGCCGGCACCAATCAGCAACTGCATGGCATAAATCCACCAACGCTTCGTGCGGATCAGATCGACAAAGGGACTCCAAATGGGCTTGATGACCCAAGGAAAATAGAGCCAGCTGGTATAGAGCGCAATATCGGTGTTAGACACTTCCAACCGTTTATACATGATGACGGAAAGGGTCATGACTACCACATACGGCAAGCCCTCCGCAAAATAAAGAGATGGGATCCAGGCCCAAGGATTGCTTTTTTTCATAGCATTGCAAGTTTTTGTGTTATTCATTTTGGTAACAGAGGCAAAGTTAGGCTATTTCGATGAAAAAACAGAGAGAATGGCCAAGATTCCGTGCCGTCATTCTTCGGCCAACCATGTCAGCACATAGCCGGGGGTAACTTGATAGGCCAGGCGGAAGGTCTGACGCTGAGGGGTGCGACTTTCCGACACCACGAAACTACCCTCTTCGGCATACGGGAAGGGATGCACCCGAAGATGCCGCCGAAAATCGACAGCTTCCTGATCGATGAGTTTGAAGAGGGTCTCCTTGGCACACCAATGTAGCAGCAGGTGCTCCACCTCATGCCGCAGGTCGATGGCTTGCTCCTCGGCAGCCGTCATGAAGCGTGAACGAATCTTCAATACCCTATCCGAGCGATACTCTATATCGATAGCTGTCAGCGACGACGAAAGGATGGCCGCCGCATAGCCTCTTGTGTGCGAAATGCTAACATACCACGAACTGTCTTCCAAGAGCGGTGCTCCCGAAGGGCGATAGGCCACACGAGGTTCTTTGCCCAGCAGTTGCTTCAGCAAGACCCGGCTCGACAAACGCTCCCTGCGACGCCCCTCAGCCGACACTTGCCGCAAGAAATCGGCCTGCTCTTCGGGCCGATCCAAAAGCAGCAAGAGCTGATCAACCGACTCCTCTATCCGCCAAACACCCCAGATGGGATGGGTATGTCGCTCACAAAGACTCATGACTGCCGCCTCCATCGAAAGGTTTGCATCAGCTCAACCACATCCCGACGCAGATAGTCGATGGCTGGGGCCAGGGAGTCGGCATTGGGTTTGCAATCAAAATAGAGCGCTCCACGCAAGAAGTGGGTAACGCTGTCGGTCAGTTGAAACTGGATGGGCGAAGCGGTGTTGCCCTCCAATAGGAATAGGGAGCCATACACAGATTCCTCGGGATGCGTATAGACCTGCTCCTGGATGCGATCGGAAGGCAAAGCCAAGTGGCGAACGACCAGCCGACGGCTCTCCCGATCAGCCTCAGCGAAGGTTTGTGGCGTTATAGACAGACAATTGCAATAAAGCGAGGCTTTCAAACTTGGATAAACAAGGGTTAGACGGGATACGCCCTCCGCCTTATCGGGCAACTGGGCGATTGCCTCGCTCGACAGATCGAAGAGGAAAGGCAACTCGGGCCAATCAAGACTTTGATAGGAAGATGCCGCAGGCTCGATGCGCACATAGCCTCGTGGCTTCGGGGTGTAATCCACGCAGGCCACCCCGATCAGCGCCCATAGGCCGATGCTCCATCTCGCAAGTCGAATCATGCCTTCTCTGCCGGTTTATCATCAGCCGACAGCAAGTTGAACTTCACCTTCAAGATGCGTCGGTTGTCCACCTCCAATACCTGGAAACGATATTTGTCGTAGTCGATAATCTCACGGCGACGAGGGAACTCGCCCTTGATTTCCAAGAGCAATCCAGCCAACGTCTCTACCTCTTCGGTCAGCTTACCGAAAGCGGCAGGATCGACATCGATCACACGGAAGAAGTCGGTAAGCAGGATCTTAGCCTCGAAGATCAAGCTGCCATCCGAAAGGCGGATGTATTGCTGCTCGTCTTCGTCGTACTCGTCAGAGATCTCGCCTACGATCTCCTCCAAGATATCTTCCATCGTCACGATACCCGATGTGCCGCCAAACTCGTCCACCACAATAGCCATGTGGATCTTGTTGGTGCGGAACTCCTCCAGCAGGTCGTCGATCTTCTTGGTCTCAGGCACGAAATAGGCCGGACGCACCAGGCTTTGCCAACGGAAGGTGTCGGGCTTATCGATGTAGGGCAACAGGTCTTTGATGTAAAGAATGCCCTTGATATTGTCTTCGGTGTCGGCATAGACCGGCACACGCGAATAGCCCGTCTTCACGACAAAGTCGAGCACCTGGCGGAAAGAGGTCTTGATGTCTAAATCCTCCAGGTCGAGACGGGGAGTCATCACCTCGTTGGCCGTCGTGTTGTAAAACTTCAGGATCTCGGCCAGCATCTCCTTCTCCTCTGGGATCTCAGGAGAGGTCAATTCCAGGGCCTTCGACAGCTCGTCGACCGAGAGGTCGGCCTTTTTCTTGGCCAAGGCTCGGTTGATCATCGAAGTGGAGTTTACTAATATCCTAGACAGCGGGCGGCAGAAATACTCCAAGCCGCTCAGGGTAGAGGCCACGGTACGCACAAAACGCAAGGCGTTCTTTTGGGCGTAGATCTTCGGCATAATCTCGCCAAAGAGCAAGAGCAGGAAGGTTAAAATAACCGTCTCTAAGAGGAAGCCCACCAAAGGAGCCTGGGTGAAATCGATCCATGAATGTATACCATAGGTGCAGAGCATGACTACGGCCACATTCACAAAGTTGTTGCCTATCAAGATGGAGGCCAACAGATATTCCGAACGCTCCAAAAGGCGGCGAATCTGTATGTCGGCAGGCTTGTTCTCCTCCCGAATCTCGTTGAGGTCGTTCGGACCCAACGAGAAGAAGGCCACCTCGGAGGCGGACATAAATCCGGAAACAATCAGCAAAAGAAAAGCAAGGCTAAAAGCCACAAGCACGCTCGCTGACAAAGCGTTGACTGTTACATTCGCAAATAAGCCCGATAAATAATAGTCTGAGTCCAATGGGAACAGTTTTAGTTAAACATGATCAGAACGGGAGGTCATCAGCCGAATCGCTCGCCGGGATAGAGGGTTGTTGGAGCGCAGATTGTGCCGCAGGCTCCAGTGGCTGCGTGGCGGGTTGAGTCGCAGCCTGCTGCTGGTTGCCTCCCGCGTCGGCCGGACGTGTGCCATTGCTATAAAACTCAATGCGGTCGGCATGGATCTCCGTCACATAACGCTTCATGCCGTTGGCATCGTCGTAGCTACGAGTGCGTATCTTCCCCTCTACATAGAGGCTTGAGCCTTTGCGCACCCACTTCTCGACGAAGGCCACCTGGTCACGACGCACCACGATGTTGTGCCAATCCGTACGCTCGGGTATGACTGTTCCGTTGGCCAATGTATAACCACGCTCAGAGGTTGCCAACGGGAAATTGGCCACTGCCTGACCACTCTCAAAATAACGGACATCGGGATCTTTACCGACATTGCCGATTAATATTACCTTATTTAATGACATAGTATTTCGAATTCTTTCGCTTACAGAGAGCAAAGAAACACAAATTCATTCATTCCGACAAGTTTCCACCCAATTTCTCCGTATAAATATGAATTAGGCGGGGAATCGCATAGCGTTCGAACTCCGCCAAGGGGACACAGAGGTAATCGTCGAGTCCAGTGGGGGGCTGGTCCAGTTCAAAGACGTAGAAGGAGGCGTGGAGCACTTGGTGCGACAAGACGTGCTTCATGTCTGTCAGGCTGTGTGACATGCGCAGCGCAGGCATGCCGCCCAGCCAACGCCGATAGGGCTCTGTCTGGCTTAAGGCGGCCAAGTCTAACGTGCGATCGGCTTCGATCAGTGGAAACTCATACAAGCCTTCCCAAATATCGCCCGCCGTGCGTCGGCGCAGCCACGTGTGTCCCTTATATATAAGGTATAGGTAATGGAAGTAGCGATCACGCGTCTTCGTCTTATGCCCTTTGCCCGGAAGCTCCTCCACCCGCCCCTGGGCATAGGCCAAGCAGTGATCCACCAGCGGACAAGCTTCGCAGTTGGGACTCTTGGGCACACACTGCAAGGCGCCCAGCTCCATAATAGCTTGGTTATAGACGGAGGCTCGCTTCGGATCGATCAACTGATGGGCCAAATCGGCGAAAAGCCGCTTACCCGAGCTGCTGTCAATCGCTACATCGAGACTGAACAAACGGGCTAACACCCGATAGACATTACCATCCACCACCGGGTAAGGCTCATTCCAAGCAAAGGAGACAATGGCGGCTGCCGTATAGGCCCCTACTCCTTTCAGCGATAACACCTCCTCGTAGGTGTGCGGAAACTGGCCGCCGAAACGATCCATCACCATCTTGGCCGCCGCATGCAGGTTGCGCGCCCGGCTATAATAACCCAATCCCTGCCAATACTTCAGCACCTCGTCTTCTTCGGCCGCCGCCAAGTGGGCCACGGTTGGAAAACGCTCCGTGAAACGCAGGTAATAATCCAACCCTTGCGCCACACGAGTCTGTTGCAGAATAATCTCCGAGACCCAAATCAGGTAGGGGTCGCGCGTTTCGCGCCAAGGCAACATACGTTTGTTCAACTCATACCAATCTATCAATAGGCGGCTGATATCCAACCCCATCGAGGGCTCTTTCGCTTCGCTTTCCGTCGTCATCTCGCTTTCATAACTATTTGATTGGCGCAAACATACACATAACTTACGACATAGAAAACATCTTTTTTCGTAAAAATGGCACTCAATTCTTTTTGCGCATCAATAAAAAGCTATATCTTTGCATTCCAAAAAATTAAAGGTTCAAACCATAAATACAAAAAGACATGACTAAAGCAGACATTGTTAGCGAGATTTCAAAGAGCACTGGTATCGACAAGCAGACCGTGCTGTCAAGCGTAGAGTCTTTCATGGAGATTGTTAAAGGCTCATTGGCTAATGGCGATAACGTTTACTTGAGAGGTTTTGGTAGTTTCGTGATCAAGAAGAGAGCGCAGAAGACAGCTCGTAATATTTCTAAGAATACTACGATTATCATTCCGGAGCACAATATTCCCTCTTTCAAGCCCGCAAAGACTTTCTTGAGCGAAGTAAAATAAATAAAGAGATAAGCAATTAACTATTATACGTTTAATCATTTAAAATTCAAAAAAAATGCCGAGCGGTAAAAAAAGAAAAAGACATAAGATGTCTACTCACAAGCGTAAGAAGAGACTGAAGAAGAATAGACATAAGAAGAAGTAAGTCTATCCTGACACTCTAACAACAAAAAGAACAAACTTAATAAGTGACCTTTTAAGTTTGTTCTTTGCGCATTTATTAAGGTCAATATCATAAACACATCCGAACAAAGTGGTTAGTGAATTAGTAGTAGATGTACAACCTAAAGAGGTGTCGATCGCCGTTCTGGAAGACAAAAGCCTCGTGGAGCTCCAAAAAGAGGCTCGCAACGAAGCGTTTGCCGTAGGCGATATCTATCTGGGCAAGGTAAAGAAGCTGATGCCCGGCCTCAATGCTGCCTTCATTGACATAGGCTATAAAAAGGATGCGTTTCTTCACTATCTGGATTTAGGTCCAAACTTCAACACCCAACAGAAATACCTGAAGCAACTGATCGGCGACTCGAAAAAAGCACCGGCCATGCCCAAGATCGAGCCTCTTCCTGAGCTTGAGAAAAACGGCAGCATCAACCAGGTATTAAAGGCTGGGCAAGAGGTTCTGGTTCAAATCGCTAAAGAGCCCATCTCAACGAAGGGACCTCGATTGACTTCCGAGCTCTCATTTGCCGGACGTTTCATCGTGCTCATCCCCTTCTCCGACAAGGTATCCGTCTCTACCAAAATCAAGTCGAACGCAGAGCGCTCACGCCTTCGCCAGCTGATCATGAGCATCAAGCCGAAGAACTTCAGCGTCATCGTACGCACATCGGCCGAAGGCAAACGCGTGGCGGAACTTGATCATGAATTAAAGACATTGGTGAAACGATGGGAAGACAGTATCGCTAAAGTGCCCAAGGCCAAGCTGCCCTCAATGGTTTATGAGGAAACGGCTCGCACCGTGGCTTTGCTGCGCGATATCTTCAACCCCTCTTTCGAGCACATTTACGTGAATGACAAGGAAGTCTGCAACGACGTACGCAATTATGTAAGCCTCATCTCTCCCGGGAAAGAGGACATCGTACAGGAATATACGGGCGCACTCCCGATATTCGACAACTTCGGAATCACGAAGCAGATCAAGTCGTTGTTTGGACGAACTGTCACCTACAAGAGCGGAGCCTACTTGATTATCGAACACACCGAGGCCATGCACGTGATCGACGTGAACAGCGGAAACCGTGCGAAAGGCAGCGATGCCCAAGAGCAGACCGCCATCGACGTGAACTTGGCGGCAGCCACCGAGATCGCTCGCCAACTGCGCCTCAGAGATATGGGCGGAATCATCGTGATCGACTTTATCGACATGCTCGAAGCAAGCAACCGACAGAAACTATTCGAGCATATGTCGAGCGTGATGAAGACCGACAGAGCCAAGCACAACATACTGCCTCTCAGCAAGTTTGGACTGATGCAAATCACCCGTCAACGTGTGCGCCCAGCAATGGACGTAAACACATCCGAGAATTGTCCCTCTTGCTTTGGGACGGGCACCGTAAAGCCCTCCATCCTGTTTACCGACAGTTTGGAAGAGAAAATAGAGAGTTTGGTCAACCAACACCATGTGAAGAAATTCACCCTGCACCTCCACCCCTACGTGGCGGCCTACGTCAACAAAGGATTCATTCCTTTAAGCATGAGGTGGAAAATGAAATATACACACGGGATGCGAATCATCCCCGATCAGAGCCTGGCGTTCTTAGAATATAAGTTTATCGATCCGGATAAGAACGAGCTGGACATGAAAGAAGAGAAAGAGATGGTCAGCAAAAAAGAGGTTGACTAATCTGTTTTACCCACGGATCCATTATTAATAATGTATAGAGAGCCTCGATACCCGCAAAAGGTGTCGAGGTTTCTTGTTTTTGACCGCCTTACACCACCAACCGCAGCCAAAATGACAGAAAGACTGACACAAATCTTTTTTTGAGACTTGATCGTCTTTTGGCACGCCATTTGTAGATTCTATGGTGAATCCGCTGGAAACAACGGAGGATAAGTAAACTGAATAATAACAATAAAAATTATATAATCATGGGAAAGATCATAGGTATTGACTTAGGTACAACCAATTCATGTGTAGCTGTTTTGGAAGGCAGTGAGCCGGTAGTAATCGCAAACAGTGAGGGTAAAAGAACAACACCGTCTATCGTAGCATTCGTAGAAGGTGGCGAGCGTAAGGTTGGTGATCCTGCTAAACGTCAGGCTATTACAAACCCGCAAAAGACAATCTTCTCGATCAAGCGTTTCATGGGTGAGACGTATGATCAGGTTCAGAAAGAAATCTCACGCGTTCCTTACAAGGTAGTGCGTGGCGACAACAATACTCCGCGTGTAGACATCGACGGACGTCTTTACACGCCGCAGGAAATCTCAGCAATGGTGCTGCAGAAAATGAAGAAGACCGCCGAGGATTACCTCGGACAGGAGGTGACAGAGGCAGTCATCACCGTTCCGGCTTACTTTAGCGACGCTCAACGTCAGGCTACGAAAGAGGCTGGCGAGATCGCAGGCTTGAAGGTTCGCCGTATCGTGAACGAGCCTACCGCCGCTTCTTTGGCTTACGGTTTGGACAAAGCCAACAAGGACATGAAGATCGCCGTATTCGACTTGGGTGGTGGTACGTTTGATATCTCTATCTTGGAGCTGGGCGACGGCGTATTCGAGGTTAAATCAACTAACGGTGATACACACCTGGGTGGTGATGACTTCGACCACGTAATCATCGACTGGTTGGCTGAGGAGTTCTTGAGCGACGAGGGTGTTGATTTGCGTAAGGACCCGATGGCTCTGCAGCGCTTGAAAGAGGCAGCTGAGAAGGCAAAGATCGAGTTGTCAAGCACAACGAGCACGGAGATCAACCTGCCGTACATCATGCCGGTAAACGGTGTGCCCAAACACTTGGTTAAGACGTTGACTCGTGCTAAGTTCGAGCAGTTGGCCGACCACTTGATTCAGGCTTGTATCGAGCCGTGTCGTCAGGCCTTGAAGGATGCCAACATGAGCACTTCTGACATCGACGAGGTTATCTTGGTAGGTGGTTCTACACGTATCCCGGCTGTTCAGGCTGTCGTAGAGAAATTCTTCGGCAAGGCTCCTTCAAAGGGTGTTAACCCGGATGAGGTGGTTGCCGTAGGTGCCGCTATCCAAGGTGGTGTATTGACGGGTGAGGTGAAGGATGTCCTCTTGCTGGATGTTACTCCGCTGTCATTGGGTATCGAGACTATGGGCGGCGTGATGACGAAGCTGATCGAGGCCAACACGACAATCCCTACCAAGAAGTCGGAGACCTTTACGACGGCTGTCGACAACCAGCCTTCTGTAGAGATCCACGTATTGCAGGGCGAGCGTTCATTGGCTAAAGACAACAAGTCGATCGGTCGTTTCCACCTCGACGGCATTCCCGCCGCACAGCGTGGTGTTCCTCAGATCGAGGTAACATTCGATATCGACGCTAACGGTATCTTGAATGTATCGGCTAAAGATAAGGGTACTGGCAAGGAACAGAGCATCCGTATCGAGGCTTCAAGCGGCTTGAGCGACGAGGAGGTTAAGCGCATGAAGGCCGAGGCTGCAGCTAACGCTGAGGCCGATAAGAAGGAGAAAGAGCGTATCGACAAGCTGAACCAGGCAGACAGCATGATCTTCCAGACCGAGAAGCAATTGAAGGATCTGGGCGATAAGTTGCCGGCAGACAAAAAGAGTCAGATTGAGGCCGCTCTTGGTAAGTTGAAAGAGGCTCACAAGGCTCAAGACATCGCTGCTGTAGACGCTGCCATGAACGAGTTGAACGGTGTATTCCAGGCCGCAAGCCAGGAGATGTACAACGCTCAAGGTGGTGCTCAGGGCGCTCAGCAGGCAGGTCCCGACTTCGGTGGCCAGCAGGCAAGCAACAACTCAGGCAACAACGACAAGGACAATGTGACCGACGTCGACTTCGAGGAAGTGAAGTAAGTACAATCTAATCGGGATCCTTCCCGATAAAGATTAAACAATAAAGGCGTACAACTGAAATCGCATAGATTTTGGTTGTACGCTTTTTTGTGTTTAAGTGAGTTGATGATTCCTAAGAATAAGGTGTGTTTTTCTCAGACACCGCTCTTGTAAAGAATGTACTAGAGTTTAAAGCATTAACAACAAACACAATACGACATGGGGCTGGATAGTTCCGAATAAGGAAACTACCCAACCCCATTTGTTGGTGTTTTTCAGATTCTTTTGAAGAAACCTTCATATTCTTCATCCAATATTTTCCAAATACCATTTTTGCGACCTCCTTC
>CAKUZF010000014.1 GCA_934718155.1 uncultured Parabacteroides sp. | reverse complement strand
AGCCTCTTGTCGGATTCGAACCAACGACCCCGAGATTACAAATCACGTGCTCTGGCCAACTGAGCTAAAGAGGCAGGAGGGTAAGCGATCTACATCGCGCCGCTACAACCAAGTACCCTTGCTACGGTCAAGTCCTGGGGGATTCCGAGGGAGCTTGCCGTGTAGGACTTACCCGGGTGCAAAGGTAGGTATTATTTCTTACACTCCAAGTGTTTTGTGATAAAAAAACAAACATTGTAAATTAATGACAAGAACGTCAGTTGTTTATGATTATGTTAAAATATATTACATATTAGCTGTGCGCTTATGTGGAGCAGCAGTTAGGGGCTTTTTAGGAATCTTGACGGATAAAACGTATGATTATTCCCATTTTTTCTGTTTCTTTGCACGAAATTTCGTTCTTAAGCAGTATTAGACGTGAATCTGATCATTGAACAAGGTAATACGTTGACCAAAGTGGCCATCTTCGACAAGGGAAAGTTGGTCGAGACGTGTGCCTATAAGAATACATCGTTCGAGCTGATGCATATAGAGGCATTGCTCCAGAAGTATCCTTGTGAGCAGGGAATCCTTTCGACCGTTATCGAAGAGGATGATCGGTTGCTCTCGCTGTTGCGCGAGAGATTGGCGGCTTTCTACATCTTAAATGAGCAGATGGCCTTGCCTATCCGAATCGGTTATGAGACTCCTCATACGTTGGGGAAGGATCGGATTGCGGCCGTGGTGGGCGCGCAAAGCTTGCGGCCCGCATGCGACGTGTTGGTAATCGACGCGGGTACGGCGATTACGTATGAGCTGTTGGAGGCTTCGGGACTCTATGTCGGAGGCAATATATCGCCGGGAATGACCACGCGCTTTCGGGCGTTGCGCCATTTCACGCAAAAATTGCCCTTGGTGAGCGAGCCTGAGGAGGTGCCTTTGGTCGGTAAGAACACCGAGAGCGCCATTCAGGCGGGGGTCGTGAATGGAATCATGCTGGAGATGGATGGGTATATTGAGCAATTGAAGCGGAAATATCCCGGTCTTTTGGTTTTTTTAACGGGCGGTCATTCTTTTTATTTTGAAGGTCGGCTAAAAAACCGCATCTTTGCAGACATTAATTTAGTGTTGATAGGATTAAATAGAATCTTAGAATATAATGTTGAGAATAAGTAAGGTAGTAATTGTAAGTATACTTATCTTTACGCAGATAGCCGTTTGGGCTCAGAATAATACGAACTCTCCTTATACGCGCTTTGGCTTTGGTGAGTTGGCCGACCGCTCGATTGGTGCGGGTCGCGCTATGGGCGGCGTAGGAGTAGGTTTGCGTTCGTCGAAGCAGGTAAACCCCATGAACCCGGCATCATATAGCTGTATGGACTCATTGACATTCTTGTTCGACTTTGGCGTGTCGGGGCAGGTCTCATGGTTTAGCGACGGCAATGCGAAGCAGCATCAGATGAATGGCAACGTAGAGTATATCGTGATGCAATTCCCCATTTCTCGCCGGTTGGCGATGAGCGCGGGATTGATCCCCTTCTCGCATGTTGGGTATAAGTTTGGTGGCATGAAGTCGGATAAGGGGCTTACATGGGCCGAGACCTTTACGGGAAGCGGCAGCCTTACGGATGTTTATGCCGGTATCTCATATGACATATGGAAGAAGCGTTTGGCCGTAGGTGCCAACTTTGGTTTCTTGTTTGGAAATTTCTCGCATGAGCGGAACTTGATCTTTTCGTCTTCCGGATCGGATAATGTGCAGAAGTATCATAGATATGATGTGCGCGATCTGTTGATGGATTTTGGCGTGCAATATACACACCCGTTGAGCAAGACGGAGCATGTAACCGTGGGCGCTACGTTCTCGCCAGGCCAGCAGTTGCATACGACTTTGTATGACATACAGTTGGTTGGAGGCTCAACGTCGTCGGCCTATACTGTGAATGACACGATAAAAAACTACCGTTATGACTTGCCTAACTCCTATGGTTTTGGCGTTTCGTATGTGAAAGAAGATAAGCTGACATTGGCCGCCGACTTCAAGTATGAAGATTGGGGCGATTGTTATTTCGATAACGAGCAGGGGCTTTTCAAGAACCGCACACGCATTGGCTTGGGCGGCGAGTTCATCCCGGCTTATCGGAACAAGAATTATTTCGGGCGCATCAACTATCGGGCCGGTTTCCATTATAGTAACTCTTATTTGCGTATCGGACGCTCAGCCGAGAACGCAGGTCAAGGGCATGGATATAAGGAGTATGGTGCGAGTCTCGGCTTTGGCCTGCCCTTGGTGGACAATCGCTCGTATTTGAATCTCTCTTTTGAGTACGTGAAGGTGCATCCCGAGATGAAGACCATGATCGATGAGCAGTATTTTCGCTTTACGTTAAACTATTGTTTCAACGAATTTTGGTTCTTTAAACGCAAAGTCAATTAAACCGATTGGCGATGTATGCATCTAAGATAATAACAAGGAGTAATAAAAGGAATACAGTTAAAACTTAAATTAAAAAAATATGAAGATCAAGGTATTATTATTAGCAATGGGATGTACCATGAGTACATTGGGTGCTTTTGCGCAGAAAGGAGTTGATAACGGTACACGTTTCGGTTCGGGCGAGGACAGCGTACGTTGTATTACTAATATCAGCTTGTTTGTTCCCTACGCTAAGGCTGGAAATTTCAAGGACGCTTATGACTTTTGGAAGATCGTTTACAGCGAGTGTCCGGCTTCAACGAAAGACGTTTATCAGTATGGTGTGAAAATCATGGCTTGGAAAGTGGCTCAGGAGAAGGATGCCGCTAAGAAGAAGGCATTGATTGACGAGTTGATGGGCGTTTATGACAACCGTGTGAAATACTTCGGCAACGATCGCCGTTATGGCAAGGATTGGATCGTGGCTCGTAAGGTGCAGGACTATTTCGCTCAGACGGGCGATAATGCCGACTACAACTTGGCTTATGGCTGGTTGAAGGAGATCGTTGACGAGAAGGGCGATAACTGCGAGGGCTTGGGCCTTTCTTTGTTCGCTTTCTCTTCAATGAAGAAGATGATGGCCGATCCTAACTTCAAGGAGCAGTACATCCAGGATTACTTGAAGGCTGCTAACGGCTTGGACGCTCAGATCAAGGCTGCTCAGGCTGCTAACAACCAGAAGGAGGTGAACAACATGACCGCTTATAAGGCAAGCGTTGATGGCCAGTTCGCTAACAGTGGCGCTGCAGACTGCGAGACATTGCAGAACCTCTACGCTTCTAAGATCGAGGAGAAGAAAGAAGACCTGGCTTATTTGAAGGAGACCGTTTCTTTGCTGAGAAGAATGCGTTGCCAGGAGATCGATGCTTACTTCGCAGCATCAAGATACGCTTATCAGTTGGAGCCGAGTGCTGAGGCTGCCGTAGGTATGGCTAAGCAGGCTGTTAAGCAGAAGGATTTCGATACCGCTTTGAAGTATTTCGAGGAGGCTGCCAACTTGGAGTCTGATCCTGCGACTAAGTCTGACGACTTCTATTCAATGGCATTGTTGTCGTTCGAGCAGAATGGCTATTCGAAGGCAAGATCTTACTGCCAGAAGGCTTTGGAAATCAATCCGAACTATGGCGCAGCTTACCTGTTGATCGGTAAGATGTATGCTTCAACAGCTAAGTCGGTTTATCCGGGCGATGGCGTGTTGGCAAGAGCCGTTTACTATGCTGCTTTGGATAAATTTGAGAAGGCTAAGCAGGTTGATCCGAGCGTGACTGACGAGGCTAACTCATTGATCTCTTCTTACCGTGCTCACCTCCCGTCAACCGAGGAGATCTTCATGCACCCGGATTTGGAGAAGGGAAAGGCTTTCGTAATTGGTGGTTGGATTGGCGAGCGTACAACGGTTCGTTAACAGAATGACGACGTATCCAATTTGCGATATAAAACAACATTCAGGCATAACAGCTGCTCCTTGGGTAGCTGTTATGCTTCTTTTATTTATGCTCTCTTGCGGAGGTGAGCATAAAGAGGTGGTGGAGGTGACATTCGATCCGGAGACTACCTATACGATGAAGACAACAGGAGTGGTGTCGCTGATCTCAGACTCGGGAGTTACCCGCTATAGGGCTAATGCGAAGGAGTGGATGGTCTATGGGAAGGCGAAGGATCCCTACTGGTATTTTCCGCAAGGCATTTACGTGGAGAAATTCGACTCGCTGTTCCAAACGGAAGCGAGCATCAAGGCAGATACGGCCTACTATTTTGACAAACAGGGCCTGTTTCGATTTGTTGGCCAGGTGGAGGTGAAAAGCCTGCAAGGCGAGCATTTCGAGACCGAGGAACTGTTTTGGAACCAAAAGGAGGATAAGGTTTATTCGGATCGTTACATCCGGATAGAGCAATCAGATAAGATTATCACGGGAGTGGGTTTTGTGTCGAATCAAAACATGACCCGCTACACCATTCGGGAATCGAGAGGTGTTTTCCCGGTTGAGACAACATCGCCTGCGCCCCCTTCGGTTGAAGAGCAAGCGGCAGATTCATTAAAGAGAGAATAACGACGTGGGTACGACACTGATTTATATATTGATTTCTTTGGCCTTTTCGGCCTTTTTCTCGGGTATAGAAATTGCGTTCATATCGTCCAACAAGCTGCGCTTTGAAATGGATAAAGATGAGAGCAGCCTGTCGAGCCGGATATTGGGCATCTTCTATCATAATCCGAGCCTGTTTATCTCGACCATGCTGGTCGGTAATAACATTGCGTTGGTGGTCTATGGTTTGCAGATGGCTGTCGTTTTGGAGCCATACATCGCGCAAGCGGTGAGCAATGAGGCATTAATAGTGCTTATACAATCCATCATCTCCACACTTCTCATTCTTTTTGCGGGCGAGTTTATCCCGAAGACGATTTTCAAGATCAATCCGAACTTCTCATTGCGTCTTTTTGCGCTGCCGCTATTCCTTATATATATAGTGCTGTTTCCGATCTCGAAGTTCTCTTCGCTGCTCTCTTACTTGATTCTTAAATTGGGTGGCGTGCAAAGTCTATCCGCTTCGCCGCAAACATTTGGAAAGGTGGACCTGGATTACTTCATTCAGCAGAGCATCGAGGATGCCCCGCAGCATTCGGAACTGGACACGGAGGTGAAGATTTTTCAAAACGCATTGGATTTCTCGAATGTTCGCTTGCGCGATTGCATTGTTCCGCGAACAGAGATCGTTGCGTGCGACATGGCTGCTTCGATCGAGGATTTGAGGACCCGTTTTATTGAGACTGGTTTTTCGAAGATTGTCGTGTATAATGAGAATATCGACGATATCGTAGGTTATATCCATTCATCGGAATTGTTTACGCATCCTGAAGATTGGACCAAGCAAATCCGTAAGGTGCCTATCGTGCCCGAGACGATGGCGGCCAATAAGCTGATGAAGCTGCTGATGCAGGAGAAGAAGAGTTTGGCGGTTGTAGTCGACGAGTTTGGTGGAACATCGGGAATTGTTACGTTGGAAGATTTAGTGGAAGAGATTTTTGGAGAGATAGAGGATGAACACGACATGAAGTCGCATGTGGCGAAACAGGTGGGCGACAACGAGTATCTGCTGTCGGGTCGTATGGAAATCGACACATTGAACGAGATGTTCGACTTGGAACTGCCCGAATCCGACGATTATGTGACGATAGCAGGCTTCATCCTTCATTTCTATCAGAAGTTCCCGAAAGTGAATGAAACCATTCAGATAGAGAATTTCTCGTTTAAGATTATAAAAGTGACCGCTACAAAGATTGAACTTGTTCGTTTAACCAAGGAGAATTGATAAAATAAAGGCGCAAATGGTGTGGAGAATCCTTTTTTTCCTATCTTTGTGCCCTTAAAATGAGGAATAATAAATTTAAAAAGCATAAAGATTAATGGCTACGCTGGAAAAAATCAGAAGTAAAGCCGGACTGCTGGTACTCGTAGTGGGTCTGGCCTTGTTCGCTTTCATCATCGGAGACTTCTTAAACTCCGGTTCTACTTATTTTAGACAATCGCAAGAGCGCATCGCGGAGATCGATGGCGAGGTGGTTAAAATTCAAGATTATCAGGCTCGCGTTGACGAGATGGCTGAGATTTATAAGATGCAGTCAGGCTCTGCGAATTTGCCCGAAGAGTATATGACGCAGGTGCGTCAGTCTGTGTTCGACGGTTTGATTCAAGAGGTTGTCTTGGATGAGGCCACAGAACAGATTGGTATGGAGGTTTGCCCCGAGGAGCTGTTCGACATGGTTCAGGGCGAGAATATTTCTCCGGTGATCCAGCAGATGCAGATGTTTGTCAATCCGCAGACTGGCGCATTTGATAAGACTGCATTGTTGAACTTCTTGAAGCAGATTGATACCGATAACATCGCCGCTTATCCGGCTGAACAACAGGCTCAGTTGTTGCAGGCTCAGAACTTCTGGTTGTTTTGGGAGAAAAACATCAAACGTCAGCGTTTGGAGTCGAAATACACTACGCTGTTGAGCAAGGCAATGTCAGCGAACGTGTTGGATGCTAAAGAGGCATATGATGAGAGTGCGGAGAACTCTGACATCATTTATGCTATGCAGTCTTATTCAACGATTGCCGATTCTACGATCTCGGTTAGCGACAGCGAGGTGAAGAAGCTTTATGAGCAGCGCAAGTCGCTCTACAAACAGAAGGCATCCAAAGTGATCGATTATATCGCCGTGGATATCCGTCCGAGCAAGGAGGATTATGACAAGGCACAAGAGGATATCGAGAGCATCAAGGCGGAGTTGGAGGAGACCGACCGTGTAGCGGATGTTGTCAACGAGAACTCGGAGGTTCCTTATGTGGATGCATTCTTCACAGCTAATGCGTTGGATGCAGAGATGAAGCAATTTGTTGCTTCGGCTGAGGTTGGCGCTATTTTTGGTCCGGTGTTCGACAACGATAAGTATCGTTTGTTTAAGTTGATCGCTAAAACGAATGCGCCTGACTCAGTGAAGGTGAGCCACATCATGTTGGCTGGTAAGAGTGAGGCTGAGACAAAGGCCTTGGCTGATAGCTTGCAGGGGGCTTTGAAAGGCGGCGCTTCTTTTGCTGAGTTGGCTAAACAGTACTCGGCCGATCAAGCAGCTGAGAATGGCGGTGAGCTGGGATGGTTTACGGAGGCTACCGCTTTACGTGGCGTAAACGCCGAGTTTAAGGATGCGATCTTCTCAACACCGTTGAATCAGATCGCAGTGGTTAAGTCGATGTATGGTACTCACTTGGTGAAGGTAACCGAGAAGACCGCTAACGTAGCGAAATATAAGGTGGCTGATATAGATATGACGGTATCGCCTAGTTCAAGAACTTATAGCAATATTTATAATGAGTTGAATCAGTTCATCTCGAACAACCATTCATTGGAGAAGCTTGCGGCTAATGCTAAAGAGGCTGGATATATCTTGACAAGCGATGCGATGGTAACGAAAGAGGATCAGCTGTTAGGTACGATCCAGAACTCACGCCAAGTTGTTCGTTGGGCATTCCAGAACGATAAGGGTGCCATCTCAGAGATTTTCGAGTGTAACGACAAGTTTGTTGTTGCGGCAATGAAGGGCTCTATCGACGAGGGCTACCGTCCGGTGAATATGGTTGCAGCGCCGCTCAAGGCAGAGCTGATTGCTCAGAAGAAGGGCGAGCAGATTGCGGCTTCTTTGGCAGCTAAAAACTTGACTTCGGTTGAGGCTTATGCCGAGGCAATGGGGGCAAAGGTGGATAGCGTGAAGTTTATCAACTTCGCAACTCGTCGTATTTCAGGTGTTGGTATCGAGCCGAATTTGAATGCGGCGGTAGCCATGGCTCAGGTTGATCAGGTGAGCGCTCCTGTAAAGGGAAACAATGGCGTATACGTGTTCAAGGTCTATGCCCGCGAGAAAGATGCTACTGCTTATGATGAGGCAGCTCAAATGCGTATGCTGGATGCAAGTAATGCATATCGTGTGGGATTCCAAGCCATTCAGTACTTGATCAATAACGCAGAGGTTGAAGATAACCGAATCCGTTTCTATTAATCGAAGATTAAGTTACCCTTATAATAAGGTATAGATGAATCCTCTATGCAGTCGTCTGATAAAGGACGATCGCATAGAGGATTTTCTTTTGTGGATTATTTCTCGTACATTCGCGAGGGTAGATTAACAGAAATTTCAGATGGCAGAGAAGAAGAAATTGTTGGGAATGACTCTGGATGAACTGCGGCTGGTGGCAGCCGAGATTGGACTTCCAGGTTATACAGCCAAGCAAATGGCCGATTGGCTATATAAGAAACGGATAACTGACGTTTCGGAGATGACGAACGTGGCTTTAGCTAAACGAGCCGCTTTGTCGGAGCTGTATGAGGTTGGAGCTTATCCTCCCTCAATGGCACAAAAATCAGTTGATGGAACGATTAAGTATCTTTATGAGGCTGGCAAGAGTAATTTTATAGAGTCGGTTTACATCCCTACTGACGACAGAGCTACGCTTTGCGTTTCTTCACAGGTTGGATGCAAGATGAATTGCCTTTTCTGCATGACAGGCAAGCAAGGGTTTACCGCAAACCTGACTTCGAATCAGATATTAAATCAGATACAATCTCTGCCCGAAAGCGAGTCGCTGACCAACTTGGTGTTTATGGGCATGGGAGAGCCGTTTGATAATGTGGAGCAGCTTTTCAAGGTGTTAGAGATTCTGACGGCTCCGTGGGGCTATGGCTGGAGTCCGAAACGCATCACAGTATCTACAGTAGGAGCCATTAAGGGGTTGCGCCGGTTCTTGGAGGAAAGTGATTGCCATTTGGCGTTCAGTTTACACTCTCCTTTCCCCGACGAACGCCTTTCTCTGATGCCGGTCGAGAAGGCTTTCCCGGCGCAAGCGGTGATCGACTTGATTAGCCAATACGATTTTTCGCATCAGCGTCGTGTATCTTTCGAGTATATTGTGTTTAAAGACTTGAATGACGATTTAAAGCATGCTGATGCGTTAATTCGATTGGTGCATCATATCCCTTGTCGAGTGAACCTGATTCGTTTTCATGCGATTCCTAATGTGCCTTTGCAGACCTCAGATATGCGTAGGATAGAGGCTTTCAGAGATCGTTTAAATGCGAAGGGCGTAGTTTGCACCATTAGGGCTTCTCGTGGTGAGGATATTTTCGCCGCTTGCGGTATGCTATCAACAGCGAAAAATAGTACATTTGCAAATCACAAATAAATAGCAAAAGATATGAGATTGCGATTTTTATGCATGAGCATGTTGCTCTTTATGATCACGCTTGGTGCTTGCAATTCAGGTTCCGTGATGACGCAAGCTACAGGTTTGGCGTATGAGGTTGTCGTTGTGATGGATCAAGCGCAATGGCAAGGTGTCGCAGGGGAGGCCGTGAAATCGGATTTGACTGCTCCTGTAGCGGGGTTGCCGCAGTCGGAACCTTCGTTGAAAGTGACTTATGTGCAACCCAAAGATTTCAACGGCTTGTTGAAGTATGTGCGAAATATTCTTATCGTAACGGTTGATCCAGCGGTCTATACCAAGACCTCTTTGGCCTATGAGGCTAATCGCTGGGCAAAGAATCAGATGGTCGTCACGTTGCGTACGCCCGATGAGGCTTCCATTTTGTCTTACCTGGAGCAGAATGGTGAGGCATTGTCAAACTTCTTCGTAAAAGTTGAGATGCGTCGTGCGATGGAGCAGTTGAAAGACAGCTATAGCTCTTTAGTGATGGATAAACTGAAGAGTGATTTCGATTTGATGTTGAACGCCCCTTCTACGTTTACCTATTATAAGGATACAACTGATTTCTTTTGGAGCTCTAACAATGCGAATACGGGCCGCATGGATTTGGTGGTTTATACTTTTCCCTATACCGATCCGAATACCTTTACGGTCGATTATTTAGTGGCTAAGCGTGATTCTGTCATGAAGGCTAACTTGCCCGGCTCTTTTCCTGGTTCGTACGTACAGACCGAGAAAAGGGCAGGGGTGAATTATGATGCCATCACTCTTAACGGAAAGTATTGTGGCGTCATGCGTGGACTTTGGCGTGTGCAGGGCGATATGATGGGCGGACCGTTTGTAAGCCATACTCGTTTGGACGAGCAGCACAACCGTGTGGTTGTGGTAGAGGGATTCGTTTATGCTCCAGAGACGGAAAAACGCAACTTTATTCGTCGTATCGAAGCCTCGCTTTATACGTTGCGCCTTCCGGGCGAGTTTGACAAACCAGTCGACGAGATATTGAATATCGAGAAATAATCAAAGAATTTTTCAGAAAGAATATATATGGAAGAACAATTGATCAAGGTAGGAGTTACCCACGGCGATATGAATGGTATCGGCTATGAGGTAATCTTGAAAACCTTTGAGGATACGCGTATAACAGAACTTTGTACGCCGATTATCTATGGCTCCTCTAAGGTGGCGGCTTACCATCGTAAAGTCATGGAGTTGCCTCCAGTTAATTTCAGCATAATTGCTTCAGCAGAGGAGGCTGGATCTAACCGAGTGAATATCATCAATTGTATTGACGATGATATGAAGGTAGAGTTGCGAAAATCGACTCCAGAAGCCGGTAGGGCCGCTTTCCAATCGCTGGAGGCTGCTGTGGCTGATTTGCGTAGAGGAGTGGTTGATGTGTTATTGACAGCCCCCATCAACAAACACAATATTCAAAATGAGACATTCCACTTCCCTGGTCATACGGAGTATTTGGAGCAATGTTTCAGTGATGTTAGCCGTAGCAAGGCTCTAATGATCCTGTTGAAAGATTCTCTGCGTGTAGCGTTGGTTACTGGGCATGTGCCTGTCTCTCACGTAGCAGAGGCGATAACTGTGCCGAATATTGTGAGCAAATTAAGCGTGTTCAACCTCTCGTTGAAGCAAGACTTTGGTATTGTGAAGCCTCGTATTGCTGTGCTGGCCTTGAACCCGCATGCGGGAGATGCGGGCCTGATAGGCAAGGAGGAGGAAGAGGTGATTATTCCAGCTATGCAAGAGGCAGAGCGAAAGGGCGTGCTTTCTTTTGGCCCCTATCCTGCTGATGGGTTCTTCGGCTCTCGTATGTATGAGAAGTTTGATGGCGTGTTGGCAATGTACCACGATCAAGGTCTGGCCCCCTTTAAGGCGCTGGCCATGGATGAGGGTGTGAACTTCACAGCAGGGTTGCCTATCGTTCGAACATCACCGGCTCACGGTACGGCTTACGACATTGCAGGGCAGAATAAGGCCTCAGAGGAGTCTTTCCGTCAAGCACTCTATACGGCTCTCGATATTTACCGGAATCGTCGTCGCTACCAAGCGGCTACGGCGCATCCGTTGCGTAAGCAATACTATGAGAAGGGCAGTGAAGAGAAGTTGGATTTAACCAAAGAGGATACGACTGAGTAAATCGACTGGCCTAGTGCGGAGCGAGGACTATTTCCTCGCTCCTCGGCTAAAGCTGACTATTATAACTCCCGAAAAAACAGTGATAGCAGCTAAAACTTTTTGCCATGTGAGTGTATCCATGCCGATGGAGATACTGATGACAATGGCTATGATGGGTTGTACGTATGAATACATACTGACCAGCGTGGGGCGAATGAGTTTTTGGCTTACTGGTATTAAGAAGTAGGTGATAAATGTAGCGAAAAGGATCAAGAATCCAACCTCTGTGATAAACGTCGATGTGAGCGAAGCGTAGGGAATACGAACGATTTCGGCTCCTGCGAAAGGCAACGACATCATGGTCGAGAATAAGAAGATCCATTTCATAAATGTAACTACGGAGTATTTACTGATCAAAGGTTTGAACATACCTAGGTAAAGTGAAAAGCAAAAGCTGTTCATGAATATGAGTAGAACTCCGATAGGTTTGGTTTGTGTGACAGCGCTTGACGAGCTGACACTGTTTGTGATAAGATAGATAATGCCGCATAAGCTGAGTACTACTCCTCCGGCTTTTTTGAGTGTAATAGGCTCTTTTAGCACAATGGCGGCAATACACATCGTATAAATAGGAGAGAGCGCGCTGATGATGGAGCAATCCATGGGCGTGATGTCGGCGATTGCCATAAGGAAAGTGATCTGTGTGAGGAAAAAGCCAAAAACAGAGGCGGCGAAGATTTTCGGTAAATCTCGCTTGTCAACCTGCTCTGCGGGCATGAAAAGAGAAAGGATCCAAAAAAGGGATCCTGCTCCTAAAGAACGAAGGCAGAATAGAGCTATGGGTGAGATTAAATCGCTTCTTGTGATATCTTTGCATATCACAATGTTTAGGCCGAAGATCGCATAGGCTATAAAGCTGGCTGCGTGGCCGAAAAGACTTCCTTTGTTTAGCATTTGTATAGTTTTCTTATAGTTTGCAAAATGAGTTCAAAATTACAGATACTGTTATTTTCAACCAACGAATTCACATCGTTTAACATTGCGCTGTCTTGTAAAGGGTTAATTCAAGTTTGTTTTAAATTAATATAGAGGGTCTATTACCATGGTGTACGGATATATACGTGTAAGTAGCGATAAACAAAGCGTCGAGAATCAACGTTACGAGATTCAGCGGTTTTGTAAAGCTTCTAAAATGAAGGTTGATGGGTGGATTGAGGAGACAATAAGTGGAGCTCGATCTTATAACAGTAGAGAATTAGGGAAATTGTTAGAACGAGTCAAGAAAGACGATTGTATCATTTGCGCCGAATTATCTCGCTTGGGAAGGAACTTATTTATGATCATGGAGATCTTGAATATCTGCATGCGAAAGGAATGTCGGGTTTGGACAATTAAGGAGAGTTATCGTTTGGGAGATAATTTGCAAAGTAAAGTGCTCGCATTCGCATTCGGCCTTTCTGCCGAGATTGAGCGTGTGTTAATCAGTCAGCGAACGAAAGAAGCTTTGGCTCGATTGCGTGATGACGGTGTAGCCTTAGGTCGCCCAAAGGGAAAGATGAATGCGCAAACAAAGTATAAGCTATGTGGAAAGGAAGAGCTCATTACGGACCTGTTGATGGATGGAGTGTCGAAAAGCAAGATTGCACGTCTTTGCGGTGTCAGTCGCAACACCTTGGATCGATATTTGCGAAACTTTATGGCAGAGCTTACTGAGGCAACAAACACTACGTATGGCTAACGCTTGGCGTAGACAACTGTTCATCAAGATAAGCGATGATCGCGTCTTCCTCGTCTGGATGGAACCATCGGATCTCAGCGTCGTGTTTGAACCATGTCATTTGTTTACGGGCATAGACTCGGCTGTTGCGCTTGATTTTTTCTATAGCTAACTCTAAAGTCCATTCTCCACCGAAATAGTTGAACAGCTCTTTATAGCCTACCGTGTTTAGGGAGTTGAGCGACCGATAGGGATAAACCTTGCGAGCCTCCTCTAGTAGGCCCGCCTCCATCATTTGGTCTACTCTTTGGTTGATGCGTTCGTAGAGTTCCTCCCGGTTGCGAGTTAATCCGATTTTTACAATGCGAAAAGGACGCTCCTTGACCGTGTTTGTGCGGAACGAGGAATAGGGTTTCCCCGTCATCCGGCAAATCTCTACGGCATGGATCACTCGTTTGTAATTCTGCCTATCTACTTCATCATAGTGCTTGGGGTCTGAGCTTTTTAGCTCTGCTAAGATTGGAGCAAGCCCCTCTTCCTCAAATTG
The DNA here is from genome assembly GCA_934718155.1 of uncultured Parabacteroides sp. Classification (GTDB taxonomy): domain Bacteria; phylum Bacteroidota; class Bacteroidia; order Bacteroidales; family Tannerellaceae; genus Parabacteroides. Next base: position 50,562 of record CAKUZF010000014.1, on the reverse strand, counting down.
TTTGTAGACAGCTTCCCGAATGGCAGGTGTTACGGTTGGTATATCGTCGATGCCTTTGCATACGGCATCAATATACATCATTGATCCCCCTGTCATCAGTACATGGGGTATGGAGGTGTGGAGGTGTGCTAAAAGGGCAAGTACGTCTGTTTCAAATTGGCTGGCACTGTAATAGTCGGTAAGGCCAAGTGTGCCTACAAAATAGTGCTTTACCCGAGCCAATTGTTCAGAAGTAGGGGCGGCTGTCCCGATAGGAAGGTCACGATAGAGCTGACGGGAGTCGGAAGAGATGATGGGAGAGCCGAGATGCTCGGCTATCCGTAAGCTCAATGCTGTCTTTCCGACTCCTGTCGGTCCAATCAATGTAACGAGGCTATTCATTAAAAACGCTCGTCGTCATAGGGGTTGCTGAAAGCGTCTCCCAAACCTTCGAATCCGTTGGAGTCTAACTCCTCTGGGTCATATTCAGAATCTCCGTAAAATTCTTCATCGACAGCCGTGTTGGCTGCTTTTGATTCGAATTCATCGAATGAGATCAACTGTTTTGGGGGAATCCCTTTTGATTTGCTGCAAACGGGTTGATCCAAGTTTTCTCCAGGGATAATCTCGCGTAGTTCCATGAAGAAAGCTCGGTCGGTCATATAGTCAAATACGAAGAGCAGCTTTTGGTGCTCATCTTCTAAAAGCTCATCTAATTGGGTATCAGCCATGACATAGTTGTCCACATCAGAGGCTGTATCCATTTCTACCAGTGTAATCTCAGTCTTTTTGCTCCAGTCCTCATCGCAGATGAAGAAGGATGTCATCTGATCTTTTGTGTAGTTGACTGATTCAAGAATCGCATTCTGAAGATCCAAGAAGGTTGCTTCTGAGTCGATTTTGATCTCACGTTTGAAGTCGTCAACTTCATCTGAAAGAATTAAAAATCTGAATATCATAGTTGTTTGTTTAAACTAATAGTTACTCGTCGATAGAGCCTCTTACGATTCCTCGTTGTGAAGCCTTAATAAAATTGAGAATTAAATCCCTTTCCTCGCAGGGCTCATATTCAGTCTCAATGGCCTTGAGGGCATCGCTGTTGTTTAGTCCGCGAGTGTAGAGCGTACGATAGATGTCCTGAATCAAATAGACTTGTTGATTCGTGAAACCTCTGCGGCGAAGACCAACGATGTTGATTCCGCAATACACGATGGGATCGCGTCCGATCAAGGTGTAAGGAGGGATATCTTTGCCAATACGCGATCCGCCTTGAATCATCACATGTTTAGAGATGCGACTGAATTGATGTACTAATGTGCCACCGCTGATAATGGCATAATCGTCAATTTCCACCTCTCCAGCAATTTGGGATGCATTTCCAATGATAATATTATCATGCAGTACGCAGTCGTGAGCGATGTGAGAATAAGCCATGATCAAGCAATTCTTGCCTACGATGGTTTTGCCTTTTGAGGCTGTACCACGATTGACTGTTGCACATTCACGCAGGGTTGTGTTGTCTCCAATTTCTGCGGTTGTCACCTCTCCATGGAATTTAAGATCCTGAGGAATACCTGCGACTACCGCTCCTGGGAATATTTGGCAGTTCTTGCCAATGCGAGCTCCATCCAGCACGACAGCGTGCGGATAGAGATGGGTGTTGTCGCCAATAATTACATCTTTTTCCACAACGGCAAAGGCGTCGATAACGACTCCTTCGCCAATTTGTGCATCGGGATGTACGACAGATAAGGGTGAAATCGTATTCATCTCGTTTGTTTATTTTTTCTATTATTTGTTCTTTACGATTTGTGCCATAAACTCAGCCTCGCTCACCAATGCGTCGCCTACAAACACATAGCCTTTCATCGAGGCAATGCCGCGACGTATAGGTGTCATCAACTCCAAGCGGAAGATTAAGGTGTCGCCGGGTACTACTTTACGACGGAACTTGACACCATCAATCTTCATGAAGTAAGTAGAGTAACGCTCCGGCTCATCTACCGAGTTCAATACCAGCAAACCTCCGGTCTGAGCCATTGCCTCAACTTGCAGTACTCCAGGCATCACCGGCTCTTGCGGGAAGTGTCCCTGGAAGAAGGGCTCGTTGGCGGTGATGTTCTTTACTCCAACGATATGGCTTCCGCCGATTTCAATGATTTTGTCCACTAAGAGGAACGGATAGCGGTGAGGCAAAAGCTCACGAATGCGGTTGATGTCCATCACAGGCTCTTTGTTCGGATCGTAGAGCGGTGCTTGTACTTCGTTCTGCTTGATATCCTTACGGATCATACGAGCAAACTGATTGTTGATCTTATGGCCCGGACGAGTTGCGATGATGCGGCCTTTTATCGGTTTACCAATCAAGGCAACGTCGCCAATCACATCCAGCAACTTATGGCGTGCCGGCTCATTCTCGTAAACAAGAGGCTTATGGTTGATATATCCTAACTGGTCGATGCTCTGATGAGGTATGTTCATCATATCGGCCAATTTGTCTAACGACTCTTGGGGTACTTGCTGGTCGTAGATCACGATGGCGTTGTCTAAATCGCCACCTTTGATCAAATTGTTATTGACCAATGCCTCTACCTCACGAACAAACACAAACGTGCGTGAAGAGGCCAACTCCGTAGAAAACTCTTTCAAGTTCTCCATGGTTGCATATTGATTGTTAAGCACCGGAGAGTTGAAGTTGATCAAGACATTTACGCTGAACTTCTCATCGGGCAGGATGATCAGTGAGGCGCCGCTTTCTTCGTCTTTCACCTCGATCTTGTGTTTCACGATGTAGTAGTCGCGAGGTGCGTTTTGTTCTACGCATCCAACCTTTTCGATTCCCTCGGTGAAATAGCGAGCGCTGCCATCCAAAATCGGGAACTCAGGCGCATTCACTTCGATCAAGCAGTTGTCGATTTCTGCGGCATAAAGCGCAGCCATGGCGTGCTCTACTGTGCCGACCTGAACATCTCCTTTCTTTAAGACGGTGCCACGTTGTGTTGCGGCTACATTCTCTGCCAAAGCGTCAATGACGGGCTGACCTTCCATATCGGTACGTTTAATCTTGTATCCATGATTCTCCGGTGCCGGATTGAAGGTGATTTCTATGTCTAATCCCGTATGCAAGCCTTTACCTTTCAGTGTGAAACTTGCTGCGAGTGTCTTCTGTTTCTGCATAGCTTTATGATTTTGTCAATTCTTTTTTCAGTTGTTCGATCTCTCGTTGCAATTGTCCTAGCGTGCGATACATTTCGGGCAGACGACTGAAGACGGCGCTCGATCGCATAAAACCCTTTGCGTTGATCGCTGGCGCTCCCAGCAACGTTTGACCTTCTTTGACATTGCTGATCACACCTGATTGTGCGCCCAATGTCACATTGTCGGCAATGTGAATATGCCCAGCCAAGCCGACCTGTCCGCCAAACATACAATGTTTGCCCACCTTGCATGAGCCCGCAATACCAACCTGTGCAGCCATGACGGTGTTCTCGCCCACCTCAACGTTGTGTGCGATCTGTATCAAGTTGTCAAGCTTAACACCCTTATGAATGATGGTCGACTCCATAACCGCACGATCAATGGTGGTGTTGGCGCCAATCTCCACGTCGTCTTCTATGATTACGTTGCCCAGCTGTGGAATCTTCTTATAGCTCTCGCCTTCGGGTGCGAACCCGAAACCGTCGGCACCGATCACGCAACCGGCATGAAGAATACAGTTGTTGCCAACCACGCAACCTTCGTAAATTGTCGTGTGAGGATAGATCGTACAGTTATCGCCAATCTGCACATGCTCACCTATATAAACGTTCGGATAGATACGGCAGTTTGAGCCCACTTTAGCGCCATCACCTATATAAGCAAAATGTCCTAAATACACCTGTTCTCCGACCGATGCTGTTGGTGCGATATAGGCCGTGGAGTCCACGCCTGTCTTTTTCACTTTCGACTGCTCTACCATATTTAATAGCATAGCTAATGCCGCGTAAGCATTCTCTACTCTGATGAGCGTAGTATGTACAGGCTGCTCGGGAACGAAATCATTATTAACCAATACGATGCTTGCCTCTGTCGTGTAGAGATAATGCGCATACTTCATGTTGGCTAAGAATGATAATGTACCTGCTTTTCCCTCTTCGATCTTGGAAAAGTTGCTTACTTTCGCAGTCGGGTCTCCCTCAATGGTTCCATTCAGGAACCCGGCGATTTGTTGGGCTGAAAATTCCATGCCTTCTTTCTTCCTTCTTCGTTTCTTTATAATTAAATGATACCTTTCTCGCTTAAGTAGATAGCCATTTCTTGTTGTACAGCTTTTGCGGCCTCTGCAGCTCTCTCAGCGAACGCCTCGCTCTTGTCGGCGTAGATGATCGCACGCGAAGAGTTTACAATCAGTCCACACTGATCGTTCATGCCATATTTGGCCACCTCGGCTAAGCTGCCACCCTGTGCGCCTACGCCTGGTACCAATAAGAAATGATTGGGCACATGCTTGCGGATGTCGAGGAACATCTTGCCTTGTGTCGCACCTACCACATACATCATTTGCTCGTCGGTTGCCCATTCGCTCGACTTGCGCAATACTTTCTCAAACAATCTTTCGCCCTCTGCATCCTCTGTCAGCTGGAAATCGTGCGAACCCTTGTTCGAGGTTAAGGCCAGCAAGATGACCCATGCCTCCGGATAAATCAAGAATGGCTTCACGCTATCCTCGCCCATGTAAGGAGCCACAGTAACGGCATCCACCTTGATGTGCTCGAAGAATGAGCGAGCATAAAGCTCAGAGGTGTTGCCAATGTCGCCACGCTTTGCGTCAGCGATGATGAACTGATCGGGATAGTTCTCGCGAAGGTAAGCGACGGTCTTTTCGAAAGAGGCCATACCCTTCACGCCCAGGCTCTCATAGAAGGCCAAGTTGGGCTTGTAAGCCACGCAATAGGGGGCGGTTGCGTCGATGATCGCCTTGTTGAAAGCGAAGATGGGATCTTCCTCATTCAGTAGATGCTGCGGAATCTTCTTGATATCGGTGTCTAATCCAACACACAGGAAGGATTGTTTTTTCTGAATATGTTCGAATAATTGTTGTTTGTTCATATCACCTTGATTTGAGTGTTTGTGTTACAATTCGGATGCTTTCAATCGCTCCGCGTTCTCAGCTACGATGAGGTGATCCAAACAGTCCTGGATCTCGCCATCCATGAAAGCGGAGAGATTGTAGATTGTATAGTTGATGCGATGGTCGGTGATGCGTCCCTGCGGATAGTTGTAGGTGCGGATCTTCGCCGAGCGGTCGCCTGTTGAAACCATAGTCTTACGTTTGCTTGCGATGTCATCAAGATACTTCTGGTGCTCCTTGTCGTAGATGAAAGAGCGCAAGCGTGTCAATGCGCGCTCTTTGTTCTTTGGCTGGTCGCGTGTCTCTGTACATTCGATCAAGATCTCCTCGCTGACGCCCGTGATTGGGTTTTTCCAAACGTAACGCAAGCGAACGCCCGACTCAACCTTGTTCACGTTCTGTCCTCCAGCGCCACCCGAGCGGAAAGTATCCCATTTGATCTCTCCCTCGTTGATCTCAACGTCGAATTCATCGGCCTCAGGCAATACGGCCACTGTGGCAGCTGAAGTATGCACGCGCCCTTGTGTCTCGGTGGCGGGCACACGCTGTACGCGGTGTACACCCGATTCATATTTCAATGTGCCGTAAACCTTTTCGCCTGAGACGGTAAAGATAATCTCCTTGAATCCGCCCGAAGAGCCTTCGCTGAAGCTGGATACGCTCACTTTCCATCCTTTCATCTCGCAATACTTCATGTACATGCGATACAGGTCGCCTGCGAATAGGGCCGCTTCATCGCCTCCCGTTCCTCCACGAATCTCTACGATTGCGTTTTTATCGTCTTGCGGATCGGCGGGGACGAGCAAAAGCTTGATCTCCTCTTCCAAGGCGGGGATTTTCTCGTTGCAGGCGTCCAGCTCCTCACGAGCCATCTCGCGCATTTCGGGATCTTGCTCCGAGTCGAGCAACGCGCGCGCCTCCTCTATGCCGTTGAGTGTTTGCACGTAGGCAGCGCGAGCGGCTACAATCTTCTCAAGATCGCGATATTCTTTGTTCAGCTTCACGAAGCGCTTCATGTCGGCAATGACTGCCGGGTCGGTAATCAGCGTACCAACCTCCTCGAAGCGGCTTACCAGTCCGTCTAACTTGCTTAATAAATTGTTCTCGGCCATTGTTTCGGATTAATAGGTGAAACGCCCTTTCTCGCTTTCGATGATCAACTCGTTCTTCTCGGCCTCCTCAACAAATCCTACTACCTGAGCATCGATGCCAAAGCTCTTCGAGATAGCGATCACCTCGTCGGCATGCTCAGGGGCGATATAGATCTCCATGCGGTGGCCCATGTTGAACACCTTATACATCTCGCTCCAGTCCGTTCCGCTTTGCTCTTGGATGATGCGGAAGAGGGGAGGAATGGGGAAGAGGTTGTTCTTTGTCACACGCTTGTTCTCAACAAAGTGCATAACTTTGGTCTGCGCACCGCCCGAGCAGTGCACCATACCATGAATCTCCGAGCGGAGCTTGTCGAGCAATACCTTGATAACCGGGGCGTAAGTGCGTGTCGGCGAGAGAACCAACTTACCTGCGTCGATGCCCAGCTCTGCGATTTGGTCGGTTAGTTTCAGGCCTCCTGAATAAATCAACTCATCGGGCACGGCCGCATCGTAGCTCTCGGGATATTTCGCTGCCAAATACTTTGCGAAAACATCATGGCGAGCAGAGGTCAAACCGTTGCTGCCCATACCGCCGTTGTAGCTCTTCTCGTAGGTGGCTTGTCCTGAAGAGGCTAAGCCTACGATCACATCGCCGCCTTGGATGTTCTTGTTGTCGATCACGTCGGCGCGCTTCATGCGGCAAGTCACGGTGCTATCTACAATGATTGTGCGTACCAAGTCGCCAACATCGGCCGTCTCGCCGCCTGTCGCATAGCAACCTACGCCCATCTCGCGCAGTTCGGCAAGCAACTCGTCGGTGCCATTGATGATGGCCGAGATCACCTCGCCCGGAACCAACAGCTTGTTGCGTCCGATCGTGGAAGAAACCAGGATGTTGTCAACGGCTCCTACACACAGCAGGTCGTCAATGTTCATGATGAGCGCATCTTGTGCGATGCCTTTCCATACCGAAAGGTCTCCCGTCTCTTTCCAATACATGTAGGCCAACGACGATTTCGTTCCGGCGCCATCGGCGTGCATGATGTTACAATAGTTCGGGTCACCACCTAAAATATCGGGGATGATCTTACAGAAGGCTTTCGGGAAAATGCCCTTGTCGATGTTCTTTATAGCGTTGTGTACATCCTCTTTGGATGCGGAAACGCCTCTCAAGTTATAACGTTGATCACTCATTGTACTATAGTTTGTACCGCAAAGGTAATATATTTTTTGAGTTATTTATCTTAGTTTGAGCACATCTCCCTCTAATGGGATATAATCAGCGCTCTTTTTGTTCATTTTGTAGAGACTCTTGATCTGTATGCCGTATTTTTGGGCGATACTGTGCATCGATTCGCCCATTTGCACCACATGGTCGTAGTAGGGCTTATCGGCCTTCTTTTTCTTCTTTTCCAGATAGACGATGTCGCCCTTTTCGAGGGGGAAATCCTCGGGCACCTCGTTGAACTTCTTCAGCTGGCGATGCGAGAAGCCGAGGCTGGCGGCTATTTGCTCGAAGCTGTCGTTATCTTTAGCGTAGACGTATATCAGTCCGTTGGTGCGATACACCTGATAGGTACGGGCTGGCAGCGTGCGCTTCGTGGTCTTCTTGACCACTTTCATGCGGTCATACTGATACAGCTCATAGTCTTCGATCACTTTTATCAGTTTGTTGGCATAGGAGCGATCGGTGGCGTATCCGCACTTTTGCAACCCCTTGGCCCAGCCTTTGTAGTCGGTGATGCGCAAGTCGAACAGGCGCGAGTAGCGAGGCCGTTCAGCGAGGAACCTGGAGTGGTCGGTGTACGATTGCTCCACGGTGCTGTATTTGCGGAAGCATTCCCCTTTGAGGTCGTCGTTATGATAGACCCTTGCGCCTTTCCATTCGTGGCATTTGATGCCGAAGTGGTTGTTCGAGCGGCGTGCTAAATCGCTTTGTCCTGCGCCAGACTCCAGCAACCCTTGCGCCAAGGTGATGCTGGCGGGAATTCGATATTTCTCCTGCTGTTTGACGGCCAGTGTGCCATAGGTCTTGATATACTTATGGTATGAGCTGAGCTTATGCTGTCCTGTTGCTTGAAAGGCGATCGCCGTCCAGCAGAAGACCAGTAGGTTGAGTAGGATGAATCGTATGCGCATGATGTATCAGTTTATTTTTGCCAAATCTCCCAAGCGGCGAAGGCTTGCAAGAGCAACATCTCCAGGCCGTTTTTCACGACGGCTCCTCGCTCTTTCCCTTTTTGCATGAAGAGCGTCTCGTCGGGATTATACAAGAGGTCGTAAAGCAGGTGGTCGCTGGTCAGCAACTCGTAGGGGATGTTCGGGCAGGCGTTGACGTTGGGATACATGCCGAGGGGTGTGGTGTTGACGATCACGTGGTATTGCTCCATGATCTTCTCGGTGATTTCTTCATAGGTGATGCAGTACTCTTTGCTCTGGCGTGAGACAAAGGTGGCTGCTATTCCCAACTGTTTCAGGCCATGAAAAACGGCCTTCGAGGCACCGCCCGTTCCAAGGATCAAGGCCTTGCGGTGATGGTCTTTCAGCAGCGGCTCGATCGATTGCTTGAAGCCGATGATGTCGGAGTTATAGCCCTTCAGTTTCACCTTGCCGAATAGCCCTTTCGAGAATTTAATCACGTTTACGGCTCCGATTAGGCGTGCGTCATCGTCCAGGTCGTCCAAGTAGGGGATAACCTGCTGCTTGTAGGGGATGGTGACGTTCAGGCCGTTCAGTTCCGGGTTCTCTTTAATCACGCTCTTGATCTCCTTGATGTCGGGAATCTCGAAGTTGAGGTATTCGGCATCGATCTTCTCGGCTTCAAACTTTTGGTTGAAATAGTTCTTCGAGAAGGAGTGGCCGAGGGGGTATCCTAATAATCCGTATTTTTTCATGACTTTTGCTTTGTGTTATTTGGTTCCTGTGTACATAGAGCAGATTCCGCAGGTGAAGGGGGTAGCCTTTGCCTCCTTGAAGCCGATACGTTGCAACATGTCGATCATGACCTTCCCTTGTGGAACCACTTGAATCGAGGCCGGCAGGTATTCGTAGGCCGCTTTGTCTTTGGCAAGCAGGCGTCCGATCAGGGGAATGAACACTTTCGCGTAGAGCTGATAGAGTTGGGCCATAGGGAAATGCTCGGGCGTGGAAAGCTCCAGTATCATGAGGTGCCCTCCAGGCTTCAGCACCCGGTGCATTTCGGCGATGCCCTGCTCGATACGCTCAAAGTTGCGTACGCCAAATGCGGCGGTTACGGCGTCGAATTGATTGTCGGCATAGGTCAGGGCGGTGCAGTCTTGCTGCTCGAAGGTGATGTGCGCCGAGAGTCCGGCCTTCTCAACCTTCTGTCGTCCTATTTCCATCATGCCCTCCGATAGGTCTGCGCCAATGATATGGTCGGCCTGCAACTTGCGTTGCATCTGGATGGCGAGGTCGCCTGTGCCTGTGGCGATGTCAAGGATTTGCTTTGGCGCATAAGGGAGCAGGAATGCGATGCCCCTTTTGCGCCAAAGCTTGTCAATCCCGAACGACAACGTATGGTTGAGCAGATCGTACTTGTCGGCGATCGTGTCAAACATGCGTTTCACTTGCAATCCTTTCTGCTCTTCCTTATTATAAGGTAAGATCGATTCTGCGCCATACTGTGCCATGCGGGGTAGTCTCCTTGTTTTATCTGTTTTGTAAATAAGCCGTAACGTTCTTGTCGATGCGGTTCAGCAAGTCGTCGGTACCCTCTTTGACGAACTTCTCGCCGGTGATGTGCTCATACAGCTCGATGTAGCGGTTGCTGATGCCCTCAACGATCTCGGGAGTCATCTCGGGAACCACCTGTCCGGGCTTGCCCTGGAAGTTGTTCTCCATCAGCCACTCACGAACGAACTCTTTCGAGAGCTGCTTCTGCGGCTCTCCTGCGGCGAAGCGCTCCTCGTAGCCCTCTGAGTAGAAGTAGCGAGAAGAGTCGGGAGTGTGAATCTCGTCCATCAAGTAGATTGTGCCGTTGTGCTTGCCAAACTCATACTTCGTGTCGACCAAGATCAAGCCGCGCTCAGCAGCGATCTCTGTGCCGCGCTTGAACAGAGCCAGGGTGTATTGCTCCAGCAACGCATACTCCTCAGGAGTAGCCAGGCCCTTCGCCAAGATCTCCTCTTTCGAGATGTCTTGGTCGTGCTCGCCAATCTCAGCCTTCGTGGTAGGAGTGATGATGGGCTCGGGGAACTTTTGGTTCTCTTTCATGCCCTCGGGCAGCTTCACGCCGCAAATCTCGCGCACGCCGCTCTTGTAAGCTCTCCAGGCGCTGCCGCAAAGGTAGCCGCGCACGATCATCTCAACCGGGAAACCTTCGCACTGTACGCCGACCGTCACCATGGGGTCGGGGGTTGCCATCTTCCAGTTCGGACAAATGTCGGTGGTTGCGTCGAGGAACTTCGCTGCGATTTGGTTCAGCATCTGGCCTTTGTAGGGAATGCCCTCGGGCAGAATCACGTCGAATGCCGAGATGCGGTCGGTCGCAACCATAACCAGCATTTCGTTGTTGATGTTGTAAACATCGCGCACCTTACCATGGTAAACGCTCTTTTGTCCGGGGAAATTGAAGTCAGTCTTCACTAATGCCTTCTTCATGACTTTTTCTTTTTATAATGGATTCTGTATCTGTTTTTTTATTTCTCTTCTTTTTCTCGTCGTAGAGGTCGTAGGCCTCCACGATGCGCTGCACCAGTTTGTGGCGCACAATGTCTTTCTTGCAAAACTCGATTTTCTCGATGCCTCTCACGCCCTTCAGGATCTGCATCGCCTGGATCAAGCCCGAGGTCGTGCTGGGTGGCAAGTCGATCTGCGTCACGTCGCCCGTTACGATCATCTTTGCGTTCACGCCCAGTCGGGTCAGGAACATCTTGATTTGGTGCGGGGTGGTGTTCTGTGCCTCGTCGAGGATGATGACGGCATCGTTCAGCGTGCGGCCGCGCATGAAGGCCAATGGGGCGATCTGGATCACGTTGTTCTCCATATACTCCTTCAGTTTCACGGCGGGGATCATGTCTTGCAGGGCGTCGTAGAGCGGCTGCAAGTAGGGGTCCAGCTTGTCTTTCATCTCGCCGGGCAGGAAGCCCAGTTTCTCTCCCGCCTCTACGGCTGGGCGGCTCAGGATGATTTTGCGCACCTCTTTATTCTTGAGCGCTTTTACGGCCAAGGCGATGGCCACGAAGGTCTTTCCCGATCCGGCGGGCCCTGTGGCGAAGACGAGGTCGTTCTCTTGGAAAGCGTCCACCAGGCGCTGCTGGTTCTCCGAGCGGGCCGTGATGGGCTTGCCGTTCATGCCATAAATGATCAGGTTCTCCTGCCTTGTCTTGGCGGGGGTCTTGCCCTTCACGATGTCTAAGATGGCCTCTTCGGAGAGGGCGTTGTATTCCTCGCAATATTTCTCCACCTCGCGGATCTTCTTGAGGAAAAGTTCCGTCTCTTCCTCATCGCCAATCGCCTTTATCACATTGCCCCTGGCCACGATGCGCAGCTTCGGAAACAAGGTCTTGATCAATTGCATGTTCGAGTTGTTTACCCCGTAGAACACCACGGGATCCACACCCTCCAGTATGTAGATTTGCTCAATCATTCGCCTATCGTTATTAATCCTTCGCCTCCTTGTTGGAGGTTAAGTTTTGTTTCTTGAAAAAGGCAAAAATACGAATAATCCACAATTCCTTATAATTATTGTGGCGTTTTTTCGAGAATTGTTGTAAGTTTGCCTCTCATAGAAACAAATAATAGAAATCTAATCAGAATGAGAAAAGGACTAATAGCTGCTTGGCTTTGCGGCTTCCTGGGCGTTTGTCTCCTGACATCTGCCTGCAAGGAGAAGCGTGGCGAACTGAAAAGGATTTGGTATAACGGAAGTTATAATCGCGATTTCAACGACCTCAATGCCGTTCACTTGGCCGAGGCGCAACGAATTGGCATTGAGCCGGTGTCGTCGCGCGAGGCGGCGCAGAAATCCTCTCGAAAGATGGAGGAGATCGCAAGCAACAAGTTCTACGAGGTGGAGGAGCTGACCCATTCCATCCCCTTCTTGGTGCCCGAGGCCGTTAGCCTGCTAGAGGATATCGGCCGCAACTTCCAAGACTCACTGAGAAACCACAATGCCTCGATCTATAAGATTAAGGTGACAAGCGTTACGCGCACCGTCGACGATGTGAAGAGGCTGAAGAAGCGCAACAGCAACTCGTCGGAGAATTCGGCGCATCAGTATGGCACGACGTTCGACGTCTCTTGGGTCCGCTTCACGAAGGTTGACGAGAAAGATACGCTCAATATCGATAAGGAGCAGCTCAAGATGGTGCTTGCCATGGTGCTCCGCGACCTCAAGAGGGCCGACCGCTGCTATGTGAAGCACGAGCGCAAGCAGGGCTGCTTCCACATCACGGCGCGCGAATAGCCTCGGCGAAGCGATCCGATTCCCGTCAGCGAACGCGGCTCTTTCCCCCATTGGAATCGGATCGTTTGCGGCTTTTCCTTCTCCGCCTGCTCTACATCCTTTTTCCCTTTTGTGCGCCCTTAAATGTGCTTTTAAAATCTTTGTATATTGCGTGCGGGTATAGGTTTGATTGCTGCGTTTTAGCAGGCGTAAATAATTCTTTTTACTGACAAATCGTTCGAGCCTCTCTTTTTTTGCTATATTTACGCCGCATCAAGCGATGCGTTTTTAAAAATAATTATATACTTCTAATATTATACTATATTCACTATGGCAAAACAGAAGCAGATCGTAGAGTGTGTACCTAATTTCAGCGAAGGTCGCGACATGAACGTCATCCGTCAGATAACGGATGCAGTAGAGAGCGTAAAAGGCGTGAAGTTGCTCGACGTAGATCCGGGCGAGGCAACCAACCGTACAGTCGTAACGTTCGTGGGCGAGCCAGCCGACGTGGTGGAGGCGGCATTCAGGGCCGTGGGGAAAGCGGCGCAACTGATCGACATGCGCCAGCAGCACGGGGCGCACCCACGTATCGGCGCAACCGATGTGTTGCCTATTGTGCCCGTTAGCGGGATAACCTTAGAGGAGTGTGCGGAGATTTCGCGCCGCCTCGCAAAGCGGATTGCCGACGAGCTGAACATCCCTTGCTATTGTTATGAGGCGGCGGCTTTCACGCCCGAGCGAAAGAACTTGGCGGTATGCCGCAAGGGGGAGTACGAGGGCATTGCTGAGCGCATCGACGACGATGCCGAGGCGCCCGACTTTGGCCGGCGCCCCTTCGACGAGCAGGTGGCACGCACGGGATGCACCGTCGTGGGAGCGAGAGATTTCCTGATCGCCGTGAACTTCAACCTCAACACCACCTCGACACGCCGTGCCAACGCCATCGCCTTCGACGTGAGAGAGAAGGGTCGGCAATTGCGTGAGGGCAATCCGATTGTGGGCAAGAAGCTCTTCGACGCCGAGGGCAACCCGCTGATGAAGCCAGGCACACTGAAGGGCACCAAGGCCATAGGCTGGTATATCGACGAGTATGGCATCGCGCAGGTGTCGATGAACATAACCGACATCAACGTCACCCCGTTGCACAAGGCCTTCGACGAGGTGTGCCGCTGTGCGCAGAACCGAGGCGTGCGCGTTACGGGCACTGAGATTGTAGGCCTCGTGCCCGAACGTACGCTCATCGAGGCAGGCCGCTACTTCCTGGCCCGTCAGCAACGTTCGGCCGGCATCCCCAAGAAAGACATCCTCGACATCGCCATCAAGTCGCTGGGCCTGTCAGACCTCAAGCCGTTTAAACCCGAAGAAAAGATCATCGAATACGTAATGGCCGAGGGCGACGAGAAGAAGCGCCTGCTTGTCGACCTGAGCGTGAAGGGCTTCGCCGAAGAGACCTCGCGCGAGAGTCCTGCGCCTGGTGGAGGTTCGGTCTCTGCCTATATGGGTGCGTTGGGCGCATCGTTGGCGACCATGGTGGCCAATCTCTCCAGCCATAAGCCTGGATGGGATGCGCAGTGGAGCGAGTTCGCGTGCGTAGCCGAAGAGGGCATGGCGTTGCAAGAGCGCCTGTTGCGCCTTGTAGACGAAGACACCGAGGCCTTCAACCGCATCATGGCGGCTTTTGGCATGCCGAAGAACACCCCCGAGGAGAAGGCGGCCCGGTCGGAGGCCATACAGCAGGCAACGCTGTTCGCCTCGGAGGTGCCGCTCGAAACGATGAAGGCCTCGTTCGAGGTGTTCGATGTCTGCCGTAAGATGGTCGAGAAGGGCAACCCCAACAGCGTCTCCGACGCGGGTGTAGGCGCGTTGGCTGCGCGTGCCGCTGTGCTCGGTGCGGGCATGAACGTGAAGATCAACGCCGGCTCGCTGAAAGACCGCGAGAAGGCCGAGGCGCTCATCAGTGAGGCCAATCAGCTCATCGCCAAGGCCAACATCGAGGAGGCTGAGATCACGAAGCTGGTCGAGGCGAAGCTGTAATGAGAAGTATGAAAAGTCTGTCTAACTAAAATAAAAGAAACGATTATCATGACATTTGCAGAAGAGATAAGACTGGGCATCCCCGATTGTCTGCCCGAGCCGATGCCCTACGACAACACGATAAACCATGCGCCGAAGCGCAAGGAGATACTGACTCACGCCGAGAAGCAGCTGGCCCTGCGCAACGCTTTGCGCTATTTCCCCAAGGCGCTGCACGCGCGGCTGGCTCCCGAGTTTATCGACGAGCTGAACGCCTACGGACGCATCTATATGTATCGCTATCGACCCCGCTATGCGATGTATGCCCGCCCGATCGACGAGTATCCCCATCGCTCGGAGCAGGCGGCAGCCATCATGCTGATGATCCAGAACAACTTGGATCCCGAGGTGGCGCAACACCCCCACGAGCTGATCGTGTATGGCGGCAATGGTGCCATATTCCAAAACTGGGCGCAGTATAGGCTCACTATGAAGTATCTGAGCGAGATGACCGACCAGCAGACCCTCGTGATGTACTCCGGCCATCCGCTCGGCCTCTTCCCCTCGCACGCACAGGCGCCGCGGGTGGTGGTGACCAACGGAATGGTCATCCCCAACTATTCCAAGCCCGACGACTGGGAGCGCATGAACGCCCTCGGCGTGAGCCAATACGGACAGATGACGGCCGGCTCGTATATGTACATCGGGCCGCAGGGCATCGTGCATGGCACCACCATAACCGTGCTCAACGCCTGCCGCAAGCAGCGCAGCGAGAAGGGCGGCCCCGACGACATCCATGGCATGCTGTTCGTCTCGTCGGGACTGGGCGGCATGTCGGGCGCGCAGCCCAAGGCGGGCAACATCGCCGGGGTCGTAAGCGTAGTGGCCGAGATCAACCCGCTGGCCGCCCAGAAGCGTTACGACCAGGGATGGGTCGATGAGCTGCACGACAACCTCGACGAGCTGATCCCTGCCATCCGGAAGAGCGTGGCCGAGAAGCGCACGGTCTCGATGGCCTATGTGGGCAACGTGGTAGACCTTTGGGAACGCCTCGCCGACGAGGGCGTGCCTGTGGATATCGGCAGCGACCAGACCTCGCTCCACAACCCCTGGGCCGGCGGCTACTATCCTGCCGACCTGACCCTCGACGAGTCGAAGGCAATGATGGCCGAGCGGCCCGACGAGTTCCGCCAGCATGTGCAAGCCTCGTTGCGTCGCCAGGTGGCCGCTATCAATCGCCTGGCCGCCAAGGGTATGTATTTCTTCGACTATGGCAACGCCTTCTTGCTGCAATCCAAGCGGGCGGGAGCCGACATCTGCTCAGAGGATGGCACGTTCCGCTATCCCTCGTATGTGCAAGACATCATGGGCCCGATGTTCTTCGACTACGGCTTCGGCCCGTTCAGATGGGTGTGCACTTCGGGCGATCCGGCCGACTTGGCGAAGACCGACAAGATCGCGGCGGCCGTCATGGAGGAGATCATGCGAACCGCCCCCGACGAGATCAAGGGGCAGATGGCCGACAACATCCATTGGATCAACGAAGCCAGCCGCAACCACCTCGTGGTCGGGTCGCAAGCCCGCATTCTCTACGCCGACGCCGAGGGGCGCTCAAAGATCGCATTGGCCTTCAACGAGGCGATAAAGAGGGGCGAGATCAAACGGCCCATCGTGCTCGGCCGCGATCATCACGACGTGTCGGGCACCGACTCGCCTTTCCGCGAGACAAGCAACATCTACGACGGCTCGCAGTTCTGCGCCGACATGGCCGTGCAGAACGTCATAGGCGACTCGTTTCGTGGAGCCACCTGGGTGTCGTTGCACAATGGCGGCGGCGTAGGCTGGGGCGAGGTGATCAACGGAGGCTTCGGCATGCTGATCGACGGCGGAGCCGATAGCGACCGCCACATCCGCGAGATGCTGTTCTGGGATGTCAACAACGGCATCGCACGCCGTGCTTGGGCACGCAACGAGGGCTCCATCCGCAGCATCGAGCGAGAGATGCGCCGCTCGGAGGGGCTGCAGGTCACGCTGCCTAACCTCGTAGACGACGACATCATCAGCCAATACGTGAAGTGAGAATCGTTGGAAATGAATTGCTAACAAGAATAGAATGCCAGGTTTATGAAAATACACAAGATTTCAGCCGAACACCTCTCGATCGAACGGATAGGCGAGGTGGTATATGAAGGTTATAAGTTAAAACTGAGTGAGGAGGCGCATATGCGCATCGTGGAGTGTCGGAAGTATCTCGACCGTAAGATCGATGAGGCCACGGTGCCCATCTATGGCGTGACGACCGGATTCGGATCGCTGTGCAACGTGAAGATCGGCTCGGCCGACTTGGCCCAGCTGCAGATCAACCTGATGATGTCGCACGCCTGTGGCGTAGGCGACCGTGTGCCTAACGACATTGTGAAGATCATGCTCCTGCTCAAGATCCAGTCGTTGAGCTATGGCTTCTCGGGCTGCCAGCTCGCGACCGTCAGCCGCCTTATCGACTTCTTCAACAACGATGTCTATCCCGTGGTGTATATGCAGGGATCGCTGGGCGCCTCGGGCGACTTGGTGCCGCTCGCCCACCTCACCTTGCCGCTCGTCGGACTGGGCGAGGTGGAACACGAGGGGCAGGTCATCCCCGGAGCCGAGCTGTTGCGTAAGTTCGGATGGTCGCCCATCCAGCTCGCCTCGAAAGAGGGGCTTGCCCTGCTCAATGGCACGCAAAACATGGGAGCCTTCGCCGTATGGGCGCTGTTGCAGGCGCACAGGCTGAGCGACTGGGCCGACCAGATCGCGGCCATGTCGCTCGATGCCTATCAGGGGCTTACCTCTCCGTTTATCGACGCCGTCCATCGGGTGCGTCCGCACAAGGGGCAGCTCGCTACGGCCGAGCGCATGAGGGAGCTGCTCGAAGGGAGCGAGATCATTGAGAAGCCCAAGCCCTACGTGCAGGATCCCTATTCGTTCAGGTGCATTCCACAGGTGCACGGGACGGTGAAAGACACCATCCAGTATGTCGGCTCAGTGGTCGACGTCGAGGTGAACGCCGCCACCGACAACCCCACGGTCTGCCCCGACGACGACCTGATCATCTCGGCCGGCAACTTCCATGGCGAGCCGATCGCCATGCCGATGGACTTCCTGGCCATCGCCCTGTGCGAACTCTCCAGCATCTCCGAGCGCCGCATCTACAAGCTCGTGAGCGGCACGCGCGGACTGCCCAGCTTCCTGGTGGCCAACCCAGGCTTGAACAGCGGCTTTATGATTCCGCAATACGCGGCCGCCTCGGTCGTGAGCCTCAACAAGAGCTTGGCCACCCCCTCGTCGGTGGATAGCATCCCCTCGAGCCAGGGGCAGGAAGACCATGTGAGCATGGGCGCCAATGCCGCCATCAAGCTCTATAAGGTGGTGCTCAACACCGAGCGTGTGCTTGCCATCGAGCTGTTCAACGCGGCGCAGGCGCTCGACTTCCGCCGTCCGCTGAAGTCGTCGCCCGCCGTAGAGGCCATCCACGACAGCTACCGAAAGGTGGTGCCCTTCATCATCAACGACGAGGTGATGTATCCGCACATCGCCCGCTCGATCGACTTCTTGCGGAAAGGATAGACACGTGAAACAGACACACCGACAAGCCGTGCGGAGCGGTGCTCCGTGCGGCTTTCGACGAAAAACAGCGTAGCTTATGAAATTACTTGTGAAGAATATCAACCGCTTGGTCGGTGTTGAATATGAGCCGAAGCCTCGCAGGCAAGGTAAGGAGATGGCCGACATCCAGGCGATCGACGATGCCTGGCTCCTGGTCGAGGAGGGGCGCTTCGCCCAGTTTGGCACGGTGTCGGAGGGCATGCCCGCCCTCGACGATGTGGATGAGACGCTCGATGCCGAGGGAGGCATGGTGTTGCCCTCGTGGTGCGACTCCCACACGCACATCGTCTTCGCCGGCAGCCGCGAGCGGGAGTTTGTGGATAAGATCAATGGGCTGAGCTACGAGGAGATTGCCCGCCGTGGCGGAGGCATCCTCAACTCGGCCGACCTGCTGCATCGCACCTCCGAGGAGGAGCTCTTCCAGCAGGCCATGCGCCGCCTCGACGAGGTGGTGCGGAAGGGGACGGGCTGCATCGAGATCAAGAGCGGCTACGGGCTGAACCTTGACGACGAGCTGAAAATGCTGCGTGTGATACAGCGCATGAAGCAGGCTTCGCCGGCCAAGATCGTCGCTACGTTTCTGGGCGCGCACGCCGTGGCCCGGGGCATGACGCAGGCCGACTATGTGAAGCTTATCATCAACGAGATGCTGCCCGAGGTGGGCCGTCAGCGGCTGGCCGACTTTGTCGACGTGTTTTGCGACCGCGGCTTCTTCACCCCGAAAGAGACCGACCAGATACTCAGCGCCGCGGCGGCCTGGGGCATGCGCCCGAAGATCCATGCCGACGAGCTGGCCTCGTCGGGCGGAGTGGAGGTTGGCGTGAGGCGTGGCGCCCTGTCGGTCGACCACCTGGAGAGCATGACCGTCGAGGAGATCGACCTCCTGCGCGACAGCCCGACGATGCCCACCCTGCTGCCTGGCACCTCCTTCTTCCTCAACATGCCCTACGGCAAGGGGCGAGCGATGATCGACGCCGGGCTGGCGGTGGCGGTGGCCAGCGACTACAACCCCGGCTCCACCCCCTCGGGCGACATGAAGTTCGTCGTCTCGCTGGCTTGCGTGAAGTTGCGCCTGCGGCCCAACGAGGCCCTTAACGCGGCCACGATCAACGGTGCCTACGCCATGGGCGAGAGCGCCGACTATGGAAGCATCGCTAAGGGGAAGGTGGCCAACTTCTTCATCACCTGCCCCCTTCCGTCGGTCGATTTCATCCCCTATGCCTACACCACGCCCATCGTGCGCCAGGTGGTGCTGGGTGGGAAGGTGCAGCTGTAGGGAGGCCGGCTTCATGCGGCCTACGGCCCGGCTGGCTACCGAAAAATAGTGAGCCGGAGGCGGGGTGCGTCCGCCGAAATACCAAAAACAGGGTATTGCCCGCCTCGGGCGATCGGCGTAATTTTGCATCCGTAAAGAAGAACGTAAGCTAAAAATCATATCTTTTTAATGCCTCTTGCTTTTAATATATCTGTAGCATTCATAACATATCGATTTATTCCGTTTTGCAAATATAATCAGAAATGAACAGGTGTGGCAATTTTTCTAAAAATCAAAATTAACAATTGCTTCATTTGACAACAGTGTTTATATTTGCGGCCGAAATAACACGGAATGAGAGAAGTAAGATTTAGACCGTTCCTTAGTGAGCTGTCTTATTAGATTATAAAATAAACAAGAGCAATGAAACGAAAGATTCAGTTAAAGTTATTCATCTTATGGATGATGTTGATGCCCTTCATGGGGCAAATGTCCTTTGCGCAGGTCGACACAGATGCCAATATTTATGGGCATATAAAAGATGAGAAAAGCGGCGAGCACCTGCCCTATATCACATTATTTGTGCGAGGCACAACCATTGGCACTGCAACGGATGAAACGGGCCACTATTTCCTGAAGAACTTGCCCGTTGGTACACTTACGATAGAAGTGAAATCAATTGGATACCGCACGATACAGAAGGTAATCGACGTACAGGCAGGTTCCACCCATGAACTTAATTTTGAATTGAAAGAGGATAATATCTCTTTAGACGAGGTTGTGGTCTCGGCCAACCGGAGCGAGACAAAACGCCGCATGGCTCCAAACCTTGTCAATGTGTTGAGTCCAAAGTTGTTTGAGACAACGCAGGCTGTCTGTTTGGTTCAAGGGCTGAACTTCCAGCCAGGAGTGCGAACGGAAGACAACTGTCAGAATTGCGGATTCACACAAGTGCGCATCAACGGGCTTGACGGTCATTATTCTCAGATCTTGATTGATTCAAGACCCGTGTTCTCTGCCCTAAACGGCGTGTATGGGCTGGAACAGATTCCCGCCAATATGATAGACCGTGTGGAAGTGGTAAGGGGCGGAGGCTCTGCTCTTTCCGGTGCGTCTGCCATTGGTGGTACCATTAATATCATAACCAAAGAGCCGACGCGCAACTCAGCCGAAGCGGGACACACGTTCATGTCGGTGGGCGGTAAGAGCTCGTTTGACAATGCGACGAATGCCAATGTCTCGCTCGTGACCAGCGACAATAAGGCCGGATTCTATGCTTACGGACAAAACCGTTATCGCCAAGGTTTCGACTACGATGGAGATGGATATACCGAACTGCCTGTGCTGCGCAACCAGACTTTCGGCTTGAATTCTTTTCTGAAGATTAGTCCCTATTCCAAACTGACGCTACAGTATCATGGCATCAATGAATTCCGACGGGGCGGAAATATGCTGGATCATGTGGCTCATAAGGCCAACATCACCGAGCAGATCGAGCATGACATTCAGGGGGGCGGATTGAGTTATGACTATTTCTCCCCCAACGAACGAAATCGTCTCAGCGCGTACTTCTCTTTTCAAACCACGACACGCAAAAGCTACTATGGCGGCATAGGGGAAGGCTCGCCCGAGGATATGGAGGCGGCCGAGAAGGCTTACGGCAAGGCATATGACTTTACCTACGTGTTTGGGACCCAATATGTTCATTCTTTCGGGAACATGCTGTTCATGCCGGCTGACCTTACGCTGGGGGCCGAATACAACTACGACGGGCTGAAAGACATTATTATTGGTTACAACCGCGACTTTCGGCAGAAGGTACGCATCGGAAGCTTTTTCTTCCAAAACGAGTGGAAGAACGAGATGTGGAGTTTCCTTCTTGGCGGACGGTTCGACAAACATAACATGATAGATCGTGTGATATTCAGTCCGCGCGTCAACTTGCGCTTCAATCCTGCGGAAAATATCAATCTACGTGTGAGTTATGCCGGAGGTTTCCGTGCTCCGCAAGCTTTCGACGAAGATTTGCACGTGGGGCTTGCAGGTGGAGAAAGGTTGGTTACGGTGCTTGCCGAAAACCTGAAAGAAGAACGCTCGAATAGTTTCAGCGTATCAGCCGACCTATATCACACGTTCGGGAGCGTACAGACCAACTTGCTTGTCGAGGGATTCTATACCGATCTGAACGACGTGTTTGCGCTTCGGCAGCTTGACAAAACGGATGCGCAAGGCAATGCTGTACAGGAGCGTTACAACGCTTACGGTGCGAAGGTGCTCGGAATTAATATTGAGGGGAAAGCCCAGTTCACCGACTGGTTTTCCTTGCAGGCGGGTGTCACTTTGCAGCAGAGCAAGTATGACGAGGCTATCGGATGGAACGATGAGGTTCCTGAGCAGAAATACCGCAAAATGATGCGAACGCCTAACACTTACGGCTATTTCACGGCGACATTCAATCCATTGAAACGTCTCTCGGCTTCTCTGACTGGAAACTATACGGGCAGCATGCTTATCGGCCATAATGCGGGGTCGGGCGTGGAAGCGCCGGTGGCCGTCGATACGCCTGACTTCCTTGCGCTTAATCTGAAAGTGGCCTATGACATTCCTGTCTACAAATACCTGACTTTACAGGTGAACGCCGGGGTGCAGAATCTCACCAATGCCTATCAGAAGGACTTCGACAAAGGTTGGAACCGCGATTCTGACTACATCTACGGACCTTCGCTTCCGAGAAGCTATTTTGTGGGTGCGAAAGTCACGTATTGAACACATTTGCGACAACTTTACCGAAAAATAGTGAGCCCGAGGCGGGGTGTGCCCGCTGAAATACCGAAAATAGGGTATTGCCCGCCTCGGGCGATCGGCGTAATTTTGCATCCGTAAAGAAGAACGTAAGCTAAAAATCATATTTGTCTTGTCGGGCAGGGGAGTAGTGATACTGTTCGCTCGGTTTTTTTAAGGTGAACCCCACGTGACAGTGGGCTTTGTATATAACTTGCAAAGATTAAGAGGCCCCGCCTCTTCCCCGGTTGGGGGAAGGCGGGGCTTCTTGCCGCTCAGGCGGCTCCCTGTCAGAGGTTGTCGGGGTTGTCGCCCTCCGAGCCGCCTCCCTCCGACGGGGCGGGCTTGGCCGTCGAGTTGCCGTCGGGGGTCAGGAAGTTGTTGTCTTCGCCGCCATAGGTGGCCACGGCGCGCTTATAGGCCTCCTCGGAGGTGTAGCTGTCGAGCAGGTCGTTCTTGGCGATCAGCATCTGCGTGGAGACGCGGGTCGTGCCCTGCTGCTTGCGCGAGTGCACCCAGGCGTAGGCCCCCTGGAAGCCGTCGCCCAGCTTGCAGGCCAGCTTGCCGCCTACGGCCGAGAAGCCCGCCTCGCCCACGCAGTCGCGCAGCTTCACCTCCGACCTCTTTTCGAGCACGATGCTCTCGCCCGTGAAGTCGCACTGCGGATAGCCCGTGACGGGATGCGTGCCCTGCGCCACGCGGATGAAGGCGATCTGGTCGCCATAGTCGAAGGCGGGGTTGTTGCTCACCACGGCGTCGCTAAACTGCTTCACGGTGGTGTCGGCCGTGAGGGTCAGCTCGCCCAGGGCGATGTCGGTGGCCGACGCGCCGGCCTCGCCCGTGCACTGGATGGCGGGCAGCGTGCCCATCGTGATCAGGTAGGGGGCCACCACGCAGGCGTTGGCCACCACCTCGCTCTTGGTCAGATAGACCTTCGAGTCGGCGAAGTTCAGCTTCACGAACATGTTGTAGTCGCTGACCGACTTGCTCTTGTTCTCGAAGGCGCAGTT
Source organism: uncultured Parabacteroides sp. (assembly GCA_934718155.1). Classification (GTDB taxonomy): domain Bacteria; phylum Bacteroidota; class Bacteroidia; order Bacteroidales; family Tannerellaceae; genus Parabacteroides. The sequence goes on along the minus strand of CAKUZF010000014.1, from coordinate 27,266 downwards.
CAGGAGCGGCGCGATGCCGGCGTAGGCCTTGATCAGGTTGGGCCACTTCATGCGGTGGAGCTGTTGCGCCCTGCTGCGTCTCACGGTGGTGATCGACGCCTTCTCGCTCATGATGGTGTGTCCGTTCACACGCTTGAAGGTGAACTGACCTGCCGAACCGCTCAGCTTGGATAAAATTCCTCTTAACTCTGCCATGTTTGTCGTGCCTCCCCGTTAACCCCTTGTCGGGGCGACCCACGGAGGCGTTGGGGTCTGGGTTGAAAAAACGGTTGTCGCGGAGGGCTGTCGGGGGCGCTCGAACGCTGTTCGAAGGGCGGAGCTCCCAAGCTGCAAGGCAGTAGCTCTAATCGAGCTCTATCGTTTCTCTATCGTTTCTCTAACCGCGGATTAGAGGAACATTAGAGCAACCTCGGAGCAACCTCGGAGCAGCATCGGAGCAGCGCCCCTCCAGCCTGATACCTTCGTATCGTTTCCGTGTCACAAAATTACGACATGCGCCGTGGGCGCTGATGCGTTGCCGTGCGATGCCATACGTTGCGAGGACATCTTGCCGTGCGCCTCAAGGCTCGCCCAGGTGCTCGACGATGAGCTTCACCTCCAGGGGGTTGAACCACTTGGCCGTCTTGCGATAGCCCCGCGCCTCGAGGGCGGCCTTGAGGGGGGCGCAGCGGTTCACCCAGGCGATCAGCCGGTTCACGGCCGAATGGGGGTTTTCCGACTGGGGAAAGTAGCAGAGGGCCAGCTCCTTCTTGGTGTAGGCCCTGATCTTGAACTCGTTGCTCATGCCTGTGCCTCCTTTCTCGCCTTGCGGTATTCGCCCCAGCGTGGCTGCGCCAGCGCCTGGTAGATGGAGAGCAGCTCGCCCAGGTAGCGGCGGGCCGAGCGGGCCGAGAGCTGGATCGACTCGGCCACGTGGGTGGCCTCGGCGGTCGTGAAGTCGCGGTCGGCGGGCAGGGCGTCATAGAAGGCCTTCAGCTGGGCGCTGGGCTGCTTGGGCGCCTTGGCGAAGGGGTCGGAGTCGTCTTGGCCGATCACGCTGTAAACGCGGGTTGTGTGCATCACGAGGCATTCCACGATGGCTACGGCGATGCTGAGGTCGCGGTCGTCGCAGGCCAGCGCCTGCTCGTCGGGGTCGAACAGGGGCGTGTCGGCCTCGGGGCGGCTTGAGAGGCGGCGCAGCAGGCTGAGCACCATGGCGTAGCGGTAGCACTCCAGGCCGAGGCGGAAGATGAATCCGTCGATGCCCTCGCCATAGAGCGCCGATTTCTCCTGCAGCATCTCCTTGAAGATGCCGAGGAAGCGCTGCTGCTGGTCTTGGGTCATCACGAACTGGATGGGCCGTTCGCGGCGCTCCCTCAGGGCCTTGTGAAGCCGCTCGATGGGCCGGCTCATCGCGCGGAACACGTCGTCGAGCAGCTGGTCGGAATGGGCGAACACGTCGCAAAACTCCGCCTGTCCACTGGGCAGGGCGTAGAACAGGAAGCGAGAGGCCAGTCCGTTGGCGATGTTGCTGGCGTTGAGCAGGGCGGGCAGCTGCGAGCCGGTGCAGGTGAGCAGCACGGCCAGGCAGGGCTCGTCGACCACGATCGAGATGTTGTCGGTCACGCGGGTGATGGAGCACTCCTCGTGGTGGTGGGCCTTGCGCAGCAGGTCGCTATAGTCGCCATACTCCTGCTTGGCGAACATGGTGCTCATGGCGTCGGCCTCGGTGTCGAACACGATGCCGAAGCCCTCGTTGGCGGCCAGGGTCCTGTAGAAGGCGGATGCCGAGCTGTTGGCCGAGATGAAGAGCGACTTCATGGCCGGCTCTTTGGGGGCCCTTCCCCTCGATGCCTTCGGCGCGGCCTCCCATTGGGCGAGCTGGTCGGCATAGTCGTCTTGGGCCTTGGCGTTGGCTCGCTGCATCTCGAGCTTGAGGGGGTGCAGCAGCTGCTTGCAGGATAGCAGGTCGCCCTTCTTCGAGGCGAAGCCGCCGTAGATGATGTTGTAGAGCGGCATGTAGACCTTTCTCTGGTCGTAGATGCTGTAGTAGCTGCGCTGCGGAAGCCCGGAGATAATGTTCAGGGCGCCGAGCATCATCTTGTCGCGCCCCACGGTGTCGGCCTGGCTGTCGAGGATGCCCCGGCAGAAGCTGGGCCAGTCGGCGGGAGCGATCTTGTCGCTGAAGGTGTAGCCCTCTGGAAAGGCCAAAAAGGCCAAGTGGCCATTAGGCCATTCTTTAGCTAAAAAGTCATTTTTTGCTATTTTCTCTGTTTTTTGGTCGTTTTTGGCCGTTTGGCCTTTTGGCCTTTTTGGCCTAATTGGCCTTATCGCCTCGAATCCGATGCGGAGGTTGAAGGTGCGTCGGTAGGGCTCGGGCAGCTCTACGCCCGCCTGCTTGGCCATGTGGAGGAGGCTCTTGTAGGTGACTCCGCCCCTTGCTGTCTTCAGGCAGTTATTGTATTTTTTGTCGCATTCCTCGTAGTCGTAGCCCGAGTTGGCCCGGCTCAGGTTGTGGAAGATGGAGCGCCCCTCTTCGCCCAGCGTGTTGGCCAGGGCGAAGGCCAGGCGGAGCCAGTCTTCGTAGCTGGCGGTGATGTCGACACCCTTGGCCACGAGCAGGTCGGCCACGTCTCTTACCATCCGCTTCGCCTCGTCGGGCTCGGCCTCGGGCAGGCGAGGCTGGTCGAGGCAGCTGACGAGGTCGGGGTCGTAGCAGAGGAAACAGGCCGAGGCCACGTTCTTGGGGCTGGGGTCGGCCTGCAGGCCGTAGGTGCGCTGCAGGTAGTCGGCTACGGCCTGGTAGCACTCCTCGTGGCTTCCGTTCTCAAGGTTGGCATAGGTGACCCACTTCACGCCCTTGCCTCGTGGCGAGGTGAAGAGCAGCACGGTCTCGAGGCAGGGGTCGGCCGTGAGCAGCCGCCTCACGCGGGCCACCTCGTCGTCGGCATCGAGGTGGTCGAAGTCGAAGCATAGCAGTCCGCTGCGTTGGATGAGTCCCTCGGCGTTGCGATAGCTGAAGGTGCCTGCGAAGGTGGCGAAGGGCAGCTTCTCGGCCTTGAACTTTTTCTGCTCCTTCGGGTCGTCGATGCTTCGCAGCTGCTCGGTGAGCTCTTTCATGTGCGGCAATCTCATCCATTCGATCGCGTCGCTCAGCGTGCCCTGCTTGTGGGGCGTCTGGCTCTCTTTCTTGTTAATACCTGCCCCGTAGAGGCTGAATTGGGCGGTGGCGGCATCAAATGCCGACGCACGGCCTTGCGCTTCAATGAAAACATCATTTTTCATTGTGTGTATGTTTAAGATTCCGGTCAAGATCAACCGTGCTGCGAATGAATAGGTATACAATTGTATACGCTGAGCCCGGTTAGCGGCTTCTGGGTATACTTTGGTATACGAGGTATATTTTGGTATACTTTGGTATACAACTTGGAAAACAGGTGTTTATGAATGGTGCTTTGGGGCGAAATCGCTTGGTTTATGCGTTTAGCACTTCATCGTATTCCTCTGCCACTTTGCTGATGAATGTGTAGGCTTTGTATTTTTCAGCGTTCGCGTTCTCTTTCTTTAGGCTGGACTGGACGGTTTTGAATGCCGTATCGTTGTTGGGAAGCTCCATGATATGCGCTGCGCAGAAAAGAAAGTATTCCTTCTTTTTGATGTTTACCTTTTGCGTTTTCATCCACTCGAAGAAACGCAGATGCTCCAGCATGGCGCAGGCGTGGCCGGGGCAGCTGAGCATGATGGAGACTAAGGTGTGCACTTTCTTCATCGATCCTAAGGCTTTGATGGAGGGCATCTGCAGGAAGTTGTAGGCCTCGTCGGCCGCCTTGATGAAGCGGGCTGCGGCGTCTTCCTTCGCGGCGGGCCAGGCGTCGGCCGCCAGCGGGTTGGTGGCGGGGGCTTCCGGCTCCTCGTGGTCGGCGGGCACAATCTCGGTGGGCGAGGCGCATTGCTGGGCGTAGCGCTCCTCCTCGTCGGCCGAGGGATAGGCGCCGCTCCAGTCGTAGACGAAGGTGGCGAAGTCTTGCTCGAAGCTGTAGTCTTGCTCCAGGCGGAGGCGGCGGCCGTAGGTGTTGAGCAGCGTGAAATAGAGCTCTGTGAGTTTGACCGACAGGAGCCTCGCGAGCGTTTGCCACGTGTCGCTGGCGTCGGCCTGCTCTTGCGCCTCGTGGCAGAGGCGGGCGATCTGTCGGAAGCAGTTCCTGAGCGTGTCGCGCATGAACGCGGTGTCTCTCGTCGCGTTATACAGGTGGCGCATCGCCTCGCGGCTGCGTCGGGTCTCGGCGTCGACGATCGTGAGGTAGAAGCGCGCCAAGGGGGTGGCGAGCTGTGGCAGCGCGAGCACATCGCCAATGAGGGTCTCGCTGCTTAAGGGGTTCTGCACGTCGGCTTCCACCATGAAGCCGTCGGTTCGGGCCTTGAGGGCGGCGTCGCGGATCTGCTTCTCATCGGCATAGATGGTGCGTGTGTCGGCCCATGGGCCTATCACCTCGTTGATCTTGGCCTCGAGCTCGCTGAGCTGGCTGAGGCGGCCGAGGCTCCTGGCGTGGCGCATAAGCTCGCTGAGCTGGCTGTCGCTCAGCGATTCGCCGAGGATGTGGGGGCGAAGCTCGCCCCTCAATAGGCTCTCTGTGATGGGAAGTCTCATGGGCGGATGGTTGGCGTGCGCATTTAGAGCATCCAGAGATGCTGGCGTCCATACTCGGGCAGTTCCTCGGCCTTGAAGTGGGGCACGCATTGGGCCACCATCTCGGGATAGGCGATGGTGATGGGCACCCGTTGCATCTTGACCGATTTCCAGTAGAGCCTACAGAACTGATAGACCTGCGTGATGAGCTGCTTGGCCACGAGGGGGGCGAGTGGTGCGGCGGGGGTGTTGCTTCCGCCCTGGGTGATGGTCAGCTTGATGGGATAGAGCGTGTCCGCCTTCTTGCCCTTGGCGTATCGCTCGTTGTTGTAGAGCAGGTATTCGTCTCGCCTGAGGTGCACGTAGGTGCCGCTGAGGGGCATGCGGTCGGGGTGCTCTTCGTCGAAGGCGATCAGGTCTTCGTTGACTGCCGATACGATGTTGATCACGTAGATCGGGCACTTGATTTTCATCCGGCTCAGCATACGCTCTACCAGCGCCGATTCGCGCTTGTTGAGCTTCTTCTTGTAGTAGTGGATGATCAGTCGGTCGGGCTTGCCGTAATCCTGGTAGAAGCGCCATATCGACAGCTTCAGCTCGCTCATCAAGGCCTCGGTGTCGTCGGCCCTGCAGGTGTTGAAGTTGCGGAACTGGCCCTCTTTGTCGAAGCAGAAGGCGCTGCCCAGGTAGGGATGGCGCATGCCGGCCTGCTTCGACGCGCCGATGCCCACGATCAGGTCGTTTCCCTCCGTGAGGCTTCTCACGCCCCATGCCATTCCTCCCATCTTGCCTACGAGGGCCGAGGCGATGTTGGGGAGGAAAAACCGAAACCATTTGTTGTCGATTTTGTCGCGGTAGATCACCTGCGAGGCGATTCCATATTGCATCAGCAGCTCCTTCATGCGGTAGTAAAGGATGTGGCGCGACGGGTTGGGGTCGTCGCGCGAGATGTCGGAAAGCACGATCGCCATGTAGCGCTTGCCCTTGCTCTGCGTGAAGCGGTCGGAGCGCAGGTAGGCTTTGAGGACCTCCAGGGGATTCTCGCCCGGCTCATAGAAGAAGCTGAGTTTTTTCTCCCATTGCACCTGCTGGTGCAGTATGGAGTCCAATGGCTTCGACATCCACTTTGCACCGCTCGGTTTGGCGTCGGTGGGGGAAATGATCCCGTCGTAGTCGTAGCCAGTGGTGATGATGTTGTACATCCGCCTGCCATAGTGCTTCGCCGGCTCGCCTTGGCCGATGAAAAAGAAGTGGTAGGACTCTTCGGGGCGTTTGTAGGCGCCCCGTTCGCTGAAATCCGTGCGTGGTGATCGCCCGACGTATTGCCCTCCGAAGATGAGGTCGTGGGCTTCGGCATCGACGGTCATCACCCGCTCGCTGGGCAGGATGGCAAACTGTTGGCCGTCGGGGAAGGCTACGCCCACCTCCTGGCGGAAATCGGCCGTGAAGATCCATTGGTTGGCGAACGCCTGGGCCGCTGCGAGCTTTTGTGCCAGTTTCTCGGTCGTGCGCACGGCGCGCCTCGTGTAGCCCACGATCTTCTCGACGCTCGGGTTGACGACGGGATAGATGGCTTCGGGGGCCGCCTCCCAGTGCTGTTGCAAGAGCTTCTTTCGGGGCATGACGCATCGGCCCACCACGACGTCGTAGCCCGAGGCGGGCAGGTCGGGCAGCCGCGTGATGGGGGTTGGCGACACGACGGCTCGGCGTTCTTCGGCAATCTCCAGTTGCCAGCCCTCGTATTGGTCGTTAAGTCGGAGGTTGATCAGGTAGCGTTTGTAGGCCTTGAACGTCCCGGTTGGGCAGTCGATCACCCAAATGCGGATTCGTCCGATGAAGTCGATGTCCACCAGGCAGTCTCTCTTTCTGAAATAGCGTATGATGTCGCGTTTAAGCACCGCCTTGGCCAGTCTGGCGTCTTGCCCCAGGTCGAATCGCTCGCGGTCGTGTGGCTCCTCGAAGAGCCCTTCCACCTCTTCCTCGTTGAAGGGCATGTAGCGGGCCTCCCGTTTGGAGCGGAGGGCGGGCAGTGTGTTGTATAACAGCTCGTCATGCTCGCTGCTGATCCTTGTGCTGTTGTGTTTTACACGGTCTTGCGCCTCGCTGTTGGTGGGCATACTCGTCTCGGCGAAGAGGTCGATTTCTCTTTGCCGATTGCTTAGATTTAATTTAATGATATTTGCTATCATATAAATTTGTTTAATTGTTTCAAGCCTCCCTCTCCGCCCCCTCTTTCTCTTCCTTGTGAGGCGTGAGACAGGCTCTTGCTACAAAGGTATAAAATAAACAGATAGTTAAAAAGTAAATCAGAGAAAAGCGTAGCGAACAGACTGATAAAGTGTTCGTTACGCTGTGTTTTTCTCTTGGCAAGTCGCCAAAGAAAGCCATAATATGGCACAGTTGCATAAGTCTTCGACCTGCTCTCGCTGTTCCTGCGGTATCTGCATAAGAACTTTTATAATATCTGAGGCCTTGGTGCCTTTTACATCTGCTATTAAGGTGTGACGTTTGCCATGCCCTTCTTTGTTGGTCAGGGATGTCATCAGATCCTTGTGAAGCATGGTCTCGTCAATGCCCAGCCGTTTGCCTATGTTCTCAGGAAGCAGTACCCAGTCCTCTGCATGACTGGCTTGATGCCTTTGGGAAGAAGGTGACTTGCTAGAATCTTATAGTCAAATACTGATTGCTTACTCATGAGGGCAATGGTAATGCTTATCATAAACAATAAAGCATTAAACAAGAAAATATAGACCTATACTACAAATTTAAGCCACGGATTTATGCAACTGTGCCGAAGTTAAGTAAATCTTCGAACATGACAAAGCACTGAGTAGTAATATATTACTACTCAGTGCTTTAAATTATTCTTGCACAAAAGTGTTGCGGAAATTAGGTATATTAGAAATATATATATATATTTGTGCTGTTTTATAAATCTATTCGCTAACACTAAAAAATGTCATTGTGAAAAAGCAAGCTTTAATTTTATTGGTTCTTTTGTTTAGTTGCATCTATATGTCATGTGACAACATGAACCATGAGGAAAGAGAAGCCCCGTTTGATGAGCTAGTAAATGAGAGCATGATAGGGGAGCAAGAAGCTATAACTTCTGCTCGGTTATTTTTAAATAATCATTATCTCTCTACAAAATCTCAAGCAGACAGACTTATTCCTGATGTTCAAGTTGTTTATCGTCCAATCTCAGTCCAATCTTCACAACAAACTGTTAGTTTAAATGCAAATGAGGATTTTGAAAATATTCCTGTTTACATCATCAACTTTAAGACAGAAAAAGGAGAGAGCAAAGGTTTTGTTGTTGAGGTTGGAGATAAAAGGGTTTCAGGGAAAGTTCTAGCATTCTGTGACTCTGGAATGTGGGATATGTCAGGTTTACCAGAGTTTGAGCATATATTTTTTGAACAAACGGATTATTTCATAAGTAAATCAATTACTGAGAATTCAATGCCACTAGTTAAAGATATCGATCCTTGTGATACGGGTTTTTTTCAAGAAATAACAAAGACAACTACTAAAAAGTGTGCAATGAACATTACGTGGGGACAAAGTCCATCTCCTTATAATGATAGCTTACCCATATGTGCTAGCACATCACTAAAAGACCCTGCAGGATGTGTTGCTATTGCTATTGCGCAAATTATGGCATATCACCAAAAGCCGACTTCGGGTAGTTATATACATCCTGTAAATATGAAAACTAGGAATACCACTTATAGTTGGTCTGGGATGAAGTCTGTAGCTGATGCGAAAAATCTGACAAATAATACATATAGATCACAAGTTGCTAATTTATTAGCGGAAATAGGTGATAAGTGTTCTATGTCTTATGGATGTGACGGAAGTGGCTCTAATATATATTATGCTTATGATGCTTTCACCTTAATGGGGTATAACGTAAATATGCTCATCAGTCCCTATGACTTTTCGAAGGTAAAATCAGATTTAGATTCAAGTAGACCTGTGTATATGAGAGGTGTTCGTGCTGGAGGTGTTGGACATGCATGGGTTGTAGAAGGATATCAGACAGTTGATTGGGCAGAAAAAATGGTTAGGGAGTGCCCTGGTAATCCTATAGAAGAAAGTTATACAGGAGAAACTGGAACGAATTATTACCTATATTTTAATTTAGGCTGGAATGGATCAAGCAATGGTTATTATTTAGTATCAACACAAAGTGCTTCTACTTCTTGTACTTTCTTATATACATCAGACATGATGACAATGACAAATATTAAACCCATTTAATTCTATAGTGTATGAGACAAGCATTCAATTTACTATTGTTACTTTTTCTCACCCAGTTCCTCGCTTGTGGTGATGGGGACGCTGATGTTATATCCGGCAAGCCAGATCAGGAAGAAATTATCGATCCTTCCGGAGAACCGCAGGATACGTTGAGCGATGTATTCCAAATCGAATGCTCGAACTACGCCCCGCAATTGTATCTTTCCGTGACGGACAAGGATGCTAATTCTATCCTTGATTGCGATTACGATTCTCAGAGAGGGCCGAAAGAAGGATATGTAGCCATTAAGAATGTTCGTTATACAGAAAATTATGCAAGTAACGCTTTTTCGCTTACATACGACTCCCGGGAATCGAATGTCGTGATTTATCCGGAAGAGATTAATTCTTTGTGGGATAGGTTTGAGGAGACGGGGGATTCCGTCCGGTTTTATGGCAATCGTCCGATCAGTGGTGTCGCGGATTCCGTAGTCATGCCGGTTAGGGAGTTATGGTTGCATCTCGCCGTAGAGTGGACGAATGCGGATATTGATACTTTTGCCCTGCGTTATAGCAATACGTGCGATATTCAATTGACACAAGTTTGTTTGCGGGGTGATAGTATCGGCTACAATCGTGTAGTACTCATAAAAGAGTAGCTTATGAGAAAGTATCGGTGTCCGCAGTGTGATATCCCTTCTATGTATGTAAAGAATGCGGCTGGGGAACGTCTTTTAGTGTATGTTTACGAGAAAGGGGAGGTCGTTCCCAAAGATCCCACTGCGGATCTGTCCGGATTTGACTTGACAGAGGTATTTTGCCTAGGAAGCTCATGGCATGGAGCGCCTAGGAAATGCCGGTGATTTTTGGGCACAGTTGCAAATATCCGTGGCAATATAATCATGTTATCCAAAGATCATAGATGCTCTGAACATAAAGAAAGGTAAATCCTGCACACCGCGTAGTTGTGCTCTAAAGCCTTTCAACTTTTTCGTCAAGATAGATGTGAAGAAGGACACGCTCATTACCTGTCTCTTCAATAATGCCAGTGTGATCTTCGTTAACGGCTGTAACGTCGAAGAACTCAAGTATGCCTTTGGGAAGAAGGTAACTTGCTAGAATCTTATAGTCAAATGCCGATTGTTTACTCATGGGTGCAATGGTAATGCTTATCATAAACAATTAAGCATTAAACAAGAAAATATAGGCCTATACTACAAATTTAAGCCACGGATTTATGCAATTGTGCCGCGGAGGGAAATGGTGAAAAACCGATGAAAGAAGAGAGTCTCTTTGTTTTTATGTTTACCTTTGTCCGTTCAAGAACTATTCAAAAACTGAAAGATAATCGATGAAAGCTTATACCTATATGGAGAGAGGGCGGTTTGCCTTGATCGACAAGCCGAAGCCCACGATCGTGGAGCCGACTGATGCCCTTGTTAGAGTGACTTTGGGCAGCATCTGTTCGAGCGACCTTCACATCAAGCATGGTAGTGTGCCAAGGGCGGTTGAGGGCATTACCGTGGGACACGAGATGGTGGGTGTCGTGGAGGAGATTGGCGCCGAGGTGAAAGGCGTAGCGGTGGGCGACCGTGTGACCGTGAACGTGGAGACCTTCTGCGGCGAGTGCTTCTATTGCCAGCATGGCTACGTGAACAACTGCGTCTCGCCCCATGGCGGATGGGCCTTGGGCTGCCGGATCGACGGCGGCCAGACGGAGTATGTGCGTGTGCCCTTGGCTACGCAGGGCCTGAATCGCATCCCCGACAGCGTGACCGACGAGCAGGCCCTGTTTGTGGGCGATGTGTTGGCTACGGGCTTCTGGGCGGCACACATCAGCGAGATCACGAGTGAAGATACGGTGCTGATCATCGGGGCGGGCCCGACGGGTATCTGCACACTGCTTTGCGTGATGCTGAAGCAGCCGAAGCGCATCATCGTGTGTGAGAGGTCGGAGGAGCGCCGGACTTTCATCAAGAGGCATTATCCCGAGGTGCTGCTCACGACTCCCGAGGAGTGTGAGGAGTTTGTCAAGGCGCACAGCGATCACGGAGGCGCCGACAGGGTGGTGGAGGTGGCTGGAGGCAAAACGACCTTCCAGTTGGCTTGGCAATGCGCAAGGCCGAACGCCATCGTGGCGGTCGTGGCCCTCTACGACGAGCCGCAGCAGCTTCCCTTGCCCGACATGTATGGTAAGAACCTGACGTTTAAGACGGGCGGTGTGGATGGATGCGACTGCGAGGAGGTGTTGCGCCTCATTGAGCAGGGAAGGATTGATACCACTCCGCTGATCACCCATCGCTTCCCGCTCAGCCGGATCGAGGAGGCCTACCGCATTTTCGAGAACAAGGAAGAGGGCGTGATTAAGATCGCCATTTACAACGATTAACGACCAAACAAGGCTATGGACTATCAATTGATCTTAGAGAATATCTATGAAGAGATTAAGCCGTTTGAAAATGAGGGCAAACAGGCCGACTACATCCCAGCGCTGGCTCGGGTGAACCCCGACCAGTTTGGCATCTATCTGCATCTGCTCAATGGTGACACCTATCGCTTGGGGGCGTATGACGTGAAATTCTCGATCCAGAGCATCTCGAAGGTGTTCTCGCTGGCCATCGCGCTGAGCTTTTTGGGCAAGGAGCTATGGAGCCGCATCGGGAAGGAGCCTTCGGGGTCGGCGTTCAACTCGCTCGTGCAATTGGAGTATGAGCAGGGGAAGCCGCGCAATCCTTTCATCAACGCCGGAGCCATCGTCGTGGCCGACGTGTTGCTGTCGAAGCTGAAGAATCCGGAGGAGTTCTTCATTCATTTCGTGCGTGAGCTGGCGGGCAACCCGCTCATCGACTACTCCTCGGAGGTGGCTGCCTCTGAGCAGAGCTGCAGCTACCTGAACGCCTCCATCGCCTACCTGCTGAAGCACCACGGCAACCTTCAGAATCGGGTGGAGGATGTGTTGCACTTCTACTGCATGATGTGCTCGGTCGAGATGAGCTGCAAGGATCTGGCCGTGGCCTTCTCGGCTTTTGCCCGAAGTAGCGAGCCTTTCTTTTATGGAGGCGTGCGGCTGACCACTTCGCAGGTGAAGCGTATCAACGCGATCATGCAGACCTGTGGGTTCTACGACGAGGCGGGCGAGTTCTCCTTCCTCGTAGGACTGCCCGGCAAGAGCGGCGTGGGTGGTGGCATCGTGGCTATCTATCCCTCTAAATACGCCATCGCCGTGTGGTGTCCGCGCCTGAACAAGCATGGCAATTCCATCATGGGCATGAAAGCGCTCGAATTTTTCACCACGATAACCAGCGAGTCGATCTTCTGAAAAGTTTGGCCGCTGTATCACGAACGAGGGATAAGATAGATGCTGATACAATTCACGATAATGTCGAGCCGCGGGTTGGCCTTCGAGAGGCTCTTGGAGTCGCTCGGTACGGCCGATATGCGCTTGGCCATCACGCCCGATGAGGTGCCTAACGTCTGGGCTTTCTACCGCGAGAAGCAGAGTGTCACCCTGTTTATGCTCGAACAGACCGAAGGGGCTTATACGCTCTCGATGGACCGGTTGGCCTCCTATGAGGATTATCGCTTCTTGCCTTACCTGCTCGACACGCTGAGCATCCACCTGACCGACGAGCCGTTTCGTGCGGAGGGGAAGAGCGCTTATCTGCTGCTCGACGAGGAGTGGGTGGCCGACACGATGGGCGAGGAGATTGCCTACGTGAAGTGCTTCCTCTCGATGGGCCTGAAATACTACATCTCGTTGCCTATTCGCGAGACCAACGTCTATGTCGACAACGAGGCGTTGAACAGCATGGGAGTCTGCATCTATTCGTCTACCCCGCGCCTGTTTGGCTACATCACCTATATGCTTCGCCACGACCTGCTGCCGACCGACGAGGTGGTCGATCCGGTTGAGGCGGATAAGGAGATCATGGTGGATGTGCCTCAGCATCGGTCGATCGGCACGGTGCTTTCTTGGCAAACCGACGGCTCGGAGACGACGGAGAGCTACGCCCAAGAGGATGTGGATCTGCTGCTGCGAATCGCACAGGGCTATGCGCGAGACAAGCGCTATGAGGGGGTTGTGCTTAATGATATCGCGACGATCTATGAGCGGGGCATAGGGGTTGAGCAAGATGCAGAGAGGGCTGTCTACTGGTATAACGAGGCGATCCGCAACGGCGATTTACTCTATGCGCCAACCAGCCTGGGCGACATCTATCGACGGGGGCTTGGCTCGGTGGCTCCCGACCTGCGGCAGGCTATCGCCGCTTATAGGCAATCTGTCGACCCTTACGCATGGTATCGCATAGGGCAGAGCTACGAAGAGGGCTGGACCGACGAGCCCGACCTGCGCAAGGCAATGGAATACTATCAGAAAGCGGCGGCTGTGGGCCATCATCTTGCCCTGAAGCGACTGAGTAGGGGCGATTCCGCCTCGTAGACTCTTTAAAACCGTTTAAGACGATGGCGCATTCACACAAGAACGATTTCCCCTTAAGGGCTTTGCTCCTTCTCCTCCTCGTGGCGTTGGTGGGCGGCGGCGAGATCGCCCAGGCGCAAGCGTGGCGGTTTCGTCCGGGCGAGGAGGTGGGCGAGGGGCCATTGCACGCCTATGGCGTGGCTGCCTTCTTCAGTCAGGAGCCGCTGCCCGACAGTGTCTTCACGCTCATGCAGGGGAGGTCTTATAAGGCGAACTGCCCCATCCCTCGCGACTCCTTGCGCTACATCCGCTGCCTCCATAAAGACCTTGATGGACGCTCCATAGTGGGCGAGATGGTGGTCAATGCGCGCATTGCGGAGTGCGTGCTACGCATCTTCAGGCAGCTCTACGACAAGGACTATCCCATTGAGAAGATGCGGCTTATCGACCATTACGACGCCTCGGATGAGGCTTCCATGCGCGACAACAACTCAAGCGGCTTTAATTTCCGCTCCGTGGCCGGCAGCAAGAAGCCTTCGAAGCATGGGCGTGGACTGGCCATCGACATCAATCCGCTGTATAACCCCTATTTCCGTTACACGCCCGATCGCAGAGCCGTTCGGCCTGAGACGGTGCGCCCGGCTACAGCCACGCACTACATCGATCGCACCGCCTCTTTCCCCTATAAGATTGTGAGGGGAGACGTATGTCATCGGCTATTCATCGCTCATGGCTTTGTGTGGGGTGGCTCTTGGCGCTCCTGCAAAGACTACCAACATTTTGAGTGGCCTTAGCAAGAATGGCCCTCCAAACAGGGTAAAGCCTTCTCTTCGGCGAAATAATCGGCCTTGGATGCTTATAAATCTGTTTATAATTCGCACCTTTGTCGGCAAAACAGGTAAATAGACAACACGATTATGACTATTGGAGACAAGATTCCCGAGCTGCTTGGCATCGACCAAGAGGGACGTGAGATTAAGAGTAGCGACTACAGAGGTCGCAAGATTGTGCTTTACAGCTATCCCAAGGCCAACACCAGCGGATGCACCGCCGAGGCTTGCTCTCTGCAGGCTCACAAGGAGGAGCTGGCTGCCGCTGGCTACGAGATTATCGGCGTGAGCAAAGACAAGCAGGCCCTTCAGAAGAAGTTCGCCGATGCGCAAGGCTTGCAGTTTCCCCTCATTGCGGATACCGAGACAACACTGCTGCAAGAGTTGGGTTGCTGGGGAGAGAAGGTGGCTTGCGGACGTAAGACCATCGGCATCTTGCGCACCACCTATCTGGTGAACGAAGAGGGCATCATCGAGAAGATCTTCACGCCCAAGGAGATCAAGACCAAGATTCATGCTGAACAGATCTTAGCCTACATCAAGTCATGAATTTCACCGGATTAATCATCGCGGTCATCACCTTCTTGGTGATCGGCCTTTTTCACCCTATCGTGATCAAGGGCGAATACTATTTCGGCACTCGTTGCTGGTGGGTGTTCGCCTTGGCTGGCATCGCCTTTATCGCAGCCAGTCTCTTGGTGGAAGATGGCATAGTCAGTCCGGTTCTCGGCGTTGTGGGCTGTTCCTGCCTATGGAGTATCCTCGAGATCTTTGAGCAGAAGGAACGGGTAGAGAAGGGCTGGTTCCCCATGAATCCAAAGCGCAAGGCGGAGTATAAACCGAAATCAACAACCGACAAATGAGGCTGTATATTGTCAGACACGGAGAGACCGAAGAGAACAAGCAGCGGATTTTGCAAGGGCATCTGCCGGGCACGCTCACCGAGGAGGGGAAGGAGCAGGTGCGGCTGACGGCGCAACAGTTGGATCGGTTGGGAGTCTCGTTTAAGTGTATCGTGTCGAGCGACTTGAAGCGTGCCACAGACTCCGCAGGCCTCATCGCCGAACGCCTTCGGCTCCCTATCGTACAGACCGCTTTGCTTCGCGAGTGCGACTGGGGCGTGTTTACTGGCATCTCCATCGCAGAAGCGGCGGATAAATACCGGGTAGATGGCAAATGGGTGTTTCCCGATGAAAGCGTAGAGACCGAGGAGGCTATCTGGCGGCGTGCGGAGGAGGCCTTGCGTGCGCTCGCGGAGGAATATCCCAATGATTCGATCGTTGTGGTGACCCATGGGCTGTTTGCCCGCAATCTGATAGCCGCCCATTTGAAGTGCTCCTATAAAGAGGTGCCCCCTTTGGAGAACGCCGAAGTCAGGCTGCTCGAAGGCGTGTCGTAGCGCGACGGTTCTCCGTCTGTATAGGCGTTGGCTATGTATTCATAGACAGAAACAGTCGTCTGTCTATGAATGAAACCCTATCTTTGCCGCTGTAAACAACAAATACAATAGATGACATGGAAAGTAGAAAGGAAATAGCAGCGAGCAAGAAATCCTGTGGTTCTCACAATTGCACCCAAGCCGTGCTTTGCACTTATCACGATTATACCGGCCTCGACGAGGAAACCATCAAGCAGGCGGGCAACTGTTTTGCCGTTGGCATGGGCAATATGGAGGGCACCTGCGGCGCTTTGGTTGGCGCAGGTATCGTTTACGGACTTGCCACCAAAGACAAGGCTAAGGCGATGAAAGGCATGCGCCAAATCATGGATAAGTTTCAACAGCGCAACGGAGCAACGCAATGCAAGCTGCTCAAAGGGGTGGGGACAGGCAAGATATTGCGCGAATGCCCCAGATGCGTGGCCGATGCGGCTGAGTTTCTTGAGGAGCTGTTAGACAAGGAGGGGAAGTGACATGGCAACGAAGTATAAGGCTGAAAACGAGAAAGCACGTTGCGTGGCCTGCGGCGTATGCGTCAAGGTGTGCCCTAAGGAGGCTATCAGCATCTATAAAGGATGCTATGCCGTGATCGACGAGGAGGCGTGTGTTGGCTGTGGTATTTGCGAGAAGAATTGCCCTGCGGGCGTAATACATAAAGTTTTGAGATAAGATATGGCTGTACAGAAAAAGAAAAGATGGAGCGACTATATGTGGCTCGTCTCCGCGACCTACTTCACGCTCGGATTCTTTAATATCGTCTATGCGTGGCTGGGTGTCATCTGCTTCATGATTCCATTGCTAATGGCCATTTTCGGAGGCGGCAAGGGCTACTGCAACAACTATTGCGGACGAGGGCAGCTGTTTCTGCAGTTGGGGAACGGGCTCGGATGGTCGCGCAAGAAGGTTGCCCCAAGATGGCTTTCCTCGAAATGGTTTCGCAATGGCTTCCTGCTGTTCTTCCTGTTATTCTTTGTCCAAATGATTCTACTGACCATACAGGTGGCGAAAGGCATTGAGTCGCTTCACGAAACGATCCATCTGCTTTGGACATTCGATGTGCCTTGGCACTGGGCCTACCCCTCGGCCATCGAGCCTTGGATGGCGCAGTTCGCCTTCGGCCTATATGGCATCATGCTGACATCGCTCATCGTGGGTGTCATCCTGACCGTCGTTTATCGCCCTCGTACATGGTGCGTTTTCTGTCCGATGGGCAATATGACTCAAATGATTTGCAAACTTAAAGCCTAAAATCGTTTATGAACATCCAGCAAATCAGGTATATTGTCGCTATCGACCGCTTTCGCAACTTTGCGCGAGCGGCCGAAGCATGCCACATCTCCCAGCCTACATTAAGCGCCATGCTTGTGAAGCTGGAGGAAGAACTCGATGTGCGCCTCTTCGAGCGTAGCAACAAGTTTGTGCAGCCAACCTCGGTGGGCGAAAAGGTCGTCCGGCAGGCACAGAAGGCTTTGATGGAGATTGATAGCATCACAGAGATCATAAACGAGCACAAGGGTACGATTGGTGGTTCATTCGCCTTGTCGGTAGGCCCCACCATCGCCCCTTATCTGCTCCCCAAGTTCATAAAGCATTACCACGAGGCCTACCCGTCGGTCGATCTCTCTATCCGAGAGATGAAAGCCGACCATATGCTCGATGCGCTTCTGAAGGGCGAACTCGATGCGGGGATCGCCATCTCTGAGAACAAACGCCAAGGAATACTGGAGATTCCGCTCTATACGGAGCGGTTCTACGTCTATTTAGCCGAGAACTGTTGGCGAAAGCTCCCCCTGTTCAAACCTGAGAACTTGGAGCATGAACACATGTGGATCATGAAGGAGGCGCAATGCCTGCGCAACAGCGCCTTCTCGTTCTGCAAGGCCCGTAGCAAGGGACACCACATCTATGAGGCCGGAACCATCGAGACCCTGATCCGCATTGTCGATGAGAATGGAGGCTACACCATTATCCCCGAGATGCACCTGCCTTTCCTCAGCGAGAAGCAGCAGGCCAATATCCGTAAGATTGAGGGCGACTACCTCTCGCAACGCCGCATCTCGCTCTATATAAAGGATGACTATATCCGAGAGCAGATGCTCAACACCATCACCAACACGTTGAAGGCATTCTTGCCCCAAGGAATGCTGACCGAAGGTATCAAAAAATACGGCATCAAGCTGTAAATGCCACGACAGTGTAAAGTCTCTTTACAGCCGCTGTAAAGGAACTTTACACTTTTTCGACCCGCTCAAAAACCAATCGTATTGACATTCAGCACTGTTTGATGTTTGGCACGCTCCATGTTTTATTTACAGTGAACAAGAATTAAACAGTACACTGAAATGAAACAAAGATACGGTAAACCGATGATTGCAGCCCTCCTGTTGGCTGGGACGCTCGCCTTTACGACACAAGCACAAGAGCAACCTGCCGTTCCGACCCTGACGCTGCATGACTGCATGGAGTATGCCATCAGCAACTCCACCAAGATGAGAATCGAGGCAGCCGACCGGAAAGACGAGCAATGGCAACGTCGTCAGGCCATCATGGAGGTCTTCACCCCGCGCATTTCGGCGCAGACCTACGCTAACAACCAGTATGGCCGTAACCTCGACCCTGAGACGAACACCTATAATAGCGTAACCACATTCTATAACGGCTACAACGCAAGCGCAAGCATCACGCTGTTCGACGGATTCCAGCTGATCAACAACATGAAGATGGCCTCGACGGCCGCCAAGATGGGAGTCAGCAAAGAGCAGCAGAAGCGCGACGAGATCTGCCTGGCTACGATGGAGGCCTATTACAACGTGATTTACTACTCGGAGTTGGCGGCAGTGCTCGAAGAACAGGTAGCCACGGCGAAGACCGCTCGCGATCGTGCCGCTCGCCAAGAGGAACTGGGACAGAAGAGCCATGCCGACGTGGTGCAGATGGAATCAGAGCTCGCTCAGAAGCAATACCAGCTTACTAACGCACGCAACCAGCAGAAGGATGCGACGATCACCCTGAAAGATGTCATGTTCTGGCCGGTAAACGAGGAGCTGACCATCGACACGGAGGTCTCCGCCCCCTTGCTAACGCCTGTTCAGCAAGCCGAGGTGTCGGAGTGGGCCAAACAGCAGCTCCCCTCTGCCAAGATCGCTTTCTTGAACGTGCGGAATGCCACGCTCGACCTGAGGAAGGCACGTGGAGCCTTTTCGCCCACAATCAGCTTCAGCGCAGGATGGTCGACCACCTACTTCACCTATCCGGGCAAGGAGGGCTATCAGACCACTTCCTTCGGCGAGCAGTTTCGCAACAACCGAGGTGAGTACATCCAGGTGTCGGTTAGCATTCCGATCTACGACCAGCTCCGCCGCCGCACAACACTGAGCCTGAAGAAGAGTGCCGTCAGACGGGCCGAAGCGCAATACGACCAAGCCCTGCGAGATATTGAGAATGAGGTGGCGAGAGCGATCAACGACCGAGATGGCGCACACGACGCCTATCGGCAGGCTGATCAGCTGGCCGACGTGCAACAGGAGGCTTTCCAATTGAGCACCAAACAGTTTGAGACAGGACTCATTTCGGCCATCGAGTTTCAAACGGCTTCGCAGACCTATCTCAACGCCATGGCAGAGCGCATGAACGCCCTCCTGAAGCTTAGAATCAAAGATGCCGTAGTGCGCTACTACAACGGAGAATCATACATTAATCAGTAAAAAATAAGAATCACAACTATGGATAAGTTTATAGAAAAGAAAACAGGCTGGAAAGCCGCATTCACAAAGAAAAGATTACCCTGGTGGTTAGGCGCAGGGTTCGTAATCTTGGTGGTCGCATTGATCGCCACGCCCAGCCACAGTACATTGCGCATCAATGGCGATACGGTGACAATCAACGAGGTAAAGTCGGGCGAGTTTAACGACTATATCCGCTTGAGCGGCACGGTGCAACCCTTGGTCACCATACAGATCAGCCCGATTGAGGGTGGTATAGTGGATGAGATCCTTATCGAAGAGGGATCGACAGTCAAGAAAGGCGACGAGATTCTGCGTCTTTCCAACGACAATCTCGACCTTCAGATCTTGAACTCAGAGGCCGAGCTGGCCGAGAAGGAGAACATCTTGCGCAACACCCAGATTCAAATGGAGCAGGACCGACTGAACGTGAAGCAGTCGAAAGCGGAGTATCAGCTGAACGTGAAGCGACTGAAGCGCGCTTATGAGCAACAGAAGGCGCTTTACGACGATAAGCTCATCGCCAAAGAGGAGTATCTGAAGGCCAAGGAGGATTATGACCTCGCTCTGGATAAACTCCAGATCATCACCGACAAGGAGGTGCAAGACAGCCTCTTCCGCTCTACGCAGGTGGAGCGTATGCGCGAGAGCTTGGAGAACATGCAGATCAATATGCGCATGATACGCAAGCGGAAAGACAACCTGACTATCAAAGCGCCCATCGACGGGCAGCTGGGCATTCTGGACGCCGTGTTGGGCGAGAGCATCGCAGCGGGCACCAAGATTGGTCAGATCAGCGACATGAGCTCCTATAAGATTGAAGCGCAGATCGATGAACACTACATCGACCGCGTCATCCCGGGGCTCTCGGCCTCCTTCGAACGTCAGGAGACGACCTTCGCCGCCTCGCTCCGTAAGGTGTATCCCGAGGTGCGTGATGGCAAATTCAAGGCCGATTTCAAGTTCGAGGGCGAACTGCCCGAGAATATCCGTAGCGGTCAGACCTACTATCTGAACCTTCAGTTGGGTTCGCCCGAGGCCGCCCTGCTTATCCCGCGTGGCTCGTTCTTCCAGAAGACAGGCGGCAAGTGGATCTATGTGGTGGATAAAGATGGCAAGAGAGCCGTGAAGCGTGAGATTCACATCGGCCGTCAGAACCCGCAGTACTACGAAGTGTTGGATGGACTGGAGGCTGGCGAGAAGGTGATCATCTCGGGCTACGACAACTTTGGCGACAACGAAGTGTTGATTTTGAAATAAGATAAAACGACGAATAAATAAGCAGCTACTATGAACTTTTTTAATTACGTGTTTACGGCCATCAAGTCGCTCCCGGCAAAGGGGCGCAAGAATAGCGTCAAGATTCTGGCGCTCGGCGTTGGCCTCGCCGTCAGCTTGGTGTTGCTCACCAAGGTTTGCTTCGAGCAAACCTACGATAACTTCTATGAGGGAGCGGATCGGGTTTGCTACGTCAAGGAGCTCTATACGCAGAACGAGAAAGAGCGAAGCTACAACCAGACTGCTGGTGGCATAGCTTCTCGCCTGAAGGAGCACTATCCGCAAATCGAAGCAGCGACGCGATGGACCTACGTTGCCACTGCTACGAAGGCGGTGCTCAAGGATAGCCCAAAGAAGGCCAGTGTCAACATGGCTATCATGGCCGACTCGTGCTTCTTCAAGATCCTGAACCGCCCCTGCTTGGCTGGCAATCTGACGGAGACATTGGGCGTTGGTGGCAATGCGGTAATTTCCTCGTCGTTGGCCATGAGATTGGCCGACAGCCGACAGCCTATGGATGCCGCCGCAGAGGTCATTGGCAAGGTCTTCACCTTGGAGAGCGAGGGGGATGGCGAGCTCACAATTACGGGAGTCTTCGAGGATTATCCCGCCAACTCCAGCTATCGTCCCGACGTGGTTGCTTCTCTTGCTGGCATCAGCACGGTTTTCGGACAGTACGACGGTACGAACGGTGTGGTCGGCAACGATCGATATAAAACGCTAATTCGCTTATCCAGCAAGGCGGCGATAGCTGAGACCAATGCGGCGATGGGCGAGTTTGTGAATCGCTATCTTCCCGTAGAGCAACTAAAGGCTGCGGGCTATGAGCTCTTTTTTTCGATACGTCCTTATGAGAGCTATCACAATGAAGACAACAATGCGCGCAGCATGATGTTGGTCTTGACCTTAGTGGCTGTCGCCTTGTTGCTCACCTCGGTGTTGAACTATATGCTGATTGTAGTCTCAACGTCGGTTGGTAGAAGCCGCGAGATGGCGCTTCGCAAATGCTTAGGCAGCGACACGAAAGACATGTATAGCATGATGACCGCCGAGTCGCTCGTTCACACCGTGCTCGCAAGCCTTCTGGCCGTTGTGCTGATCTATCTGGCCAAAGGCACGGTAGAGAATCTGACGGGAACAGCCGTTGCTGACCTTTTCGTTGGTGGCCCGTTGCTGCTTGCGGTCTTCGTCGTGATTGTGGTGTTCCTTATCAACGCCTTCGTTCCGGCCGCCCTGTTCAATCGCATTCCAGTAGCGACCATCTTTCGGAACTTCGTGGCTGGCAAACGGATTTGGAAGCAAGGGCTGCTGGCCGTCGAGTTTGGCGCGGTGGCTTTCCTTGGCGTGTTGCTCTCCATCATCTCACTCCAATACAACAAATTGATGAGTGCCGACCTTGGATTCGACAATGAGCATACGGCAAGCGTGAATGTCAGTGGCTTGAAGGACTCGCAGAAAAATGCGCTCGCTACGGAGATTCGTTCCTTGGCCCATGTGGTCGATGCGACACTTTGCTATCAGCACCCGTTTGGTGGTTATTCGGGCGATAACGTAAGACTCCCGGGGCAAGACGAAGATTTGTTTAATCTTACGGATGCCTATTGGAATGACGGGCATTGGGTCAACACCTTAGGCATCAAGATCGTGAAAGGAACCAACCTCATGGAGGGAAAAGGAGTCGACGAGGAGGTGCTCATCGATACCAACTGCGAGGAGAGCCTGAAAGTCAACACCGGCTGGAGCGATGTCATGGGGAAGCAGATTCTGGTCTCGTCTCACGACAAGGAGGGCTCTGTCATCACGGGTGTGTTCGAACCCATCTCTCAAGGACTGATGAAAGACGATAACGGCATGAAAAATCTGCGGCCGATGGCTGTATTCTATATGAATCCAGACCTCTCCTGCCAATGGTTCCACAACCTGATCATCCGCTATCACGAGATCACGCCCGAGGCTTTGGCGCAGACCAAAGAGGTGCTCGACAAGATTGCGCCAGACAGAGACTTGGCCGTAGTGCCCCTGCAGGAGGAGCGATTGGATGAATATAAAGACACCCTCAACGTGCGTAACGCTATCTTGATCGGAGGCGTAGTCACCCTGCTTATTGCCCTGGTCGGACTGATTGGCTACACGATCGACGAGGTGAAACGTCGCAGCAAAGAGATCGCCGTGCGCCGTGTGAATGGGGCTTTGTTTAGCGAGATCCGCCGCATGTTCATCTACGATATCCTGAAACTTGCCGTTCCCTCGGCGGTTGCGGGGTGTGTGTTGGCAGGCATCGCAGCCAGCCGTTGGGAGCAGCAGTTCATCATTCAGGCCGGACTTCCTTGGTGGGTGTTCGTGCTGACCTTCACGACGACGATTGTCTTGGTGGTGCTCCTCTCAGATCTCTACGTAAACAACGTGGCCAACAGCAATCCCGCTGAAAGCCTTAAGACGGAATAAGAAAAAAGAATAGATAACAAACAGATATAAACAATTTAAAAAAACATACGATTATGATTAAAGTATCAAACCTCAGCAAGATTTTCAGAACAGAAGAAATCGAGACAACAGCGCTCAATGGTGTATCATTCGAAATCAAAGACGGCGAGTTTGTCGCCATCATGGGCCCTTCGGGTTGTGGCAAGTCTACCCTGCTAAACATCCTGGGTCTGCTCGACAACCCGACCGAGGGCTCCTACCTGTTTGGCGACACCGAGGTGGCCAACCTGAAAGAGAAAGACCGCACCAAGTTCCGCAAGGGCAACATCGGCTTCATCTTCCAGAGTTTCAATCTGATCGACGAGCTGACTGTCTATGAGAACATCGAGCTGCCACTCCGCTACCTGAATGTTTCGGCGGCGGAGCGCAAGGAGAAGGTGGTCAGCATCATGAAGCGTATGAACATCAATCATCGTGCGAACCATTTCCCACAGCAGCTCTCGGGTGGTCAGCAGCAGCGTGTGGCCATCGCTCGTGCCTGCGTGGCGAACCCGAAGCTGATCTTGGCCGATGAGCCTACGGGTAACCTCGACTCTAAGAACGGCAAGGAGGTGATGGAGCTTCTGCAGGAGCTGAACAAGGAGGGCGCAACCATCGTGATGGTAACCCACTCGCAGCGAGATGCCTCTATGGCGCAAAGAACCATCGACCTGTTTGATGGGCGCATTGTTTCAGACGTTAAAAATCAATTATAAGCATGAGATACTTATTTCACAACTTCATAAACACTCTGCGGCATTATAAGGCAAGCAGCCTGCTGAACATCATCGGCATGGCTGTGGCCTTCGCCGCCTTCTACCTCATCCTGACTCAGGTCAGGTGGGGACTGGGATACAACCAGAAGCTGGAGGATGGCGACCGCATATTCTTGATGGTCATTACTTCGTCGGAAGCTTTGGACAAGCAAGAGGCTTACTTTTGCCGTCCGATAGCCGAACAGCTTCTCTCTTCGGCGTCAGGAGTTGAATCTTACGGAACAGCCACCTTCTATACCGGCGGAGGAACTTTTTTTTACATCAAGGATGGCGATCACGTGCGCAAGGTCAGAACTACGGAGCAGCAGTTTAGCGCAGGCGCTATCTCTTTGTTTGGATTCGAAGCGGAGCAAGGCAAACTGGAGGAGCTCTCCAACCCTAACACGGTGGCCATCTCAAGCAAATTCGCGAGAGAGAACGACCTGCATGTAGGCGATAAGCTCTCCAAGTCTTCCACCGGAGAGCCTGTTTATGCAGAGATCGTCGCCATCTGGAAAGACAAGTTTCAGCCCAATTCCTCGCCGGGAAGCATCGACCTGTTGTCTGACATTGCGGATTACTCTCTGGACAATAGGGGTGAATGGAGCTATCCCTATTTCGTGAAGCTGAACAGCCCGGATGGAGTAGAGGCTTTCGAGCAGAGCACGAAAAAGGTGATGCGATCTTACTTGGAATCGCTCTCCTTCGGTCCCGAAGAGGTGGAGCAAGGCGTGGAGGAAAACAAGATTCATCTTATTCCACTCAAGGAAGTCTACTATCGAAACGACATTTACCACGTACACGGTGTTAGCAGCACGGGCAATAGAAGCACCGACTTGACATTGCTGGCCGTTGCCGCACTGATCATCATCATTGCGTTGATCAACTTCATCAACTTCTTCTTCGCATTGGTTCCGGCCCGGGTGAAAAGCGTCAACACCTACAAGGTGTTCGGCACGCCCCGTTCGACCTTGATCATAAACTTCATCATGGAGTCGGTCGGGCTGGTGGGGCTGGCGCTGCTGCTGGCGGTTGTCATCACGGTGTCGTTTGCCAAGTCGTCGGGACAGGAGATTCTTTCGGCTCCGATTGATGCCGTGTCGAACGCCTCCATCGTGCAGCTCACCATTGCGATTGCCCTGCTTGGTGCCGTGTTGAGCAGCATCTATCCGGCGCTCTACATCACCTCGTTCCAGCCCGCCATGGTGCTCAAAGGCTCCTTTAGCTCCTCCGCTGCGGGCAGAAACCTCCGAAACGTGCTGATCGGTGTGCAGTTTACGATTTCGATGGCCCTCATCATCTGTGCCTCGTTCGTGAAGCTTCAGCACAGCTATATGATGAACTTCGACATGGGATTCGACCGCCAGTATCTCTTGACGGGCAACTTGCCGACAAGTGTGAGTTGGTGGGGCGAACGTAACGCGGCTTTTGAGGACAAACTGCGCAGCAATCCCGACATCGTTGATCTGACTTGGGCCGATGGACAGATTATCAATGTCAGCCGAATGGGCTGGGGCAGACCGTACAAAGATAAGCAGATCGATTTCCAATGCTATCCCGTGGCCTACAACTTCCTCGACGTGATGGGTGTCGAGATGGCCGAGGGGCGCAGCTTCAGCAAGAGCGACGAGCAGGCCGAACACGGCGTGATGATCTTCAACGAGCAGGCACGCGATCAGTATGGCATCGTGATGGATGCTTCCGGCCCGGGGCATTCTGACAACAACGCCGAGGTGGTTGGATTCTGCAAGAACTTCCACTTCCGTCCCTTGCAGTACGACAGTTACCCCTTTGCGTTCTATATGTTTGGCAAAGACCACACTTGGCGTAGTGCGTTGCGACACATCTATGTGCGCACGGCGGCGGGTGCCAATCCGGGCAAGGTGATGAACTTCATCAAGAACACCGCCCTCGAGATCAGCCCCGACACGGATCCCGACACGATCAACATCCAGCTCTTCGACGAGGAGTTGGCACGCCAGTACCAAAGCGAGGAGCGGTTGAGCCGACAGATCTCGCTCTTCACCTTCGTCGCTATAGTCCTCTCGTTGATGGGCGTCTTCGGTCTTGTCTTCTTCGAGACGCAACACCGCAAGAAGGAGATCGCTCTGCGGCGTGTGTTGGGCGCGAGTGTAGAGAGCATTCTCTTGATGTTCTGCAAGAAGTACTCCCTCATTGTGTTGATCTGCTTCGTGATCGCGGCGCCGCTGAGCTGGATCTTTATCCATCGCTATTTCAGCAATTTCGCTTATCACACGGCGATAAGCTGGTGGGTATTTGCCCTGGCGTTGTTCATCGTGCTGGCGATAACGGTCGTGATAGTTGTGGTGCGCAGCATCAGTGCCGCCAACAGCAATCCAGTAGATAGCATCAAGACGGAGTAGGCCTACTGATAAAGGACTAAGATTAAAAACAGATTAGAGTTATGATATGCAAAAACATCAAACACCTCCTACGGCAATACCCGCTGTCGCTGGCGTTGAACTTTATCGGACTTGTTTGTGCCTTCACGGCCTTCATGGTCGTTAGCCATCAAGTGGAGTATGAATTGTCGTTCGACACCTGCCATCCCACGGCCGACAGGGTTTATCGGGCCGACAAGAAAGCGGATGAGACCATGTTCCGAAACATCCTTCCGAGGGGCTTCTCTGACGACATCATCGCCTCCTCGCCGCATATCGTGGCAGGGTGCTCACTCTGCCCCTTCTTTGGCGACCTCCATTATACGACCGTGGCCGACAATCCGGTCGCTTTCCAGGTGAAGACGAATTTTGTTACGTCGGGCTTCATCAACGTGTTCGGCATTGATATGCTGGAGGGAGATGCGCACGCCTTGGAGACGCCAAGCGGCGCAATCATTCCGAAGTCGCTGGCCGATGCACTTTTCCCTGGGAAAAACGCGGTGGGGCAGATGCTTCATTCCGATGCGAATTATATGCTGAAAGTGATTCCGGAAACGCTGACAATAACCGGCGTGTATCGCGACTTCCCCTCCAACACGCAGCTGGAGAACATCATCTATGTCTCGGCGGGCCATATACAAGAGGGCTCTTACGGTGGCGCCAACTTCGTCTGCTACGTGTTGCTCGACGATGCGGCCAACCAGGCTGCCGTAGAGAAAAACTTCAACGACTCGTACGATTTTGCCCGCTTCGAAGACTGGCTGACGCCGATCGAGCTGATCAAACTGACCGATATCTATTTCCGCAACGAGGGTGATATCTATAAAAGCGGAAGCTACTCGCAGTTCATCCTGCTGATCGCCATCGCCGTCTTGATTCTCCTGACCGGCATGATCAACTTCACGAACTTCTATATCGCCCTGACGCCCATGCGTATGAAGAGCGTGAACACCCGCATGGTGTTTGGCGCTTCGAAAACGGCGTTGCAAGGCGAAGTGGTGGGCGAGTCGTTGGTATGGAGTCTGTTTGCCTTAGTCCTGGCGTTGCTGCTGTTCAACCCGGTATGCAAGGCGTTGAACGTAAACGGACTTACGCCCGATACGTTTAGGC
>CAKUZF010000013.1 GCA_934718155.1 uncultured Parabacteroides sp. | reverse complement strand
GTGGGAGAGTAGGTAGCCGCCGTTTTAGGTAGGAGGGCGTCAGTCTGAAAAGATTGACGCCCTTTTTTTATGGCCTGTTCTGCGTGAAAAAGATGCTCTTTAATCGATGGGGACATCTATCCATTCGCCACGTATCAGTTCGCGAGTTGTGGTAAATCCGGCTGTACGCAAGAGCTGAAAGGCTTCTTCCCTTCCATCGTTTACTAAGTCAGGATAGTGGCAATCTGAGTTTACCATGACGGGAATACCCAGTTTCCGAATGTGTGATAAATGGAATTGATGCGGGTAAAGTTCTTTTTTCTTTGCCATGTTTTTGGTGTTGATCTCGATCATGAGCCCATGTTGACGGGCGAGGTCTAAGCAATCTTCAAAAGGTTTGCGAAACCAATCCTGTTCCATGTCGAACTGGGCGTAGCGCTGCCCGTGCATGTAGATCTTATCCATGTGACCAATGATGTCGATACCTCCGGCTTCGATCATTTGCTGTGTGGTCTCGAAGTAGTGGCGTACCAGATTTCGAATGTCTCCTTCAAAGTAGCGGTTGACTGAATCGGCATAGCTGTTGAAAGAGCCGTCGATGCAGACCATGTTCTTTTCTTTTAATTCGGCTGATATGGGAAGGAAATGGATGGATCCAATGCGATAGTCGAGAGGCAACTCCTTGAAGAAAGGAATGGAAGCGTTATATGTCTCATCCAAATAGTCGATTTCTAGCCCTGCGTAGATCTCGATTTGGTCTGCGTATTTTTGGCGTAATCTATTGACTTCTTGAAGATACTCAGGCATATCTATGGCCGACATGTTCCAGTTGGTTTCGAACGGTAGCGGCGAATGCGAAGAGAAACCATACGCTCTAAATCCTTTAGAAATAGCAAAACGGACAAATTCCTCTGGGTAGCTTCGTCCGTCGCAAAATGTACAATGACTGTGGTAGTTGCTAAGTTGCATGATTGTTCTTATAAGCTTCCTGCAAAATTATGAAATTTCTTGATTCATGTCGTACAAATAAATATTTATTCGTACTTTTGCCTGTCAATTAAGCAGCCGTATGCGTGGCTGTTGATATGGATGAATAAATTTTGAAACAATGAATATATCTTACAATTGGCTGAAAGCTTATCTGGATTTTGATTTAACACCGGATGAAGTAGCTGCGGCACTTACCTCAATCGGTCTGGAAACAGGTGGAGTAGAGGAGGTTCAAACTATCAAAGGAGGATTGGAAGGCTTGGTGATTGGCGAGGTCTTGACTTGCGAGATGCATCCCAATTCTGATCATTTACATATTACTACCGTTAATGTTGGCGGTGAGGCCCCTTTGCAGATTGTTTGCGGCGCACCGAATGTTGCTGCTGGTCAGAAAGTGGTCGTGGCGGTGAATGGTACCAAACTATATGATGGCGATGAATGTTTCACGATCAAGCGTTCGAAGATCCGAGGTGTGGAGTCGAATGGTATGATTTGTGCGGAAGACGAGATTGGTATCGGTACAGATCATAATGGTATCATTGTATTGCCGGCCGAGGCTGTTGTAGGAACTCCCGCTAAGGAGTATTATAACATCAAGAGCGATTATGTGTTAGAGGTGGATATCACTCCTAACCGAGTAGATGCGACCTCGCATTATGGCGTTGCTCGCGACCTTTCCGCATTCTTGAAGCAACATGGCAAGGCCGCTGTGTTACACTTACCTTCAGTAGAAGCCTTTAAGATTGACGACCCTACGCCCGCTATCGCGGTTGAGGTGCGCAACGAGGAGGCTTGCTTGCGCTATTCGGGCTTGACCATCAAGGGCGTAACTATCAAGGAGAGCCCTGAGTGGTTGCAGAACAGATTGCGCGTGATCGGTTTGCGTCCGATTAATAATGTTGTGGACGTAACCAACTTCATCTTGCATGAGCTGGGGCAGCCTTTGCATTCGTTTGATGCCAGCAAGATCAAGGGAGGCAAGGTGATCGTGAATACTTGCCAGGAAGGCACTAAGTTTGTGACGCTGGATGGTGTGGAGCGTACGTTGACAGAGCGCGACTTGATGATCTGCAACGCCGAGGAGCCGATGTGTATTGCTGGTGTATTTGGCGGTTTGGATTCAGGCGTTACCGACACTACGACCGATGTGTTCTTGGAGTCGGCTTGTTTCCATCCTACCTGGGTGCGCAAGACTGCTCGCCGTTTCGGCTTGAACACCGATTCTTCTTTCCGTTTCGAGCGTGGCTTGGATCCTAACCAAGTGATTTATGTTTTGAAGCGTGCAGCTCTCTTGATTCAGGAGTTGGCTGGCGGACAGATCACGGGCGACATCGTGGATATCTATCCGAAGGTGTATGAGCCTTATCGCGTGGAGGTCGCTTATCAGAAGATCAATAGCTTGATTGGTAAGGAAATCCCCGTCGAGACGGTGAAGAGCATCGTTGAGAGTTTAGAGATGAAGATTGTTGCTGAGACCACCGAGGGCTTAACCTTGGATGTGCCAGTCTATCGTATCGACGTACAGCGTGATGTGGACGTCATCGAGGATATCTTGCGTATCTATGGATACAACAACGTGGAGTTCAGCGACCATGTGAAGTCGAACTTAAGCTATCAGACACCGACCGACAGAAGCTGGAAGTTGCAAAACCTGATTTCAGAGCAATTGTGCGGTTGCGGATTTAACGAGATCTTGAACAACTCATTGACTCGTTCGGCCTATTATACCGACTTGACCACCTATCCGGAGTCGCACTGCGTGATGTTGATGAACCCCCTAAGTGCGGATCTGAACAGTATGCGCCAGAGCCTTTTGTTTGGCGGCTTGGAGAGCATCGAGCATAACATGAAGCGCAAGCAAAGCTTGATTCGTTTCTATGAGTTCGGCAACTGCTACGACTACAACGTAGAGTCGAAGAAAGAGGGCGAGGCCTTGACTGAATTTGGCGAAGACTATCGTCTGGCTATCTGGTTGGCTGGCAACCGTGTGGAGAACAGCTGGGCGCACCCTAACGAGAAGAGCAGTGTGTTCGAGTTGAAGGCCATCGTCGAGAATATCTTGGTTCGTTTGGGCGTGGATATGAAGCGCATCGTGATGGGCAAGCTCAACAACGATATCTATTCTGCGGGCTTGACTATCCGTAGCGGCGCAGGTCGCCAGCTGGGTACGTTGGGTATTGTCAGCAAGAAGATCTGCAAGCAACTGGATGTGGATGCGGAGGTTTACTATGCCGAGCTTTCATGGACAGCGTTGATGAAGGAGACGAAGAAGGCCGCAGTTACCTTCTCTGAGATCTCGAAGTTCCCGGCCGTGAAACGCGACTTGGCGCTTTTGATCGACAAGAACGTACAGTTTGCTGATATTGAGAAGATCGCTAAGGAGAGCGACCGCAAGTTGCTGAAGGAGGTTAGCCTGTTCGATGTGTATGAAGGCAAGAACCTGCCAGCTGGTAAGAAGTCGTATGCGGTAAGCTTCTACCTCCAAGATGAGAACAAAACTTTGAACGATAAGCAAATCGATGCGATCATGAAGAAGATCCAGACGAACCTGGAGCAGAAGTTGGGCGCACAATTGCGATAAGACAAATAATTATTCATTAAAGATAAAGAAAGCTATAATATGGGAAGAGCGTTTGAGTTCCGTAAAGCAAGAAAGTTTAAACGTTGGGGCAACATGGCCCGTGTGTTCACGAAGTTGGGTAAGGAGATTACCATCGCCGCTAAGCAGGGTGGTCCGGAGCCTGAGAACAACCCCCGTTTGCGTGTCTTGATGCAGACCGCAAAGAAGGAGAATATGCCGAAGGAGAATGTAGAGCGTGCCATCAAGCGTGCCGTTTCTAAGGACTTCACGGATTATAAGGAGATGAACTACGAGGGTTATGGTCCTTTTGGTATCGCTATCTTCGTGGAGACAGCTACCGACAACACGACACGTACCGTGGCCAACGTGCGCAGTTATTTCAACAAGAACGGTGGCAACTTGGGTACAACCGGTAGCTTGGAGTTCTTGTTCGAGCATAAGTGTGTGTTCCACATCACCAAGAAGGAGGATATGTCGTTGGAGGATCTTGAGCTGGAGTTGATCGACTACGGCGTTGACGAGCTTGTTGAAGACGAAGACGAGGTTGTGCTCTATGGTGAGTTCGCTCAGAACGCAGCCATCCAGAAGTATTTGGAGGATAATGGCTATGAGATCACAAGCAGTGAGTTCGTGCGTATCCCGAACGACTTGAAGGAGGTGACTCCGGAGCAGCGTGAGACAATCGAGAAGTTGATCGAGAAGCTGGAGGAGGACGAGGACGTTCAGAACGTTTTCCACAACATGAAGGAGGACGAAGAGGAGGGTGAGGAGGAGTAAATCTTCCACATTTACCTATATAAATAAGGAAGGAGGCGCATCGCTACAAACGATGCGCCTCCTTTGTTTTGTTTTACTACGCCCTCTTCTTTCTACAGAAGGAATCAGCAGGGGGAAACGCCCCCATGTATCAATAGATTCTGCATTTTACGACCTGGCTCTTCTCGCCGTAGCTGAGTCGAAGGAGGTAGATGCCCGCTGAGCCTGTTGGGTAAGGAAGCACAGAGGAACCTGCGGCGACGAACACGGTCTGAACAATCTGTCCGTTTGCACGCAGCCATTGAGCCGTGCCGGCCTCGGGCAGTTGCTCGATGCGCACGGCGTTCTTCTCCGGAAGGATCTGCACCGACTCGGCCGCTGAAACTTGCGCATTGGAGGTGGGGAGGAGCTGAGGGTCAGACGGCAGCACGACAGCATCGCTGGAAAGCAGCTGCCCTGTGGCAACCTCCTTGGCGTGTGGCGCAGCGGCCAAAGTCGCATCCTCGTTCGCCTTCACGAAGAAAGCGGAATAGGGCGCAATCGCATAATTGCTGTTTAGTGAATAGGCCTGGTATTTGCCCGCATTATACACATATACATAGCCATCTAATGCCTCTTTCCCTTCTATTTCGTTCAAGTGTAGGGGTGAGGGAAGCGGATTGCCACAGAGCGTCCAGCCCTTGTTGGCATCGCTGCCCGAGTTGTTAGCCTCGATCGTGAGGGTTTCACCGCGTCCGAACTCCTCGTTCAGCTTGTCGGCCATCGCTATGAAGCGCAGCGTCGTTTTCGAGGCGGAATTATCTAAGGCAATCAAGTAGCCTTGGTGTTTGCGGATGAGGGGTTGTCCCTCAGGGATATCGGTCGTTTTTACCACTTTCCAGCCCTTCCCGCTGGCTGCCCGCTGCTCGCTGTCGTAGGTTTGGAGGTAGAAATAGTTTCCCGCTCCCTTCTCGGTGTCGTCTTTGAGCGTGAATCCCTCCACGTTGTAGACATCAAAGGGAAGAGAGAAGAAATACCATTTGCCCTTTTGCTCGAAGGTCTTTTCTACGACGAGCTGCTGGGCCAGGTTGAGCGTGCCCTCGTTGATGAAGGAGGAGCTGCCGCCGGATTTGTCGTGAAGCGTCAGCGTGTTGCATTGCAGGCTCTTCCCTTTGGCGATTTGCAGGCTTCCGTTGTCTACTTCGGCGGAAACGCAATGCGCATCCTGATCCACTGTCAGTGCGCCACTGATCAGCGCCTTTTGGTTTCGGCGAGCGGCCTTATGGCTCCAGTGTGTTGCGTCAGACCAGTTGCCCTTGCCCGTAAAGAGGGTGTATAGCCTGTTGCATCCATAGGCCAACGCGGTATCCATCAAGAAGCAGTTTTGCAGTTTATGGGTGACGATGTCGAAGCCAGGCGCTTGAGAAATGTTGGTGCTCCAGAATTTAGATGTGGACGCTTTGAGCAGTGCGACAAGTTCGTTCTCTGTTGTTTTATACATTCGGACAAATACAGTATCTTCTCTCTGTTTAAGCTGCGCATAAGTGTGTACATGGATGAATGTGCTGTCGAATGGAGTTCTGTCGAAATGATCGAATTTCAACTCGGAGTTTGCCAGGAGCTTTATTGCCTTTTTCCCATGGTTGCCTTCTATAGAAGACAATGTGTTTGTGTCGATGACTTCCCCTTCCCCTTTTGCTATTGTATAGTTCCAATTATCCGTTGCCTCGTTTTGGAACGTCTGAAGCAGGAATGTATCCCTCACGATGATGTTTTGTTTGTTGTTATTCACGAGGTCGCTCCAACTCTGTGCCCTAAGCGGAGAATGGCCGAGGAGACTTGCCAACAAGAGCATAAATGCATGTTTATAGTTCATGGCGAAAAAGATTTAGTTTATAAATGTTTAGGCAAATGTAGGCAAAAAAGGAGTAAGTTGGCCATTTAAGTGCTATTATTTTCAAAATTGTGGCTTATTTGTCTGTTTGGCCAGCGATCTCGCCCAAACCAGTCGTTCTGAGGCACACTCGATCTGCCAGGAGCAATTAAGACACGCATGGATGACCATTAAAACCTCCGTAAATAACGACGGGCATTCGCGTAAATTTCGTTGCCCGTTGTTCTGAATTTTGTTGCCCGTCGTTTTGAATTTTGTTGCCCGTGTTTTTTTACGCCGTTGCCCGTGGTTTTTTATGCCGTTGCCCGTGGTTTTTCCTCCTGTCGGACGAACGCAAAACGCCCCGAACGGACCAAGGCTTCGGAAAGCTCAAGTTCGCTCAGGGCGTATTGTTCATGCCCCTCTTTTCCTCCAAGCGGTAGGAGGAATGGAGGGGATTGGCGTTACTTCTTCAAGTCGTTCAGCAATGTATCGACAGCGGCCTTCAGCTGCGTATCCTCGCCTTTGACTACCGTCTCAGGGCTGTTGGCCACCTTTACGTCTGGCTCCAACTCAGAGTTCTCCAGGTAGTTGCCATTAGCCATGCGATAACCA
The DNA here is from genome assembly GCA_934718155.1 of uncultured Parabacteroides sp. GTDB lineage: Bacteria > Bacteroidota > Bacteroidia > Bacteroidales > Tannerellaceae > Parabacteroides. The sequence continues at coordinate 62,326 of CAKUZF010000013.1, read as the reverse complement.
ATCACCGGGATACCAAAGATCATCGTCGGATCCTGCAAGGTCTCCCAAGAGACAGTCGTCATCGTGCCCGGAACAGGCATACCGACCAGCTTGCCCATCTTCTTGTACTTATAAACCCAAGGCGTGCCGTGGGCGTTGCTATAGTTGGCCTCGCACTGCAACATGATGGAAGCCTTGTTCCAACGGCGGCTCGGCATGTCGCACGACTCGCGTCCGCGGATCACCTGCGTCAGGTATTTCTCGCCACTGAACAGGATCTCGATATCCTCGTGCAGACGGCCACCTCCGTTGAAGCGTGTGTCGATCACGATGCCTTCGCAATTGTTGTATTTACCCAGGATGTCTGAATAGACCGTGCGGAAGCTGCCGTCGCCCATCGAGCGGATGTGCACGTAGCCCAAGCGGCCATTCGACCATTTCTCAACGTCTGCCGCACGCTGCTTCACCCAGCGGTCGTACAGCAAATCGCTCATGGCTCCCGACGTGATCGGCATCACCACCTCGTCCCAACGGCTCTTGGTTGCGGGATCGTAAATCGAAACCAAGGTCTTCTTTTTCGCCTTTTTGTTGAGCAGTGCTGCGTAATCCATCGTAGCGGTGATCGGCTCGCCATCAATCTTCTCGATGATGTGGCCTGCCTTTACCTTCGAGTTCGCGTGGTCGAACGGACCCTTCTCTACCACCTCGGCGATGCGTAAGCCCTCCTTGCCCTCAAACTGCCAGTCGAACAGCAGACCGAGGTTGGCTGTTACGTCGCCCGAAGCGCCCGGGCGATAACGTCCGCCCGTGTGCGACACGTTCAGCTCGCCTAAGTATTCCGAGAGCACCTCCTGGAAGTCGTAGTTGTTGTTTACGTGAGGCAGGAACTTGCGGTAAGCGGCCGTCATCGCCTCCCAATCAATGCCGTGCATGTTGAGGTTGTAGAAGCGCTGCTTCTCCTGTTTATACACGTGGTTGAACATGTAGTCGCGCTCTGCGGCCAAGTCCATGCGCATCTCAGCCTGGTAGGTGATTGGTTTCAGTTTCTCGCCCTCCATTTTCTGCATCGAACGTCCGCCGAGCAGGAAGAGCGTCTTGCCCTCCTTGTCGAGTGACAGATTCGCCCAGTCGGAGTTGGTCTTGTGCAGCAGCTTTGTCTCGTGCTTGCGCAGATCCATCTTCCAGAGGTCGAACTTATTCTCGAACGCTGCGAGGTAGTAGAGGGTCTCGCCGTCTTTCGACAGGATTGCGTCGCCCAGTTCGGATGAGTTCGGTGTCAGGCGCACGATGCGATCCTCGATGCCTGCCAGCTCCACGTTGATGGGCTTAACCTCTTCTTTCTTAGCCTCGTCTTTGCCCTTTTTGTTCTCTTTCGCATCCTCCTTCTCGGCCTTCTTCTGTTCTTTCTCCAGCTCCTTTTGCAATTCGTAATCCTCTTTGCTCAGGTTGAACTTGTCGAAAGCATCCTGGTTGACGAAAGCCAGCATCACGTCGTTCTGCGAGCCCCAAGAGGCGTGCGCACGCATGCCGTAACGCTCCGTGCTGAACATGATGGCGTTGCCGTCGAGCACCCAACGGGGAGACTCGCTGGTGTAGCCACTGTTTGTCAAGTTGGTGATCTTGCCGCCATCGGCGCTCACCAAGCCTATGTCGGTGTAGGGGTCATGCTTGTTGCCAATGAAGCAAAGGGTGAACCATTTGCCATCGGGTGCCCACTCATAGGAGAATCCGCCCGACGTGTCATACCACGTAGAGCCATCGGTCACCTGGCGCACTTTCTTGGTCTCCAAGTTCACCACTTTCAGCTGTGTGCGATTCTCGATGAATGCCAGCTCCTTGCCGTCGGGCGAGAACTGCGGCATTGTGCGCTCCACGGTCGAACTGGGCAGCAGCACCTCCTCCTTGATCACTGTAGCGTTGGAGAAGTTGGCCTCCTCGTCGCGGGCAATCTTCGCCAAGAAGAGTTGCCAGTTGCCTGTGCGCTCGCTGGCGTAGGCCAAGGTGCGGCCGTCGGGTGAGAAGCTCAGCGATTTCTCAGCCGCTGCGGTATGTGTGATCTGCTTGGTTGTCGCATAGTCGGTAGAGGTAACAAACACTTCGCCACGCACAATGAAGGCCACCTGCTTTCCGTCGGGCGACGAGATAGCCGAGGTCGCTCCCGTCGTGAAGCGCAAGTCCTTGATCTGGTCGCTGTCGTCGTGTGTCAAGTTGATCTTCACCTTCGCCGGCTTGCCGTTGGGCTGCTGTGTGTAGATCTCGCCGTCGTAGGTGTAGCAAAGCGTCTGGTTGTTGGCTTGCGAAAGGAAGCGAACGGGATGCGTCTTAAAGCTGGTCACGGCCTTCACGCTTTGCGGCGTGTTGACGGGGAAGCTATAGACGTTGATCGACTTCGTGTCGCGCTCGCTCAAGAAGTAAACCGTCTGCCCGTCGGGAGCGAACACCGCGTTGCGATCCTCACCCGGACGATCGGTCAAGTTGGTATGCTTACCTGTGGTCGCATCATACATCCAAATGTCACGTGTCACGCTCGATGTGTGGTGCTTACGCCACTCATCCTCTACGCCCTTACGGTCTTGATAGAGGAAGCGTTTGCCACTCTTGTCGAAATTGACCATCTCGGCCGGAGTGCCCAGCACTTGGCGCACACGTCCGCCCGCAACGGGAACGGCATACAGCTCTGTCATCGCTCCGGAAGGGAACAAGGCGCTGCTTGCGGGATCTTGCAGGGAAGCGCTGAAAAGCACCTCCTTGCCATCGGGTGTGAAGGCCGAGGGGATCTCAGAGGCTGAATTATAGGTCAGTCGTTTTGCCGTGCCTCCGTCGGCCGGCATTACGTAAAGGTCGAGGTTGCCATTGCGGTCGCTGGCGAAGGCGATCATCTTGCCGTCGGGCGACCAGATAGGAGTAGATTCATAACTGGATGTCGTAGTCAGCTGGCGAGCCTCGCCACCGCCTACCGGCACCTTATAGATATCGCCTTTGTAACAGAAAGCGATCTCATCACCCGAGGGTGATATCTGCACGTCGCGCAGCCACAGCGGGGTGACTGCCGATCCTGTAGCCGCAAAACCTAATGCGATACAGGTCAATAAGTGTTTCATCATAGAATATAGATGTTTAGTAAATTGCTGCGAAGATATGGAAAAAAGTTGAATATTTAATTAATCAATGGAAATAGACTGCCCATATTTACTTTTTCGGATCAAAGCGGCTCGGTCTACCTTGATAGGTCCTTTCACCAGCTCTGGAATATTGAAGGAGCGCAAGGTCTGATCGTAGTAATCGGCCTCGGCCTGTGGCAAAAGGAAGGGCTTCCCCAGCTGACCATCCGCCGAGAGGTAAGCGATGTAAGGAGCGGTATAAAGCCCGTTGTCTCTTCGGCTGCTAAACACGAACCAACGGCTGTTGCTGCTCCATGAGTGATAGCTCTCTACGTCTGGGCTATTCACTTCGTCCATCGCCACCCATTCCTTGTTTTGCAAGTCGAGCAGACAAAGATCAGCGTCTTTGTGCCAAATCGAGAAGTTGCCATAAGCCGAAAGCGTGCACATCAGATAGCGTCCGTCGGGCGAGACTCTGGGGAAACGCGCACTCTTGCCTTCGGTGTTAGCATGATATAGGGTATCAATTTGCGTGCCAAAAGCGCCCTTCTCAGAATCGAAGGAGAGGCTAAGCAGGTTGTAACGCACTTTGTTGTATTGCTCAGGAAGCGTGACACTGTCGGCCGAGCAAAAATAGAGCGTGCGCCCATCGGGCGAAAAGCTGGGGAAGGTCTCAAGGTGGTCCTCCGACGAGAGCAGGGGCGAGGTGAGGACGCGATGGTGCTCCACGTCGTAGACGACTACGTCTGAGCGATGGTCGAACACCTCCACCCGATTCAGATCGCTCATGTGGAAGTCTTGTTTCGTGTCGTTGGTCGAGAAGGCCACGTAGCGTCCCGATGGGTGCCAATAGGGATACACCAAGGCGGAAATGGTGTGGTTGGTCTTGGTGTCTAACTTCTCGATCTCTCCATCCCGTATCACATAGGTGCCAGCATGCGTCATGCGCTGGTGGAATAGCATCTTGCTTGGATCGCGTTGGCAAAAGGAGTGGCAGTTCATGCAGTTGTTGTTGGTCTGCTTATTGTCTAAGAAGGCTTCCTCTTCGAAATTGGTCAGGTTGCGTTGATAGATGCCCATGCGGTTCCACATGCGATAGCCAGGAGCGATTTTTCGATAGACCAAGTAGGGGTCGATCGGTTCCTTTGTTACATGAATGGCAAAGGGCGCATAGCGCACCCAGCCCTCCTCGCGCTCGGCATAAAGTTCCACTTGCAGCTGATCGCCTTTGGCCGCCTGCAACAGACGTTCCCAGCTTGATTGAGGAATAGAGAGCGAACCGTCGGAAGCGGCAATGCGTAGCTCTTCCTTACCAGCCATGAGGCGTGCGATCGTAGGATGTGCTCCTTCCAAGCGAAAGTTGAGCGGAGCGATGTTGCAAGGAACCGTCACTCCCATATAATCAGGAAACAACACGGGGTGCTCGTCCAGTGGTTTTGCCTCAGGCAAAGAGGGCTGGCAAGCGACAAACAACATGAGCAACGGCAACAATACAAAGAGATGTTGTTGTGGCCTGTTAGCGCAAAGGATGCTTATGAATTCAGGTATGAATCGTTTCATTTCTCATTCCTCCTATAAAAATAGAACCAAAAAGTATCTCCAAAGTGTTGATAGAGCTTGGCCGCTCCATTCGAGTCGTGGCGCAGGGTTTGTACGGCCTGGCGGAATTGCACGAAACGCTCCGCTACGGGCTGACTGATCGAACATCTCTCGGGCAGCGCTTTCCCTTCGGATGCCAATAGGGCGGCTGCCTCTTGAAAGGCACGAGGCAGAGACAACCCCGCCGCAGATGCGGCATCTGCGGTGCGCACTAAGAAATCTTGAAACGCATCCATCTGTTTGCCCAGCAGGAGAGAACAGCCCTGATAGGTCCACGCCTGCTGATTAAAGGGGGTTTCCTGTTCATGCAATTGCCACAGTCGTTCCATCGAATAGGCGCTTAGCAGCGAGTCTGCTCCGGCCGCCATTGGGATTGGCTTCTGAAGCGATTGAAGCCGACATGACGTAGCTTCCGCCCATTCTCGATACATCGGCATAAGGCGCAAACGATTCAGATATTTTGCTGCCAAAGGCTGGTCGCCATGTTCGATGTTGATTTCCGCCAAACGTCGCAGCATGCGCGGACTGCCCCCACGGCGTGCCAGCGTCAGGGCCTCCATCGCATAGCTCTCCGCCAGAGAGCGGTCGCCTATGGCGGTATGGATATCACTCAGCAACACGCTCATCGTATAGGTGCGATTCCATCCGGCCAATAGGCTTTGCGGCCCCTGCTGCTGGTAATTGAACAGACAATCGCCCAACTTCCCTTGGTGTGCCAAGGCTAAGTTTAGATAGTTCATGCTCATCGTGCCTATAATCTGCTTGCCTTCGAAAGCCTCAACAATCTGCGGCCACTGCTCATGTCGCGCTAAATAGGAAAGTTGGTCTACCCAGCGAGCCTGCCGATCGTTTTCCGTAGGCCAAGCATGTGCCACTGCGCCCATCGCCAGCAAGAAAGAGAGGCCTCCGCTGATAAGTCGTCCCGCTTTTTTTCTTGTGGAAAGACGACGTAGCAGCAGCGATAGAGCGAAGAGCAGCACGAATCCGAACGTGAAACGAATCGCCACAAAATGCAACAATGAGTCGGGCTGCAATTGCGACTCCTGATAACGCAATGAGTAGATGCCATCGGTCAGCGGCACTGCCAAGGCTTGGCTACTGACCCAATAGGCCAACCCGCCTCCCAGCAGCAAAGGCAACAGATCGGCGCCTTTCGACAGCTTATCTCCCGAGCAGAGACTTAAGCTCGCCCAAAGTAAGCCATAGAGTAGAGCCCATTGGCCCATGATGCCATATATAAATAAGGAAGAGATGACACCAAACAGCAGGTGCCACCGAAAATGCTTGATGTTTTGTCCGATGGTTAAAGTGAGAAGAAGAAGAAAAAGGCCGATAGTGCCGTCGGCCACATAATCCAGGCGAAGCTGCCATTTGAGCAACATGAATACAGGCAAAAGGGATAGAAGCAGATGGTAGCCTCGGTTGGCCATCTTTTGCAACAGGCAGTAGGTCAGGAAGCCAACCCCCGTCAGTAGTAAACCATTGACAAGGAAAGGGAAAACAGGGAGAAGATAATATTGGGTGATCCACTGTCCCATCACGGCCAGCAATCCCCCAGGTTCACGGAGCCATTCCGTCAGGTAGGCTCGACTGGGCACAAAAGCCTGCACCTCCTCTTGTCCCGCATAGAGGTAGGCGTTGAAATAAGCGAGAAAAGCAAACAGCCCTCCGAAGAGCGCTAGATAGAAAAGTCCTACTTTGGCCTTCATGATTTGTTGAATAAAAAAAGGAAGGGGACGTTGTCTGCGCAAGGCAAAGAACGTCCCCTTGTTCTATGTGTTATGTGAAAATAAGCTTACCATTACTTGCCATAACCCGGGTTCTGCTCCAACAGGTTGTTAGCGCCAATGATACTGTAGTGGATCGGGAAGCGATTGAGGTCTTTATTATTCGTCGCCTTGTGATCCCACCAGTCCTCGGTTACGTAAGCGTCCCAACGCACCAAGTCGGTACGACGGCGGCCCTCACCCAGGAACTCAACCATCCACTCGTCCAACATGCGATACTTGTCTAAGTTGGCTGCGGTTACGGGGTCTGGATCGCCATTGGGGAAGTAGCGCTTGCGAACCGTGTTGATCAAGTCGGCAGCACCCTGCTTGTCGCCTGCCCGCATCTTGCACTCGGCCAAAGTGTAGTAAACCTCAGCCAGACGGATTACAGGCACGTCGGGGTTGCCCTTCAGCTTATACTCATCCTGGTTCGGACGCGGACAACGCTTCATCAAGCGCACGCAAGAGTTCTCCTCTGCGGTAGCAGCCGTTGATGGCAGGTCGGCTACAGAAGCATACTCCTTGCCCGGACCTACTTTGGCGAAGTAAGCCACCTGATCGACCACTGTAAGTACTTGGCCAGCGTATTCACGGCTACCCGTACATACCCAATCGGGATTATCTGGGTTCTGCTGCAGGCCTACGATGAACATACCCCGATACTTGCCATTGCCTTCGTAGACGTAAGGTTGCTTACGGATATCCTGATCGTTGAACTTGCTATACGCACCACCTAACTTATACGGATACTTCTTTCCTGTCGGGTCTAAGCTTGGAATCAGACCGATACCGTTGTTTGCGCCCGATCCCTCCAAGCCGCCAAGGTAATTCTTGTAGTTGTAAGGCACCTGCCATGTCCAGTAGCCGCCATTTGTCTCGGTCTTAGAGTTCTCTGAGGGAATCGACCAGATGATTTCGTGGCTGAACTCGTTAGAGAAGCCAAAAGTCTTCGTCCAGTCCTGATCCAGCTCATAGGTGCCATATTTGCCATCCAAGATGTCTTGACAGATCTGAGCAGCCTCGTTATACATCGGTTTCTTGATGTAAGCCTCAGCATTGAAATACAGACGTGCCTTCAACATCGCTGCGGCTGCACGGTTGATCGTGCCGGTCTCCATCTTACCCATCTCCGTCTTGATTGGTAAGTTAGGGATAGCTACATCCAACAAAGAGTCGATGAAATTGAAGGTCTCTACGTCTGACGAACGGCCCACCACGTCTGAGCGGGTCGTCTTGTAGAGCGCTACGCCTCCAAACAGGTCCAAACCGTCCAGATAGAAAGAGGCAGCCAAAGTAGTCTGCTGAGCCAGCATAGACTCTCGCGTGCCCGGCTCAAAGCCCAGCTTGTCGAAGTCGATCTCCTCAAGATCCTCCAATGCATCCCACGACAAGGCTACACCCATCGCAAAGTTCGTCCAGCCTTTTTCAACGCGGGTCATATCCTCAGAATACTCGTGGTGGTGGAACTTCTGATAGTTTGCGCCATCAAACCAGTCGCTACCGCGGGTTGGGCAAACATACTCGTCGGTGCCCAGCTCCTGTAACGCCCAGCGGTCGTCTGCCTCTCCCAAATACCAACGCCAGTGTGTGAACGAACGGTTGAAGCGCTGCCAAACCGCATCTTGTGAATTATAGAATGTCTCCGGTACCACCTGCGTGTAGAAGTCGGGCTCCACGCTACATGAGGTAGCCGAGGCCAAGCAGATCGCACCCATTACTAATGTTCCAAAAATATTTTTCATTTTCTTTTCGTCTTGCTTAATTAGAAGTTAAACTGCATTCCCAACGTATAGGTACGAGCTAACGGATACATGGCTTTGTCCCAGAATTTCTCCGTACCCTTATCCCAACCTGTGACATCCACCTCAGGATTCATACCGCTATAGCCTGTGATGGTGCAAACGTTGCCCACCGTAGCGTAAATGCGGATACGGTCAACCAGATTGTTGGTGTACTTCTTCATGTTGAGGGTGTAACCCAATGTGATTGCGTCGATCTTCAAGAATGTGCCATCCTCCAAGTAGTAGTCGCAAATCTGCTTCTCGCCCTTGATGTGATTGAACTTGCCATAGGCCTCCTTCAAGACGTTGGTGTTGCCACGGCCTTGGATGCCATAATACATGTTGATGGTGTTATACACATCGAAGTTGATCCAGCTACGCATGTTGATGCCCAAGTCGAAGTTCTTATACGTAAATGAGTTGGTCCAACCCAAGATCAAGGCCGGCGTATAGTTGCCGATGTACTGCTTGTCGTTCTCGGTCTTCTCAGCTGCGGGGATCACCTCGCCATTCTTATTATACAGCAGGAAGTTGCCCTCGTCGTCGAAGCCAGCGTGCTTCCAAATATAGAAAGAGCCAATCGTAGAGCCCTCTTCGATGCGAGCGGCGTCGCCTGGCGTACCTGGAGCTACGAAGTCGTTTCCATTATAATAGGTGTTGTTGCCCCAAAGTGTCAGGATCTTTCCTGAGGTGTGGCTCATGTTTAAGTTGGAGGTCCAAGAGAACTCCTTGTTCTCGATCACGCGTCCTCCAATCTCAAACTCCCAACCTTTGCTCTCCATCGAACCGATGTTCTGATACTGCTCACCCTGTGTGTAAGGCGGCTGCGGAACCTTCACGCTATACAGCAGGTTGTCGATCTTACGACGGAAATAGTCGAACTTACCATACAGGCGGTGGTTGAACAATGAGTAATCAAGACCCAAGTCCCACTCTTTCTTCTCCTCCCAACCAAGGTTCGGGTTTACGTTCTGTGTCTTTCCGTAAGAGTAAGCCCAGGTGCCGTTGGGCAACATCCAGTTCGTGTCTGAACCGAGCAAATTGGCCATGTAAGAGGAACTAAAGTCGTTGTTACCTGTTACACCATAACCGAAACGCAGCTTCAAATCGTTCACCCACTTGATGTCTTTCATGAAGTTCTCGTTCGAGATGCGCCATCCTGCCGTTACTGACCAGAAGTTAGCCCAGCGATTGTCGGCGGCGAACTTTGATGAACCCTCATGGCGGATCGAGGCAGAAGCCATATACTTATCCTGGTAAGAGTAGTTCACACGGCCGAACACGGAGAACAGCTTCTCGCTGATATTCTTGCTTGAGCTCATCTCGCCCTTGCCATCGCTCAGGTAAGATCCTTGGCCCATATCCCAGTATTTGATGCCATCTACCGAGAAGTTGTAGTTCGTCATGTTGAAGCCCTCGCCGTTCATCTCGAAATAGGAGTAACCGGCTGTCGCATTGATGTTATGACCACCCTTGAAATCTCTCAGGTAGGTGAAGTAACCTTCAGAGGTCAGGTTCTCGGTCTTGCTGAAGCCCAAGTAAGCCTTACCCTTACGAGAGTTCTCAATCTCCTCGCGGGCAGTGCTGGGGTTGTAGGTGTGGTTCTCCCACTGGCGGTTCTCATAGCCCAATACCTGCTGGAAGGTCAAGCCTTCGATCGGCTTGATGTTCAACTTAAGCGTTACCTCCGGCTTGAACCACTTGTCCAAACCATAATAGTCGCTCATGTAAGAGTCTGCCACTACGTTGTAGTCCAACGACTCGTTAGTCCACACGTTATAGCCCGTCTCGCTATTGGGATCATACGGTGAGCGTGTGGGGTTGTTGCGCAATGCCTGCTGGAAATCGGGGAAGTTGTTGTTGCGGGCAGCCTGACGGTAATCTACCGAGGGGCGAACCTCAAACCAATCGTCGAACAGCTTAAAGTTAGCATTGATGCGGCCTCCGTAGTCCTGGCGTGAGTCGTTCACGGCGATACCCTCGTTTTTCTCATAGAAGAAAGAGGTATACAATTGCGCCTTTTCAGTGCCCAGCTCCAAAGCAATGTGATGTTTCTGAGAGAAGTTCTTGTTGTTGATCAACTCGTCCCACCAATTCACGTCTGAACCGTAGTCCTTGCTGATGCCGTGGGCAACAAACTCTTTTGCGCTCAACATCTCGGGCGCATTGTAGTTCTGCTTCTTGGTCAACTCATTGCTATAGGTCAGTTTAACTTTGCCATCGGTGTTCGAACCGCTCTTTGTCGTAATCAAGATCACACCCGAAGCCGCACGAGTACCATAGATCGCACCGGCTGAACCATCTTTCAGCACGTCGATAGATTTGATGTCTTCCTGCGTCAATGAACGAATATCGCCACCGGGGAAACCATCGATAACGATTAGCGGTGAACGGCCTGAGTTGATAGAGGTCATACCGCGCAACTGGATCGTGGTTGAAGAGTTGGCACCTCCTAAGTTGTTCATCACCAAGCCGCCAATCTTACCTTGCAATGCCGTCGTGACATCCGAACCACTTACGCCGACCATCATGTCGTCGGCCTTGATAGAGGTAATCGCACTGGTCACCTGCTTCTTGTCCAAAGAACCATAACCTACGACTACGACCTCGTCCAGTGCCTGAGAGTCGTCCTCCAAAGTGACATGGATCATAGTTTGTGAACCGACAGTGATCTCCTTGGTCTGATAGCCAATATAGGAAATCTGCAACACGGCTCCCGTTGATACGCTCAACTGGAAATTACCATCGAGATCGGTAATGATACCATTCGTCGTACCTTTCTCGATAACGTTTGCACCAATGACAGGAAGACCTGACTGGTCAACAACAACTCCTTTGATTGTTTTGCTTTGTTGTTGTTCTAATCTAAGATTCTCACCTCGTGCTGAAGGAGCGGCGGCCATTGCGTCGTTCGCTGCCAAACAGAGGCACAAAAGAGGCAGGGATATGGGCAACGCCAGTTTCATCCCTCCCGATTTCATTACATTTCTCATGCTCTTAACCGATTAATGAATGCTTAAGATCTATATATTATTACTCGAAATAATAGCGCACATAGCGCTTAGTTTTACGTTTAGTGATAAACCGTTTGAAATCACTTCAAATGATTTTTCGCTGCAAAGTAAAACAATATTTCTTAACAATAGCCTATTTTTCTTATGAAAATGTTAGTACGATAAAGTATCTTCTGCGTTTTCCGTCTGTTTTGCTTATTTTTGCGGTTGGTATAAACGAAAAACAAATTAAATACATCAACTACCATGAGTAAGAATCACACTACGCTTCAAAAAATCGGTATGGCCTGCTTAGGTTTAGCCACCAGCCTCAGTGCTTACGCCGACTTCAAGGTGGAACATCTAACGACGGAATACACCGTTTGCCCGATGGGACTGGACGAGGCTCACCCTCGTTTCAGCTGGCAAATGCGCTCCGATGAGCGAGGAGAGGCGCAAGCCGCCTATCGCCTGACGCTCTCGGATGAGCAGGGCCGACGTGTTTGGGACACGGGCCGGGTGGAGCAATCGGCCTCGTTGGCCATCCCCTATGCGGGCGAGGCGCTTTGCCCCGAGACACACTACCATTGGGAGGTGGAGGTATGGAACCGGAAAGGGGAGCGCCAAACCGCCTCCTCTTGGTTTGAGACGGGCTTGATGGCCACCTCCGACAAGGCCTCGGCTTGGGCTGGCGCACGCTGGATCGGAGGCGATGCCTCGGCCATGCCCTTCTATAGTGCTTACCTGAATGTGTTTCGCATTGGCTACAACGTGCAGATGGACCGCAAAGCCTCGCTGCTTTTCGGGGCCAACGACCCTCGCTTGATGGATGCGAACAAGAACATCCTTGGACAGCATAACGCCAAGGATCAGTCTTATATCAAGGTGGAGTTGGCCTATGGCGACAGTGCTACGCTGCATATCTACAGAGTGGGCTACACACTGCAAGACCGGGCCGACCAGCCGCTGAAGAGCCTGGGTGTGCCTCGCTCGTTGATCAATAAGGATAACCAAAGGCTGCCACATGCCATCGAGATTGCCGCCAACTCGGGTAAGACGGCCTTTGCCGTAGATGGCATGAACGTGGGCGATGTGCTGCTCAACCCGATGGGCAACAGTGGCGACTACATTGCCTTCCCCGTCGTAGGCGACCTGGGCTACGAGGTGCCACAGGGCGAGACGGCTCGCTTCACGAATGTACACGTTGAGAACTATCGCTCTCCACACCACATCTTGGCAACGTTGCCTGATGCGGAGGTCGGTGGCGAACGCACGTTTGTTGCCCTGCCTGAGACGGGCACAGTGCTCCTGCGCAAACCTTTCCAAACCAAAGGGAAGCCAGCGAAGGCTCGCCTCTACGTGACGGCCCGAGGCATCTACGACATCCACTTCAACGGAGAGCGGCTGACGGAGGATTACCTCAATCCCGGCATGACGCAATACAACAAGACGCTGCTCTATCAGACCTACGACGTTACGCCGCTATTGCGGGCCGGCAGCAACAGCTGGACGACGCAACTCAATGAGGGCTGGTGGAGCGGTAACGCCACTTTCGAACCCTCTAATTGGAATTACTTTGGCGATCGACAGGCGCTCTTGGCAAAACTGGTGTTGACCTATCCCGACGGCACAACCGAGACCCTTGTCACCGAGCCTAAGGGTTGGGAGTTCTCCACCGAGGGACCGATGCGCTACGGCAGCCTTTTCCAAGGCGAGGTGTACGACGCACGCATCAGTGAGCCTGCCCAGTGGCGTCAGGCCGAAGAGGTCGCCTTGGCCGACATCATTCCCCATGGAGCGAATGGCATGTGGCCCGCCACCGACAATTACGCCGACTTCCAACTGATAGGCCAGATTGGCAACCCCGTCCGCGTGAATCGGGTCATCACGGCACAACGCTTGGAGCAACCTCGTAAGGGCGTCTATGTGTACGATATGGGGCAGAACATGCCGGGTGTGCCTCGCGTCACCTTCCGCGGGCTGCAGCCGGGCACGAAGGTGGTGATGCGCTTCGCCGAAGTGAAATACCCTAAGCTGCCCGCCTACGCAGGCAATGAGGAGATGATCATGCTGGAGAACATCCGCTCCGCCATGGCGCAAGACATCTATATCGCCAAGGGTGGTGTGGAGACTTATCAACCTCGATCTACCTACCACGGCTATCAGTATATCGAGATCACGGGCATTCCCGAGCCGTTGCCCACAGCCGATGTGCAGGGTGTGGTGCTCAGTTCCGTAGAGCAGATCACCGCCCACTACGAGAGCTCCAACCCGCTCTTGAACCGTTTCTTCGAGAACGTGAAATGGTCGTCGATGGCTAACCTCTTCTCCATCCCGACCGACTGCCCGCAGCGCAACGAGCGCATGGGCTGGAGTGGCGACCTGTCGGTATTCTCGCCCACTATCGCTTATATTTGCAACAGTGCCCAGTTTATGCGTCGCCACTTCAAGGCTTTGCGCGACACGCAGCAGCCCGACTCGGCTTTCGCAGCGATTGCCCCGGTGGGCGGTGGCTTTGGCGGACCGATGTGGCAGAGCGTTGGCATCGTGGCCCCCTATCAGAACTACGTGCAATACAACGATCTGGAGTCAATCCGCGAGCATTATCCCGCCATGAAGCAATATATGGAGATGGTGCTTCGAAAGTATATCGATCCCGTTCAGGGTTATTATCGGGGCAACAACAGTCCCGGCGATCTGGGCGACTGGTTGGGCTTCGAGGTGCGCAAAAACGACAATTCCCTCATTTTCGACGCTTACTTGGCTTATGAGCTGGAACTGATGGAGCGTATGGCGAAGGCCTTGGGACACGAGGCGGATGCGACCTTCTACGCCCAGCAGCGAGCGAAGCGCATCGACTTTATCAATACTTATTATATAGATCACTCTACGGGCGAAACTGTCGGCACGGGATTCGGCGAGGAGCACGAATCTTTTATGGGTCCGTATGGCCCGAAGCGCAAGGGCGTAAAAATCGACACACAGACCTCCTATGCCTTACCGCTGGCCTTGGACCTCGTGAAGGAGGAGGCCAAGTCCCACTTCGTCGAGCGGCTGGTCAACACCGTCACTCGCGAGAGCATAGGCGACGATGGCAAACGCTATCCGGCCTACTCGCTGATGACGGGCTTTGTGGGAACGCCATGGATCACGTGGGCCCTCTCTGAGAATGGCCGTGCGGATGAGGCTTATCGCCTCCTGACCCACACGGGCTATCCCTCTTGGCTCTATCCCGTGACGCAAGGTGCCACCTCCATTTGGGAACGTCTCAACTCCATGACTTTGGAGGAGGGTTTTGGCGGTAACAACTCGATGAACTCTTTCAACCATTACGCCTTTGGATCGGTCACCAACTGGCTTATGCAACGTTCGCTGGGCATTGCCCGCGACGAGGCGCACCCCGGCTTCCAGCATTTTCTGCTTACTCCGCTGGTTGACCCAACAGGATCGCTGCGCTATGCCAAGGGACACTACGACTCCCTCTATGGCCGGATTGAGAGCGGTTGGGAGCGCCAGGAGAGAGGCTTCCGCTATCGGTTTGTGGTGCCTGCCAACACCTCCGCCACACTTCATCTGCCTGCCAAGAGCTTGAAGGCCGTTCGGATGGATGGCAAGCGGCTCCCTAAGTCGGCAAAGTTGGCTAATGGAGAGGTGGAGCTGGAGTTGATGGCCGGAACATATACGTTTGAAGTGACAGAATAGAGGGGCCATGCGACTTTCTCGCAGACCCCATTGTTCCCGCCCTCCAACCCTGGGAGGGCGGGAACCTAAACCGCGGGGTGTCTATCGGCCAACCCTACAACCTTTGGCGCTGTGCTGCGTGCGTGTTACTCGCCCCAACGCTTCGGTTGCCATACGGAGCCATCGCGGAAATGCTTGATGGGGAGCTCTTGGGTGGTGTAAACCACGTAGAACCGATTGTGCCTTACCAATCCGCCCTCGTAGAAGACCCAGCTCTTGCCTGAGCGATCGCCGGCATACCAGTTCCAGTTTTTCTTATCCCAGAACTGATTGAAACTGCTCTCTTCCGTCTGTGTGGCGTTCGTGCGCAGTTCGCTTCCGCCAGTCGATGAGATAATCGCATTTTTGTTGTCGATATTGGCAAAACCAATGGCGGTAATCTTCTTCGACGGGTCGTGGTCTACGCCCTCGTCGTAGTACTTCACAAAAAGGTAGTTGTTGTCGAGCGCTCCTGACACATTCTTGTTTGCATGCACGCCTCGGGGGATGTAGTACTTTCCGCCGTTGAAGCCCTTGGCTGTTCCCTCTTGGCAGAACACGGCATCCACGATGCCTAAGCAGTTGTCGATCGGTGCCAGTGCGTAGTAGATGTATTTGTCGTCATAGTCGTCGGCATCAATATAATGATGGCAGGTCACCTCAAACGCATATCCGTTTTCGCACGGAGCGTTGGGGTTCGCCATGATGGGATAGTAAGTCAGGTAATTGTCCTGATCGTTCGGGTCTTGGGCCACAAAGGGGACGGGTTCGCCCTTCTTATGTCCGTTCGTGCCGCTCTTGATCAGGATGTCCGCCAACACCAGTCTCGATTTGGCCTGCTGTATCACTTGTCTAGAATCCAGATAGTCGTCTTTGGCGTTGAGCAACTCGCTGTAGTTGTTCAGCAGGCGGCTAACGGCCTCCATGTCGGCTTCAGTTTTATCTGTCACCACTTGGTCGTAGGTAAACGCAATCTGGCCAACCAGTTCTTCGATGGGGTAGAGACGGCAAAGGGTGTCGTTTTTCTCATCGCTGCTCACGTTGTAGCCGATGAGAGCCCACTTACTGTCAGAACCATCGGTGTTGAAGCCGTCGAGCCACTTCTGCGGGTCGTCGATGGCAAGGTCGCCACCAGTCGAGGTTTGCAGGGATACGGCCTTGCTGGCTTTCTCGTAGTTCTCGTTCTGGTAGGCCACGTCGAAGTGCTTCTCCGCATAGTCGCTATGGGCATTAATGTAAATGTCCTGCCATGTTTTGCCGGAGCTGGAAGGCTTGCCGCGTCTCAGTTTTCCTTGCGCGTCGAAGCCCACACTGTATTCATAGACGTTCTCCTGGCGGCCGTAAATGTAGATGTTGTAGCCACCGAACGAACCTTGCGTGATGACATCTGTGCCCCAGTTGTCGAAGAATGCGGTCGTATTGATGTTGTCCACATTCAATGCCTTGGCGAAGGTGGGCGAAAGCAGTGCCAGCAGGGTGGGGTCTTTCTTCTCCTGCTCAAAGGCCGTCATGTTCATGCGTACCTCCGACATCTTCACGCGATACAGATTCAGATAGTATTCGTAAGATTCGCTTGTGGAGAGGCTTCCGCTCACGCCAAGGTCGAACGAGCCACTCCATACATAGGTGGGCTTAATATTCAGTATCGAGGCGAGTTCTTTTTTATACGCTGCTTCCCCTTGATTAGCCTTAATGTCCTTCAATGAGCTTTTCTCAGAAGGGTTCAATCCTTTCTTACGTGTCTTTTGAAACGATGCTCCCACGTTGACCGACCAGTTCTCCATCGTCTTCTCATAGCTGTCGCCCGAGAATTCAAGCATCGAGAACTGTTTCTGCGTGGTGTTGGCCGTCAGATACTCTTCGCCCAGCTTGCTGATTTGGTCGTAAAGCAGCACGCTGCCCAGCGTGTTGCCTACCGGACCGTAGCAGCGGGTGCCCTTGCCCAACACTTCGCTATAGACGGAGGTGATGGCATCGCCTGCTTTGGTCGCTGCGCTGCCCTGTCGAAGCACCACCAGCACGGTGCGCGCCTTCTCGGGATACTCATGGGGTGTGATCTTTACCGGGATGACCTCATACGGTTTGTCGAGTGCTTTCTGGATCTGGGCAACGGCATACCATTTGCCGTCGTTGCGCTGTTCGCACTCGAACCTCACGTAGTCGTTTGGTGTCGTTTCGATATCCACCATGCGCAGAACGCTCAATGGCAGTGCGAAGCTGTTCTCGTCTCCCTCGTCAATAATATGCAGCAGCGCACCGCCTGCCACGTCGTTTGCGCCTTGCGGCACATATTCTTCAATCCCGGTTTCTCCACCCGGTATTTCGTCGTCTTGGCAACTGGTCAAGCCAGTCAGTCCGCTTGCCAATAACAGCAATGCCATCGAACCTTTTAGATACTTCTTACGCATACTTTGTTTACATCCATTTTGTTAAATAAATACTGACGTAAAAGTAGGTAGAAGAGGGGTTGGCAGGGTGTTAAAACCGCAAAAAGGGGTGTTAATTCGGCAATTCTGGCGTTTTAGGTTGTTTTGCAGCCACCGTCATCAGGTATTCGCTGGGCAAAAAGCCTGTGTATTTCTTGAAGCTTCTCAAAGCGGTCTCTTTCGAGCGGAAGCCCACGTGGAAGAAGGCATCCTGCACGCTGTCTACCTTGCCCTCTTCTGCCAAGCGGCAGAAGGCTTGCACACGATGGCGGTTTATTAAGTCGGCAAAGTTGGTGTAGCCTGCCTCCTGTATGGCGTGGGCCAGGTAGCTGCGGTTAGTGCCCAGCATCTGGGCCAAAGCGGCAACGGTGAGATTGGGGTTTTGCCATACCTTTTCCTCTTTAAGCAGACGGCTCAACCGAAGGGCAAGCGGGCTGTCGGCCTCTATTAGCGGCGAGACGAGCGCAACCGGCTCAACGGCTGGTTCGGCGTGGCACTCCTTGGGGAGGCTGATGCGAGTGAACAGCTCCTCGTAGGTCACGATCAGGGCCGAGGAGAGGCACACCATCAGATGTGTCATGCTGACCAACGTGTTGCGGGTGAGCATAAACACGGTGTAGAGCGCGGAGATAAGCAGGATGGTGTATGTGTAATGTCTGATCCAGCTTAGGCGGACGCGACTCTTCATCCAGTTGTAGGGGACGACGTGCAGGAGCAGGGCGGAGGGAAGGATGACTCCGAAGAGAAGTAAAAGGCGCCCGTAGACATCCGGCTCTCCGATGTGGGCGAGCATATCGTCGAACGACTGCAGGTGGCGGAACTTCACCTCCAGCAAATGGCACGTCATGCCGATGAGGAGGGTGGGCAGCAACAGGCCGAACGACCGCTTGGCGTTGAGCCATCCCGGACGAATCACCTCGATGGGGTAGAAGAAAAGCAGTGTCACCATGAGCAGGCCGCCCACCAGGTTCGCTGGCGGAAGCACACCCGAAGGCACCGAGTGCCCATCCACCAAGGCACGGCTGGTAAACAGCAATCCCACGAGCAGACACACGACACTGAGGGTGCGCCGCGAGCGGTCGCCATCGCCTCGGCGCATCCATAGAATAAAAGCGCATAGGGTAAAAGCGCATGAAGCGCAACCCAACACGAATTGCATCAGAGCCATTGGTTGGCTCCTCCTGCCGCCCGTAGCGAAGCCGCCTGTCTTGAATCCATCCGCATATCCTTTACCATTTTGATGCAAAGATAAGCATATAATTCGAGAAGGCTCGTATCGCTACTTGTTGTTTTTTTGCCTACTTCAGTTCGCCCAGCTTTTCGCCCATCAAGAGGTGTTGCCATGCGCCGTCTTCATCCTTCGGCGAGGTCAGGCGGAAGCCCGCCTCTTTTTGGAAGACCAACACGAAGTCTGAACCGCCAAACAAGAAGTAGCCCAATTCATCTCCTTTCTCTATCCGCTGACCAACTTGCAATCCCTCCGTGATATTGACGGAGGCTACCTGCGACATGCCGATCGGCATCACTGCCACCAATCCATGCGTGTCGGTCTCGATAATAGCCAGTCCGCGGGTTTCGATGCTTTGCCAGCCTGGAACGGAACAATCCACCACGTATTGCTTCAAGTCGGGTTCCCAAGTGATCGCACCTCCCAGGGCATCATCGCCCGGAATGACGCGCAGCTCGCGGATAACGCCAGCCAATGGGAAATGATAGCGGTGGTAGTCGTTGGCGTTGAGGAAGGCATGAAAGAATGTGCCTCCCGCAAAGGCATCTCGGTAAGGGCTATCCGGGCCGATCAAGTTGCGCACCGAGTTGAACACACGCGATTTCACTGCGATTTTCTCGTCTGTGATGATGTACGACTCGTTGTCGATCTGCCAAGCGCCTTGCGGGATGCAGTCGGCAGGGGAGGCTACGATTGCCTCGTCGTTGGGCGAGGCGATAGGCCGTTGGTCGGGAGATGCCAGGCGGCGGCTGAAGAAGTCGTTGAACGAATGCCAGTTCGACGGGTCTTCATACCATCCCTTGGTCATGCCCAGCTCTTCTTGTTGCATCATCAGCTCCTCATATTCCTTGTTCCACGATTCGGCCGACGAGAGGAAGCTTCCCCACGACTTGCAGTAGTCTATCAGCCAGCTGCGGTAGGGCTCCACATATTGCACTGAATTCGTGAAAAGCGTTTCGTTTTCCAACGATTCCAGCGGCATACAGTTGATGAAATAGCAATAGCATAGCGCTTGATACATCCGCCCGAATAGGCTGGGCTGACCGGGACAGAAGATGACATCCCACGGCATGGCCGTCTGCGAACGGTCGATAAAGTCATAATAGGCTTCCAGCGACTGGGCGGGGTTGGTGGCCTTGTCTGGATTGATTTCCTTTCCTTTCTCGATGGCTTCTGTCAGGAGCATCTTGATGCGGCTGTCGCTCTCCACCAAATCGACCAGCTTCTGCGTGGTGACGCTGTACTGCGCCTCTTCCTTAGCCTTCGTGTTCTCTTGGCATCCAGTCATGCCGACCAGCCCGCTTAATAGCAGCAGGAATGCCATTGCGTTTTTCAGATACTTCGTTTGCATAATCATATTACATCAGTTTTGTTTAATCTGGCGTAAAAGTATACAACAAGAGGATCTGCAAGGCGTTAAAATCGCGAAACGAGGGTGTCAATTCGGCAATTCTTTTCCCCGAGGAGGTCCTGACTGCGTCACTCAAAAAGCATGTGCTTTTTATAACATGTTGATAAACAATGTAATCATAGCCTCTACATGGTGCATTTTGTGGTTGCGCACATCGGCATACGAAGGAAAAGCTTTGTTGCCTCTGGTGTAGTCAACCAAGGTGTTGTTTTTTAAACCGCTCACAAACGTTATAGCTAAAAGCGTGCCAAAAACTTAAAGAAGCGAGGTTTTGCTTGGTATATGATTGTTAAGGGTGACAAATCTGTCATACGTGTCTGTCAAATTTCAGTCGGCCTTCGATAGCTCTTCGTTCAATCTTTGATAGGTCTTCGATCGAGAACCTATCGAGAAGCTATCGAAGACCTATCGAGAAGTGCTCGGGATGCGTTCGGAATTTTACCGAAACAAATATCTTTTGTGCTAAAATACATATTTTATAACAGATTGACAACTTGTTTAACGTTAAACTTTATGAATATGGATTTTATTCTTAAAAGTTTGGACTATATCTAATAAACATTGTGTATCTTTGCCTATTGGAATTTCCGTTCTGTGTCACTGAACGTGCGTTCTGTGTCACTGAACGGGAATTTAGTAACTCTGAATGTACATTCCGTGACGCAGAACGGAAACTTAATACGTATTAAGGAAACAATTAACTTAATAAAAAGACAAACGAATGGCAAAGTACAAACTACAAGAAATGTCGAACCTCAATGGTGTAGGCGAGAAGCGAGTGTTCCCGAAGTTGGTGACCAACAGCCAGTTGGAGACCAAGGAGTTTGTCGAGAAACTGCATTCCTATAACCGTGCTGTTCCTAAAAGCATTGTGTCAGCCGTGATAACCGACATAGGGACTTGTCTCGGAGAGATGCTCGCCATGGGCTACACCGTAAAGCTTGACGACATAGGCACCTTCTCGCTCTCGCTCGAGTTCGACGACAACAAGCCTGTGGAGATGAGCAGCGACGACGACAAAATGCTTTATCGCAAAGTTACGGTGAAGGATGTCAACTACAAGTCGTCGCCCGAACTTATAAAGCTTCTGAAACGCAAAACTGTTCTGGAGCGCGACATGGGTGGAGTGAGCCGTTTGCGTAAGAACAAATACACGCTTGAAGAGCGCATTGGGCGAACAGCGGAATGGATGGACAAGCACGGATTCATCACCCTGCAAGAATATGCCAATCTGAACAATCTGAGCCGTACCGCAGCCTCGGTGGAACTGAAGAAGCTGACGCAAGGCGAAGAAGCCCCATTCGATTACAGGGGAAGTGGAAGCCACAAGGTTTGGGTGAAAAAGGGCAGGCAGCAATAAGGCATAATTAAGTGAATAATGGCAAAACAATTTTTTACGAATAAAGATGGCAACACTCTGATAAAGGAGTTTGAGGGTTTGCTTGAACACAACCAAAGCATTAAGTGTCTTGACTCTGTTGTCGGATTTCTTCGTGCTTCAGGTTACTTCACTTTGCGCCCATTCCTAAACAGTATCAATAAGGTGCGCATCCTTATTGGTATTGATGTGGACAAATATATTGCTAATGCCAACAGCAAAGGACAAATGTTCTTTGGAGCAGAAGATGACGTAAGGCAAGATTATTTGACTCAGTTGAGAAATGACTTAATACAGATTTACTTTACACCGTTTTAACAATTAAAAATGAGCGTAACAATGAAAAAAGAACGTAAAACGGTTCGTTATTTTGACGTTTAGTAGATGACAAAAATTAAAATTTTATTGTTAAACATCTAATTATTAATAGATTATATTTGCAAAAGTCCTTAAAAAAAACAGTAACCTTAAAGAAAAGTTAGCCGATTTTTCTACGAAGACTACTGGCTCCAAGGACTTGGTCAAAGTTGACCAAATCCTCCCGATTATGCAAGAGTATTTTGGAAAATCGATGAATCTGGCTCGCATTAAGCTTATGGCTTATATGCTCCATGCACTTTGTGTGGTGCAGACTGTGAGCCTTCACAAACTGGCTTCGGCAATGCCTACGATACCCGAACTTCAGATTCTGATCTGTTTCAACCGACCTGAAGATGGAGTAGCGACCTACAAAAACGCTGGGAGATTGAAACGGCATTCCGTGCCATGAAATCTTCGGGCTTCAACATCGAGGACACCCACCTGCGAGACAGAGAGCGTATCGCACGTCTGTTTGCGATGGTCTGCATGGCTCTTGTATGGGTGTATCTCGTTGGTGAACATAAAGATATACACGTTAAACCGATAAAAATCCTGAAGCATGGGCGAAGGGCTAAGTCATTGGTCAAGTAGGGTCTTGAGGAAATCTCAAACGTGCTTTTTCGACCGACATACACACCCAAATTCGATGTATTCGAATTTTTGTCATGTACTTAAGAGAACACTATCATTATCAAACAAACAAAGAAAAAGAGCGAAGTCGTTGCTAATTAATAACATTCGACCTCGCTCTTTACTACTCAAAAACTACTTAAACCTATATTACCCAACTACTTTACAAATATCATTTACTCGAGCGTCAGCACGTGGCTTGTGCCATCCTGTGCTGTAAATACGTTCAATCCAACCTTCATCAGATAATCGCCACTATACTGCTTGCCGTCGCACTCAAGCTCCGAAGTCTTGCCTGGCATAAGATTGGTCTCCTTTACGGTATACATCTTATTGGCATCCAGACCTTGCAGCTTCACGTTCATCTGCGGTTCCTTGTAGCGTGGGTGCAGGTCGTAGGCAAAGAGTACGGCACGCTGCTTGTCCTTGCTTACATAGTTGATGGCACAATGACTACCCTCGTATGGAGAAACCAAACGATACTGGTCGCCCTCAAGAATCATCGGCTTCATGTCGTTGTAGTTCTTTACTGCCTGCTGCACAAACTTGTAGTCGTCAGCCGAGAGCGACTTGAGGTCGATGTCGAATCCAAGCTTGCATGAGCTGCAAACGTCAGTACGGAACTTCACGGAAGTGTTCTTATTCCAGTTGGTAACATGCGAACCCATGGTCTTAGCCGGGAAGAATTTAGAGAGGCTCCACTGTATGTAGATGCGCTCATATGGATCGGTATCGTCAGAGCACCAGAACTCGGTGAAGTACTTCAGCATCTCGTAGTCCATTCTGCCACCACCACCAGAGCAGAGCATCATCGGAAGCTTAGGATACTTGTTGTGGATGCGTGTGAGCACATTATACAAGCCACGCACATGGTCGATGTAGAAGTTGCCCTGGTTCTGCTTGTGATAGGGCGAGTAGATATTGGTAATGACGCTATTGCAGTCCCACTTAAAGTAAGCCACATCAGGATTTTCGGTCATGATGCGGTCGACAATGCCAAACACATAATCCTGAACCTTAGGGTTAGAGATGTCGAGCACCAACTGGTTGCGATAGTAATATGTATCGCGTTGTGGCTGCATAATCACCCAATCAGGATGCTTCTCGAAGAGTTCGCTCTTTGGATTAACCATCTCCGGCTCAATCCATATACCAAACTTCACTCCAGCCTTCTTAGCATCTCTTACCAATCCTGGTATACCCTCAGGCAACTTACTTTTTGTAGCATCCCAATCGCCAAGACCAGCATGGTCGTCCTTACGAGGATACTTGTTGGCAAACCATCCGTCGTCGAGCAAGAACATATCCACACCAAGATCCTTTGCATCCTTCATCAACTCGGCAAGACTCTTCTGGTCGAAGTCGAAGCCTGTGTTCTCCCAGTTGTTAAGAAGAGTAAGGCGATCGTCCATACCCATGTTCACCTGATACTGTCGAGCCCAATTGTGCAAGTTGCGCGAAGCCTCACCCATACCATTATCGCTCATGGCAAAGATAAACTCAGGAGTAGTGAACACCTCGCCAGCCTTCAGCTTATAGTCGGAAGCATAAGGATTGATGGCAGGAATAACACGCAGAGCGCCAACGTTATCTACCTCGAAAGTAAAGCGGAAGTTGCCAGGCCATCCTATTGTACCGAGCATCACCTTGCCCTCGCTCTCCTTGGCAGTCTCGTCAAAGCCAAGCTCGAAGAAAGGCTCAGCATGCATTGCTGCACGTGTTCCGAGCTTTGTGTCAATAATCTTCTTGCCTGTGCTCAGCTGTGTTGTCTCAGGCTGTCCTTCCTTAGCCCAGTCGCTGTGATAGTTGGTGAGGAAATACTTATTGGCCTTGAAGTAGAGCATTGTAGAGCTATATCGCCAAAGAGTGATAGGTGACTTCTCGTTGTGCGATATCTCGCTCCAAGCCTTGATGACGTTCTCCTTAGCGTAAGCCACATAATGTAGCTTCACGGAGAATGGATAAACCTTGTCCTGAAGAGTTATGACTGTCTCTGTACCGCCTTTCACAGCCTTCTGCTCAGACGACTTATAGTATAAATAGGTAGTCATATTGCCGTCGGCATGAGTTACTGCCACAGCAGGCTCAAAGAAATCCTCGGCTCCAGATGTGGCATACACTTCATGTCCACGCTGGCAAACTGCTCCATCAGATGCAGCATAAACATCCCACTTAAGATTGTTGTAATCGGCAGGATTTAATAATTTGTCGCCAAGATAAACTTGATAAAGACGGCCCTTAGGCGATACTTTCATCACAAGGTCGGTTTTGTCGGTCGACACACGGATGATGTCTTGAGCGAATGTCATAACAGATGTCATACACATCGCCGCAATTAGCATAATAGACTTTTTCATAGTCGTAGGTTTTATTATTGATTGTTAATTATTCTATACTATTATCTATATTAGAACTTGATACCAGCACTGAAACTGCTGCGCTGTAGCTCTAATCGAGCTCTATCGTTTCTCTAATCTTTCTCTAACGTTTCTCTAACCCTAGATTAGAGAAACATTAGAGCAACCTCGGAGCAACCTCGGAGCAGCCTTAGAGCAGCGCCCCTCCAGCCTGATACTTGGTTCTTGGTGCAGCCTCGGAGCAGCAAGGGCGCATGTCTGCTTGAAAACAGCTGTTTCGCGGGGATGCGGCTACAGGTAGTAATCTGCGTCGGGCAGCACGTTCATCGCATCGAAAATAAGGCCGTTGGGTTTTAGCAATGCCCTCAAATCCATGTCCATGAATTCCTTGTGCGCTACGCAAAGGATGATGGCATCGAACGATTCGTGGCGCAGCTCTTGCTTTTCGAGCAGGCTTATGCCGTAGTGACGCTCAACGTCGCTGCGATTCACCAGCGGGTCGTAGATCGAGACATGGTCGGTTAGTGCCGTCAGGAATTCGTAGATGTCTTTCACTTTGGTGTTGCGGGTGTCGGGACAGTTGGCCTTGAACGCCATGCCTAAGATGAGTATGTTCGAATCTGCCACATAGATGCGCCGCAGGATCATGTATTTCACGAGTGCCTCGGCGATGAACCGCCCCATATTCTCGTTGATGGTTCTCGACTCCATGATCAGGCGGGGATAGACCTTGTGAGCCCATGCGCCATGAATCAGGTAATAGGGGTCCACTCCGATGCAATGGCCTCCTACGAGGCCGGGGCGTACGTTGACGAAGTTCCACTTCGTGGCGGCGCATCTCAGCACTTCGGTCGTGCTGATGCCCATGGCGCGGAAGATCGTACACAGCTCGTTCATCAAGGCGATGTTGACATCGCGCTGTGTGTTCTCCACCACCTTGGCAGCCTCCGCCACCTTGATGGAGGAGGCCTTGCAGGTGCCGCGTTTCAGCACGGAGCCATAGAGCTTTTCTACGAAGTCGGCCGTTTGGGGCGTAGAGCCCGAAACGATCTTCGTGATGTTCTCGACGGTGTGCTGCTTGTCTCCGGGGTTGATGCGTTCGGGCGAATAGCCTGCGAAGAAATCTTTGTTGTATTCCAGTTTTGACTCGGTGGCAAGCACCGGTATGCAGTCGTTTTCAGTGCAGCCGGGATAGACCGACGATTCGTAGATGACGATGTCGCCCTTCTTCAGCAGGCTGCCCACGGTTTTACTCGCCTCTATAAGCGGGGTGAGATCGGGGTTGTTGTCGGCATCCACGGGGGTGGGGACACAGACGATATAGACATTGCAATCCTGCAAGTCTTCGGCCTTAGCCGTCAGATGCATGCCGCTGCTGAGTAGCGTTTTGAGCGTGTTGTCGTCCACCTCGCAGGTGTCGTCTTTGGCAGTTAGCAGTCTCTTTACTTTCTGCTCGTTGCAGTCGAAGCCCTTCACTTTGTACAAACGAGCAAACAGGCAGGCTAAGGGGAGGCCCACATAGCCCAAGCCGATAACCCCGATTCTTGTATTTTCTATCATTTTCGTCGCTGTTTTCTTTTTTTGAGGGCGTAAATATAGGGATAATATAGACGAAAAAGTGCACTTATAACATGTTTTTCGGAAATATCATTATGGATTGCGAAATAAATACTACTTTTGTGCTTTAAAACATAAAAATCAGATAGAAGAAATGGTAGCAACGAAACGTATGAAAAGAGCCTTGGTCTCTGTGTTCCACAAAGACGGGCTGGATGAGATCTTAAAAAAACTGCATAGCGAAGGGGTTAGCTTCGTGTCGACAGGTGGTACTCAATCTTTTATCGAGTCGTTAGGCTTGCCATGCGATGCGGTTGAGGATTTGACCTCTTATCCTTCCATCTTGGGTGGTCGTGTGAAGACGCTTCACCCGAAGGTGTTTGGGGGTATCTTGGCTCGTCGCGACAATGAGACCGACCAGCAGCAATTGGCGCAATATGAGATTCCGGAGATCGACTTGGTGATTGTTGATCTTTATCCGTTTGAGGAGACCGTTGCTTCTGGCGCAGAAGAGCAGGCAATTATTGAGAAGATCGATATAGGTGGTATTTCGCTGATCCGTGCGGCAGCGAAGAATTTCAAGGATGTAGTGATCGTGGCTTCGAAGGCGCAGTATCAGCCTTTGTTGCATCTGCTGCAAGAGAAGGGCGCTGAGACGACCTTGGAGGAGCGCAAGTGGTTCGCCAAGGAGGCTTTCGCTGTTTCTTCGGGCTATGACAGCGCGATCTTTAACTATTTCGACGACCGTCAGGGCTCGCATTTCCGTGCTACGGTGGATTGCCCGATGCACTTGCGTTATGGCGAGAACCCTCACCAGGCGGCTAAGTTCTATGGCAAATTCAACGAGATGTTCGAGCAGGTGCATGGTAAGGAGATTTCCTACAACAACCTGTTGGACGTGGATGCGGCAGTGAATCTGATCGACGAGTTCGACGAGTTGACTTTCGCCATCTTGAAGCACAACAACGCTTGCGGCATCGCTTCGCGCGGTAACGTGCTGGAGGCTTGGAAGGACGCCTTGGCGGGCGACCCGGTTTCCGCTTTCGGTGGTATCTTGGTGACGAACACCGCCATCACGAAGGAGGCTGCCGAGGAGATCAACAAGATCTTCTTCGAGGTGATTATCGCTCCGGCTTACGAGCCTGAGGCGTTAGAAGTGTTGAAGCAGAAGAAGAACCGCATCATCTTGGTCCGCAAGGCGGGTAAGAGCAGCACGACGCAATATCGCTCGCTGCTGAATGGCGTTTTGGTGCAGGAGAGAGACTTGAGCATCCAAACCGAGGCCGACTTGGAGCAGATGTCGGAGAAGCGTCCGACCGCTACTGAGGTGGAGGATATGCTGTTTGCCAACAAGATTGTTAAGCACAGCAAGAGCAATGCGATCACGTTGGCTAAGAACAAGCAGCTTTGCGCAAGCGGAGTAGGTCAGACCTCGCGTGTAGACTCGTTGAAGCAGGCCATCGAGAAGGCGAAGAGTTTCGGCTTCGACCTAAATGGTGCGGTGATGGCTTCTGACGCCTTCTTCCCCTTCCCTGATTGTGTGGAGATCGCCGATAAGGCGGGTATTACGGCTGTCATTCAGCCGGGCGGCTCTATCAAGGATGACTTGTCGGTGGAGTATTGCAACCAGCATAACTTGGCTATGGTGAAGACGGGTGTACGTCATTTCAAGCATTAATTTATTTAGGTTACTATACATATATATAAGTTAGGACGAAGAATGGGATTGTTTTCTTTTACACAAGAGATCGCCATGGATTTGGGTACGGCCAACACGATCATTACCTGCAACGATAAGATCGTGGTCGACGAACCCTCTGTGGTAGCTTTGGATGCACGATCGGATAAGGTATTGGCCGTTGGTAAGATCGCACGCGAGATGTATGAGAAGACGCATAAGAATATCCGGACGGTCAGGCCCTTGCGAGAGGGCGTGATCGCCGACTTCTATGCGGCGGAGCAGATGATGCGTGGCTTGATCAAGATGGCAAGCAGCAAGCGTAGGTGGTTTGCGCCTTCGTTGAGAATGGTGATTGGCATTCCTTCGGGTAGCACCGAGGTGGAGATTCGTGCCGTGCGCGACTCTGCCGAGCATGCGGGCGGAAGAGATGTTTATATGGTGTTTGAGCCGATGGCCGCAGCGATCGGCGTAGGCATCGACGTGTTGGCTCCAGAGGGTAACATGATCGTGGATATAGGTGGCGGTACGACGGAGATCGCCGTGATCTCGCTGGGCGGCATCGTCTCCAACAAGTCGATCCGTATGGCTGGCGACGACCTGACGGCCGACATCGTTGAGTATATGCGCCGCCAGCACAACGTGAAGGTGAGCGAGCGTATGGCGGAGCGTATCAAGATCAATGTGGGTTCTGCCCTGACGGTCTTGGAGGAGGCTCCCGAGGATTACATCGTGCATGGCCCGAACCAGATGACGGCGTTGCCGATGGAGGTGGCTGTTTCCTACCAGGAGATTGCGCATTGCTTAGACAAGTCGATCTCGAAGATCGAGGCGGCTATCTTGAGCGCCTTAGAGCAAACCCCGCCTGAATTGTATGCCGACATCGTGAAGAACGGTATCTATCTGGCTGGTGGCGGTGCGATGTTGCGCGGCTTGGATAAGCGCTTGCGCGACAAGATGAACATTCAGTTCCACATCGCCGAGGATCCCCTTCATGCTGTGGCGAAAGGCACGGGTATCGCCTTGAAGAATATTGAGAAGTTCAATTTCTTAATACGATAAGAGGGCGGGTAGGCCGCCGATTATATAATAGATGAGTTTTGAATGAGGAATTTTGGATGTGTTAGGATGGACTAATCATCCGGAATTCAGCGTTCAAAATTCAAAATTGCTGTTGTTTGGGTGCGAAAACTGCTTGAGTTTCTGGTTCGAAAAAGTCATTGGTTCCTGTTTGTGGCACTATTGGCTGTTTCATTGACGTTGATCTATCGGAATAACGCTTATCAGCGCAATGTGCTGTTTAGTTCCGCAAATGTGGTGGCGGGTAGCGTGTCTTCTGTATCGGGAGAGGTGACCTCGTATCTGCATCTCCGAGAGATCAACAAGGAACTGCTCGAACGAAACGGACAGCTGGAGGCGCAGATGCTCGACTTGCAAGACAGGTTGGATGCGTATATGGCCGACACGATGCTGTTCAAGGGATTTGCCGCCGACTCGATCACGCCAGAGTTTCCTTATTCCTTTGTCGTGGCTCAGGTTGTGAACAACAGTGTTTCGCATTTATCTAATTACATCACGATCGATAAAGGACGGCTGGATGGCGTCATGCCGGATATGGGCGTGGTCTCCGAGCGTGGAGTGGTGGGTATCGTCTCCACCGTTTCCGACCATTTCGCCGTGATCATTCCTTTGCTGAACCCGAAGATGAGGCTCAGCTGTAAGGTGTTAGGAAGCAGTTATTTCGGCTCGTTGAGCTGGAATGGAAGAGATACACAATATGCTACGCTGGAGGAGCTGCCACGCCATGTGGAGTTTCAGCGAGGCGATACGATTGTTACGAGCGGCTATTCCGCTGTGTTCCCGGCAGGGCTGATTGTGGGCATCGTTGAGGAGTATGCGAAGCAGCACGACGACAACTTCTATGCGCTGCAAGTGCGCTTGGCCGCCGACTTCCACGCGTTGAACCATGTACGGATTATTAAGAATTTCCTCCAACAGGAGCAGTTGGACGTAGAGCGAGAGGCAAGAAAGAATGATTAACAATATACTGCGTAGTGCGATCTTGATGGTGATCTTTGTGTTGGTTCAAGTCTTGCTCTTGAACAACATCCACTTCTTGCGCATGGCCACTCCCTTCCTGTATCTGTATGTGATCATCAAGTTGCCTGTAGGAGAGTCGCGTGAGGAGCAGCTTTTGCTGGCATTCTTCGCCGGATTGCTGATTGATATTTTCGGCAACACTCCCGGTATGCATGCCTTTGCGTGCACCTTGGCGGGATTTTTCCGCGAGGTGCTCATCCAGATGTATATGGGCAAGGATTTGCCTGAGGGCATTTATCCCTCTTACCGGGTGTTTGGCTATGGAGGCTTCTTTAAGTATGTGCTTACGTTTGTCGTGTTGCATCATGTCGCTCTGTTTCTCATTGAATCGTTGACGTTGTTCGACCCTCTTTTCCTGGTCGTGCGTATTTTTTCAAGTGTGGTTATGACTACGCTTTTGATCTGTACTGTTGAGGCATTCAATTTGATAGACATTCAGAAAATTGGAGAATAAGACTAAGTTTGAGTTGGAGTCGCGCCGCTATGTGTTGGGAGGCGCGGTGATAGCGTTGGTGGCGATCTTCATCATCCGCCTGTTTTTCTTGCAGGTCGTAGAGAACGACTATAAGGCGTGGGCCGATAGCAACGCCTTTCTGAAGAAAACGCTCTACCCCTCGCGAGGGATGATGTACGACCGAACGGGCCGTCTGTTGGTGTATAACCAGCCGGCCTACGACGTGATGCTGGTGATGCGCGAGGTGCAGCCGTTCGACACCTTGGATTTCTGCCATATCTTAGGAATCACGCATGAGCAGTTTGTGAAGCGTATTGCCGACATCAAGAATAGACGATTGAATCCGGGCTATTCCTCCTATGTGCCGCAGGTCTTTATGACCCAGTTGTCGGCGCAGGAGTATGGCGTTTTGCAGGAGAAGCTTTATAAGTTTCCGGGCTTCTACATCCAGAATAGAACCATTCGCCAGTATGAGTATCCCAATGCGGCGTTGATGTTGGGTAATATCGGCGAGGTGAATCGGAAGGACATCGAGAACGACCCCTACTATACGCAGGGCGACTACTCAGGCCGTACTGGCATAGAGCAATCCTACGAGCGCTACCTACGCGGCGTGAAAGGGGTGGAGATCTTGCTTCGCGATGCGCATGGCCGCATCAAGGGGCGCTATGAGGAGGGATTGCACGATGTGCCCGCCGAGTCGGGCAAGAACTTGAAGCTTTCTATCGACATGGAGTTGCAGGCCTATGGCGAGAAGCTGATGAAGAACAAGCTGGGCGGTATCGTGATGATTGAGCCGGAGACGGGCGAGATTCTCTGTATGGTGTCGGCGCCCACCTACGACCCCAGTATCTTGATCGGTAGGCAGCGAGGCAAGAACTTCGCGGCTTTGCAGAAGGATCCCCTGAAGCCGCTTTTCAATCGTCCGCTGATGGCGCAATATCCTCCGGGTTCTACGTTTAAGCCTACGCAAGGCCTGATTTTCTTGCAGGAGGGGGTGATTACGCCTGAGACGACCTATACGTGCGCCCATGGCTACACCTTCAGAGGTGGAAAGCCTGCTTGCCACGGTCATCCCTCGCCGCTCCCTTTGGTGGGCGCTTTAGCCACCTCGTGCAACTCCTTCTTTCCTTGGGGCCTGCACGACATGATCGACAGTCGCAAACGCTATCCGTCTGTGCAGGAGGCTTTCGATGTGTGGAAGAACCACATGGTGTCGATGGGGTATGGCTATAAGTTGGGCGTCGATCTGCCGGGCGAGAAGCGTGGCTTCGTGCCTAACAGTAAGTTCTACGACAAATATTATAAGGGCCGTTGGAATTCCAGCACGGTAATCTCGATCGCGATTGGCCAGGGTGAGATTTTGGCTACCCCATTGCAGATTTGCAACCTGGCGGCTACGATTGCGAACCGGGGCTATTTTGTGACACCTCACGTTGTGAAGGAGATACAAGATGTTCCCCTGGACACGCTTTATACCAATAAGCGCTACACTTCAATTGAGCCGCATTATTATAATTATGTGGCCGATGGTATGCGTGGTGCCGTGGCTGGCTCGCCTTGGGGCGCGACCTGCCGACGCGCCGACCTCCCCGATATCGAGGTTTGCGGCAAAACGGGCACGGCGGAGAATCCGCATGGAAAGGACCATTCCATCTTCATGGGCTTTGCGCCTTATCATGGGGCTAAGGTGGCGATTTCCGTATTTGTGGAGAATGCGGGCTTTGGTGCGACTTATGCCGTGCCGATTGGAAGGTTGATGTTGGAGAAATACCTGAAAGGGGAGATCAGCGAGGCCGATAAGGCCTTGGAGGAGTCGATAGTGAATGCTGTAATTTTGCCAAACAATGCGTTATAGAAAGACTGAGATATGGAAATCGGTAGACTGGTTCACCATCATGCTTTACGTGCTGATGGTTGTAGCGGGTTGGTTCACGATCTGCGGAGCGAGCTATGCCTTTGACGATGTGAGCTTTATCGATCCGTCGGGCCGTCCGGGTATGCAGCTGATTTGGATCGCTACGTCGGTGGCTATCATCTTTGTCATCTTAATGTTAGAGAGCGACTTTTTCGATGTTTTCGCCTATTTGATCTATGCGGCTGTCTTGGCCTTGCTGGTGGTGACGATCTTTGTGGCCCCCAACATCAAAGGCTCTCATTCCTGGCTGGTGATTGGCCCGTTGCGTTTCCAGCCAGCTGAGTTGGCTAAGTTTGCCACGGCCTTGGCGGTGGCAAAACTGATGGGAGGCTATGGTTTTCAGCTGACGAACTGGAAGAACTTCTTGCGCGTCATGCTCTTGATATTCACCCCCATGATTTGCATTATGTTGCAGCGCGAAACGGGCTCGGCCTTGGTCTACTTGGCCTTTTTCTTGATGCTCTATCGCGAGGGTATGAGCGGCTATATCTTGCTGATCGGTGTTTGTGCGGTTGCCTTCTTCGTGACGGCCATGAAGTATGCCGATGTGGTGGTTGGAGTCACTCCCTTGGGGCAGTTGATCGTGTCGTGCCTGATCGGGCTGATCACGATGTTGTTGGTCTGGGTCGAGCGCAAGGATGCCTTGGCCGTGAAGATTATGGCTGGAACTTCGGTGGTTGCCTTGGGCGCATCCGTTATCGTGTCTCTGTTTATGCCTGTCAATTTCGCTTGGGTGTCGATAGGATTGGTGCTTGCGTTTGTTGGCTATATGCTCTACCTCTCACTTCATAATTGGGTGATCCATTATGTGCTGATTGCTCTGTTTGCCGTGGGCTCATTGGCTTTTCTCTTTTCGGTAGACTATGTGTTCAATGAGATCTTGGAGCCCCATCAGCAGGTGCGCATCAAGGTGTCGCTGGGCCTGGAGGACGATCCGAGCGGGGCGGGCTATAACGTGAATCAGTCGAAGATAGCCATTGGCTCTGGTGGTTTGATGGGTAAGGGCTTCCTTAATGGAACGCAGACAAAGTTGAAGTATGTCCCCGAACAGGATACCGACTTCATCTTCTGCACGGTGGGCGAGGAGCAAGGCTTCGTGGGATCAACGGCCGTGTTGCTTTTGTTTGGCTTCTTTATCTTGCGTTTGATCGTGTTGGCCGAACGGCAAGACAGCGTGTTCAGCCGGGTGTATGGCTATAGTGTGGCCTCTATCTTTATCTTCCACTTGGCGATTAATGTGGGCATGGTGACCGGTTTGACCCCGGTGATTGGTATTCCCTTGCCCTTCTTCAGCTATGGCGGCTCCTCTTTGTGGGGATTCACCACCTTGCTTTTTATATTCTTGCGATTAGATGCTTCGCGGAAGGAGCGTTAATCCCCCTTTGAGGGCGTGATGTTCAGCCCGATCTCTTGCACACCTGTCAGCTCATTGGCGCGCATACCCTGTTGGAAACTATAGGTGTATTGCCCCGGATAGGGGAAGTAGTAGTGTGTGCGCAGCGGAAAGGAGGAGAGGTAGAGCGAGATGCCCGTTCCATACCATTTGCCATAGTCGTCGGCGAGCATGCACTCTATGGTGTCTCTTTTGAGCGCACCGATAGGCGGCTCTTCGTTGTAGAAGAGCCAAAGGTTCTGATAGGGATACTTGTTGTTGTTGCGGATGGCCAATGTCAGGTCGTAGGGGATGCGGTTGTCTTCGATGTTGAATGTGAAGTAATATACTTTTCCCCTTTCCCACTGGTTGCCCTCGATGGATTGGAACTGGTCGTAGATTACCGGCTGCGTGCATGCTGCCAGTAATCCACTCATTCCAATCAGAGGTAACCATTTACCTCTTTTACTCTTTTGCATCCTTTGCATCCTTTGCTTCGTTTGCTTTGGGTTGAGAGGGTTGTGCGGGTTGCGCAGGCTTGGGTTGCTGCTTTGGGCGGTTGCCGTTTCCGCGATTGCGCTCACGGTTTCTGCGGTTCTCGCTGTTAGGGTTGTTGTTGCCCTCTTCTCGGTTGTTGCCCTCGCGGTTGTTTCCCTCTTTGTTTCCTCCCTCTCGATTGCCATTCTTCGGACGTCGGTTGTTGTTCCTTCTGTTAGGCTTATTCGGATTGGGATTTTCTCCTTTCTCGTTTGCATCGGTGCCGTTGTCGGTCGCCTTCGGACTGTTGTTAGCGGCTTCAGCCTTCTCGGGGCGCTTCGCTCCGTTCGAAGGATTGTTGCTACCTCCGCCGTTGTTCTTATCGCTCTTGCGTTTCTTCTTTTTCTTTTTACCTCCTTCAGAGTCGAAGCGTGTCACGCTCTCTTGGCCTAAGATGTCTTGCGCATCTCGTTTGTTCGTCTGTGGCTTCTCATCGCTCTCTAAAGAGAGGGGCTTGATGCCCTTCTTGTTGAGATGCAGCACCTCGAACACCCGTGAGGCGGGAATCGTGATTAGGTTGGCCGCTATCGACTTATCGGTCGAGTAGGTAATCTCGGCCTTGAATACATCTGTTTTGAAATGATAGTAGGTGTTGTCTTTCGTCTCCAAGGTGATCTCCTTCGAAGGCAGACGTTTCAAAGCCTCCACGTAGGAATCCACTTCGAAGTTGATGCAGCACTTCAGCTTTGCGCACTGTCCGGCCAGCTTCTGAGGGTTCAACGAGATGTCTTGCAGGCGAGCGGCAACGGTCGATACGGAGTTGAAGCTGCTCATCCAAGTGGAGCAACAAAGCTCTCGGCCACACGGGCCGATACCGCCAATGCGACCCGCCTCTTGGCGTGCGCCGATCTGTTTCATCTCCACACGGATATGGAAAGTCTCTGCCAGCACCTTAATCAGTTGGCGGAAATCAACACGCTCATCGGCGATGTAGTAGAAGATGGCCTTGTTGCCATCGCCTTGATACTCCACGTCGCCAATCTTCATGTTCAGTCCCAAGTCGGCTGCGATTTGGCGTGAGCGAATCATTGTGCTGTGCTCTTTGGCCTTTGCCTCCTTGTATTTCTCGATGTCTGAAGGCTTCGCTTTCCGATAGATCTGCTTCGGGGGCGTATCTTGCCGGGTGTTGTTCTTGCGCATTTGCAGAAGCACCAGTTTGCCTGTCAGCGAAACTGTGCCTATGTCATGCCCAGTGGTGGATTCTACGGCCACGACATCGCCTTTCTCCAAGGGAATCTTGTTGCTGTTCAGAAAATATCCCTTGCGGGTGTTTTTGAACTGTACCTCCACATAGTCGGTGGCGTTCTCGGCATCGGGCACGTCACACAACCAGTCATATACATTTAATTTATGATCTTGCCGTTTGCTGCAACCTTTGCAGCCCATGTGGCTACTGCTTTTATCTAAGATGAAATCCATTGCTAATTAACTGTGTTCAGTTTACCTGAAATGCGCGAATTTAAGAAAAAAAACGGGATTTCATGGGTTGAGAAGTGGAAAAACAACGAAGGGCAGCCTTTGCGTGGCTGCCCTTCGTTGTTTCGCTCGTGCGAATATAAAGGATCGTATTTTTCTTTAATCTACCAATCCATGCTGCTTGAACACCTTGTGGATTGTCTCCAAAGCGTAGTCGAGCTGCTCCTTTTTGTGTGTAGCCATCAGCGAGAAGCGGATCAACGTGTCTTCTGAAGCCACTGCCGGTGCTACGACCGGATTGACGAATACGCCAGCGTCGAACAATTCCTTCGTGATCAAGAAGGTCAGGTCGTTGTCGCGGATGAACAGCGGGATGATCGGTGTAGAGGTGTTGCCAATCTCGCAACCCATCTGGCGGAAGCCGTCCAGTGCGTAGTGTGTCAAGTCCCACAAATGCTGGATGCGCTCCGGCTCGTTCATCATGATGTCCAAAGCGGCGTTAGCGGCTGCTGTAGCGGCAGGCGTGTTGCTGGCGCTGAAGATGTAGGAGCGTGAGTGGTGGCGCAGGTAGTTGATGATTGACTCGTCGGCTGCGATGAATCCACCGATAGAGGCGAACGACTTGCTGAATGTACCCATGATCAGGTCTACATCTTTCGCTACGCCAAAGTGGTCGCATGTGCCTCGACCCTGCTTGCCGAATACGCCGATGCCGTGTGCCTCATCGACCATGATGCTGGCATTATACTTCTTCGCCAAAGCGACGATCTCGGGCAGTTTCGCTACGTCGCCCTCCATGCTGAACACACCGTCGGTCACGATCAGCTTCACCTTGTCGGGCTCGCACTTCTGGAGTTGTTTCTCGAGCGACTCCATGTCGTTGTGCTTATACTTCAATTTGGTGGAGAAGGAGAGGCGGTGTCCCTCGATGATTGAGGCGTGATCCAACTCGTCCCACAAGATGTAGTCTTCGCGTCCGGTCAGGCATGACACAACGCCCAGGTTCACTTGGAAACCTGTTGAATAGACGATCGCATCCTCTTTGCCTACGAACTCGGCCAGTCTTTTCTCTAATTGAATATGCAAATCCAGGGTGCCGTTCAAGAATCTTGAACCTGCGCAACCCGTACCATACTTCTTGACAGCCTCAATCGCTGCCTCTTTGACTTTCGGATGGTTTGTCAAACCCAGGTATGCGTTAGAACCAAACATCAACACCTTTTTGCCGTTGATGATTACTTCTGTGTCTTGGTCGCTCTGAATCTCACGAAAGTAGGGGTAGATACCCATGGCCATTGCTCTTTGAGGCGCATCGTACTTTGATAGTTTCTCTTGTAAAAGTTTCATATTTTGTATATAAAGAGAATGATTTTTCTAATTCCTAATCAAACTTTGCCATAAGCTTGCGTGCGTAACGTGGGCAAGCAAATATGGGCGCAAAAGTAATAAAAAAATCACGAATGGATGTGTTTATGCTTTAAAAGTTTCGCAAAAGCGTTATTTTTGTGCCCTGAATTGGAAACTAAAGCATACATGAGCGAAACAAAGACATCAGTGCAAGCGATCATTAATCCGATCTCAGGTGTGGGATCTAAGCGAAAGATTCCCAGGATGATCCAAGATATGTGTAAGGCGAAGGGCTTTGCTTTGACGATCTCGTTCACGCAGTATCCAGGCCATGCCAGTGAGCTTACACGCCAAGCCCTCGATGAGAAGGTGGATATCATTATAGCTGTGGGTGGCGACGGGACAATCAACGAGATTGCTCGGGCCATGGTGCATGCCGATGCGACTTTGGGCATCATCCCGAAGGGATCGGGCAACGGATTGGCGCGCGAGTTGCACATCCCGATGGATGCGCACCGGGCACTCGACCTGATTGCCGAGGGGCATACCTCTACGATAGATTGCTGTCAGGCGAACGGGCGGGTGTTCTTCTGCACCTGTGGCGTGGGCTTCGATGCTGCGGTGAGCCAGAAGTTCGCTGGCCAGCGACGCCGAGGCTCCCTTACCTATATAAAAAGCACTGTTGAGGAGTATCTAAGTTATAAACCAGAGCCTTACGAGTTGCAAATCGACCATCAGACCATCAAGGAAAAGGCTTTCCTGGTGGCTTGCGCCAACGCATCCCAGTATGGCAATAACGCCTATATCGCCCCGCACGCCAATGTGGAGGATGGACAGATGGACATCACGATTCTTGCTCCCTTCACCCCCTTGGATATTGCTCCCTTGGCCATCCAGCTCTTCACGCGTCAGATCGACCGCAACAGTAAGATCAAAACGATGAAAGCCAAGCAGGTGACCATCATTCGCCAGCAGCCTGGCGTGATGCATCTCGACGGAGAGCCCGTCATGGCTGATAGCCGTATCGAGATCACGATGGACCCTCGTTCGCTGCGTGTCATCACTCCGGCGGTAGTATCCTTCAAGAAAGAGGTGCACCATTTCTTTGAAGAGGTGACCCATTTCTTCGACCGCCGTCTTCCTTATATCTTCAGGTAATAGGGTCGCTCTAAGGCGATGAACTCGCTTGTGTAGCGGCGGCTCTCGTCGGCCTCGATAGCGAGGCTGTCGATGAGCGTCTCGACAGGCTGCTGCCCCAACTCGATTAAGAGACGCTTGGGAGGCAGGTTCAGCCGGGAGCTGACGTGCGTCTCCCGCTGAGCATAGAGCCCTTGCGCCTTTGCCTCTTCCAGTAAGGCCTCCCGCTGATCGAAGGGGAGGACCAGGGCGATGCGCCCTTCGGGTGCCAGTAAGCGTGAGCTGTCGGCCAGCAGGCTGGGCAGCGTCAGGCTGTCGGCGTGGCGCGCGTGGCTGCGTGCGGCGTTGGGACACTTGAGCGATTGGATGAAATAGGGCGGATTGGAGGCAATCAGGTCGTAGCGTCTGTCTTCCTGCGGCTCATAGTCGGTCAGGGCCTTGTGGTGAACGGCGATTCGTCCGGCGAAGGGGGAGCGGCGGGCATTTTCGGCCGCCTGTTGGCAGGCTGGTTGGTCGATGTCGATCGCATCAATCAGGGCCTGGCTGCGCTGGGCCATCATCAAGGCTATCAATCCGCTGCCTGTGCCCACGTCGAGCAGGAAACGATCTGTTGCCTTGAGTCTGACCCATGCGCCCAACAAGGCGCCGTCGGTTCCCACCTTCATGGCGCATTGGTCGTGCCACACGGTGAACTGTTTGAAGCGGAAAAAGGGATTTGCCATATAAATATTGTATTTAAAGCTGCGAATGTACGCATATTCAAACAAAAAGCGTATCTTTGACACCGCGTTATTGCAGAAAAAGTACACTTTACGTAGAAGCATACCGAGGCAAGTGAAGAGTATGCGTTTAGCTAAAACATATGAACAACAAGAAAAATCGTTTTACAGAACAAGCGATGGCAGATATATCGGAGGCGTTTAGCACTATGCTGCCTATCATGACTGATTGTGATAAGAATGAAGATTTCAAGCTTGGTTTAGAGCTGCTTGAAAGAAAAGTTCCTATTTTGCCGTTGCGCAACATGGTGCTTTTTCCCGGCGTTGTAATGTCGGTTATGATTGGCCGTGATAAATCGCAGGCCTTGATTGACAAAGCCATAAAGGATAAGATCTTGATTGGTGTCGTTTGCCAAAAGCAGGCCGACACGGATAATCCAGGCGCTGAAGATCTCTATAAATATGGTACGATTGCTCAGGTAATCCGTAAGTTTGATTTGCCCGACGGCACGACCACGGTGTTGCTGCAGGGCAAAGCTCGTTTCATTCTGGAAGACCTGGTGACTGACGAGCCTTATCTGATCGGTAAGCAAGCGCTTGATGGCGAAAATATGCCCAGCGCACGCAAGGATAGCGAGTTTGGCATGGCCTTGGCACGCATCAAGGAACTGAGTCTGCAGCTGTTCACGGAGCAAGGCAAAGCGTCTCCCGAACTGGTACGCTCGATCAAGAATATTAAGAACGTCATCTATCAGGTGAACTTCCCCTGCTGTAACTTCGACTTCACGCCGAGCGAGAAGCAGGCGCTGTTGGAGTGCGGCGACTATCAGGAGCGCGCCATGCGCCTCTTGAAAGACCTTAAAGTGCTCCTGCAGATCGAGCAGTTGAGGGCCTCCGTCGAGATGAAGACACAGGCTGATCTCGACCAGCAGCAGAAGGAGTACTTCCTGCGCCAGCAG
This sequence comes from uncultured Parabacteroides sp., assembly GCA_934718155.1. GTDB lineage: Bacteria > Bacteroidota > Bacteroidia > Bacteroidales > Tannerellaceae > Parabacteroides. The sequence continues at coordinate 22,400 of CAKUZF010000013.1, read as the reverse complement.
ATCAAGAACATGCAGGCCGAGCTGGGCGATAAGCCCGGCGATGACATTATTGCTGAGCTTTACGACAAGGCCTCTGATAAGTCTTGGCCTGAATCGATACAGCAGTCGTTCGAGAAGGAGATGAGGAAACTCGAACGCCTCAACCCGCAGAGCCCCGACTATTCCGTGCAGCTACAATATATCAACACCATCCTCTCGTTGCCTTGGAAATACTATACCTCCGACGACTACGACCTTGGCCGGGCGAAACGCATCCTCGACTACGACCACTACGGCCTGGAGAAGGTGAAGGAACGCATTATCGAACACCTGGCCGTGCTTAAGCTCAAGGGCAACATGAAGGCCCCCATTCTCTGCCTCTATGGCCCTCCCGGTGTAGGAAAAACCTCGTTGGGACGCTCTATCGCCGATGCGTTGAGCCGTCAGTATGTGCGCATCTCGCTTGGTGGCATGCACGACGAGGCTGAGATTCGCGGACACCGACGCACTTATCTCGGCGCGATGTGCGGACGCATCCTGCATGGCTTGCAGAAGGCGGGCTCGTCCAACCCCGTCTTTGTGCTCGACGAGATCGACAAGGTCTCGGCTGATTTCCGTGGCGATCCGGCATCGGCTTTGCTGGAGGTGCTCGATCCGGAGCAGAACAACACCTTCCACGACAACTACCTCGACCTCGACTACGACCTGAGCCAGATTCTTTTCATTGCGACGGCCAACAATATCTCCTCCATCTCGCAACCCCTGCTCGACCGCATGGAGCTGATCGAGGTGAGCGGCTACGTCACCGAGGAGAAGATCGAGATTGCCCAGCGTTACCTTATCCCTAAGGGACTGGCTGATCACGGATTGCCGCTGGGCTGCGTGCGCTTCCCGAAGAAGACGATTCAGACCATCATCGAGTCGTACACCCGCGAGAGCGGTGTGCGTGAGCTTGATAAGCGATTGGCCACCATCATGCGTAAACTGGCTAAGCGGCTGGCGCTGAAACAGCCGTTGCCTCTCACTATGAAGGTGTCAGATCTGGAGAGCAGCGACTATCTTGGTGCCCCACGCTACACGCGCGATAAGTATCAAGGCAACGACTATGCGGGTGTGGTCACTGGATTGGCTTGGACGGCCGTTGGCGGCGAGATCCTCTTCATCGAGTCGAGCCTCAGCAAGGGCAAGGGTGAGAAGCTCACCCTGACTGGCAATTTGGGCGACGTGATGAAGGAGTCGGCCATTATCGCCCTGCAGTATATCCGTGCCCACGCCGACCTCTTCGGCATTGATGAGCAGCTGTTTGAGCAGTGGAACGTGCATATCCACGTGCCCGAGGGAGCTATCCCCAAGGATGGCCCGAGCGCCGGCATTACCATGGCCACCTCGTTGGTCTCGGCATTCACGCAGCGTAAGGTGCGTCAACAGTTGGCCATGACGGGCGAGATCACGCTTCGCGGCAAGGTGCTTCCCGTAGGTGGCATCCGCGAGAAGATTTTGGCAGCCAAGCGTGCTGGCATTACCGAGATTATCCTTTGCCGCGAGAACGAGCGCGACATCCTCGAGATAAAGCCTGACTATCTGAAGGGGCTCAACTTCCATTACGTGGACGAAATCCACCAGGTGATCGACCTCGCACTGCTTGATGAGAAGGTGGAGCATCCGCAGTTCTAACAGCTTGAAAGATAAGGGATACGAACTATATAAATAATGACGGGCAACGGAGTGATTTTCGTTGCCCGTCGTTGTAAATTTCGTTGCCCGTCGTTGTAAATTTCATTGCCCGTCGTTGTAAATTTCGTTGCCCGTGAAAATTTATTTCCATCGCCGTGGTTTTCTACGCCGACGGCCGTGGTTTTTCCACTACGATTTTGCTGCGAGAAGAAGGCGGCTTATGAGCTGGTTTGTTGTGTGGCGTAGGCGTGAAGCTTGCGATAGAAGGGATGATGCGAGAGCGTCTCGGCATTGCCTAAGATGATGAGCTTCATACGTGCGCGGGTCATGGCTACGTTCATACGGCGTAGGTCGCCCAGGAAACCGATGCGGCCTTCGGCGTTGGCACGCACGAGGCTGATGAGAATCACGTCGCGCTCCTGCCCCTGGAATCCATCGACGGTATGGATGGTGATGAGCGAGCGGAGGGGCTTGAAGAAGGGGTCGCGCTTGACGAGCGAGCGGATGTATTGCACCTGCGCTTTGTAAGGCGAGATGAGTCCGAAGTCGATGCGCTCGTCGAGGATGCGCTCCTTGGTGATCTTCTCTACGTAGGCCTTCAGCTGGGCGACGAGCAGCTCGGCCTCGGGGCGGTTGATGCGGCTCTGGGTGTCGGCCCTGGTCTCTTCGGTGGCATCCAGCTGTGCGGTGTCGATCCAGTCGATGGGGCTGTCCCACTGCAAGATGCCACGGCTGGACACCTCGGGGGCGGCTTTCAGCTGGCCGCCATAGAACCAGTCGGACGAGAAGCGCATGATGGCCTCGTGCATACGATATTGCAGGGTGAGGAGTGAGACGGTCTCGGGCTTGCTGCGGGCCACCTTCTGCATCAAGGTGTGGCTCAGTCCGCCTCGCTCGGCCTCGGGGCATTTGACGGTTGGAGGCAGCTGTTGGTGGTCTCCAGCGAGGATGACACGGTCGGCCTTGCCAATGGCGATCCAGCAGGCGGCTTCGAGCGCCTGGGCCGCCTCGTCGATGAAGAGGGTCGTGAAGTGGTGGTTGGTCAGCACCCGGTTGGCAGCCCCCACAAGCGTGCAGGCCACGACACGTGCTTCGTCGAAAAGAGCGGTGTCGATCTCCACCTCCAGTTCGGCGGCTCGGCTACGAAGGCGCGAGAGTCGGTTGCGCAGGCTGTCGCGCTCGGCTCCGCTTCGCTTGCGCAGGGCCTGTTGTGCCTCGCGGATAGCCTTGCGGATGCTCCACAACTCGGTGTAGAGCGGATGCGACTCGAAGCGGCGTTCGTAGGTGAAAGAGAGCATTTTGTCGTTTACGCGGGTGGGATTGCCAATGCGCAGTACGGGAATGCCCCGATCGACCAGCTTCTCTGAAATCCAATCGACGGCGGTGTTGCTTTGGGCGCACACGAGCAACTGTGTCTCGCGGTGGAGCGTCTCGTAGATGGCCTCGACAAGAGTCGTGGTCTTGCCCGTCCCCGGTGGGCCATGCACGATGGCCACCTCTTTGGCTCCCAGCACCTGATTGACGGCATGCTCTTGCGACGGATTGAGCCAGGGGAAGCGGACGGGGAAGAGCTGCCGCTGGTGAGGATGCTCAGGGCCGAGAAGGGTTTCTCGCAGATGGGCGAGGAGATTGTTCTTGGCGGCAAGAGTCTGATCGAGGGCGGCAAACATGGCTCGATAGCTGGTTTCGTCGAAGTAGAGCTGCACGCCCAACTCGCTGCTCTTTCCCTCCAGCTCAATGAGGGCGGCCTCGGAAGGGAGAGCCACCACCATGCGGTCGTCTTGCACATAGCTGATCGTGGCGGAGAAGGAGAGGTAGCGTAGGCGGCCGTTGAGGTCGGCGGTGAAGAAGCAGACCGGTCGGCCATACTCGAAGTTGTGCTCCACCTCGCGGTCTTGCGTGCGGCTGACCTCCACGACAAGCTGGTTAAGCGAGTTGTAGTAGCTCCGGCCCGTGAGGATGGGATACCAGCAGAGACCCTGCTGGATGCGCCGGGGTAGGCCCGTGCGCTCGGTTTGCTGTTCGTATTGCTCCTTCTCGTAGGCATACTCTTCGCGGAGCAGCGCCTGCTGTTTCAGGAGGTCGAAGGAGGCTGATGGTGTGCTGTTCTTTTCCATTTCGGGTGCGAAGCTACAAAAATAATCGGCATGGTGGCGGTGAAAGTCGGCTGGATTTGCTACATTCGCGACAGTTAATCATAAATCACCAAATACAATTAAACTTATATTCCCATGGAAGAAATAGTAAAGAAACAAATCATAGCATTGATCCATAAGGAGGTAATCCCGGCCATTGGATGTACGGAGCCGATCGCAGTGGCACTGGCCAGTGCCAAGGCGGCCGAGGTGTTGGGCGCTGCGCCCGAGCGTGTGGAGGTTTATCTGAGCGCAAATATCTTGAAGAATGCGATGGGTGTGGGTATCCCTGGCACCGGCATGGTGGGCTTGCCTATCGCGATCGCTTTGGGTTCGCTGATCGGTCGGTCGGCCTACGGCTTGGAGGTGTTGAAAGACTTGACCCCCGAGGGCTTGGCGGCAGGCAAGGCCATGGTGGAGCGTAAGTGCATCTCAATCGCTTTGAAGGAAAACGTGGATAAACTTTATATCGAGATTGTCAGCCATCATGGCAACGATCAGAGCCGAGTGGTGATCAGCCACGCTCATACCCACTTCAGCTACATTGGCCGCAACGGCGAGACGCTGCTCAGCGAGGAGGCGACGGGCGGCAAGGAGTCGGCCGAGGAGAAAGACATCGCTTTGAATTTCAATTTGGTGTGCGATTTCGCTATGCAGATGCCGCTGGATGAGATCCGTTTTATCTTAGAGACGGCCAAACTGAACGGCGAGGCGGCGAAGGCTTCGATGGAAGCGGGCTGCTATGGCCACACGGTGAGCAAGACCTTCACGGGCGAGCTGGGCCGCCGCTTCTTGGGCGACTCGGCCTATACCCATATGTTGGCGATTACGGCTGCCGCTTGCGACGCTCGTATGGATGGCGCCATGATCCCCGTTATGAGCAACTCGGGCAGTGGCAACCAGGGTATTGCGGCAACGCTTCCGGTGGCGTCGTTTGCCATGGATATGAAGAGCAGCGAGGAGCAGCTGATTCGTGCATTGATGTTGAGCCACTTGATGGTGATCTACGTGAAGCAGAGTCTGGGCCGACTGTCGGCATTGTGTGGCTGCGTGGTGGCCTCGACGGGCGCCAGCTGCGGCATTACCTACTTGATGGGAGGCGATCGCAAGCAGTTGAGCTATGCGATTAAGAACATGATTGGAAACATTACGGGTATGATCTGCGACGGTGCGAAGCCGAGTTGCGCCTTGAAGGTGTCGAGCGGCGTATCTACGGCGATGCTCTCGGCCTTGATGGCGATGGAGAACAAAGTGGTGACTCCTGTGGAAGGCATCATCGACGAAGACGTGGATCGCTCGATTGCCAACCTGACTTCGATTGGCTCGAAGGGTATGGAGGCTACGGATCGGCTGGTGCTCGACATCATGACCGAAAAAGCTTGATGCTTATGGAGATGAATTCGGAAGCGAAGCGGACACGGTCTATCGTCAGAGTAACCTTGTTGGGCTCGGTGGCAAACTTCCTGCTGCTGGTCTTTAAGTTTGTGGCTGGTTGGCTGGGGCACAGTAGTGCCATGATGGCAGATGCGGTTCACTCGCTGTCTGATTTCGTCACGGACGTGGTGGTGTTGCTCTTCGTCAACCTGTCGGCAAAGCCCAAGGATCAAGATCATGATTATGGGCATGGCAAGTATGAGACCTTGGCGACCTCGTTGGTGGGATTGGTGTTGCTCTTCGTGGGCTTCGGCCTCTTTTGGGAAGGAAGTCAGAAGGTCTATCAGTTCTTTTTCTTACACCAACCTTTGGACAGTCCCGGTTGGATTGCCTTTGCGGCGGCCTTCGTCTCTATTGTTGTGAAGGAGCTGCTCTACCAGGTAACGGCTTGGGTGGGCCGGAAGGAGAATAGCCAGGTGGTGGTGGCCAACGCATGGCATCATCGCTCGGATGCCTTTTCTTCGATTGGAACGGCCTTGGGCATTGGTGGAGCCATCTTGTTGGGCGAGAAGGGCCGAGTGTTGGATCCCTTGGCAGCCCTTATTGTGAGTGTGCTGATCGTGAAGGTGGCACTTCAGTTAGTGGGTCCTTCTATTAATGAGTTGTTGGAGAAATCGTTGCCCAAGGAGCAGGAGGATGAGATCCTGTCAATCATTCAACAGACGGATGAGGTGGTTTGTCCTCATAACTTGCGTACGCGGCGTATAGGCAATAACATCGCCATCGAAGTGCACATCCGTGTGGATGGCGATATGACAGTTCGCCGTGCGCATGAATTAACTAAGGAGATAGAGCGGCATTTACGCCAGAAGTATGGCCCTGCCACTCATATCGCCTTGCATGTGGAACCTATAAAATAGCGGTTATTCTTTTTCGCCAAAAGCCAAATCGCCTGCGTCTCCCAAGCCGGGGACGATGTAGGTGTGTTCGTTTAATCCCTTGTCGAGCGCTGCGACCCAGAGCGTTGTCCGATCGTCGGGCAATGCCTTCATGGCATATTCAACGCCTTCTGGACTGGCCACCACCGCTGCTACGTGTACGTGGGCAGGTGTGCCCCTCTTCAGCAGAGCCTTATAGGCTACCTCCAACGAGCTGCCTGTTGCCAGCATCGGGTCGACGATGAGCAGGGTCTTACCCTCGATGGAGGGCGAAGCCAGGTATTTGGAGTCGATCACGAAGTGCGACACGTCGGTGTATCGACGAGATGCCGATACGAAGGCGTTTTCTGCACGATCGAAATAGTTGAGGAAGCCTTGGTGGAAAGGCAGTCCTGCTCTCAGAACCGTGGCAAGAACCACCTGGTCGGAGGGCAACTCCATCTCTGCTACGCCTAATGGCGTTTGAACAGACTTCGTTTGATAATTAAGACGTTGGCTGATTTCGTAAGCCATGATCTCGCCGATGCGTTCGATGTTTCGGCGAAAGCGGAGACGATCTTTCTGAATATCGACATCTCTCAGCTCAGCGACAAACTGGTTGAGGATTGTGCGATTTTCTCCTAAATGAATGCATTCCATATAATGACGTGTGATAGATTATGCGTTAAATTATGCCTCAAAAGTACAAAATATTCTGTATTTTTGTACGCATTATAGCATAAATTGAAATGAGAATAGAGCAGAATTATTCGTTAGCGGAACATAATACGTTTCACCTCCCGGTGAAGACACGCTGGTTTATGGAGTATGCCTCGGAAGAGGAGCTTGGGCGCATCCTGCGGGATGAGTATTTCCAAGAGTGCTTCTCGATGCATATTGGCAGAGGAAGCAACCTGTTGTTTATTAATGATTTTAATGGTATCATCCTGCACTCGTGCATCAAGGGGTTCGAACTGCTTGAAGAGACCGACACCTCTGTCAGCCTGCGCATCGGAGCGGGCGAGAAGTGGGACGACGTGGTGGCCTATGCGGTCGAACGGGGCTGGGGAGGCATTGAGAACCTTTCGCTGATCCCCGGCGAGATGGGAGCCGCTGCCGTGCAGAACATTGGGGCCTATGGCATGGAGATTAAGGATGTGATCGAGCGTGTGGAGGCATACAATCAGCTGTCGTTCGAGAAGCGTGTGTTCAGCCGCGAGGAGTGTACGTATGGCTATCGAGACAGCTACTTCAAGGATGAGCAGCACGATCCCTATATCATTACTTATGTGACGATTCGTTTGGCCAAGCAGCCGGCTTACGTCTTAGACTACGGCAATCTGCGTGCGCACCTAGCCGATCAGCCGATCAGCCTGAGGTCTATCCGTGAGGCGGTGATTGCGATTCGCAAGGAGAAATTGCCCGATCCTGATCAACTGGGTAATGCGGGCAGCTTCTTCAAGAATCCGCTGATCTCATTGAAACAGTTCAAGGAGTTGAAGCAGCGTTATCCCGATATGCCCTCTTATCCGGCTTCGGAACAGCAGGTGAAGGTGCCAGCGGGCGGGCTGATCGAGGCGTGTGGCTTCAAGGGGAAGCAGCATGGCCCGGTGGGCGTATATGAGAAGCAAGCTCTTGTGTTGGTCAACTTAGGCGAGGCCACGGGCCACGAGATCGCTTTGGTGGCCGAGAGCATCCGTGCAGCCGTGAACGATCGTTTCGGCATCGACTTGATGCCTGAGGTTAAATATGTAAGCTAAATGAAGATAACTTTCTTAGGGACGGGCACCTCGACAGGTAATCCAGAGATAGGATGCACCTGCGAGGTGTGCACCAGTTCCGACCCTCGGGATTGGCGGTTGAGAGCCTCTGTCTTGGTAGAGACCAGGGGTAAGCGGCTGCTGATTGATTGCGGGCCCGATTTCCGCTGGCAGATGCTTCGCTCGAAGTGCAATCACCTCGATGCCGTCTTGTTGACGCATGAGCATTACGATCATGTGGGCGGATTAGACGATTTGCGCCCCTTTGGTCGGGAGAAGGACGTGGATATCTACGCCGAAGCGAACGTTGCGGAGGCGATCCGCACCCGCCTGCCCTACGTGTTTAAAGCGAACAAATATCCAGGCGTGCCTAACTTGGTGCTCCACACGGTGGATCTGACACCTTTCGAAGCGGCGGGTGTACCGATCTTGCCCATCCGCGTGATGCACGCTAAACTTCCTATCTTAGGTTTCCGTATCGACAATTTCGCTTACTTAACCGATTTGAAATACCTCCCCGAGGAGGAGTTCGCTAAGTTGGAGGGGCTGGAGGTGTTGGTGATTGATGCCCTACGTAGAGGCACGCATCTCTCGCACGAGGGGCTAGAGGAGGCGTTGGAGAACATCGCCCGTATTCAGCCCAAGGTGGCCTATCTGACCCATATGAGCCACCGCATCGGTTTGCACAAGGTGATAGAGCACCAACTTCCTGCTGGCGTGCATTATGCCTACGATGGATTGGTGTTGACCTTGCCTGCGTGAGATCGTGGCATCGGCTGCGCTTTACCGACGAAGCCTCGTTACAGCCTGTCGTGTGTTTGTGAAAAGACATTCTTGAGCGGAGGGAGATTTCAGCTGGTCTCAAAATAGAAAGAGCGGCTGGTCGTTACGACTGGCCGCTCTTTCTATGTGTAGCCGTTTCTTGCGCTATTCGATCACTAGGTCGAGGCGATTCAGATTACGGTCGGCCGAGGAGGAGCCGTAGAGCACTTGGTATTTACCCGGGCGGACCTCCATAGTCTGCGTCTTATCGTCGAACGATTGGAACGATGCGGGAGCCAGCTCAAAGCTGACCTGCTGGCTCTCGCCAGCCTTCAGGTTGAGTCGCTTGTAGGCTTTCAACGCCTTGATTGGCCCGTTGGGATCGTTTAGGTTCTTGACATAGACCTGAGCCACCTCGTCGCCGTCCATCTTGCCTGTGTTAGCCAGGTTGAACGTCAGCGTAACGGTTTCGTTGGTTGCGATCTTCGTTTTTGAGAGAGCCCCGTTGCCGTAGGCAAAAGAGGTATAGCTTAGTCCGTAGCCAAACGGGTAGAGCGGTGTCTGTGTCATGTAGCGGTAGGTGCGCCCTTTCATGCTATAGTCTTGGAAATCGGGGAGCTGATCCACTGATTTGTAGAACGTGATTGGTAAGCGCCCCGCTGGATTGTAGTCGCCAAAGAGCACATCAGCCACGGCTGTACCCCCTTCCTGGCCTCCATACCAAGCATTGACGAGGGCGTCTACATGGTCGTTCTCCCAGTTCAGCGCTAAGGCACTGCCCGTGCAGACCACGTAGATGACAGGTTTGCCCGTCGCTACCAAGGCCTTCACCATTTCTCGCTGCACTTTCGGAATCTCGATATTCGTGCGATCGCCCTTGCGGAAGCCTTCGGCATCGACAGGCATCTCCTCGCCCTCCAAGCGGGGAGAAATACCTCCTACATAGACAATCACATCCGAGTCCTTCACTTTATCTGCGGTTGCCTGGCAGTCTACAGGGGTGCGTACGCCTACTGTGAAATTCAGGTCGGCGCTGCCCAGCAGTTGCATATACTCAATCTTGACAGGATACTTTTTGCCTTTCTCGGCCTGCAAGGTGTAAATGCGCTCCGCTCCATACTCGTTGCTCCACACCTCGGCCACCTTAGCTGTGTCGATGAAGAGTCGGAAAGCGTCGTTGCCCGAGAGCTTGAACTCGATGGGGCCATCTATTGGTGACTCGAATGTACCCGTGAAGCGTGCCGTGAAGTTGGAGAGGTTCACGTTGGGGGCGAACTGCGTGTTGCCTCCCGTTGTGTAGTGCAGCTCTTTGGCCAAGCCTTGATAAACCGGGGCGCCGCTGAAATCGGTATTGTTGTAGAAGGCCGATGCGAATCCCTGTCCCTGCTCCGAGGAGATGCAGTTACCTAAGTCGGTGATGACAAAGTCGGCCGTATGGTTGCAGCCCAACTCATAAATCACTTCGGCCTGGGGTACCTTTGCACGAATGCCATCAAGAATCGTTACGGTCTTTGTGGGGAATCCGTTGTAGTTTGACCAGAGCATCGTCGAGTCTGCCGCGTTGGGGCCTACCACGGCTATTTTCTTCAGCTCCTTGCTGAGCGGCAGGCTGTTGCTCTTGTTCTTCAGCAGCACGATGCTCTTACGGGCCATCTCCAGCGCTTGAGCGACATGCTCGGGACTCTCTACCACACTATAAGGAATCTGCGAGAAAGAGACACGTTCATCGGGATCGAACATGCCTAACTCGAAGCGAGCCTTCAGCAGGCGGCGCAGCGAGACATCGATGTCTTTCTCGGTGATAGAGCCGTTCTCCATCGCTTTTGTTAGTATTCGATAGCTCGATCCACACTCTAAGTCGGTTCCGCTCAGCACGGCGTCGACCGAGGCACTCTCGCGGTCGGGATGCGATTCGTGACGAGGCGTGTTGGGGTCTTTCACCCAGAAATCATCAATCGCTCCACAGTCTGATAGGATAATTCCGTTGTATCCCCAACTGTTGCGCAGAATGTCGATCAGTAATTTGTCGCTGCCGCAGCAAGGTGCTCCCTCGAAGCGGTTGTAGGCGCACATTACTTCCTGTACATTGCCCTGCTTCACCAAGGCCTCGAAAGCGGGGAGGTAGGTTTCGTAGAGGTCGCGCGGAGTGGCTTCGGCATTGAACTCATGCCGATTCCACTCCGGCCCGCTGTGGATGGCGTAATGTTTGGCGCAAGCATGGGCTTTGAAGTAATGCGGGTCGTCGCCCTGTAAGCCCTTCGTCACAGCTATGCCCATTAGGGTAGTCAGGTAGGGGTCTTCGCCATAAGTCTCCATGCCGCGTCCCCATCGCGGGTCGCGGAAGATATTGATGTTGGGCGTCCAAAAGGTCAATCCCTTATAGCGATCATACTCCTGGTTAGCCTGATAATGATGGTATTTGGCACGCGCTTCGTCGCTGACCATCGTGAAGGTGCGCTGCACGGCTGCCTCGTCGAACGTGGCGGCCATGCCGATGGCTTGCGGGAAGACCGTGGCTTGTCCTGCCCGAGCTACACCGTGCAAGGCCTCGTTCCACCAGTCATAAGGAGGGATGCCCAAGCGCTCAATAGCGGGGGTTACATTCATCATTTGGCCTACTTTTTCCTCGGGGGTTAGCCGGGCAAGGAGGTCGTCGATGCGTTGCTCAATAGGCAGGTCGGGATTTCTGAAAGGATAATCTGGCTGTTTGTTGTTACAAGAAACCATGAGTAGCGTTGCGAATGCCGCCACCGAAAGTTGTTTCATTCTCATTCCAGTGATTTTTATATGTTTTTTAATTGAATAATCTTAGATCGTTTTGCGCATTCTCTTGGCTGGAGCACTGCGATTGACCGCAAAGGTAATGTTTTATTCAAAGAAAAAGCCTACATTTGCCCAATAGAATTCATAAAGCGAAGAAAGTATGAAAGGAATAGTATTAGCAGGAGGATCGGGCACACGGCTTTACCCCATAACGAAAGGGGTGTCGAAACAGCTACTCCCCATTTATGATAAACCGATGATCTATTATCCTTTGTCGGTTTTGATGCTGGCTGGTATTAGGGATATATTGATCATTTCTACACCGCAGGATTTGCCGGGATTCCGCAGGCTCCTGGGCGATGGAAGCGATTATGGCGTTCGTTTCGCCTATGCGGAGCAGCCCTCGCCCGACGGCTTGGCGCAAGCCTTTATAATAGGAGAGGAGTTTATTGGCGACGATTCGGTGTGTCTGGTGCTGGGCGATAATATATTCTATGGTCAGAGTTTCACGCGAATGCTGGCTGAGGCGGTTCGGATGGCTGAGCAAGAGAACAAGGCTACCGTCTTCGGCTATTACGTGAACGATCCCGAGCGTTATGGCGTTGCGGAGTTTGATGCTGAGGGCAATGTGTTGAGCATCGAGGAGAAGCCGGCTTGCCCAAAGTCGAATTATGCGGTAGTGGGGCTTTATTTCTATCCCAATCGGGTGGTTGAGGTCGCAAAGCAAATTAGGCCTTCCGCACGAGGAGAGCTGGAGATTACAAGTGTCAACCAGGCTTTTTTGGCTGCCGATGACTTGAAGGTGCAATTGCTTGGACGGGGGTTCGCTTGGCTGGATACCGGCACACACGATTCGCTGTCGGAGGCCTCTACGTTCGTCGAGGTGATCGAGAAGCGACAGGGATTGAAGGTGGCTTGCTTGGAGGAAATAGCTTTTCGCAAAGGCTGGATCGCAGAGGAACGGCTCCGGGAGGTGGCTCAACCAATGAGCAAGAATTCCTATGGACAATATTTGTTACGTTTGCTAGGCAAGCACTGACTTTTTTTTGACGTATAGAAAATATTTGATGAAAAGCAAAGATGTTTTTGATAAAAACTTTGTTGTAATCGAGAAAAAGCGTTAATTTTGTATCGCTTTTTAAGCATGTAATGAATTTATGTTTAACTAAAATGTTGATAATATGAAGGCTAAAGCAATTCTTTTATCTTTATTGTCTGCTTTTGTGTTTGCGGTTAGCGCACAGGAGTTCCAGCCGATGGTTGGATTCAGCAAAGAGGCAGGTTACAAAACAAACTTCAAGAAAAATAAGGCTCGCGACAATTGGTTCATCTCTATCGCAGGCGGCGCAAGTGTGCTGTTGGGCGACCAGAATGGTGAGGCGAACTTTGGCAGCCGTTTGAACTTCGCTCCGCAGTTCTCATTCGGTAAGTGGTTTAATCCCTACTTGGCATTCCGTACTCAGCTGAACGGTGGTGTTCTTCATGGTTTCGAGAGGGAGTTCGATGGCGTTGGTTCTCTGTATATGCAGCACAATAAATACATGGCAGCTCATGTTGATTTGTTGTGGGACGTAACGAACTTCTGGGCTCCGTATAGCGAGAAGAAGGTGTTCCGTTTGATTCCTTGGATCGGTGTTGGTTATGCACAGCGTTTCAAGACCGACGATGCAGTTGAGCGTCCGCGCACTGAGTCACCGACGTTGAACGCCGGTATCTTGACAGCTTTCCGTTTGAGCAAGCGTGTTGACTTGAACGTCGAGCTTCAGGGTTCATTGTTGAACGAGCAGTTCAACCGTGTTTCAATGTATCACTTGACAGATGGTATCGTTCAGCTGTCCGCAGGTTTGACCTTCAAATTGGGCAAGACCGACTTCGAGGTATTGGAGCCGATGGATTACGCTTTGTTGAACGACTTGAACGGTCAGATCAACAAGCTGCGTGCTGAGAACGACGAGTTGAGCAAGCGCCCGGTTTCTTGTCCGGAGTGCGCTCCTGCGGTTACTGAGGTTGTCAACAACTATGTAGACAACGTGGTTTACTTCCGTTTGAACAGCTCTAAGATCGATAAGAACCAGCAGATCAACGTTTACAACACGGCGCAGTTCGTGAAGGAGAACAACGCTCCGATCAAGGTTATTGGTTATGCTGACCAGAAGACCGGTACTTCTACCTACAACATGAGTTTGTCGGAGAAGCGTGCAAGAGCCGTTGCGAAGGAGTTGATCGACAAGTATGGCGTTTCTTCTGACCAGATCTCTATCGAGTGGAAGGGTTCTGACGAGCAGCCTTACGGCGAGAACAACTGGAACCGCGTGGTTATCATGAGAGCTTCTAAGTAAGATTGAATGTATTAGCTGATGTCCGATGAGGGCAGAGGCGCAAAGCCCAGGGCACATCGCCTTGGGCTTTTTTTTGCTTTGTACTTTATCCCCCCTTTTTTGTGCCGTAAAAAATATGTAATTTTGTGCCAATATTACATATTAGATATGGTGTTTAATAAGAAACATGGTTATTTGATCCAGTGGTTGATCGGGTTGGGCGATCTGTTCGTTCTTAACTTGGTGTTTTTGCTTGTTTTCAACCTAATGGATGCTCATTTCACGCAGGCTATTGTGCAAAACCAGCGTGAGGTGTTGCTGCTTTTGAATTTCTGCTACTTTTTTTCGCTCTATTTCGTCCCTCTCAAACTGCATCTGTCGGTAGTCTTCATCGACAAGATTGTGCAGCGCGCCTTGAGTTTGGTGACGGTGCTGGTGTTGCTTTTCGCTACTTGCTTGATATTTTTGAATCTTGCCGATGTTTTGGCCACCTTCTTATTGGTGTTTTATGCGTCGGCATTGGTCGTGTTTGGATTGTGGCGTGTCTTCGTTCGACAGTCGCTGAAGTTCTACCGCCGTAAAGGTTACAACTTCAAGCGGGTCGTTATTATTGGAGCCGGCAAGAATGGCATGGAGCTTTACCAGGTCATGAAAGACGACTTGAGCTATGGCTTCAATGTGCTTGGCTTTTTCGATGATAACAAGGCTCTTCAGCAGATCCTGCCCAACTACCAGGGTAGCACTGATGAGGTGGAGGCTTATGTGCTGGCCAACGATATTGATGAGATCTACTGTACGCTTCCGGCCACGAACGACGGGAAGATTGTTCGTTTGCTCAACTTCTCTGAGAAACACATGCTTCGTTTCTATATTGTGCCCGAGTTCTATCGTGAAGTGAAGAAGAGCATGGTGATGGAGGTGATGGAGTCGATCCCACTGCTGACTGTTCGTCGAGAGCCTTTGCAGTCAACTTACAACCGTTGTCTGAAACGAGCGTTCGACATCTGTTTCTCGTTGTGTGTGTTGCTGACTATCTACCCCATCCTTTACCTTGTGGTAGGCACCTTGATCAAACTTAGTTCGCCGGGCCCAATCCTGTTTAAGCAGAAACGAACGGGTCTGTATGGTCATGACTTCGAATGCTTTAAATTCCGCACAATGCGTGTCAACGCCGAGGCCGATACCAAGCAGGCGGTGAAAGATGACCCTCGAAAGACCCGTATTGGCAACTTCCTCCGACGCACCAATCTCGACGAGTTCCCCCAGTTTGTGAATGTCCTGCTTGGCGATATGTCGGTGGTTGGCCCTCGTCCGCACATGTTGAAACACACGGAGCAATACTCTGCTTTGATCGATAAATACATGGTTCGTCACCTGGTGAAACCCGGTGTGACCGGCTGGGCGCAGGTGACAGGCTACCGAGGCGAGACCAAAACGCTCGAACAGATGGAAGGCCGCGTGAAGCGAGACGTGTGGTATATTGAGAACTGGACCTTCTTCCTCGATTTGAAGATCATCGTAGTCACGGTGTTGAATATGTTTCGTGGCGAGAAGAACGCCTATTAATCGGCTTGCCAGGTAGAGTTTTCAGATTTTGGTGTCCGTCGTAAGCTTTTTATCCGTACCTTTGCACGCATGGCAAGAATAATAGCGATAGATTACGGCAGAAAGCGCACGGGAGTGGCCGTGACGGATTCCCTGCAGTTGATTGCGAATGGTTTGGCTACGGTTCCCAGTGGTGAGTTGGTGCAGTTCCTGTGCGACTACATGGCAAAGGAGCCTGTGGAACTGATTGTGGTGGGCCAGCCTAAGCAGATGAACAACGAGCCCTCGGAGAACATGCGGTATGTGCAAGCCTTTGTTACCCATCTGAAGCGAGTGATGCCTCAAGTGCCCGTGGAATATTATGACGAGCGCTTCACTTCCGTGATGGCCCATCAAGCGATGATTGCGGGCGGTATGCCCAAGAAGAAGCGCCAAGAGAAGGGGCGTGTGGACGAAATCAGCGCTGTGATTATTCTTCAAGCCTATTTAGAAAGTAAAAAATACCGTTAGAGTTTATGATTTTACCCGTTTATTTGTATGGTCAGCCTGTTTTGCGTAAAGAGGCTGAGGAGGTTACGAAAGATTACCCTGAGTTGAAACAACTTGTCGACAATATGTACGAGACGATGTACAAAGCCGACGGAGTAGGTTTGGCCGCTCCGCAGGTGGGCTTGTCGCTGCAATTGTTGGTAATCGATGGCGATGTGCTGAAAGACGACTTCAAGGAGTGCGCAGGATTCAAGCGCACGATGATCAACCCTGTGTTTCTGGAGAAAAGCGAGGAGACCGACTCGATGGAGGAGGGCTGCTTGAGCTTGCCTGGCATACACGAGAAGGTGACCCGTTCTAAAGCTATCCGCATCAAGTATTTCGACACCGATTGGCAGGAGCACGTGGAGGAGATCTCAGGCTTTGCGGCGCGCATCGTGCAGCACGAGTGTGAGCATCTGACCGGCCATGTCTTCATCGACAACATCTCGGCCATCCGCCGCCAGTTAAACAAGAGCAAACTGAATAATATCGTCAAGGGTTCGGTGCGTTGCTCTTACCGTGCGAAGGCGATCGGAAAGTGAGAAAGAAGAATCAATATAGAGGGAGAATAAGATAATTTACTTACATTTGCCTTCCGATATCAGTAAAATATGATGAAGAAGGCATTTCTCTTTATACTTATGCAGTGCATGGTCGCACTGCTCCATGCGCAAATCAATACGGATAGGGTGATGGCGATTGGCCGCAACGCCCTTTATTTCGAGGATTATGTGCTTTCCATTCAGTATTTCAATCAGGTGATCAAGGCAAAGCCTTGGTTGGCGGAGCCTTATTTCTATCGGGCTGTGGCCAAGATCAACCTGGACGACTATAAGGGTGCCGAAGAAGACTGCTCGCTTTGTCTTCAGCGGAACCCTTTTTTAACGCAGGCCTATTATGCCCGTGGCATTGCCCATCAGAGCCTCGATGCCTACGACGAGGCAATCAAAGACTACACGAAAGGCTTGGAGTTTAAGCCCGAGGATCGGCAAATGCTGGTCAACATGGCTGTTGCTTACATCCAAAAGAAGGATTACGAGGGGGCAGAGAAGACTTTCGACGACCTCTTGCGGGCTCACCCCAAATATGCGATGACCTATCTTTCGCGTGGAGCCATGTATATCGAAAAGGGCGATACCCTAAAGGCCTTGGCCGACTACGACAAGGCAATCTCTATGGACCCTTATTACCCTCCCGCTTACGGCAATCGCGCCATCTTGCATTATCAGATGGGACATTTCCAGCAGGCGCTTGACGATTTGAACGAGGCGCTCCGTTTCGACACCCGTGAGAGCGGCTATTACATCAATCGGGGTTTGGTGCGCTACCAAATGAACGATCTGCGCGGAGCGATGGCCGACTACGACCAGGTGATCGACTTGGATTCGCGCAACCTGATCGCACGTTTCAACCGAGGCCTGTTGCGCTATCAGGTGGGCGACAACAACCGGGCGATCGAAGACTTCGATGTGGTTATCGAGCAACAGCCCGACAACTTCATGGCCATCTACAACCGAGCTTTGCTGCGCTTTGAGACAGGCGATTATCGCGGGGCGATCGACGACTACGACAAGGTGCTCAACGAGTATCCCTCCTTCTTGCCGGGCTTCGTCAGCCGTTCGGAGGCGAAGCGCAAGCTGGGCGACGTGGCTGGTGCCGACCGCGACTATTGGGCGGCCATTCGCATGGAAGAGCAGGCCAAGAAGGGGCAGCTGCCGAGCAAGAAAGACTCCGCGACAGACAACGACGAGCTGACCGACGAGGAACGCAACACCCGAGAGGAATCGGATCGCAACATCAATAAATTCAATCGCTTGGTGGTTTACGACAAGGAGGAGCAGCGCAAGAGCAAATACCAAAGCGAGGTGCGTGGCCGCGTGCAGGATCGCAACGTGAAGGTGGATCTCGAACCGCAGTTTGTGCTGACCTACTACGAGAAGCCCGACCCCGTCAAGAAATTGGTCTATTATGATAAGTCGGTAGAAGACTTCAATCGCTTGATGGTGTTGAGCCATCAGCTTCGCTTGACCAACGAGGAGGGAGCCCTCTCTGAGGATCAGATCGCTCGCCATTTCCAATCCATCGACGATTACAGCGCACGCATCGACCGCGATCCGAGCTTGGTGTTTGCCCTCTTCGGACGGGCGATGGACTTCATGCTGGTGCAAGACTTCGCCGAGTCGATAGCCGACTTAGACCGGGTGATCGAGTTGAATCCCGATTTCGCCTTGGCCTACTTCTGCCGGGCGGTGGAACGCTATAAGCAGCTGATGTATAACCAGTCGCAGCAGACGCAGGAGGAGGACTACGATTTGACAAATGGCTCTATGAACCTGAATATAGGCAAAACAGCTCGCCCCAACACGGTGAAGCCGAGCGATGCGAAGATGGCCCAGCTCAGAGACAATCGCCGGGCGGTTGAGCACGAGCAAATCATTCGCGACTACGACCGGGTGATTCAGCTGAACCCCAGCTTCGTGTTTGCCTATTTCAATCGGGCAAACCTCCGTTGCGCACAGCGCGACTTCAGGGCTGCGATCGCAGATTACGACGAGGCTATCCGTCGCGATCCCGACTTTGCGGCGGCCTACTTCAATCGGGGGTTGGCGAAGCTCTCGCTCGGACAAGCCACGGACGGCATCGCCGATCTGAGCAAGGCGGGCGAGCTGGGCATCTATAATGCGTATAGCATCATCAAGCGCATGACCGCTCGACGGTAAGCGTGGAAGAAATTGCTTTACTTATTTAAATATAGTATATATCATGAAAAAGAGAGAATGGATAGTGGGGCTGCTGCTCACAGCATTGCCCCTGTTTGCGCAGCAGGCCGACGTAGAGCTGCCTGATCCTCATCCAGCCGATGTGGCACCGTGGCAAGCCGTGAAACAGACCAAGTTGGGGTGGGGCACCACTGATTTGCGGTATCAGAAGAACGCCGTGCCTACGCTGTCGAAGCAGTTGGATCTTTACGCTTGGCGAGGCGAGCGCGTCAATGCGCAAGCTGTTTTGCTGGCTCCGCAAGGAGTGAAGGAGTTGAGCTTTGCCGTGAGCGATCTGCGTGCCGGCAAGGCGGTGATCCCGGCCGATGCGGTGAACACCTATTTCGTTCGTTACGTACTGACCGATTCCTATTTAGGCAAGGATGGCAAGCCCCATCATGATGCCCATCTGACGGCTGCTTTCGATTCCTTCTTGGTGGCCGATCGCTTGGATCCGGCGCCTATGATGGCTGTCGAGTCGCAAACGTTGCGTCCCATGTGGATGGAGATCGCCGTGCCTCGGGATGCTGCTCCTGGCCGCTATAAGGGCACGCTGACGGCCACGTTTGATGGCCAGACGGCCACGCTGCCCTTTACCCTTCAGGTCGGCAAGCGACAGTTGCC
Organism: uncultured Parabacteroides sp.; assembly: GCA_934718155.1. Taxonomy (GTDB): domain Bacteria; phylum Bacteroidota; class Bacteroidia; order Bacteroidales; family Tannerellaceae; genus Parabacteroides. The sequence goes on along the minus strand of CAKUZF010000013.1, from coordinate 3,259 downwards.
CGATCCCGCTGACTGGGCTTTCCACCTCGATTTGTGGCAGAACCCCTACGCCGTGGCCCGTTTCCACGATGTTCCCCTGTGGAGCGAGGCTCATTTTGAGCTGATGCGCCCGTTGATGACCGAGTTGGCCCATGCGGGGCAGAAGGTGATTACCACCAGTGTCATTCAGCACCCCTGGAACTCGCAGACCGAGGATCCTTTCGAGAGCATGATAGGCAAGCGGAAGGCGGTGGACGGCTCTTGGAGCTACGATTACGCCGTGTTCGACCGCTGGGTGGAGTTTATGATGAGCTGCGGCATCACGGAGCAGATCGACTGCTACACGATTGTGCCTTGGCACTTGATTTTTGAGTATTACGACGAGGCTCACCATTGCACGCAACAGGTCAAGCTGGAGCCGGGTTCGCCCGCGTATGAGGCCTACCTGTTGCCCTTCCTGCGCGATTTTGCTTCGCATCTGAAGGCGAAGGGTTGGTTTGGAAAGACCTGCATCGCGATGGACGAGCGACCGAAGGAGTTGCTCGAACCTGCCTATCAAGTGTTGTATAAGGCCGATAAGCAGTGGAAAGTGAAGGGAGCCGTCAATTATTTCGGTCCGGAAGTGGCTGAGCGTATGTATGACATCAGCTTCTCTTATCAGCAGCCGTTGCTTACTCCCGAGCAGTTGAGCAGCCATTTGGCGAAGGGCAACCGGGTGACGTTCTACACCTGTTGCAGCCCGGCTCGTCCGAACACATTTACCTTCTCCAATCCCGCTGAGAGCGTGTTCTTAGGATGGCATGCGGCAGCGGCGGGCTACAGCGGCTATCTGCGTTGGGCCTACAACAGCTGGGTGAAGGATGCTTGGCACGACTCTCGTTTCCGCACATGGCCCGCGGGCGATTGCTGTTTGGTCTATCCAGCTGGCAGCAGCATCCGCATGAAGCGTTTGGTGGAAGGCATTCAAGACTTCGAGAAGATTCGCATTCTCCGTGCGGAGCTGAAGGGCGACAAGCTCAACCGACTGAATGCCACGGTAGAGAAGTTCGCCCCCGTAGAGGTTGGTCCTGAGGTGGACGTAGAGCGCATGGTGGCCGAAGGCCGCAAGCAGCTTCGCAGTTTGGAATAACTCTTTTCCGCCGCCGCTCAGCCCCCCTGCGGTATAGGCTTCCAGACCCCATAGTCGGCGTGTCGCGACTGTGGGGTCTGCGGTGAAATAGTCCGCCCTCCGTCGAGAGGGGCGCAAGCGATGCCAGGAAGCCCTGACGAGCGATAGGGGCATAAAAAAAGCCGTCCACCTCGCAGTTGGAAGTGGACGGCCCGCTCGTTGATAGTTTAGTGTTTAGGATGAATATTCAGTTTAACAGGGTGAATCATGTTCTCTGGGCTTAAGATGGTATCCAAGTCTTCCTTGCTCAGGATATCATGCTCGAGCACCAGGTCGTAAACGCTGCGGCCAGTTGCCATAGCCTCCTTAGCGATCTTCGTAGAGTTCTTATAGCCGATGACAGGGTTCAAAGCCGTCACGACGCCAATGCTGTTATGAACGTTGGCCTTGCAATGCTCCTCGTTGGCGATGATGCCATCCACGCAGCGAGTGCGCAATGTGTCCATACCGTTCGCCATCAAGTCGATCGACTCGAAGCAGCACTGTGCCATAACCGGCTCCATGGCGTTCAGCTCCATCTGGGCCGCTTCGCCAGCCATCGTTACGCACAGCTCGTTGCCGATCACCTTGTAGCAGATCTGGTTCATCACCTCGGGGATAACGGGGTTTACCTTGCCCGGCATGATTGAAGAACCCGGCTGCATAGCAGGCAAGTTGAACTCGCCCAAGCCACAGCGCGGACCGCTGGCCAACAGACGCAAGTCGTTGCAAATCTTATTCATCTTGACAGCTACACGCTTCAAGGCCGCTGCGTAGCCAACCATGCAAGAGGTGTCGGATGTAGCGCCTACCAAGTCGCCCGACAAAGTGAACGGCAGGTTGGTGATCTTAGCCAATGCGCTGACGCATTTCTCTGCGTAGCCCGGCTCAGCGCAGATGCCCGTGCCGATGGCGGTTGCTCCCATGTTGACGGTCAGGAAGTCTGCCGCTGCCTCGTTCAAATGCTTGATCTCGTCGCGCAAGATGCTTGCGAAGCCATGGAAAGTCTGTCCCAAAGTCATAGGAACGGCATCCTCCAACTGCGTACGGCCCATCTTGATGATGTGAGCGAACTCGTTGCCTTTCTTGTCGAAGGAGTCGATCAACATCTGCAGGTGGGGGAGCAGGTTCTGATGAGAATAATAAAGGCCAATATGGATAGCTGTAGGATATGCGTCGTTGGTGGATTGCGCACAGTTCACGTGGTCGTTGGGCGAGCAGTATTGGTATTCGCCACGGTTGTGACCCATGATTTCCAAAGCGCGGTTGGCGATAACCTCGTTGGCATTCATGTTGGTTGTAGTGCCTGCGCCACCTTGAATCATGTCAACAGGGAAGTGCTCGTGATGCTTTCCGTCGATAATCTCCTGGCATGCGACGATGATGCCGTTGGCCTGCTCGTCTGTCAGCAGACCCAACTCATGGTTGGCCTGAGCCGCTGCCATTTTTGTAAAGGCAAGACCTTTGATGAAGAGGGGATATTCGTTGAGGTGGAACTTGCTGATCGGGAAGTTCTCAATACCTCTTAGTGTCTGTACGCCATACAATGCATTTGCGGGGATTTCACGTGCGCCTAACAGGTCGCTTTCCACGCGTGTTGCTTCTGTTTTCATAGAATAAATAGTTTAAGTTGTAATTTTCTGGCGCCAAAGATACGGACTATCATTTTGAAAACAAAATATATTTCAAATAATATTTTTTCGTGCTGTAAAGCATCGTTGTTGGGCGCAATTTCGCTTGCTTTGTGACATATTGATAGTGGCGAGGCGATCGCTTGCCGATGCGTCTCCTGAGAAACGGCTACGGTCGGGGTTGCGCTCGTGGCCGTCGGCATGATAAACCATGGTGATGGGCGTGAATTTCGTTGCCCGTCGGCGTAAAAAACCACGGGCAACAAAATTTTTCGGAATGGGCAATGCGTATATATCCGAATGGGCAACAAAATTTAAAACGACGGGCAACGAAATTTATCGGAACGGGCAACGATATTTTTACACAAATCCCTTTGTTTTTTCGCAAAAGGCGAGCATATCGAATTTTTTTTTTGCAGCGCATAATATATACAATACTTCGGTAAATTTTCACCTAGCTTTTAAGAGTTAAACATAGAGTCGGCTAAAACAGGCTCAATAA
>CAKUZF010000012.1 GCA_934718155.1 uncultured Parabacteroides sp. | reverse complement strand
TTTTGGGAAATAACTACACCACCGTGACCGCCTGCTATTGGAAGAACAATCATGAACAAGGCATCGGCTACAATAAGAAAAGCACCGAAGCCACAGAGGTGGACGGCACTGATGTTACCTGGCAGAAAGCCGTTGATGCCATGAACACCGCCTTGCAGAACGCAGGCTCAGGGTGGCGTTACGAACTTAACGGAGCATTGCCTACCTTGAGGAAACAGTAAGCCGTTGCGGGCGGAACATTTCCGCCCGCAACGAACATTAACCGAAGTATAATCCCAATAAAGAAAGGAGGACGTGATCACGGTTTTTTGAAATGAAACGGACTTGATTTTGCAACTTTGCAGTCTAATACAAATAGCTGCTATGTTCCAAGACAAATACGTATTCTCTCAACTAACGTGTACAAGAAGCAAAAGGTCAACTTCGATTATGATTATTTGATTTTCGAGTCAACCTAATACAAAAGTAAGTTTAATGACAGCCGAAGCTGCGACGCAGTAGCTCTAACCTTGCTCTATCGTTTCTCTATCGTTTCTCTAACGTTTCTCTAATCGCGGATTAGAGCTTGATTAGAGCAACCTCGGAGCAACCTCGGAGCAGCCTCGGAGCAACCCTATAGCAGGGGTGTGCTGATGAATAACTTTTTGATGGTAATAAGTGATGATTACAATGTGTTTTGCTATTTTTGTGATTGGATATTTCAATGCTATGTTAAAGTAGGGTTATCAACAAATTAAAAAATGAATAGACAATGAAAAGATTTTTGCTGTTACTGCTGACAATGTTCGGCTTGATTGCTTTTACGGCTTGTGACAAATCAGACGGACCTATCGCAGACTATCTCGACCTGTTTGATATGACTTATACCATAAACAATGACGGCTGCTGCGTGTTGGAAGGCCTCGAACCTATTAGTCCCTCTGTCGTTGAGAATGAGGTAAAGGGCTATGGCTGGAAAGTCGTAGGCATCTTTGAAGTGAAGGAAAACGGCAGACTTTCACAAACTGACTATCGCTCGACAGTCATTGGCGTTGGGTATGAGGATTATTGGTTTGACTCAGACGCTCATCTTGTCGTATTCCATCATGGTGATATTCCAGATAAGCTCTATGCCAAGACGGAATGGTTTTATGATGGAGTAACGGGGTTTATCTTCCGCGGTCCTGCCTCCCAAAGCATGCAAAGCCGCTATATGCAAGTGTTGCGATTTGACAAGACTGAAGCAATATATCATCGGATGTACACCTTGCAGAAACTTGGCGAGGCAACCGATGGGCTTGGCAATCTAAAACCATTCTACGGGATGGTGGTTTATCAACGCATGGGAGATGATGAGCTTGTTGAGATAAAGAAGGAATACGATTATGATGCCAACATGGAATTTACAGGGGCCGTTCCTAACGACTGCAAGTTTCGTGTTAGCGCAAGCTACTATAATCCTGACGATTTTGAGGAAAATACCAATGGAAGTGTCATTGTGGCTTTCGGAAATGTGGAGTTCTCGCTGACCGACCATCTCGGCACGACAATGCTTCCTAACCCTGCGCTGGAATATTTCGACTCTATCGTGTGGAGAGCTAATGACAGGTCTCTTCCCGACAGATACGTCATACACCGTCGTAACCAAAGCCAGGCGCAGACTACCCTGACGTGGACAACTCGTTTCTTTTATGCAAACCCAGACGTGACCTCGTTTTTTGAAGGCTTCAAGAAGGGTCGTGCGATCTATACATACACTATGCGCCATCACATCTATGATGACAAATTCCTGTGCTTCGATTGGTCGAAATTTGCGATGAGCAAACCTCGTGAGTTTACCGCAACATGTTTGCTTGATAAGAGTCGGAGCTTCACCGTTTATGAGCCAAGGACATATGAGGATGACATGAACAAGGTGTATGCAGAACTACGCTGCAATGCTGGGGAAAAAGGCAAGGGAAATGATGTCGCTATTTTGGAAAAGGAGGCTTGTGAACTGACGGACTTGTTGATTAACCATTATGGCAAGGGAACTGATGTAGGCAGGCAGGTAGAGCATTACCGCTCACTATTCAAAGCCCTCCCAGAGAAAGCTGATGTCATTACATACTGGACAACTGCCGATACAAGAGTCGCACTTATTCTCAATCGGGATGATGTCGACTCGACGAATGATTACTATTACGTTCATGCGGAACCTGTTCAAAAATGAATACGTCTTACTTTGCCATTTAATATGACTTACTTTGCCATTTAATATGACTTACTTTGCCATTTAATACGTATTACTTGCCCATTTAAGTCATATTACTTTTTTTAAGCACTCTGAAGTGGTTTTTCGGGGTGACGCAATGAAGTCGGGAAAAGGTAGATTGATCTGTGTGACTTCTAACAAAAAGGTCTCATCGGTCCGATACGAATTGTATGGGCCGGTGAGACCTTTTGCTGTTATCTTATTTTTTATCGAGGAAAGCGTCGCAATCGTCGTATAATTTGAAGATTAACTTTTCGGGGATGACCGACTCTGACCGCCAGGTTTCGATGGCGGAGTAAAACCGATCAAACAGCTCCTCTTCCAATCGCTCGGTTTGCTGCATATAGCCATTGCCGCTTCGGTTGAACAATAATTCCCAATGGAAATAGTTCTCGGTGTTCGTGCCTCGATGATAGCTGTAGATCTTTTCCCGAAGCACGTTCGACGCATCGCAAAGCGGGACATGCTTGTTTTCGTCGAGCGTTAATGCCTTGGGCAGCTTCTTCTCGGCTCCTTTCAGCCAGACCGGTACGGCCGGTGTGACAGGAGGGTAGCCGATAACCGTCCACATCGTAGTGAATGAGGCGTCCTCGCCCGGTCGGACACCTTGGATGACTACAGCGCAAGAGGTCTTTTGGCGAGCGATGAAATCTTGCTCTACGAACCAACCTGAGGTTTCCGGCTTATTGTGCTTCCCGTCTTTCAGGTCGATGCCCAGCAGCGGATTGTGGAACGAGCGAGATAAATTGGAAAACAACCAACGAGGGGTGATCTCGCCAGAGGCCGAGGCCGTGAAGAGCTTCTCATGAGCCTCCTGGTAGCGCACGTAGCCAGCCCCTTCGTTGAGCTGTCCGCTGAATGAATAATTGCTGCGCACAATGAATCCATGAGGGGCTACCAGCGGATCGTTCACGTCATACTCCACATAGCTCGTGCTGTTCACCTCGAAATAGGAGCCGTTTCCCTGTGTGTCGATCACTCCGTAGTTGGTGCGCACGTTCATCGGGCGGCTCAAGGTGTCTAAATAGTGGCGGAAGTCTGCCACGGTGGCACAGATCTCCAGCGCACGTTTCATGACCGACCCATTGCGCACGCTGCTTCCTTCGCCCTTGTCTTCGTTTAAATTATAGGAGAGCGTATTCATGATCGCAAAACCCGTGTCGTTCGTCCCCATCCAGACGGACTTGGGATTGTCGTCGTAGCTCGTGATCGCTATGAATCCATACTTCTCGCCTTTCATGTAGCGCACGCAGTTCTCCAGGTTGCCTGTGTCGCGGTTCTTCCACATGATCGGACGCCCATCGGGGGTAACCTTGCCCGATATGATGGCCGACGTGCAAGCGCAGGCCGTGCCCATGGCTCCCGCTAAAACAAGAGCCATGAGACCTATTCTTTTTTGTAGCTTACGCATCATCTTACATGCATTTATTATAGAACAACGCATTCATGAACAATTTGCTCGTTCCAAAGAAGTAGGAACGGAAATTCATATCATCGGCAAACACAATCACCTTTCCACCTTTATAGGGCTTCACCATGACGGCGGGCTCCTCTTTCAGCAGTTTTTCGTTGTCGGCCGACAAGAATCCCGACAGGTGGGGCTTCTTGGTGTAGTATAAAGGCGACACGTACGGATTCTTGTCTTTCTCGAAAATGAGATTGTTCGTTTTTATAACCGCGATCTCGTCTTGATCCAAACCCCAGGCAAGCGGATGTGTCTTATCCAAATGGCAATTCAGCATTACGCCTTTGATGGTCTTTCCGGCTTTTGCCTCGGTCTTGTTGGCGAAAGAATCGTAAACGGATAAGGTGTCAGCCTTTTCGAGCATCGATTCCTTTGTCTTCAAAGAGATAAGCCCCTGCTTGCTAACCCATGTGCTGGCTTTGCCGGTAGCGATCAATACACCTCCAGCGGCTGTCCATTCCTTCAAGGCCGATACGGTCGACTCCGTCAGGCTCGGAACGCCATTCGCCAAAATGATCACGTTATACTCCTTCAGGTCTTTGCTGGTCAAGGAGGGATCCTCGATCAATACCGGGCGCATCTGGAAACGTTTGTCGAGCAGGAACCAAATCTCGCCAGATTCGGGGATGCCAACGCCACGTCCTACCAGCATGGCCACCTTCGGCTGCTCTAAGGCCTTAAAGGCAGGACTGCCGAAATCTACATCGCTCATCAAGCCTGAGTCGGCCGAATAGATATCCACTCCGGAGATTTTCGCCAGTTCGCTCAACGTTGCATAAAGCGCTTCGGAAGAGAGCGACTGATTGTGCGTCAGCACCTGATAGGTGCCATAGCCCATGGTCCATTCGCCCTCAGCGTTCTTAAACTGGAACGGGCGGTTGGACGCGCTGACCCGAATACCCTTACGCTGCAACTCATAGACAACCTTGGGCGCATAAAACTCGCGGTTTTCGAACACATAGCCCACACGGCTTTCTCCGCCGATGAGTCGTCCTTGCGGGAAGTCGTTGCGCTCAATCCGTGCGCCCATTAATCCCGCTACACTCTTCACAGGCGCACACTTCAGGTTGAAGGCATGGGGGAACGTCCAGGTGGAGATGTCGTAGAAAGTGCTATCGGTAAATTCCAAGCAATCCTCCATGACGGCCTTTACCATCGTGCTGTATTTCTGAGCTACGGGAATGACATAGGCGGAGTCTTTGCTGAACTCCTTGTCGCCTGCGGCTTTATAGTCTTTCGCCAACTGATAGACCTCGATGTGATGACGGGCCATGTTCTCTAAGAAATGGAAAGCGACAGATTTTGAGCCGCGTGTGTCGAACACGTAGCCTTGCACCGGTTCCTTACGTGCCTCCGAAGCCGTGCGCTCGTAATACTCCTTTTGGTAGGTCAGCAAACTGTGGCGCATCGCCTTGGCTGCCTCCAATGTCGCGCAAGAGGCTATCGCCTGATTGCGGATTGTCCAGCCAAACGTCCATACTCCGCTGGGCGTGTTGCGCAAGTGGCCACGTGTAGAACCTTGCTCATAGAGCAGGCAGACCGATCCGTGGGCATCGCCATAGGCGGCTCCTTTGCCGTAGTAGAAGTCGTCGTAGCCCTCCTTCGAATAGTAGGTCGTCCCAATCCGATCAAGCGCCTTGGCCGTGTAAGATGACACTTCGGCTGTCAAATCTTGATTGAGCTGAGGAGTGTAGGGATGGGTGCGCTTCGGATGACCGGGACTGAAATAATAGGGACGCAATGCGCCTTGCTCATGCTGATCGACAACCACATTGGGCATCCAATCAAAATAACCCTTGAGGTTGTTGATTCCCTCGGGGTGCTGCACCATGAGCAGGTCGCGGTTGCAATCGATCCAGTAATGGTTCGTGCGGCTGGAAGGCCAAGGCTCGGTGAACTCACGCGAGTGGGTGTCGCTCACATTCGTGAAGCTCCTTGATGAGTTCACCCACGATGCGAATCGGTTGATTCCATCCGGATTGGCTCCGGGGGTTATCACAACGATCTCTTGCTTGAGCAGCTCCTCGATCTCGGGGCCTTGTGCTGCCGCCAAATGATAAGCCACAGCCAACGAGGCGTTCACACCCGATGCCTCATTGCCATGGATGCTATAAATCAAGCTGACGATCACAGGCATATTGTCGATCGACAGGCTTCCTGATTTCGACACGTCGGTCAACTGGCGGTGTTCCTCCTTCAGCCGATCGATCTGCTTCTGATTCTCGGCCGAAGTGATCACAACCTCTATGAACGGCCGATGCTGATAGGTGCGCCCTGTCTCCTTAACCGTGACACGGTCGCTGCTTTGGGCCAAAGCACGCATATACTCCACGACTTGGTCCCAGCCGGCATGTTGTTCTCCGAGCTGGAATCCCAATACCTCTTTCGGCGTAGGGATCTGCGGATTATAAACCTGAGATCCTTCAGGCATGAAATAGGCCAGATCGTATGGATACTCATCCGCTTGCGGTTGAGCAAATGCGACAGCCGCCAAACAGATCGGTAGCAGGCATATCATAAAGAATCTTCTCATATCTGTTTACTTTTTAAATTCGTGTTTCGTTCGCTTTATGGGTTCGGCTCGCAAAGCGGATTCAGCTGTGTCTCCTTGTCGGGAATAGCCCATTGCCAATCTCTGTGTCCGGCCGGGCGATACCTGTTTTCATTGCCCGTCACGGTTCCGTCGCCATACATATTATAATTGGAGGCCTCCGGGTCAACCACTTTAGGCATCGCCTTCTTGGTCCAATACTCAATGATTCCTTTCGGGAAGAGCTCAGGACGAGGAGCGGGGCCACGATCTAAATCCATATTCAGACGTTTCAGGTCGAACCAACGGAAACCTTCGCCCCAAAGCTCTATGCGACGTTGCGTCATCACCTCGTCGATCAGGCTGTCGCCCGTTTTCGTTGAGAGCTTATATTCCGGATCACGATGGCTCGCCAACGGATAGAGAGCCTGGGCCGCCTTGCCCGACTCGCCGGCACGTGCGTATCCCTCTGCCATGATCAGCATCATCTCGGGCAAACGCATGAAGGGAACGTCGCGGCCGCCTTTCGTCGTGGGGTCAGACACGATAAACTTATTGGCCATGTAGTTGGCATAGGCTTTGCCGTTGCACTCCGCCCGAATGGGACGTGGGAGGGTCTTGGGGTCGGTCGCTCTCGGAAACCAGATGCCTTTGCGCACATCGGTGTCGCTGATCTTGTCATACAGCTTGTTGTAAATCGCACGAGGCGAGTTGCCGTTATACGAAATGATCTCATTCGACATGTATCCGTGGAAGTGGGTCAGGTTAGGAGCCTGCTGCAACAGCGGGTTCGATCCCCACAACCATTCGGTGTTAGTCTGGTCGCTAAAGCGGTTGTTCAACGTCGTGTAGGTGTCGTCTTGCAATTTGGCGCCTGACTGGTCGACAACCAATTTAGCCATCTCGGCCGCTGCCAGCCATTTGCCTTGCGTCAGCAGGATGCGAGCCTTCAAGCCGCGGGCCACGTGTAAGTCGATATGCGACTTGTTGGTGCGTTTCTCATTCGTGGCGCCCAGCAGTTGGATCGCTAAGTCGATATCCCCATTGACCTGCGTATAGACCTCTTCCACGGTGGATCTCGCACGCGGATCGGTGGAGTTGTCGTTGCGGATGACTACGCCCAGTTGCGTGTTGTTGCCCTCTGCCTTGTAGCGGCCGCCATACATCTGCACCATCGTGAAATAGGCGAAGGCGCGGTAAAAATAGGCTTGCCCCTTGATGTAGTTCTTCTCGCTCTCCGTTCCTTTGGCCGCATCGATGTGATCGATGATCATGCTGCTGTTGGAGATGAAATATTGCAGCAGGCGATAGAAGTGGGTGGAGCTTCCGTTCGTGGCGTTCCGATGGCTCGACCATTGAGCCTGCTTTTTGAACTGCGCGTTGCTGTAGGTGTACACCAAATCGTCGCCCATCACCTCATACCATATCATCAGCATATCGTAGCCGCCATAAAAAGCGGAGCTGGAGAGGTCGCCAATCCACATTAATTTATGCAAGCCGTTTACAGCCAGCATGGCCGACTGGGTGTCGTTGAACACCGCTTGCTCATCCACCGTTTGTGTAGAAGTTGTCTCTAAAAAATCATCCTTGCAGCCATTGAACAGTAGGGCAAGTGACATCAGCACAACAATATATATATTTTTCATATTGAATGGTATTTAAAAAGTAAGATTCAGACCGAAAGTAAACACTCTTGCAGGCAGGAATACATCCGCATTGCTGCTGTAACCCGAGAAGATGTTGGAGCGGGGAACGATGCCTTTCCTTTTCGTTAGCAAGAACAGGTTCTCGCCTGAGGCATATACCCGGAGTCCGTGTACGGAGATCTTCTCGAGCCATTGCTTCGGCAGGTTGTAGCTCAACGTGGCGGAAGCCAACTCCAGCATGTTGGAGCTGATCAGCCAGCGGGTAGAGGTGGCCGCGTTCATATCTCTATCGGCAAAGTCTTCGATGCGGGGTACGTCGGTGATGTCGCCCGGCTTCTGCCAACGCTTCAAGATGTCAACGTGCTTATTGGCGGTCAGGGCGGCCGATCCTGAAGGCTGTGTCATCAAGTTGACGTAGCCCACGTCGTACATCTTTCCTCCCAGCTGGAAGTTGAACAACAGGCTCAAAGAGAGGTCTTTCCAAGATACGCTCGTGTTAAGACCGCCCGACACCTTCGGCATGGCCTCTCCGGCCCAGTCGTAGATGGCCTCATTCACGTTGGTCGTGTAGGTTTTGCCATCCACATTGACCAGATCGACCGAGTTCTCAGTCAGCTCTGGATCGGGCACATAGATGGTATTACCCGTGGCGGGATCCACGCCGGCCCACTGGCGGAGGTAGAACTCATAGCGAGAATGACCCTCTTCCACACGGTGCACGCCGCTGTTATATGGTTCTACAGGCAATGAGGTGATTCTGTTTTTCAGCCATGTGGCGTTAACTCCCATCGACCATGTCCAATCTTTCGTCTGGATGATTTTTCCGCTCAAATCGACCTCCACGCCGCGGTTGTACATCGTGCCCGCATTCTTATAGGCATTGGTCGTTCCCGTGTCGGGCGCTTGCGGAATAGAGAAGAGCAAGTTGCTTGAGCGGCGATCGAAATACTCCACGCTTCCCGTGAAGCGGTTCTTAAACAACTCAAACTCTAAAGCCACATCGCCATTGCGCGACACTTCCCATTGCAAATCCTTGTTGCGGACGACGCGTTGCTTGATGTAGCCGGCCTCCAAACCATTCATGGCTGGCTCATAAGCCGCCTGCCACGCGTAGTAGCTGCCGATGGCGTCATTGCCCACCTCGCCGTAAGCGACACGCAGCTTCAGCAAGTCGATGAACTTGAAACTCTCCATGAAAGGCTCTTCGTCGATGCGCCAACCCGCACCTACCGAGAAGAATGTGCCCCAACGCGAATCCTTGTGGAAGCGTGAGGAGCCGTCGCGACGGATAGACGCCGAAAGGAAATAGCGGCTGTCGTAGTCGTAATTCGCACGGGCCAGGTAGCCTTCCGTCTTATACGTATTCGTATAGGAGTCTTGCTCGTCGGGCACCGAGTAGTTGCTGAACTCGAAGTTGTTGTTATGGATCGTTTGGTTCTGCATCGAACCTTTCAGGTAGTTGTATTCGTAGTCGTAGCTTTCATGTCCCAACAGGGCGTCGACATGGTGATTGCCGAAATTTCGGGTGTAAGAAAGCAGCTGGTTGAACGTCCAGGTTGTCTCAAACGAAGTGGTCTTCGTGCTCGATCCGACCTCGGTCTTCTCCGGATAGTAAATGCCGGCCGAATGTCCCAGGCGAGAGCTTGTTCCGACGGCTCCGTTTGCCGTAAACTTGAAGTCTTTCAAGAAGCGAATCTCTGCATACAGTTTCGCGTTCAGCTGGTTGCGCTTGTAGCCCTTGCTGACGTTCTGCAATTCGATTGCCGGGTTGTTGCCCGAGATATAGGCACGCGAAGGCGACTCTACGCCCTCCTCGATGGTGTAAGACTGGCCGAAGTCGTACACCTTATTGCCATTGGCATCCAACACATAGTCTTTGGTGCGCGGATCGTGTACGTGGATGGGATAGATCGGGCCGATGTAGCGCGTGAAGCGGAAGGGGTTGCTGTTGTTTCCTCCTGCTTGCGATTGCTCACCCTCCGACTTGCTGATGTTGCCCGAGAGCGTACCGCCAATCTTCAGGAAGGGGGTGATCTGCGAGTTTACGTTTGTGTTCAGGGTGTAGCGGTCGAACTTCGAGCCGATGATGTAGCCTCCTTCGGTCAGGTAGCCCGCCGAGAGATAATAGTCCGACTTGTTGTTGCCTCCGCTTATGCTCATGCCTACATCCGTGCGGCTACCCGTGCGCTGAATGGCGTCTTCCCAGTCGGTGTCGTCAGCCCACATGAACTGCGCGTTCGGGTTGAGCACGCCATTGGCATCTACTACCTGATCGTCGGGCACGTTGAACGGGTTGAAGGCCAATGTGCCTGTAATCAGGTTCTGTGCGGCGGCCACGCCCGCTTGCTCGGCCGAGGTGCCACCTTTTATCAACTGGTTGCGTGCGCTCTCCCAATACACCTTTAGGTAGTCTTTCACGCCCAGGCGTTCATAATCCTGGCTTTGTCGATTGGTGAATCCTTGGTTGACTTTCACGTTCACCGACATGCGATCCTTGTTGCCGGTCTTGGTGGTTATCAAGATGACGCCATTACCGCCTCGTGCGCCGTAGAGCGCAGCCGATGAGGCGTCTTTCAAGACCGACATGCTCTCGATATCACTCGGGTTGATGCTGCTGATGCTCTGGTCGTAGGGCATGCCGTTCAGGATGATCAAAGGGGTGTTCGTCGCCGAAACGGAGCCCAAGCCGCGGATGTAGATGTTCGAGTCTGAGCCAGGCTGTCCGCTGGATGAGGCCACTTGCACACCCGGCGTAGCGCCCAAAAGGGCCGAAGTGACCGAGGTGACGGGGCGAGCTTCTATCTTCTCTGACTTCAGCAGGCTGGCTGATCCGGTGAATGTGCTTTTCTTGGCCGTACCGTAGGCCACGACCATCACCTCGTCTAACGTCTCCGAGTCATCTTCCAGGTGTATCGTCATCTCCGGTCGGATTGGAAGCGTTTGCGACGTCATACCTACATAAGATATGGTGAGCGTTTGGGCATTTGCCGGCAGGTTGTCCAGTGCGAAATGTCCGTCTACATCTGTGATCGTGCCGATTGTCGTGCCAGTCACGACGATGTTGGCACCAATGATTGGCTCATTGTCTGCCTTTTGTAAGACACGTCCTGCCACTTTTCGAGATTGTTGCTCAATGCCATTCAAGTAAGGCGAAGGCAACGATTTGGCTGAAATACTACCCGCTGCGGGAAACGCCAACAAACAATGAGCTAAAAGCACATTCTTCAGAGTCAAACAACATAAGCGTCCTCTTAAGCCGTGCATACTGTCAGATAAATTCATGATAGAAGTTTGGTTGTTTGTAAAATTAGTTAGAATTGATATTAACACTGTGTGCCAGTGAGGCAGTTGGAGGGTGAGGCCTGTCCAGTCCACCTCATTGATTTACGGCTGCAAGTTACATATAATTCAGTATTTGTGCGTAAATAATAACAAAAAAAATCTCCCAGGCGTGTTTTTGTGTCAATTCTTCGCTTTTTGCCGGCTGCAAGGGCGTAGTAGATGGGCATAAAAAAGCCTCTTTGCTTCTGAAAGCAAAGAGGCTTTTGGGGTATGTTCGATCTCGATTAGTCGATCTCTTCGTCGGCTTCGTAGCCACCCATCTCGCGGATTGCGTTCTTCAGCATCGTGTATTGCTGATAAAGGTGGTTGACAGCCTCCTCGCCCTTGGTGTAGTCGTGCATAGGAGCCTTGAGGAAGAAGCTCAGGAAGCGCTGGATGCCAAAGCGTCCGGCACGTGCGGCAAGGTCGCTCAACAGGGTAAGGTCGAGCAGCAGCGGAGCGGCGAGGATGGAGTCGCGGCAGAGGAAGTTGATCTTGATCTGCATCGGATAGCCCATCCAGCCAAAGATGTCGATGTTGTCCCAGCCCTCTTTGTTGTCGTTGCGAGGCGGATAGTAGTTGATGCGCACCTTGTGGTAGTATTGGGTGTCCTCGTCGTTGCCATGTCCGTAAAGGTCGGGCTGATCCTCGGGCTTCAAGATGGTCTCTAAGGTTGAGAGTTTGCTGACCTCCTTGGTGTGGAAGTTGGCCGGTTCGTCAAGCACAAGACCGTCGCGGTTGCCCAGGATGTTGGTAGAGAACCAACCGTTCAAGCCGAGGCAGCGTGTGCCGATGATAGGAGCGAAGCCACTCTTCACGAGGGTCTGGCCTGTCTTGAAGTCCTTGCCTGCGATAGGCATTTGGGTCTTCTCGGCAAGCTCCCACATGGCGGGGATATCTACGGTTGTGTTGGGGGCGCCCATGATGAACGGTGCGCCTTCGGTCAGTGCGGCATAGGCGTAGCACATAGAGGGAGCGATGTGCTCGCGGTCGTCGGCCTTCATGGCAGCCTCAAGAGCGGAAAGTGAGCCGTGGATGTTCATGTCGACGGGAACATAGATCTCAGTCGAAGCGGCCCAAATCACAACGATGCGTGCGCAGCCGTTCTTCTGCTTGAAATCACGGATGTCTTGGCGCAGCGCTTCGACCATCTCCCAGCGGGTCTTGCAGTCCTTCACGTTGTCGCCATCCAGACGCTTCGCATAGTTCTTGTCGAAAGCGGCCTTCATGGGCACTACCTGCTCCAGCTCCTCGCGCACGGGGTTGATGTCTTTCTCTTTCAGCACTTCGGCATACATCGCTGCCTGATAAGCGTTCTGAGGATATACGTCCCATGTGCCAAACACGATGTCGTTGAGGTCGGCGATAGGAACGATGTCCTTGTAATGCAGATATTTCTTGTCTGCGCCCTTGCCCACACGAATCTTGTCGTATTGAGTCATCGAACCTACCGGTTTAGCAAGTCCTTTACGAGTCATGAAAACACCAGTCATGAATGTGGTAGCCACCGCACCGCAACCAACGACCATAATGCCCAGCTTTCCGTCAGCTGGCTTAACGTTAGTCTGTCTCATTTTTGTTCTAAGTTTATTAAATAAACGTGTGTTTGATGAAATACTAATATTATAATTGTTTTGGTGACAAGTGAAGTGCGCAGCATTAAGATGATTGCTCTCAATAGGTTGCGTAGCCAATCGCTATTGACACCGCTGGCAAAGATACTAAATAATTAATATTACAAACGGCTTTTTCCAAGTATTTGAGAATTAGTATGGATATGGAACAATAATTGCGCAATATCGCCTATTTATTCTTTGGTATTTATCTATTGAAGGTCCTATTGAATTGGGTCTATTCGTGCTTTGAAGATGCGCCCAACGGATGGCTTTGGATTTCCACGGCGAGGAATTGCTCATATTGGCGCTTCATATAACTGAAGTCGGGGACGGGCACGGAATAGTCGAACTCCAATGCGTTTGTGTTTATAATACATGTTAGGCTGACAAATTGAAGCGATTTCTTTGAACGGGCGATTGGAATGGGCGTTAAAGTTCATTTTGGCTCGCTTGGCGAGAGCACCTGCGAGGTGATAAAAATAGAGGAGGCACATTGCTTCGCAGCAAGATGCCTCCTCTTTCAAAAACACAAAACAATCAACAAAAAACTCTTAATCGTTCAATTGCTTCCTCGGTGCTCTCTCTGTCGCCAAAGGCTGTCAGCCTCAGGTAGCCTTCGCCGCTGGGGCCGAAGCCTACGCCGGGTGTGCCCACGATGTTGAACTCATACAGCAGCTTGTCGAAGAACTTCCACGAGCTGAGCCCGTTGGGGGTCTTCAGCCAGAGGTAGGGGGCGTTGTCGCCTCCAAACACCTGCAAGCCGCAGTTTTGCAGCCCCTCTTTCATGATGCGGGCGTTAGTCATGTAATAATCTATTGTGGCTTTCACTTGTTCTTTTCCTTCGGGTGAGTAGACGGCCTCGGCTCCTCGCTGGGTGATGTAGCTTGTGCCGTTGAACTTCGTGCACTGGCGACGGTTCCACAGGCGGTTGAGCGGCACACGCTCGCCCTGCAGGGTGACGGCGCTCAGCTCTTTCGGCACCACGGTGTAGCCGCAGCGCACGCCGGTGAACCCGGCTGTCTTCGAGAAACTGCGAAACTCGATGGCCACCTTCTTCGCCCCCTTGATCTCGTAGATGGAGTGGGGGATGGAGGGGTCTTGGATGTAAGCTTCGTAGGCGGAGTCGTACATAATGATGGCATCGTTGGCCAAGGCGTAGTTCACCCACTTTTTCAACTCCTCCTTGCTCAGGGTGGTGCCTGTCGGGTTGTTGGGGTAGCACAGGTAGATGATGTCTACGCGGCGTTTGGGCAGCTCGGGTATGAAGTGATTCTCGGCGGTGCAGGGGATATAGACCACGTCGGTCCAGCGCCCATTCTCTAAGACTCCCGTTCGCCCGCTCATCACGTTCGAGTCGATATAGACGGGATAGACGGGATCGGTCACGCCAATGCTGTTGTCGTGGCGCAGCAGGTCGCCGATGTTTCCGCAGTCGCTCTTCGCCCCGTCGCTGATAAACACCTCGCTGGGCTCGATCGCAATGCCTCGACTGGCATAGT
Source organism: uncultured Parabacteroides sp. (assembly GCA_934718155.1). GTDB lineage: Bacteria > Bacteroidota > Bacteroidia > Bacteroidales > Tannerellaceae > Parabacteroides. Next base: position 55,305 of record CAKUZF010000012.1, on the reverse strand, counting down.
CGTGCTTGATGATGGCATCGATCAGGAAGGGGTAGCCCTGCTCTGGGCCATAGCCGTGGAAGGTTTCCTTATGAGCCAATTCGTCGACCGCTTTATGCATGGCCTCGATCACGGCTGGTGCCAAGGGCTGGGTGACATCGCCTATGCCCATGCGAATGATTTTGTTCTTCGGGTGGGTCACCTTATAGGCGTTCACCTTCTTGGCGATGTCGGAGAAAAGATAACTGCTTTGCAGCTTCAAGAAATGTTCGTTTACTAATGCCATATTCTGTTGTTGTTTTATGTTGCTTTTTTTCAATCTATACTTTTATCCATCCGTCGAACACCTTGGTGGCGCTTCCGGTCATGTAGACATGCCCGTCGGCCTCGTCCCAAGCGACTGTCAGCGACCCGCCATCCATGTTGACTCTGACGGTGCGCCCCGTCTTGCCATTGACCACGGCGGCTACCGCTGTGGCGCAGGCCCCTGTTCCGCAGGCTTGGGTGATGCCCGACCCGCGTTCCCATACGCGCATCCTGACCTCGTCGTCGGCCATCACCTGTACGAATTCTACGTTCGTGCGGTTGGGGAAGTGTGGGTGATGCTCAAGCTGCGGGCCTAATACCGAAAGGTCGATTTGGCTAAGGTCGTCGACAAAAATCACGAAATGAGGATTGCCCATCGAGACCTCAGTGCCGCTTAGCCATTGCCCGTCGGCTTCCAGCTTGAGCGCCTGCTCGCCTACGACGGGTTGCCCCATGTCGACCGTTGCCTCGTCTACCTTGTTATCCGCCGGGTTTACCTTCAGGCGCAACTCCTTGATGCCCGAAAGCGTCTCCAGGGTGACGGTCGTCTTGTGTGTCAATCCCTCGTCGTAGACATATTTACCTATGCAGCGCGATGCGTTGCCACACATCAGTGCTTCCGAGCCATCCGCATTGAAGATGCGCATGCTGAAGTCTGCCGTTTTCGAAAAGCCGATTAAGACCAGTCCGTCTGATCCAATGCCGAAATGCGGACTGCTCCATGCGGCAGAGCATTTACTTGGCTCCTTGATTGGATAGGCCATCGTGTTTACGTAGATGTAGTCGTTGCCCAGTCCATGCATCTTTGTGAATCGTATCAAGTCTGCCATTTTATTTTGTTTCTTTTGTTTGTTGCTTCTTTTTGATTGATTTCGATGCAAATATACGACGTTGTGTCATAAATCATGCATCTGCGCATACTTTAAGTCCGTTAAAAATAATACCTATTTTAAATGCGAAGCAAATATAGTGTAAATTATGATTGATTGTAAGCAATTTTACTTCGTTTTATTTTATATTGTAAGTTTGAGACGGCTTTTTGTTGTGCAGTGCCCAGTCGTGTGGGCGTTGTGGAGGGCGTATCGTTGGGCGTTAGGCATGGTAATGCGGAAAAACATTGTATCTTTGCGTCCGAAATAACGACAGGGGTACTTGCTCAACCCCCTTTAACAAAACAAGAATATGATTCGAGAAAAAGAGAACGTCAGTGTGCTGTTTATGCTTTTGTGCACACTGTTCTGCGTTTGCCTGATTGCGGCAAACTTGTTGGAGACAAAGCAAATCGCAGTTTTTTCCATTAGCCTGACCGGAGGCTTGATTGTTTTTCCCATTAGTTACATCATCAACGATTGCGTGTGCGAAGTGTATGGCTATCGCAAGGCCCGTATGCTGATTTGGCTGGGCTTTGTGATGAACTTCTTCTTTGCGCTGGTTGGAGCGGTGTGCGATTGGATACCGGGTGCGCCCTATTGGCAGAACGAGGAGGGCTTTCATGCTGTTTTCGGATTGGCTCCTCGCATCACGGCCGCCTCGTTTGTAGCTTTCTTGGCAGGCTCGTTTGCCAATGCCTTCGTGATGAGTCGGATGAAGATTCGCCATAAGGGCAAGCACTTCTCGCTGCGTGCCATTGCGAGCACCTTGGCAGGCGAGGGCATCGACTCGCTGCTATTCTTCCCGTTGGCGCTCTGGGGCGTGGTGCCTACCGAGGAGCTTCCGGTCTTGATGGTTTGGCAAGTGGTGCTGAAGACGGCCTATGAGGTCGTGGCGCTTCCGCTGACTATTCGTGTGGTGCGCTGGGTGAAGTTGCACGAAGAGGAGGATGTGTATGACGATGCGATTAGCTACAGCATTTGGAAATTCTTCGGCTAAAGGAGCTTTCGGAGTCGCAAGCTCGTAAGCATAAGCAAAAAATCCCAAGCCTCTTAACGGGAGAAAATCTTTCCCTTAAGGCTTGGGACGCATGAAGAAAAACGAATTTGCTTAGAAAATACGGCCTGTCAGACGAAGCCGGAGTACGGGATAGACCTTCAACTTATCGATGATCTTTGTGAAATTGTCATCGAGGTCCTTATCGCCAATCAGCTTGTCGAGGCTGCCATAGTCGGTATATACCTCTGGTGTGCCGTGTACTTGCACGCCCAGCTCGCCGCTGAAGCCGATGCGGCCTTTCGGCACGATGCGGCCGAAGCCGATGCCTACGTAGGGACGGAAGGCTTTCACCTTCAAGCCGCCGGCTACATCACCATTCTTATCGACGGGCAATACGTAGTCGCCAATCTCAACGCCAATCTGCTCGCCTTGCGCAATGAGCTGCTTCAGCTCCTCGCTATGCCCTGTGATTGACATCAATCTGTCGCCTCCAAAAAAGGCTCCCGCCGCAATGAAGAACGGGAATTTGGGGCAGGGGTAAACACTGGCGATCAATTCACCCTGCGTGCGATTGGTATTTCCCTCCATCTGCAAAGTGGTCGGGTGGGAACCTGTCGCTCCTGTTGGGTCGTCGATGTTGACATCTACGTTTGTATGTACTTTGAAGCTGGGGACGAATGAGACTCCTCCACGCAACATCACGTAGGGAGTGATAGGGGTGGAGACATCAACACCGATACCAACAGATCCCGCACTGATGCCTACGGCTACAGAATTAAAGATCCCAAGTTCTTTTTGTGCGTGCAGAGTCTGACCGCACAGTAACAGGCTAAAGAAAGCGCTTATCCAAGTTAACTTTTTCATGTCCTTTGGCAATTAAGATGGTTTGTGAATCACAATGATTTGTATTCCACAAATGTAGGCAAAATCATTTAATTGACAAGCCAGCGCATTAAAAAAATGCGCAAACCTGTTAAAGAACATTATTGATTCAGCACGTGGAGGGTGTGGCAGGCCACTAAGGCCGCCGTTTCGGTGCGCAAGCGACTATCGCCTAACGAGATGGGCTCGAATCCGTTTGCTTTGGCCAAAGCAATCTCCTCGGGACTGAAATCGCCCTCCGGCCCGATCAGGACAAGGGCATTCTCTCCGGGATGATAGGTCTGCTTCAGCAGGAGCTTCTGATCTTCTTCGCAGTGGGCGATGAATTTCCTTCCTTCAAACTGACGATTGACGAACTGCTTGAAATCGACCATGCCTTCCAGTTCGGGCAATGTGGCCTTTTGCGATTGCTTCATGGCGCTGACGAGGATCTTCTCCAATCGAGCGGGTTTGATCTCTTTGCGCTCTGAGAAGCGGCAGTTGAGGCAGCTGATGGCGTCTATGCCGATCTCGGTGGCTTTCTCGGCAAACCACTCCATGCGATCCATGTTCTTGGTGGGCGCTACGGCAATGTGCACGCGGAAAGGCCAAAGGCGAGGCTGCTGCCAGCTTTCGAGTAGGTTTACGCCGCAGTGCTTCGGGTGGGCTGCCGAGATCTCTGCCTTATAGAAGTAGCCTTTTCCATCAGTCAACAGGATTTGGTCGCCCTCGCTAAGGCGGAGCACTCGGATGCAATGGCCGGATTCCTCTTCCGGCAAGATGGGGTTTGTAGCGATGTCGGGTGTATAAAAGATTTGCATAGCTTGTTCGTGTTGAGGTATGCCTCTATATAATATATGTATAGTGTTGCTTGTTCTATCCAATAATCATGCCTATCAGCGTGGCCGAGAGGAGCGAGACTAAGGCACCGCCAATGAGCGAACGTATGCCTAAACTGACAACTACGGGGCGCTTCTCGGGGGCCAGCACGCCTAATCCTCCTATCAGGATACCTATGGAAGAGATGTTGGCGAAGCCGCACAGGATGTAAGTACTCATGATGATTGATTTCTCTGAGAAGAATAGGCCGGCCTCTTTCCATTGTTGCAGCTGGAAGTAGCCCACAAACTCGTTGAGGATGGTCTTTTGCCCTAAAAGTGAACCTACCTGCATAATGTCTTCAAAGGGAACACCCAAGAGCCACATGAGTGGAGCCGTGATGATGCCTAAGATGAATTGGAAGGTGAGCCCCGTAGCTTTGCCGTTGGTGAAGTTGACGATCCAGTCGTTCAGGCCCGTGTAGCGACCAATCAGCCCCTCGGTCAGATAGTTGGCCAAGGCAACCAACGAGACGAACACCAGCAGCATGGCGGCGATATTTGTCATCAGCTTCACTCCGGTCATTGTGCCCTTGGCAATGGCATCAAGCACATTATGCGCCTTTTCGGAGGGCAGCGGTTGGATGTTGGCCTGGGTGACTTGCTCGGTCTGCGGACACATCAGTTTGGCTACCACGATCGACCCTGGTACGGCCATCAGCGAGGCTGACAGCAGATGGGTGGCGAAAAGCACCTGTTCGGCAGGGTTGGCTCCAGCCAGCATGCTGATGTAAGTTCCCATCACACTGCCGGCTATCGTGCCCATTCCCGAAACCATTACGAGGAAAATCTCCGAACGGTTCATGTGGGGCAGGTATTGTTTGATCAAGACGGGAGACTCGGTCATGCCCAGGAAAATATTGCCTGAGGCTACCAGGGCTTCGGCTCCCGAGATGTTCATGATCTTGCGTAAACACCAAGCGAAGGCTCCCACTATGCGCTGGATGATTCCCCAATAATAGCCTAATGAGACCAAGGCCGAGAAGAAGATCACGATCGGCAACGAATGGAGCAGGAAGCTGAAGCCGTTGGATCGTTTCGCATAGGGGCCTAACAGGAAGGTGAGGCCTTCGTTGGTGAAGTCCATCATCTTGATGAAGATTTTGCCTCCCTCCTCCAGTACGGCGCTCATGAAGGGCAGATGGAGGATGCCTAAGGCGAAAAGGAATTGGAGGAGCAGTCCGCCCCCTACCAGTTTCCAGTCTATATGCTTGCGGTTTTCGCTCAATGCATAGGCGATGGCGATCAATAGGATGATTCCAAATAGTCCTCTTAACATGGGGCGTTGTCTTGATTAGTGTCCTGTCGGCGTTTCAACTCTTCAGTGAATAGCTTGGCATATTCATAGTTCTCTTCTTCAATGGCTTGTTGCATCTTTTTTTCTATATCCTGCGTGGAGGCATGTTTGAGCCATTTTCTCAATAACTGATCGCCTTCCGCCGGTGTCTCCTCGTTTGAGTCAGAGGAATCTACGTCATTGCTCGTCTCGTCGGGCTTGTTGTTCCACACCTCTACGCCACATTCATCGAGAATGTCGGAATTGATGAAGATGGGGCATTTTGTTCTGATGGCTAGGGCTATGGCGTCTGACGGGCGGCAGTCTATCGTCACTTCACGCTCATCGTTCTCTAATATAATGTGCGTGTAATAGACGCCATCCTCAAACTTATAGATGTAAATTCCGCTCATCTTGACGTGATAGGTGTTGAGTATGGTGGTGACTAAGTCGTGCGTGAGCGGTCTGAGTGTATGGATGTTCTCGATGGCAACGGCGATAGATTGTGCTTCGGGAATCCCTACCACAATGGGGATTCTTCGAACGCCGTTCACCTCGGCCAAGATCAAGGCAAATGCGCCTGAATGGACTTGGCTATTGGCTAATCCATGCACTTTCATCTCGATATGTTTATCTGTTTTGTTCATGTTTATAGAATCAGAAATCAAACAGGAGCAAAAATACGATTTATTTCTGAGATAAGCGAAAATCTGTCGCCTTTTCAGACGAAATGTGCAAGCGAAAGTTGGAAATAAACGGATAAGCTGTCGAAATGACAGCTATTTTTGGTTGCGTTCGAAATGGCATAAGTATTGCACTATGTAAGGCGTAAACAATCGAATAGAAAAAAAGAAAGAAAGGAGATTAAATATATGAATTTTAATAATTTTACAATTAAAGCGCAAGAGGCGGTCCAGCAGGCGGTTCAGTTGGTTTCGAAGAATAACCAACAAGCTATTGAACCGGAGCACTTGCTTAAGGCTGTCATTTTGACGGGTGAGAGCGTGACCAATTTCCTCTTCCAGAAGTTGGGCGTAAACATCTCCAATTTGAACCAGGTGTTGGATCGTCAGATCGAGTCGTTGCCTAAGGTGTCAGGCGGTGAGCCCTACCTTTCAAACGATGCCAATAAGGTGTTGCAAAAGGCAATCGACTACTCGTCGAAGATGGGTGATCAGTACGTCTCTTTGGAGCCGATCATTCTGGCCCTTTTCACCGAGAATAGTACCGCTTCGCGCATCATGAAGGATGCGGGTATGACGGAGAAGGAGTTGCGCTTGGCCATCGAGGAGTTGCGTAAGGGCAACAAGGTGACCAGCCAATCGGCCGAAGACACCTACGAGGCATTGAGTAAGTATGCGATCAACTTGAATGAGCGTGCTCGCTCAGGCAAGCTCGACCCTGTGATTGGTCGTGACGAAGAGATTCGTCGTGTGTTGCAGATCTTGAGCCGACGCACGAAGAACAACCCGATCTTGATTGGTGAGCCGGGTGTGGGTAAGACCGCTATCGCCGAGGGCTTGGCTCATCGTATTGTGCGAGGAGATGTGCCCGAGAACTTGAAGTCTAAGCAAATCTACTCGCTGGATATGGGTGCCTTGATCGCTGGTGCGAAATACAAGGGAGAGTTCGAGGAGCGTCTGAAGGCTGTAGTGAACGAGGTGACGAAGTCGGATGGAGAGATCATCCTTTTCATCGATGAGATTCATACGTTGGTTGGAGCCGGTAAGGGCGAGGGCGCTATGGACGCTGCCAACATCTTGAAGCCTGCGTTGGCTCGTGGAGAGTTGCGAAGCATTGGTGCCACTACCTTGGATGAGTATCAGAAATACTTTGAGAAGGATAAGGCGTTGGAGCGTCGTTTCCAAACGGTTATGGTGGATGAGCCGAGCGAGTTGGATACCATTTCAATCTTGCGTGGTCTGAAAGAGAAATATGAGAACCATCACAAGGTGAGAATCAAAGATGATGCGATCATCTCTGCCGTGCAGCTCTCATCGCGCTATATCACTGATCGTTTCTTGCCGGATAAGGCCATCGATTTGATGGATGAGGCTGCTGCTCGTCTGCGTATGCAGATCGATTCTGTACCCGAATCGCTTGATGAGGTGTCGCGACGTATCAAACAGTTGGAGATCGAGCGTGAGGCCATCAAGCGTGAGAATGATGCAGAGAAACTGGCGCAGCTGACAAAAGAGATCGCCGACTTGAAGGAAGAGGAGACGAAACAGAAGGCGCAGTGGCAAAGCGAAAAGGAGCAGATCAACCTTATCCAACAGAATAAGATTGATATCGAGAACCTGAAGTTTGAGGCAGAGAAGGCTGAGCGTGAGGGCGACTATGGTAAGGTGGCCGAGATTCGCTATGGCAAGATCAAACAGAAAGAGGAGGAGATTGCGGCTGTGCAGGAGCGATTGAAGACGATGCAAGGCGCGGCAGCTATGATTAAGGAAGAGGTTGATAGCGATGATATTGCCGATGTTGTTTCTCGTTGGACGGGTATTCCGGTCAGCAAGATGATGCAGAGCGAGCGCGAGAAGCTGCTCCACCTGGAGGATGAGTTGCACAAACGTGTGATTGGCCAGGATGAGGCTATCAGCGCAATAGCCGATGCGGTACGTCGTAGTCGAGCAGGCTTGCAAGATCCGAAGCGACCGATTGGTTCGTTCATCTTCTTGGGAACGACGGGTGTAGGTAAGACCGAGCTGGCCAAGGCGTTGGCCGACTATCTGTTCGACGACGAGAATATGATGACACGTATCGATATGAGTGAGTATCAAGAGAAGTTCAGTGCGACTCGTCTGATCGGTGCTCCTCCGGGATATGTTGGCTATGATGAGGGTGGTCAGTTGACAGAGGCCATTCGTCGGAAGCCTTACAGCGTGGTGTTGTTCGATGAGATTGAGAAGGCGCATCCCGATGTGTTCAACATCCTCTTGCAGGTGCTCGACGATGGACGTCTGACCGATAATAAAGGTCGAACGGTCAACTTCAAGAATACGATCATCATCATGACGAGCAACATGGGTTCTTCGTTGATTCGCGAGAACTTCGAGCAGATGACGGCATCTAATCACGACGAGGTGGTTGAGAAGACAAAGGCGCAAGTGTTGGATTTGCTTAAGAAGACAATTCGCCCCGAGTTCTTGAATCGTATCGATGATATCATTATGTTCACTCCGTTGAATCAGAATGAGATCCGTGAGATTGTCAGTCTGCAGTTGAATAGCGTGAAGAAGATGCTCGACGAGAATGGCGTTAAGCTCGAGTTTACCGATGCGGCACTCGATTTGATTGCCGAGAAGGGCTATGATCCGCAGTTTGGCGCTCGTCCTGTGAAGCGTGTGATCCAGAAGATGGTCTTAAACGAGCTTTCGAAAGAGTTGCTTAGTGGCCATGTGGATCGTTCGCGTGCGATTGTGATCGATCGTGCAGGCGAGGGATTGGTCTTCCGCAACTGATTGGGAAGAAAAGATCTTAGATAAGTGAGAGAGGCTGTGCCGACGAACAGGTTTGCTGTTCGGGCACAGCCTTTTTTGCGTCAGATGGGCATCAGGCTCTATGCAATCAAAAATAACTTTGTATCTTTGTGGCCAGTGAAACATTAAAAATGGAAGTGTTATGAGTAATCAAAATGACGATTTTCTGTATGATGACGATGAAGCGGTGCGTTTTATCCAAAACTATTTGCCGCAGGATCTGAAAGGTAAGTTCTCGAACGACGATATCCTTTATATCCTCGACTTAGTATATGAGTATTATGAGACCAACGGTCTGTTCGACGACGAGGATGACGACGATAAGGAGATTGAGATCGACGAGGACGAGGTCGTAGAATACGTAATCAAGAATCTGAAGCGAGACAAGATCGGGCGCTTTGAGCCGGAGGAGGTCACTTTCATCGTGCAAGGTGAGATGGAGTATTGTGATTCATTGGACATGTTTGATTAAAAAAGGAAGACTAATGAAGAGTTGGAGATTTTTATCCGTCCTTTTCTTAAGCATGGCGGTCTTGTTCTCAAGTTGTGGTACGATCAATAATATGAATAATACCACCAAGGGAACAGCGATCGGCGTAGGAGGCGGTGCGGCGGTAGGCGCTGGTGTTGGCGCAATAGCAGGCAATACGGCCTTGGGAGCGATTCTTGGTGCGGCTGTTGGCGGCACTGCGGGAGCCTTGATTGGTAAGAAGATGGATAAGCAGAAGAAAGAGCTGGAGCAGACTCTGCCCGAGGAGACAGTGGTGGAGACGATCAACAATGGCGAAGCCCTGCGTGTCACTTTCGACTCGGGTATTCTGTTCGCCACCAATTCCAGCACGCTGAGCGATGGGTCGAAGACTGCTTTACGCAACTTGGCTCGCAGCCTTGAGGCTAATCCCGACACCGACATTAAGATTATAGGTCATACCGATAATACGGGAAAAGTGGATTACAACCAGATTCTCTCGGAGAAACGTGCACGTAGCGTTTATGACTATATGTCAGTTGATCAGGGTATACCGGGCACACGCATGACTTACGAGGGTAAGGGCGTGCACGAGCCTGTGGCAGATAACGGTACACCGGAAGGACGTGCTAAAAACCGTCGAGTGGAAATCTTGATTGTGCCCAACGCACGCATGATCCAACAGGCTCAGCAAGGCACATTGAGATAATCCGGCAAGGCAATCATGGCAACACAAACAGACAATCAACCGCCGCGACCTCGCATAGAGGTCGTGGATGCACTGAGAGGATTTGCGGTGATGGCGATCATCCTTCTGCACAACATAGAGCATTTCAATTTGTATAGCTCGCAAGAGCTGTCGAGTGGATTCATGGCGGCAATCGACAAGGGGGTATGGGATTCGCTCTTTTTCCTTTTCTCGGGAAAGGCCTATGCCATCTTCGCGCTCCTTTTTGGTTTCAGCTTCTTCATTCAAGACAGCAATCAGGCACGCAAAGGCAAGGATTTTCGTCCTCGTTTTGCTTGGCGATTGGTGCTGCTCTTCTTGCTGGGTACGTTCAATGCCATTTTCTTTCCGGGAGAGATCCTTGTGCTTTACGCTATTTTAGGCTTTGTCTTGATTCCGGTCTGTCGCTTGAGCAACCGCTGGTTGTTGCTGATCGCTACCGTCTTGATGCTCCAGCCAATGGAGTGGGGCAAGTATATCTATGCCGTGATGCACCCCGACTATCAGGAGGGTGTGGCGGCATGGAGGCTGCATGCGCAAGAGCTCTATCCGGCATTGATGCAGAGCGATATATGGGAAACGTTTCGTGCGAATCTGTATCATGGTCAATTGTTCAGCCACTTGTGGGCTTGGGATCATGGTCGTTTCTTCCAGACTTCGGCGCTTTTCATGTTTGGCTTGTGGCTTGGTCGTGAAGGCCTGTTCGTTCGATTAGGTGACTATCGTGTCTTCTGGAAGCGAGTGGCTTTGGTGGGAGCGATCTGTTTCGTGCCTCTCTATTTCATCACCGATGCGTTGCCGCAGTGGGTGGAGCGCGGCGAGGAGTTTTCGCCTTTGAACACGATCTGCTCATCGTTGCGCAACTTTGCGTTTATGAGTCTTTTGGTCTCTCTTTTTATCGCCTGTTGGCAAATGGAGGGATGGCAAAAGCTGCTGCGTAAGCTGGTGCCTTACGGCAAGATGAGTCTGACGAACTACCTTACGCAGTCGATCGTAGGCTCATTCATCTATTTCGGCTATGGCCTCTCTCTGTATGACGACCTTGGTGCGGCAGCCAGCTTTGCGCTTGGCATCGTCCTTTTCTTGCTTCAGATCAGTTTCTGCCATTGGTGGCTCAACCATCACAAGCAGGGCCCGTTTGAGGCGTTATGGCGCAAGGCCACTTGGATAGGCGCTCGGTAGAGGCGCTTATCAACCGTTCGATATGTTTTAAAACTGAGTAAAGAAAGGAAACGTGTATGCGATCGATATTGATAGTAGAAGACGATCTTACGTTTGCGTTGATGCTATCCACTTGGTTGAATAAGAAGGGATTCCGGGCGAAATCCACTTCCTCTATCGCGGAGGCACGACGGCTTTTGGAGGGCGAGTTGTTCGACTTGATCCTATCAGACCTGCGACTGCCCGATGGCGATGGACTGGAATTGTTAGGCTGGATGAAGAAGCGTAGCCCTAAGGTGCCTGTCATCTTGATGACTGGCTATGCAGAGGTGCAGAATGCGGTTTTGGCGATCAAGTCGGGTGCTGCCGACTATGTGGCTAAACCGTTGAATCCCGATGAACTCCTTGCCAAGATCAATGAGACGCTTTCCTCAAAGGCCGATTTTGCCGCATCGGCTTCGAACGGAAACGGAGTCTCTTCGTTGCCAAAGCCCAATCTTTACATCGAGGGACAGAGCCGGGCGGCTCGTCTGCTCTACGAGCATGTGCGACTGGTGGCTCCTACCGATATGTCGGTGTTGATCACCGGTGCGAGTGGCACGGGCAAGGAGTATGTGGCTCGCCGTATTCATGCTCAAAGCAGTCGGGCGAAAGCTCCTTTTGTGGCGGTCGATTGCGGCGCTATCCCTAAAGAGTTGGCGGCATCGGAATTTTTCGGTCATGTGAAAGGCTCTTTTACGGGAGCGATCGATCATAAGACGGGAGCTTTTGTGGCGGCCCAAGGGGGCACCATCTTCTTGGATGAGATTGGAAACTTGTCTTATGAGGTGCAGGTGCAACTGCTACGTGCGTTGCAGGAGCGGAAGGTGCGCCCGATAGGCAGCAATCAAGAGATTCCCATCAATGTCCGTTTGGTGTCGGCCACAAACGAGAATCTTCGTTCAGCTATCGAGAAGGGCGATTTCCGCGAAGATCTTTATCATCGCATCAACGAGTTTACGATCCGTATTCCTGGCCTCAGCGAACGCCAGGAAGACCTGTTGCTTTTTGCCAACCATTTTCTCGACTTGGCGAACAGCGAGCTTCGTAAGGAAGTGGTAGGTTTTGATGCGGAGACAATCCGTCTTTTTCAATCCTACGCTTGGCCGGGCAACCTGCGCCAAATGAAGAATGTGGTAAAGTATGCCACCTTATTGTGCTCGGGCCGATACATTACACGCCATGAGCTTCCCGAGGAGTTGTTGGAGACGATCGGCCAGCCCAAGCCTGCCGTAGCCGACTTTGCCTTGCGAGGCGAGGAGCATGAGCGGACGATGATTCTTCGTGCGCTTGAGGAGTGTGGCAACAATAAGACCCGTGCCGCTATGCTGCTCGGTATAGATCGCAAGACACTTTATAATAAGTTGAAGTTATACGATTTGTAGCGGATGCGGTTATGCAAGCGTTTGCAGATACGACTCGAAGTCGTTGGCAAACTGTAGGGCGTTTTGAAAATGTATGGCGTGCATCCCTGTGGCGATGGCTGCTTGAATATTGACTGCTTTGTCGTCGGTGAAGAGACATTCGTCGGGGCGCAGTGCAAAACGTTCATACAGGCGGTGGTAGATGGCCGCATCGGGCTTGATGAGGTGTTCCTCTGACGATATGATTCGGCCGTCGAGCAGGTCGAAAATGCCAAACTTCTCCATGACAGGATAGACGGTGTCGCTCCAGTTTGAAAGCCCATAGAGCCTGTATCCCTGCTGTTTGAGCTGTTTTAAGAGCGCGCGCATACCTGCTACCTCGCCGGTGATTGCCTCGAGCTGTCGATTGCGAAAGGTTTCGAGCGCCTTGTGCCATTCTGGGTAGGTGGTTTGCAGCTCGGCGACGATCGTGTTGAAGCTGCTATCGCCTTTGTCGAAACGATCTACAAGAACCGGATCGCAGACGATTTCGGCAAACCGTTTGCGCGCTTCGGCTTCGGGGATGAAACCACTGAGAAACAGATCGAAATCATAATCGACCAATACGTTGCCAAAATCAAAAACGAGATTCTTAATCATGCTGTTGAGTTTTTAGAAATGCTTATTTTGTCTTTTTAATAGCTAAACAATTGTCGCAACACCCACATTCGTCGGCTGTCATGCCGAAGTAATGACTGATGAAGGCCTGTCGGCACTGGCTGGTTTCGAGATAGGCGACGACCTGCTCGATCCGTGAGCGGAAGGCGGCGAGTCGCACGTCGTAGCTGGAAGGCGTGATGCGTAGGCGTTCCAAGGGGGTGCGCACCTGTAGGAAGGTGATGCGAGGCTCCTTGCGTGCGGGAATGTAGCAGAAACCCACATTGCGTAGGTAGCTCAGCAACTTGACCACCTGCTCTGGGGGGAAGCCCGTGCGGCGCGAGAGCTGATCGACACTGACGAAGCAACCCTCCGAGCAGAGACCCGCATAGGTGCGGAAAAGCGCTTCGGCCACTTGTGCGGCGGGCGTTTCGCTGCGTAGGAACTCGTTGAGCGTCCAGCTGGGCTGATCGCAGCGCAGGTAGGGTTGCGAGTTTGGGTAGGGCTCATACTGGAGGTAGCCGCTGAGCGAGAGGATCTCCAGCGAGGTGCGCAAACGCCCTTTGTCGAGATGCCAATTGCGCAGGAAGTCGGCTTCGTCGGTCAGATAGACTGAGACGCCTTCGCCATCGCCCTCGGCTATCTGAAACCGGTTGCAGATGGCGTTATACACCCGCCCGATGTAGTCGAGCGAGGGAAAGGCCAGCGAGGGGCGGCGTTTGATTTGCGAGAGCTCTTGCGGCTCTAAAAGAGCCACGGCGAAGGCTCTTTGGCCATCGCGCCCGGCTCGCCCGGCTTCTTGGTAATAGGCCTCCAAGGAGTCGGGGAAATCGGTGTGGATCACAACCCTTACATCCCCCTTGTCGATGCCCATGCCGAAGGCGTTGGTTGCCACCAGCACCCGTGTTTCTCCTTGTTGCCATTGCGTTTGTCGCTCATTCTTCACCACGGGGTCGAGCCCTGCGTGGAAATAGCTTGCGGTCAGGCCGGCGGCACACAGCTTGCGGGCATAGCTCTCAACGCCTTGCCGCGTGCGGCAATAGATGAGGGCCGATCCGGGCACGGCGCTGAGTATATGGGCTATCTCGGCCAACTTATTATCGGTTTTGCGCACCACAAACGAAAGGTTGGGGCGTGCGAAAGAGGCGTGAAACACCTGGTAGCCTTTGCGGAAGTGGAGCTGCTCGCAGATGTCGGCTACGACAGCTGCCGTGGCCGATGCGGTGACGGCTATGACGGGCACGGCGGGGAGCACGTCGCGAATGTCGGCGATGAGCCGATAGTCGCGTCGGAAGTCGTTGCCCCATTGCGAGATGCAATGGGCCTCGTCGACAACAAGGAGGTTCACCTTCTGCTTCAACACCTTGAGCTTGCTTTGAAACAGCTCCGAAGAGATGCGTTCGGGCGAGATGTAAAGAAACTTATAGTTGCCTAAGATGCAGTTCTCCAGCTGTTGCAGGATGTCGGAGCGGCTCATCTCCGAGCTGATGAAGGCCGCCAGGATGCCTCGCTTCTGCAGGTGGGCCACTTGGTCTTTCATCAACGCTACCAGCGGACTGATGACCAGGCAAATGCCCGGACGAGCCAAGGCGGGCACTTGGAAGGTGATGGATTTGCCGCCTCCTGTAGGCATAAGCGCAAGCGTGTCCGTGCCCGCCAAGACGCTCCGGATCACCTCTTCCTGCCCGGGGCGGAAGCTGGGATAGCCCCAGTATTTCTGAAGTATCTCGACGGGAGCGCTCATGCCTCTTATTGGATATGGATCAGTTTATGCGTCTGCAAGCTCAGTCGCCACGTAGGGTGGGCGAGGATGTAGCCAACCACCTCGGCCGTGTTTTGGCAAGAGCAGGGTTGAAGGAAGTGATAGGAGGCGGAAAGGGCGGCGTAAGCCTCCAACGGCTGCCCGGTATAGACCACTTTCAGCTCGTCTATTCGGTTGATGGCCAGAGGTGCGCCCTCCTTCGGCGAGCAGGTGACCCAATCGATGCCATCGGGCAACGCGTGTGTGCCGTTGGTCTCGATGCAAACATACTTGCCTGCTGCGTGCAGGCGGCTCACGAAGGCCTCGTCTATCCATAGCGAAGGCTCTCCGCCCGTGAGGATTACCATGCGGCAGGGGTAGGCGCATACAGCGGCCACGATCTCGTCGTCGCTCATCGGCTTGCCCTCTTCGTGGCGTGTGTCGCAGAAGGGGCAGCGCAGGTTGCAGCCCGAGAAACGGACGAATACGGCGGGTGTACCCGTGTGGTATCCCTCGCCTTGCAGGCTGTAGAATATCTCGTTAATCTTTCTCATAGATGGCCATGTTTCCTGCTGATTCTTGCACCTCCACCTTGAAGCAGTTGGGCAGCTGTTCGCACACCCAATGGGCGATGTTTTCGGCTGTCGGATTGAAGGGTAGCACCTCGTTTAGGTTCTGATGATCAAGCTTTTTCTTGATCGCCTGCTTCACATGGCTGAAGTCGACCACCATGCCATCGGCATTCAGCTCCTTCGACTGGCAATAGACGGTGATGATCCAGTTATGCCCATGCAAACGCTCGCATTTGCTGGAGTAGGAGAGGCTCAACTGGTGAGATGCGGAGATTTCCATTTGTTTGATGATAGTATACATGCTTTCCTTTTTCCCTTTGTTAATATGAAAATGCAAATTTAGATATAAACTATGATTTTGCACCGTTCGGAAGTCTTTTTTTCATTAAGTTCGCGGTCAGAAACGAGTAATGTGAAAGTGAAGTGAAGCGAAAGACCGTAGAATATAGCTTAATAAACCTCTGTTTGGCCTTGCTGTTGTGTGGAGGCGTGAGTTGCCAGCCCGAACTGCCGATGACCTCGGTTATCACCGTGCATGGCGATGGAGCGAAGAGCGCCGTGAACCCCGACTTATATGGCTTGACGCTGGAGGAAATCAATCACGGTATCGACGGCGGATTGTATGCTGAGTTGATCCAAAATCGTAGCTTCGAGGATGGTATGCCGCCGCTGAACTGCCCCTACGATGCGCGAACCAACACCCTTTATACACCCAACGGCTATGGCATTCCCTTCATGCGCAGCGACTCGTTGCCCGGCTGGCATGCGCTGAACCCGGCCGCTACGCAGCTCTACCCCGACACCCGAGAGCTGATCAATGAGCGCAATCGCCGCTCGCTGTTGGTGGCGGTAAGCGCCACGTCGGCAAGTGGGCGAGGTGGCTTGGTGGCAGAGGGCTACAGAGGGATCCCCTTGCAGGCGGGCAAACGTTATGTTTGTTCCTTCTTCGCTAAGGGAAGCAGCGTGTTGCCGAAGCCGTTGCGTGTGGCCTTGGAGGATTCTACCTGCCAAAGCCCGGCGAGCGACGTGTATCGGCTGGAGCCTATTCCTGAATGGCGCAGGTATCAGCATGTTTTCACGGCCACGCAAACGCTGTCGAACGCTGTCTTGACTCTGACTACCGACACGACAAACCTCTTTTGGGTGGACATGATCTCGCTCCTGCCCGAGGATACTTGGCATGGCCGACCGAATGGTGTGCGCGCAGACTTGGCGGCGCTGATCGACTCGTTGGCTCCCCGTTTCATTCGCTTCCCAGGCGGCAGTTTTGTCGAGGGCTACACGGCGGGAACCTTCCCGACGTGGCGGGAGACGATTGGCGACGTGGCAAACCGACGCAGCTTTTGGAGCATTTGGTCTTACGGCACGACCAACGGTATGGGTTATCATGAGTATTTGCAGCTCTGCGAGGATCTTGGGGCAGAACCTGTCTATGTGATCAATAGCGGCGTAACCAGCCAGAGTCGCCGACCTCGCTACGAGGATATCACGGCTATGAAAAAGCTGGTGGAGGAGGCGCTCGACGCTATCGCCTATGCGAATGCGCCGGTCGATTCGGCGCTGGGGGCCTTGCGTGCGGAGTTGGGCCATGCGACCCCTTTCAGCTTGAAATATGTGGAGATAGGCAGCGAGAATTGGGGACCTGAGTATAATCGTCGGTTTGTGCTTTTCCGGGAGGCGATCAAGAAGCGATACCCCGAGGTGACCGTCATTAGCAGTGCGCCTGTAGGCGACCGCCCGAATCGCTTGGAATGGGTGGATGGCCATCTCTATGCCAGCGAGCGTTTCATGGCCTCCAGCGGACAACGGTTCGGCAGCGAGCGTTACTCACGCCGACAGGCGCCCGCCTTCGTGGGCGAACTGGGTGTGACCGACGAAGGCTTGGCGGGCACGTTGCGTGCCGCCGTGGCCGAGGCCTGTTTCCTGGTCGGGGCGGAGAATAATCCCGAGCGCGTGCGTCGCTTGGCCTATGCGCCCGTGCTGGGCAATAGGGGCTTCGAGCAGCGGCGCATGCCTTTGATCTCGTTCTTCCGCGACAGCGTTTGGCTTTCGCCTTCCTATCAGGTGTGGAAGCTTTTCGCCTCGCATCGGGGCGACCAGCTCCTGCCGAGCGAGGTGGAGACTTATGAGCGTTCGGGGGCATTGGCCGGAAGGGCTGGCGTTTACCTGTTCGATAACAGCTTTGAGTTCGACGATGTGCGTGTGGATGGACAGCCTGTCGAGCAGATGGAGGTGAAGCAGGGCAAATGGATGCTGCCCGAGCCAGGCCGGCTGAGGCCGGAAGCCAACCGTTGGAACCAGGTGCTGCTGGGCGACTCGATGGCCTATGAGAAGAGCTACAGCTTGAGGCTGCGACGCACCAAGGGACACGGCAATGTGCAGCTGCGTTTAAACGACAATGGCTGCGCCGGCGACAAGGCCGAGTATGTTTGCCTGACGTTGGGCGCGGATGGCGCGGAATGCTATCGGCAGTCGGGCAGTGTCAAGGAGTCTTTGGCGGCAACCGATCTCACGCTGGAGAACAATCGCTGGTATGCCGTGCGACTGACATGTAGCACAGGAGGAATCGCCTGCTATGTGGACGATCGCCTGCTTTGCGAGGCGAGATGGCCCAGCATCCCGGCCCTATCCTCGGTGGCGACTGTCGATACGGCGCGCCACGAGCTGCTCTTGAAGGTGGTTAATACCACTCGCCACGAGGAGCGTGCGCAACTGCTGTTTGAGGGATTGCATGTGGCGAGCGAGGGCGAGGCAATCCTGCTGACGGGCGATCCGGATGCTGCCGTTCAATCGGCTATAGCGCCTCAGCGTATGCCGGTTCACTTTCCCCTCGGTGCGCAACCGTTCTATGTGTTCCCGCCGAGTTCCGTCACTCTTTTGCGTTTGCCTTTGGAGAGGTGAATTTTATCACGGACGTCGTTATAAAAAACGTTGCCCGTCGGCGTGAAAAACGTTGCCCGTCGTTATAAAAAACCACGGGCAACGAAATATATTTCCACGGGCAACGAAATTTACAACGACGGGCAACAAAATTTACGCCGTTGCCCGTCGTTTTTTTGCTGCCTCTCGACAGAGGAAAAAGTGTTCCAAACAGCGAGACGGACGCAGCCGAATCGTGATGCGCGGATTTAAGCGGGCTCTTGGGGAGTCTCCATCCGGCAGGAGCCGTTGAGCTGCGCATTCGGCTCCACTTCGAGCTGCCGGGTGAAGATGTCGCCGTCGATCACCGCTGTGGCTTTCAGCACCAGCTTGCCCTCAACCTTCACGTCGCCCTTGATTTGTCCGAGTATCTCGGCGTTGTCGGCCGTCACGTTGCCAATGATCCGCCCCTTGGGGCCTACTACGATTTTCCCTTTGCACTGGAAGTCGCCCTCTATCGAGCCGTCCAATCGGAAGTCGGCCTCAGCCGTTACGTTTCCTTTGATGATTGTGCCGGCGGCCAATGTGTTGTGCAGGCCGCTGGCGTTATGTTCTTCGCGTTGTTTCATTCCCATTGTTTATTCTGCTTTGTAGATTTGAATATGGTGAGGCAAATTTACAGAGTTTTTTCGTAATCCCAAGAGCCTTGATGCGTTCCTTTAGGCCCGTTCGGCCAGACGGCCCGCAAAATGGGGCGGAGTGCAAAGATATTTTGTATATTTACCTGCTCAAACGGGAAAAAAGGAAAAAAGAGAGATATGACAACAAAGATCATTTTGAAAGCGATGCGGTTCTACGCCTATCATGGCGTGGCTCCGCAGGAGAGGAAAGTGGGAAACACGTTTATGGTCGACCTGGAGCTGACGGCGCCGCTTGTGGCGGCCGTCGAGAGCGATCGGTTGGAGGATACGATCAACTATGCCGAGGTTTATGCTACGGTGCGCCAGGAAATGCAAATCCCGTCGCAGCTGCTTGAGCATGCGGCGGGACGCATCGTGAAGTCGTTGCATCATCGTTTTCCCCAGTTGGAGGCTGTCGAGATTACGCTCTCCAAGCTCAATCCTCCTTTCGGGGGAGATTTGGAGTCGGCTTCGGTCTTTCTTCGTATGGATTATAAATGATAATTGCCGCATGGCTCGCTGTCGGGGCCATGCGGCAATCTTCGATTTTACAAGGCGGGAAGCAGGTGTTTCCAGATCAGGTTGATCTCGCTCTGCATATCGCCAATGTTAGCGGTGGTGACGATCACGGCATCCTTCTCGGGCACGAGGATGATGTACTGGCCGTTCGCTCCGTCGGCACGCACGCAGTTGTGACGGCAGCGCCACATCTGATAGCCGTAGCCTTGCAGCCAGTCGCTATCCTTCACCTTCATCGTCTTTGCCACTTCCTCGGGGGTTTTGCCTGCGGGGCGGCACTCGATGTGCTTAGAGGTAGCGTCCTCAATCCAGCTGGCGGGCAGGAGTTGCTTGCCCTTCCACTGTCCCTTCTGCAACAGGAATTGGCCCATCTTGGCCAGATCTTCGGTCTTCACGAAGAGGCCCCATCCTCCGGTGTTGATGCCCTGCGGGCTCTCATCCCAGTGTGCGCCAACGATGCCCAGCGGGCGGAACAGGCGCGGGTAGAGATAGTCGATCACCTTCTGGCCCGTCACCTTCTGCACGATGGCCGAAAGCATATAGGTGCCCAAGCTGTTGTAGCAGAAGTAGGTGCCTGGCTTGTGTTTCAGCGGCGCGCCCAGGAAGGCGGCTGCCCAGTTGCTATCTTTGGTCTCGGGCTTGCGCACCAATCCCGTAGGATCGACATCGTGGCCCGACGACATGGTCAGCAG
Source organism: uncultured Parabacteroides sp. (assembly GCA_934718155.1). Classification (GTDB taxonomy): domain Bacteria; phylum Bacteroidota; class Bacteroidia; order Bacteroidales; family Tannerellaceae; genus Parabacteroides. The sequence continues at coordinate 35,198 of CAKUZF010000012.1, read as the reverse complement.
GTCTTGTACGGTCATTGCCTTCAGGTTCTCGTCGGGGTTGGCCGGCGTCTCGTCGGGGAAGAAGCTGATCACCTTGTCGGTCAGTTTCAATTTGCCCTCCGTCACGGCGAAGCCAACGGCTGTGGCGGTGAAGGTCTTACTTACGGAGTTGAGCACGTGAGGCACTTTGGCGTCGCCTTCGCTCAGCCATTGCTCTTTCAGCACCTTGCCGTGCTGCACGATCATGACGCTATGCAGGTCTTGCCCCGACTTCTCAACCGCTTTCAGGTAGTTGTCGAAGCTCTTGTCGAGGCGTTTCGAGGCTTCGCCACGGGGCAGAGCCTTCGTCAGGTCGTTGTAGCTGATCAGCTCGATGCCGCTCTGCTTGATCTTTTGTTTCACCTTGTCGCTGGTGAACAGGTCGGTCACGCCTTGGCGATCCATGGCCACATGCTCGTAGCCTACGTGTCCAACGGTTTGCATCTCCTCATTGTCGAGGGCGGGATGGTCGATGAACATGTAGGTTTGCCCGGGCTGCAGCGAGTCGAGCATCTTCAGGAAGCTGGCCTCTTTCTCAGCGCCAGTCTTCGACGGTCCCTCATAGCCTTTATAGCTGAATCCGTATTCGTCCATTGCTGAGACGCGGTCGATCATGGGCAGGTGGTACTCCTCGCTGAGGCGTTTCATCAGGTCAGACACTTGTGGGTCGAATCCGGTTGAGCCCATGTGACCAGACACGTGGCTGATCTGCGGGATGTTTCTCAAGGCCATCTCGATTTGGGCGCGAGCCTCTTGCTCCACCTCTTTGATGTCCCATTTATTCTCCAAGATGGCCTTGCCGGGATAGGCTTTGTTGGGGCTCATCATCGGGAGGAAGTAGCCGTTCTCGTCGCAAAGAGAGGGGCAATGGGTGAGCGGGCGCCACTTCACGTTCTCCCATTCGCTGGTGAACGTCAGGTGCAGGCCCACGTCGATACCGGGATTCTCCTTTAACAGGCGAGCCGCCTCGGGAAACCAAGAGGTGACAGCCATCACCTCAATGCTGGTCTCGATGCCTTGTTGATAACCTTTTAGGCAGGCGATGTTGGCTGCTCGGAAGGAGCCCATGTCGTCTGCGCGCACGATCAGTCTTGGATGCGCTGTCTGTGCGATGAGGGGCAGAGCGGCTAAGCAAAAACAGCCGCAGAGTGCTTTTCTCAAATTCATAGTAGTTTAATTTAAAAATATAACATGAGTTAATAATAAGTTGTCACCATAACGGGGCGATGGTCGGAAGCCATTGGCTCGGCGATCACCCAGGTAGAATCGGTCGATGCGGATGGATGCGCAGTGCCGAAAACGGCTACGTAGTCCAGCGTGCGATCGGGTTGAGGGGCTGGGAAGGTGAGCCGAGTGGGGTCGCTGAGCAGCGTGAACGATTGCTTCAACGCACTGATGAAGGGAGAGCTTGGCTCTGCGTTCCAGTCGCCAGCGATGAAGAACGGCTTGCCCGCTTGCTCGGCTTCCCGAAGCAAGATAGGAAGCGAGTTGAGTCGGTCTTCGTCGGTTAGCGAGAGGTGTGTGCATGCCATCACATACCGTTCGAACTCCACGACCAGCAGCACCCGCTGCTCCTCCCGGCCGGGAAGGGGCACCTTGTGATGGGCGAGGGGCTTTTCGCGGCTGAGTATTCCCACGCCATACTTGCCACCGTCGTAGTCGATGGCTGCGGCATAGACGGGATGCATCTGCGTTTCTGCGGCCAGCAGGGCCAACACGTCGGTCTGCCCGCTGCGGCCGGTCACGCTGTCTACCTCTTGCAGGGCGACAACGTCGGCGTTTGCCTCGTTGATCACTCGGGCCACTCGCTGCAGGTCTCGCGTGTCGTCCATGCCTCTAAGGTTGCGTATGTTGTAGCTCATCAGGCGCATGGGTTCCGCTTTGCGTTGGCAACCGGTTGATAGCAGCAGGCATCCCATCACGGCAAGTAGGCCCTGTTTGAAACGTGTTTTCATGATTCATTCATTTAAAAACAAAAAATCGGTATGCTTAAAAGGCCCTCTTCAGACTTTGCTCGAAGCGCTCCAGGTCTTCGTCGGTCGTGTCCCAGGAGGTTACGAGGCGAGCCTCGTTTTTCGCCTCATCCCACAGGTAGAAGAAGTACTCTGCCTGCAACTTGCGCAGTGGCTCGGTAGGTAGGGTGAAGAAGAGCTGGTTGCTCTCTACCTTCTGTGTGAAGTGGATCTCCGGATATTGGCGGAGAATCTGCTCCAGCTTGCGCGCCTGCGCGTTGGCATGGCGTGCGTTCTTCAGCCAAAGCTCGTTGGAGAGGTAGGGGATGAACTGGCAGGTGAGGTAGCGCAGCTTAGAGGCCAATTGGGCCGACTGCTTACGGATGAATGCGAGGTCTGCCGCGATTTCCGGACGGAATGCAACAACGGCTTCGCCCATCATCATGCCGTTTTTTGTGCCGCCAAAGCTTAGGATGTCTACGCCTGCCTCCACAGTCAGCTGGCGCATCGAGCATCCTAAGTGTTCGCAAGCGTTGGCCAAACGGGCGCCATCCATGTGGAGATACATGTCGTGGGCATGAAGCAGGTCGGCAATGGCGCGCACCTCGTTGATCGTGTAGATTGTGCCCAGCTCCGTGACATTCGAAATGTAGACCGCTTTGGGCTGTGAGTGGTGGCACACGCCGAAGTTCTTCAGGTGCGGACGGATCAGCTCCGGGGTCAGTTTGCCATCGGGCGTAGCGATGGTCACGAGGGCGCAACCGGTCATGCGGCCTGGTGCGCCACATTCATCCACGTTGATGTGGGCTGTCTCGGCGCACAGGATGCTATTGAAAGGGCGTGTGATTGCCTGCAGTGCCACCGAGTTGGCTCCCGTTCCGTTGAACACGAAGAAGGGCTCGGCCTCCTCGCCAAGTAGCTCCTTGATCTTTTGGGTGGCAGCTGCGGTCCAAGGATCGTCGCCATAACCAACCGCATGGTTGTCGTTTGCTTCCCGAATTGCATCCATCACCAGGGGATGCACGCCTGAATTGTTGTCGCTTGCGAAACTTCTCATTTCTATTTTAAGTTTATGCCTTTTTATTGTCCTCTGCAAAAATAATCAATCTAAATCAACTACGGTGATGCCTGCGCCGCCAAATTGCACGTGCTCGTCTTGAAAATGGCGTACGCCAGGCACGGTGGCTAAGTATTGGCGGATCAGCTGGCGCAGGATGCCTGTACCAGTGCCATGCAGGATGCGCACTTGGTTGGCTCCCACTTGGATGGCATCGTCGATGAAATAGGTGACGGTTTGCAACGCCTCGTCGCCTCGCATGCCTCGCACGTCGATCTCCTGTTTGAAATGGATCTTCTTCTCGTGCATCTCGTCGGCTGTTTGGCTGCTGATGAAGGTGCTTTTTTGAATCTCGCGTTTGATTTGGCCTTTGCTGACCTTCTCCAGCTGTTCCAGTTTAACGGTGCTCTTCAGCATTCCGAAGGCCACGATGGCCTGCTTGCCTTGCAGCTCCATGACGGTGCCTGCCGATGTCTGCCCTTTGAGGCGCACGTAGTCGCCCACCTCGATGGTCGTTCGGTCGAAGGCGGGCTTCGGTGTCGTTTCCTGTTTCGGCTGCTTGCGTTTGGTCCGCTCCTTCAGTTTAGCCATTTTCTGGGCGATGCGTTCGTCTTCCTCCGATGTCTCTTGCACATTGGCCTTGAACTCCTCCAGCGCCTTGCGGGCCAGCTTGGTCTGCTCCTTTTCGGCTTGTGCCTCCTTGATCTCTCTGACGGTGTTCTCGATGCGGGCGTTGGCCTCTTGCAGGATGCGTGCCGCTTCGGCTTTCGCCTCACGGATGATCTCCTTGCGCTGTTTGCCCATGTCGGTCAGGTCGGCCTCGTAGCGGCTCACGATTTCCTCCAGCTTCTTCTCGCGTTGGCGAATGTTCTGCCGCTTGCTTTCCCAGTAACGCTTGTCGCGCACGATGTCTTGCAGATACTTATCCATGTTGATGTAGTCGGAGCCTACCTTCTCGCTGGCCTCGGCTATCACATCCTCGGGCAAGCCTATCTTACGGGCAATCTCCACGGCGAAAGAGCTGCCCGGGTTGCCGATGGAAAGCTTGAAAAGGGGCTGCATCAGGTGGCGGTCGTAGAGCATGGCGCCATTCACTACGCCCGGTGTATCCTCGGCGAAGTGCTTCAAGTTCTGGTAGTGGGTGGTGATCACGCCGTAGCTGCCGTTGCGGTTGAAGCGGTCGAGCAGTGCCTCGGCGATGGCTCCGCCAATCTGTGGCTCCGTGCCGCTTCCGAACTCGTCGATCAAGAGCAGCGTGCCCTCGTCGCAATGCCTCACGAAGTATTTCATGTGCGTCAGATGCGAGCTGTAGGTGCTTAAGTCGTTCTCGATGCTCTGCTCATCGCCAATGTCGATAAAGAGCTGGTCGAAGAGGCCCACTCGCGAACGCTCGCTGAGGGGGATCAGCAAGCCGCATTGCACCATGTATTGCAGCAGTCCCACTGTCTTGAGGCAGACTGATTTACCGCCTGCGTTCGGACCGGAGATGATCAGCAGCCGTTTCTCTTCGGTCAGCATGATCTCTAAAGGAACGATCGACTTGCCTTGCTTCTGTAGCGAAAGGTAGAGCAGGGGGTGCATCGCTCCGATCCAGTCCACTTGGCGCACGTTCTCGATGATGGGCTTGATGGCTTTCACCTGCTCGGCAAACTGCGCCTTGGCTTGGATGAAATCGATCTCGGCCAAGAACTCGTAGGCCTGTAGCATATCAGGAGCTAAGGGGCGAATGGTGTTGGTGAAGTCGGTCAGGATACGCACGATCTCGCGGCGTTCATCGGCCTCCAGTTCGCGGATGCGGTTGTTGGCCTCGACGACCACCTCCGGCTCGATAAAGACGGTCTTGCCACTGGCCGACTCGTCGTGCACGATGCCCTTGATCTTGCGCTTGAAGGCAGGTGCTACGGGGATCATCAGTCGCCCGTCGCGCAGGGTTGGCGCTACGTCCTTATCTACGATGCCATCGGTCTGTGCCGAGCGTATGATGGCTTGTAGGCTGCGTGAGATGCCGCTCATCGTGATGGCCATCTCCCGCCGGATTAGTGAGAGGGTTGTGGATGCGGTGTCTTTTACTTTGCCGAATTTATCGAGAATGCTGTCGATCTGGCGGATCACTTGCGGGAAGACGAAGATGCCTCCCGCCAAGGCCGTGAGGGCGGGGTAGGGCGGTTCGCCCTCCTCGTTGGGTTGCAAGAAGGCCACGATGTCGCGGATGGTCTGGAGCGATCGCTTCAGGTCGAACAGTTCCCGCTCGTCGAGCCAGGTGCCTTCGGGGCGGATGCGCTTGAGCGAGTGGCGCACGTCGAAGAAAAAGTTGCCCGGAAACTCTCTGTCGCCATGCAAGATGCGCACGAACTCGTCGGTTTGTTCCAGTTTGCGGCACACCTCTTCGTAATTGGTGCTGAAGGTCATATCGGCCACCCGTTCCTGTCCGAGTGGACTCAGGCATTTGTCCGCCAATAACTTGCGGATCTTGTCGAAGCCTGTCTTTTGCTCAAAGTTTGTTGGATATATCACGTGTTGATGTTAACTTTTTATTTATTTGATCTCGATGCTCTCTTCCGTACGAACCTCGGGGCGCACGGTGATGTCGATCACTGAGCGGCCTCGCTTCACCTGGAAGACGCAAACGTTGTTGCCCGTGGGGTTGATGTAGGGGGCGAAAGCATAGAGATAGGTGAAAGCCGAGAGATAGTCGGGGTCGGAAGCGGCCTCGGCCACCTGGGTGTATTTAAAGAGGTCCCAATTCATGCAATAGCGGAATCCGTTGGCGTCCGTGAAGCGTGTCTTTGGGTCTCTCAAGTCCATCGTGTGGCTGATGAATCGTTTGTAGGCGGCCGAGAACTCATCCGTGGAATGGTTCATCTTGTGCTTGCCTATTTTCTGTATCACGTCGCGGGCTCGAAGTCCGGCTGCGTAGGCGGGCGATTTCCGGTCTACGTCGACCACCAGTTCCATCCGGTTGATGTCATACTGTATGCCTGTGTAGTTGTAGCTGCGGCGGTTGATGGTGTATTCCGGGTTGCGCGCGTATTTCAGGTAGGGGAATTGCATCAGCATGAGCGGAACATGGATGCGTGCGTATTCATCCAGCCTATACGACTGCTCTAAGAGCTCGTTGGCCTCGCATTCCCAAATCACACGCCCAGGCACCTCCTTCTGGTCGATCAGTCGGATGCCCAGTTGCAGCAGGTATTCCGCCTCCGACTCTGCGGCCGATGGGCTGAGGAAGGGCAGGCGCACCATCTTTCCCTCTGATTGGTCGTAACGAATGGCCGTCTCCTTTTCCACCACGATGCGGTTTGCGCCTCGATAGTTGGGATTCTTATCGAAGTAATAGAAGGTTTGTATGAGCAGGTCGGGCTGGTTGGAGTTCGACTCCATCCCCTTCTTGATCAGTTCACGCTCGATGCATTCGTTGATGTTCTGCTCCAATTTGTAGTTGTTCTCGTCGATGCGTGCAAAGGTGAAGGTGTGAAAATGGGCGAAGTCTACCTCGTCGGTCGTGACAGTCGTCTTAAACGGGCAGACGAATCGCTGCTCGGATGTGGTCTCCAAGCTGTACATGGCGAAGGCCTCTGCCAATTGGCCCTCCGAAATCGCATTCACCTTCTTACACTCTTTGGCGATCGTCAACTGGCGCGGTATGCCTGATAGGTTGCTGATCGTTAGGGTCACGCTGCTTTTCCCCGCGGTGTTGAGTAGCTGAGCCACCTCGTCGGGGCTGATCTCGCTCACGTGGATGCCCTCCACCTCCTCAATCACGTCGTCGGGCTGCAGCCCGGCCACCTGCGCCGATGAGTTGGGGATAACCGAGCGTACAACGGGCTTCTCGAAGCCCCATTGCGTGCGTTGGCTTGTCTCATATTCAAACCCCAATCGGCATATCGTGTTGCTGTTTTGTGCGTGGGAGCAAAATGTCGCGATTAGGCAACAAAATGAAGCGAAAAGCATTCGCTTTGTCTTATTCTTTCCTTTAATCATATCCTATTCTTATGACACTGTTTGTTTTTCAAGAAGCAAAGGTAAAGATATTTTCTGATGCTTGTGCGTGATTGGCAACATATTTGTATGTATCTAATAGCTAAAGCAAGGCCGGCAAGCCTATGCGAAGAATGATTCGCTGGGCGGCTGTCTGAGCTTATCGCTCTAACAATGAACAATAAATGTAAAAATAAAATAGTTACTATGGACAAGAAAAATCCGAAAGAAACAGACAATAAAACGGTTCAACCGGAGGAGATGGAACAGCCGAACGTGACAAACTTGCAGGATAATGAGGCCGAAAAGGCAGAAGCGTTAGAGGAAGAGACTGACGAATTGGCTGCATTGCAGAAGAAGTTCGATGAGTTGCAAGACACCCATCTGCGCTGCCGTGCGGAGTTCGACAACTACCGTAAGCGCACGATGCGCGAGAAGGCCGACCTGATCAAGATGGGCGGTGAGGGTGCGTTGAAGAACCTCCTGCCCGTGATTGATGATTTCGAGCGTGCCTTGCAGAATATCCGCAACACCGAGGATCTGGATGCGCTGCGCGAGGGCGTAGATTTGATCTACAACAAGTTCATCGGCTATTTGGGTCAGCAAGGTGTGAAGGCGATCGAGGCGGTGGGTAAACCGTTCGACACCGAAGAGTTTGAGGCAATTGCCACTATCCCTGCTCCGCAGCCGGAGATGAAGGGCAAGGTGATTGATTGCGTACAGACGGGCTATACATTGTTTGATAAGGTTTTGCGTCATGCGCGAGTCGTAGTAGGAGAGTAAGACGATGGAGAAGAGAGATTATTATGAAGTGCTGGGCGTTTCGAAAACAGCTACAGCCGATGAGATAAAGAAGGCCTACCGTAAACTGGCCGTCAAGTATCACCCCGACAAGAATCCGGGCGATAAGGAGGCCGAGGAGAAATTTAAGGAAGCGGCCGAGGCTTACGACGTGTTGAGCGATCCGCAGAAGCGTCAGCGTTATGATCAGTTTGGTCATGCGGGTATGGGCGGCGGCGCTTCGCAAGGCGGCTTTGGCGGCTTTAGTGGCGGCGGTATGTCAATGGAGGATATATTCTCGCAATTTGGCGACATCTTCGGTGGTCACTTCGGAGGCGGCGGCTTCAGCGGTGGCAGCCGCGGTGCCCGTCGTGTCAATCGGGGTTCCGACCTGCGTGTGAAGGTCAAGTTGAACCTGAAGGAGATCGCAACGGGTGTTGAGAAGAAGATCAAGGTGAAGAAGTATGTGCCCTGTCAGCATTGCAATGGAACGGGAGCGGAAGGCAATAGCTACAAGACCTGCGACACCTGTAAGGGTTCGGGAGTCGTTACTCGCATCGCCAACACCATCTTGGGCCAGATGCAGACGCAGACCACCTGTCCCACTTGTGGCGGCGAGGGCAAGATTATCGAGAAGAAGTGTCCGCATTGCGCGGGCGAGGGCATCGTGAAGGATGAGGAGATCATCACGCTCAACATCCCCGCAGGCGTGGCCGAGGGCATGCAGCTCTCAATGCGTGGCAAAGGCAATGCGGCTCGCCATGGAGGCGTCAATGGCGACTTGCTGATACTGATCGAGGAGGAGCCGCATCCCGACTTGATCCGCGACGATTGCGACTTGATCTACAACTTGCTGTTGACGGTTCCGCAGGCTGCCTTGGGTGCTTCGGTTGAGGTGCCTACCGTGGATGGCAAGGCGAAGGTTAAGATCGAGCCGGGCACGCAGCCGGGCAAGGTGCTTCGTTTGCGCAACAAGGGTCTGCCTTCGGTGAATGGGTATGGAACGGGCGATTTGCTGGTCAACGTCAGCGTTTACATCCCTGAGAACCTTTCAGCGGCCGAGAAGAAGGCGTTGACCGACTTGGCGAATGCCGAGAACTTCCAGCCGAACAAGACGGTGAAGGACAAGCTGTTCAGTAAGTTCAAGCATTTCTTCGACTAATCGCGATATAAGATAAGATACGTTATAGTTGATGTATGAATGATGGATTATGAATCTTGGGGGTCGCATCCCCCTGATTCATAATCCTTTTTTTATGGGTTTGCGATTAGTCTCGTTTTCTCATCTCCCAAAACATTACGGCCGAGGCGGCCGCTACGTTCAGCGAGTCTACGCCGTGTGCCATGGGGATGATGGCCACATGGTCGGCTTTTGCGATCGACGATTGGGGCAGCCCATCTCCCTCTGTCCCTAAGATAATCACCATGCGCTCAATCTGCTTGAACAGGGGATCGTCAATCGGTCGGGCCTCGGGCGTGAGCGCCATTGCTACCGTTTCGAATCCTTGCGCCTGCAAAGCGGAGAGTGGCTCGTCCAGCCAAGTCCAAGGCACCAGGAACACCGTCCCCATCGAGACTCGTATGGCCCTGCGATTCAAGGGATCGCACGAGTTGCGGGTCAGCAACACCGCGTCTATACCCAATGCCGCTGCCGAACGGAAAATAGCCCCTATGTTTGTCGTGTCAACCACGCCCTCGATCAGTGCCACCCTTCGAGCCTCCTTGCAAATGGCTGTTGCCGAGTGGAGTGTGGGTCGGCGCATGGCGCAAAGAACCCCTCTTGTCAGCGTATAGCCCGTCAGTTCGGCCAGCAGGGCCCGCTCGCCCGTGTAAACGGGAATGTCGCCGCATCGGGCGATGATGTCTTGTGCATCCCCTTCGATGTGCTTCCGCTCACACAGCAAGGCCAAGGGCTCATAGCCCGCCTCCAAGGCCACTCGAATCACCTTGGGGCTCTCGGCGATGAACACGCCTTGGCTCTCCTCGCTCCGTTGGCGCAATTGGGCTTCGGTCAGTTGGCTGAACAGCTCTACGCCTGGATGCGTCAAGCTGTCAATCTCTATAATAGGCATCACTCCACCAATTTAAAGCGGAGGCGGAGGCGACCTTCGGCGTAGTCGTAGTTCAGCAGCTTGAAGTGGCCGATCTCCGAGGTGTTCTCAACGTGGGCGCCAATGCAAGCGCAAGCGTCGTAGTCGCCGATGCGCACGATGCGCAAGGTCTCGCTTGCGTCGGCCGGCAGTTTGCTTAGGTCTACGATGTGGGCAGCCTCCTCGCGGGGCATGAACTCGATCGTGATCGGCAGGTGTTGGTCGATTACGTCGTTCACCTGTTGTTCAACGGCGGTCATCTGCTCGGCGGTGGGCGCCTCGCTCAGCTGATAGTCGCATTTACTCTTCTTGCGCTCGATGTGCGCGTTGCGCGAGCGGGGGCAGCCAAACAGCCGCACCATTGTTTGATTCAAGATGTGTTCGGCTGTATGCATCGGGGGATACTCAGCCTTGTTGTGTTCGTTCAATTGTACTTCTTGTTCCATAATGCGGCAAAAGTACAAAATAAATGGCTACATCTCTCCATTCCTTGCCTGATAAGTGAAGCCAAAGGAAGAATCGCCCGCTTATCGAAATAAATACGTAATATTTTATATAATTAATGCTGGCGATCAGCCTGCGTATTCAAAATAATTGATATATTTGCGCCCAATAATTAAAAAAGTAAACAGTATTTCTGTTGATGCTTTAGATAGTTTAACCAGTATTTCGAATACCATGAAAGCCGAGGCCCTTCCTCGGCGAGTTTGAAACGTAATTTGTTTGAAACCGATTCGTAACACGGTCTGCCTACCTTTGCATCGACAATCGTGAATATTTAATAATTAGTGTATTGTTTAACCATTTAAACGGATAATGGGATGAATCAATTTAAACACTCAATCTCAAAGACGCTCCTGTTGGCCCAGTTTGTGGGGGCTTCAGGCTTAGCATTTGCGGCTCCTTCCGCTTTCTCTCCGAAGGATGCCACGACGGGACAGTTGCCTCTTGTTGCGAAAGAGGCTTCACGCATGGCCATGCAGCAACAGTCTCGCATCGTCACGGGAAAAATCGTTGATACGAAAGGTGAGCCAATCATTGGTGCCAACGTTGTCGTGAAAGGCACGACGAACGGCACCATCACCGATTTCGATGGAAACTTCTCGATCGAGGCGCCCAGCAACGCGGTGTTGCAAGTGTCTTACATCGGTTATATGCCTCAAGACGTGCCGGTAGGCAACCGCTCTGCTTTGCAGATCGTCATCAAGGAAGACACGCAGAACCTCGACGAGGTGGTTGTCGTGGGCTACGGTTCGCAGAAGAAGGTGAACCTGACTGGTGCGGTGGAGCAGGTGACGAGCGACGTGTTCGAGGGCCGTCCGACGGCCAACGCCACCCAGATGTTGGAGGGTGTCGTTCCGAACTTGAACATCAACCTGGCCGATGGTAAGCCCGGTCGTACGGCCGACTTCAACGTGCGTGGCGCCGGCTCCATCAATGGCGGTAGCGCATTGGTGCTGATCGATGGCGTAGAGGGCGATCCCTCGATGCTGAACCCCGACGATATCGAGAGCGTGTCGGTCTTGAAGGATGCGGCCGCCTCGGCCATCTATGGCGCGCGTGCGCCGTTTGGCGTGGTGTTGATCACGACGAAGAACGCGAAGGAGGGTAAGCCCCAGGTGGTTTATTCGTCCAGCTACAACTTCCAGTCGCCGCAGAACGTGCCCGATGTCGTTTCCGACGGCTACGTCTGGGCGCAGCACTTCTACGATTCCTACTATGGCTTCAACCAATCCAACCCCTCGGGCATCAACAAGACGCAGCAGTTCTCAACCGCCTGGTTGGATGAGTATAAGCGTCGTCATGAGACGGGCGACTTTGGCACCGTGATCTCCGATGGCTCAATTGGCACGAAGGGGCGCTACGTCTATTATCCTGAAGGCACCGACTGGTACGACCTGCTCTACAAGGATCACACCTTCAGCCACAATCAGAACCTCTCCATCTCCGGTTCCGACGGCAAGTTCGACTACTATCTCTCGGGCCGTTTCTACAAATACAATGGCCTTTTCGACAACGACACGCAGACCGATAAGTATAAGACCTACAACATGCGTTTCAAGGGCGGCTATCAGGCCACCCCGTGGTTGAAGATCAGCAACAACTTCGAGTTCTCGCAGAACAACTATTACAACCCGATCACCTATTCCGAGGGATCAGGCGTGATTTGGCGTAACATTGCCGACGAGGCACACCCCTCTTCGCCGATGTTCAACCCCGATGGCACGATGACCTACTGTGCCGTTTACACCGTCGGCGACCTGCTGTACGGACAGAGCGGCATCACGACGAAGAACGAGGTGTTTAAGAACACGGCCTCTTTCAACGCGAAGTTCTTAGGCGATCGCCTGCGTGTGAATGGCGACTTTACGTATAAGAAGACAACCTACGAGAAGACCAAGAAGCAGGTGCGCTCGCCCTACGCGCGCTCGGTCGACGAGGATGGCAAGAGCATCATCGAGTACATCTCCGGAACGCATTCCAACTTCGCCGAGACCAACCGCAGCAACAGCTACATCGCCACCAACCTCTACGCGGAGTTTGAAGACACCTTCAACGAGAAGCACAACTTCAAGGCTATGGCGGGCTGGAACTACGAGAAGTCGAACACCAAGGAGGTCCATGGCTACAACGACGACCTGCTGACCGACGACGTGACCAACATCAACCTGGCGCTTGGCACCGACAACCGCAAGATCTCCTCGTCGTGGAACGCCTATCAGTTTGGCGGAGCCTTCTTCCGTTTGAACTATGCGTTCGACAACCGCTACCTCTTGGAGTTCAACGGCCGCTACGATGGCTCTTCCCGCTTCCCCGACAACGAGCGTTGGGCGTTCTTCCCCTCCGCCTCAGCGGGCTGGCGCATCTCCGAGGAGCCGTGGTTCAACGTCGAGTCGAAGTATCTGTCGAACGCGAAGGTGCGTTTCTCTTGGGGCTCGTTGGGCAATGCCGCGGGCTTGAGCAACTATCAGTATAAGCAAACGTTGGGCATCTCAACCTCCAGCTTCATCCTGAACGGCTTGCGCCAGAACTACATGAGCTCGCCGGCCGCGCTGCCCAGCAGCCTGACTTGGGAGACGGCCACGACGTGGGACGTCGGTGCCGACCTTGGCTTCTGCGACAATCGCTTGACGGTTAGTGGCGACTACTACATCCGTAAGACAACCGACATGATCGTGAAGGGCCCGACGGTGCCCGATGTGTTTGGTGCCGACTCTCCGAAGGGCAACTATGCCGACATGACCACCCGTGGCTATGAGATCTCGCTCGCGTGGAACGACCATTTCAATTTGGCGGGCAAACGCTTCAACTACAGCGTGAAGGCAACGTTGGCCGACTACTACTCTGTGATCGACAAGTTCAACAACGCCAACAAGACGCTTTCAACCAAGGCCAACCAGTCGCTGGCGGGCAACTACTATGAGGGGATGCGCATCGGCGAGTTGTGGGGCTACGTCTCTAACGGCTTGTGGCAAGACCAGGGCAGCATCGACGCCGCCGAGTCGAAGGCGCATGCGGCCGGACAGAAGTATTACAACCCGCTCATGCAGACCTCGAAGACCTATAAGCTCTATCCGGGCGACATCAAGGTTGAAGACCTGAATGGCAATGGCTACATCGACCGCGGCAAGAACACCGTCGACGATCCGGGCGACCGCAAGATCATCGGCAACGAGGAGCCGCGCTACATTTATAGCTTCACGCTGGCCGCCGACTGGAACAACATCTGGTTCAACGCCTTCTTCCAGGGCGTGGGCAAGCAGGATTGGTATCCCTCTAACGAGGCTTCCGTCTTCTGGGGCCAGTACAACCGTCCCTACAACCAGATGCCTACTTGGCACTTGGGCAACTACTGGACGCCCGAGACGCCCGACGCCTACATGCCGCGCTATGCGGGCTACTACCGCCCCTTCTATAGGGGTGATGAGAATGCCAACACGCGCTATTTGCAGAACGTGGCCTACTTGCGCCTGAAGAGCTTGCAGGTGGGTTATAACATCCCGGCCGAGTGGACCAAGAAGGTACACCTCAGCAAGGTGGGCGTCTACCTCTCCTGCGAGAACCTCTTCACCTGGTCGCCGCTCTATAAGCGCACGAAGGACATCAACGTTTCCAACATCGGCGAGTCCGACCCCGACCTGTCAACAGGCAGCGGCGACGGCTACAACTACCCGATGATGCGATCCATCAGCTTGGGTCTTAATGTTACATTCTAACCATTCAAAGCTTATTCAGATATGAAAAAGAGATATATCATTTTAGGTGCGTTATTCGCCACATTGAGTGCGGGCTTCACGGCTTGCGACATGGATGAGGAGCCGCAGTCTTCCGCGTCGGTTGATATGGTGTTCAGCTCCGAGAAAGGTTTGCAAACCTATGCCTACTCCTTCTATAACGTGCTGCCCAGCCGCGCCAATGCCTCTCACCGAAGCGAGACGCTCGACTATGGCGTGAAAAACTCGTTGAGCGGCATGGAGGTGGGGGCCTACACGGTCAACTCCGCCACCAGCTGGAGCTGGAGCGCCCTGCGCAACATCAACTTCTTCCTCGAAAACAACAAGAGCGACAAGGTGAGCGAGGCCGTTCGCAACAACTACAACGGCATCGCGCGCCTCTTCCGCGCCCGTTTCTATTTCGACAAGCTGGTGCAGTATGGCCCCGTGCCCTGGATCGACAAGGTGTTCAACGACTCTGACGACCCCGACCTCTACAACACGCAAGACAGCCGCGACGTGATCATTGGCCACATCATCGACGATCTCGACTATGCCTACCAAAACATCATCGAAACCGACGCTACGCTCAACTCCACCATCGTCAACAAGTGGACGGCGGCCGCCTTCAAGTCGCGCGTCTGCCTCTTCGAGGCCGCTTGGCGTAAGTATCATGCCAACGACGAGCTCGACGTGGCTCGCACAGGCTGCTCACAGTATTCGGCCGACCAGCTCTATCAGTTGGCAGCCAGCGCCGCCCGCGAGGTGATGGATAAGGGCCCGTATAAGTTGCACACGGGCACGCCCTACGCCGAGGGACGTGGCGCCTACCGCGACCTCTTCATCTCCGACAACGCCGTGACGAGCGAGGTGATGTTTGCCGTCGCTACCGACAAGACGTTGGGCATGGGCCAGGCCAACTGGTGGTACAACTCATCCACCTATGGCCCTCACCTCTGCATGAGCCGTAAGTTTATGAACACCTACCTCAACCAAGACGGCACGCCCTATAGCGACAAGCATGCCGATGGCACCTACAAGACCTTCGTCGAGGATTGCACGGGCCGCGACCTGCGCTTCAACCAGACCGTGCGTGGCGCCGACTACACCCGCAAGGATGCCAATGGCGCCTACGAGCGCACCCCGGCCAACTTCCAGGGGCATACCCTGACGGGCTACCAGTTCACGAAATGGGTGATGGACGACGTGGCCTACGACGATGGCGAGAACAACGACAACGATGAGCCGCTGATGCGCTATGCCGAGGTGCTGCTCAACTACGCCGAGGCGCAAGCCGAGCTGGGCCAACTGACCGATAACGAGTGGGCCGAGACGATTGGCGCGTTGCGTGCGCGTGCCGGCATCACGGGCGGTACCGATCAGACCGGAACGCTGACCTCGAAGCCCCACGCTGTCGAGCCCTACATCGCGGCCTACTATCCCGGCGTGAGCAATCCCGTCGTGCTGGAGGTGCGCCGCGAGCGCGAGATCGAGTTGGCCCTCGAAGGCCTGCGCCTGAACGACCTGAAGCGTTGGAACGCGTGCGACCTGTGGGTGAACGATCCCTGGCAGGGCGTCTTCATCCCCGCGCTCAACACGCCGCTCGACATGAATGGCGATGGAACCGACGATGTCTACTTCTACGACACGGATGCGATTGGCAACGAAGCCTATAGCTCGATTGGCGTGTATGTGGGCACCAACAAGAACAACGTGCTCAACGTCGAGCCCGTGAGCGGCGGCTACGTGCTGAAGTATAACTACGCCGGTCGTCAGTGGCCCGCGCGCCAGTATCTCTATCCGGTGCCCGAGGTTGTGGTGCAGTTCAACTCGAACTTGAAGCAAAATCCCGGTTGGTAATCTGAAAAAACGTAACGGTTATGCGCAGATTTATCTATTCATTTTTCCTGCTCTTCTGTGCGCTCACACTGAGCGCCGCCGAGCAGATGATTGTAGGAACCTACAACATTCGTTATGCGAACCGTGGCGACTCCATCGATGGCAATGGCTGGGGGCAGCGTAGCCCCTACATTGCCCAATTGGTGCGGTTTCATGGCTTCGACATCATAGGCACGCAAGAGGGTAAGTATCCGCAGCTGCAAGACCTGAAGCGCATGATGCCCGGCTTCGACTACATTGGCGTTGGGCGCGACGACGGCAAGCAGGGCGGTGAGTTCTCGGCCATCTTCTATCGCACGGCGAAGTTCGAGGTCTTAGAGCATGGCGACTTCTGGCTCTCCACCGAGACCGACCACCCCAATAAGGGATGGGACGCGGCGTTGCCTCGCATCTGCACCTGGGGCAAGTTTCGCGACAGGCAGACCGGCTTCACTTTCCTTTTCTTCAACCTCCACATGGATCATGTCGGGGTGCAGGCTCGTGCCGAGAGCGCGAAGCTGATTCTGAAGAAGGTGAAGGAGTTTCCCGAACGCCTGCCCGCTATCCTGACGGGCGACTTCAACGTCGATCAGAACAACGAGTCGTATGCGCTGCTCGACCGGTCGGGCCTCATGCGCGACTCCTATCAGATTGCCGAGTTTCGCTATGCGCCTAACGGCACGATCAACAGCTTCAAGCCCGATCGCAAGACCGATAGCCGCATCGACCATCTTTTCCTCACCAAGGAGTTTCAGGTGAAGCGTTATGGCATCCTGACGGATAGCTATCGCGCGAAGGCGCAGGAGAAGACCGAGCAGACGACCGACGCCAACTTCCCGAAGGAGGTTACGTTCGAAAAATACGAGGCTCGTATGCCGTCCGACCATTTCCCCGTGATGATCGAAGTGGTCGTCCCCTAAGCATTTTGTAAACCGTGTACCAGCCGTTGGAGGTATCTTCATCAATGTGTGAACATATTTCCAGCGGCTGCTATATTTCGTGCGCCCCAGCTATTCGGTTTTTTTTATTTTGCGCTAATCTTATTGTAAAAAATAATCGGTTTTGGAGGCCGCCCAGCTATCAGATATGGTTTTTTTTTTGTTTGCATGCGCATATATATATAAGCGCATGCAAACAAAAAAAATAGATATGCTCGCAATTGCGAGATACAAATAAGGTTTGTGTAAAAATTAATGTCGGTTATTCGAAACAAATCACGTTATCCGTTGTTCCAAAAATCCACGATGCCCGTTGTTCCAAAAAATCAAGTCGCTCGTTGCTCAAAATTTCGTTGCCCATTGCTATGATTTTCGTTGCCCGTTGCTTTAAATTTCATTGCCCGTCGTTATAAATTTCGTTGCCCGTCGTTATGTTATCTTGTTGCCCGTCGTTTTTTCACGCGTTGCCCGTGAAAATTTACGCCGTTGCCCGTGAAAATTTACGCCTACGGCCGTCGGCTGTGAGGCGGCCGCGCCGTGAAAATTCGCGGCCATCTGTTGCGCGCACCTTATAAATCCGTATATTTGCCCATTGAATATGGATAAAATATGTTTCAGACCATGAGAAAAATTGTTTCAGCACTCCTCCTGGCATGGGTTGCCATCGCGGCTTGGGCATTGCCGCGAGCCGAATACCCGCGGCCTCAGTTTGAACGTCAGGATTGGGTGAATCTTAATGGAGAGTGGAGCTACACGTTCGATTTCGTGGGCTCAGGTATGGAAAAGAAGCTGTTCGAGAGCAAGGGCTTCAAAGACAAGATTGTCGTTCCGTTCTGCCCCGAGAGCAAGCTGTCGGGCGTGGAATACACCGATTTCATCAACCATATATGGTATCAGCGCACGATCCAGATGCCCGCAGACTGGGCTGGTAGGCAGGTGATGCTGAACTTTGGCGCCGTTTACTACAATTCGGCGGTCTATATCGATGGTAAGTTGGTGGGGCGGCATTTCGGCGGAAGCACCTCGTTCGCTTTCGATGTCACCGAGTTTGTGGCCGACGGCAAGAGCCACTCCTTGGTGGTGCATGCCTACAGCGATACACGCACAGGAAAGCAGCCTGCGGGAAAGCAGAACATGCGCAAGGATCAGTTTGAGTGTATGTACACCCGCACCACGGGCATCTGGCAGACCGTTTGGATGGAGCCCGTCGATAAGTCCGCGCTGATGCGGGCGCAGGTGGTGACCGATATCGATCAGAAGCAGGTGGTTGTGCATCCCACGTTTTATAGTCAAGAGGCCGCTACACTGACTGTTACCTTGAAGGAGGGCACGAAGGTGGTGGCTACGAAAAGCGTGAACGCCCAGAACAGCAGCGTCGTTGTGTTGCCGGTGAAGGCCCCGAAGCTGTGGAGCCCGGCATCGCCGTTCCTCTACGACTTAATCTACGAGGTGAGGGATGCGAAGGGACGAGTGGTCGACAAGGTCGCCTCATACGTGGGTATGCGCAAGATACATGTGCAAGGAAATAAGGTGTATCTCAACAATGAGCCTTTCTACCAACGCCTCGTGTTGGATCAGGGCTACTATCCCGACGGCATTTGGACGGCTCCCT
Source organism: uncultured Parabacteroides sp. (assembly GCA_934718155.1). GTDB lineage: Bacteria > Bacteroidota > Bacteroidia > Bacteroidales > Tannerellaceae > Parabacteroides. Next base: position 16,681 of record CAKUZF010000012.1, on the reverse strand, counting down.
CTGACGAGGCTCTTCGTCGCGACATCGAGCTTTCGATGCGGGCGGGCTTCAATGGCGCACGTCTGCACCAAAAGGTGTTTGAGGAGCGTTTCCATTATTGGGCCGACAAGCTGGGCTACATCACCTGGGGCGAGGCCCCCTCATGGGGCATGGATGCCAACGATCCGGAGGTGGCACGCAACTTCATGACGGAGTGGAGCGAAGAGATCGTGCGCGATCGCAACCATCCCTCCATCGTGACTTGGACCCCGATGAACGAAGAGTGGTGGCCCGACCGTGTGCAGTTTCCCCGCTTTGTGAGCGATGTGTATGACTTGACCAAGATGCTCGACCCGACTCGCCCCGTGTGCGACGTGAGCGGCGGCGTGCATATCAAGACCGACATTTGGGCAACCCATAACTACGAACAGGATCCGAAGAAGCTGAAAGATTTGATCTTTAACGGCCAGCGATGGTTTCAGACACCGAATGAGTATCCGGGCATTCCCCGCCGAAACACCGGTTTCAACCGTGCGCAAGACAATGAGGTGTATGATTTCCCCACCTACGATGCAGCCACGATGCCCTATATGCTGGATGAGTTTGGCGGCATCAAGTGGGTGAAAGGGCAGGATCAGGCTACGGGCAACTCCAACGCCTCGTGGGGCTATGGCGAGCCGCCCCATTCGCTGGAGGAGTTCTACGCCCGCTTGGAGGGCCAGGTGGATGCCCTCATGGAGATCGCTGAGAACGTTTGGGGCTATTGCTACACGCAGCTCACCGACGTGGAGCAGGAGCAGAACGGCATCTACTTCTACGACCGCTCGGCGAAGTTCGACATGGATCGCATCCGTGCCATCTTCAGCAAGCGACCTGCCGCAAGCAAACACTAAGTTGACACTAATAAATTAAAATGGTAAAATATGAGAAAGATGGTAGTGGCCGCTTTGTGCGGTTTGCTGGCTTGGCCCTTGATGGCCCAGAAGCGATATCAATTGCAGTCGCCCGATCAGCAGGTGAAGGTGGAACTGACAGTGGATCGGCAGCTCTCCTTTAGCCTGGAGCAGGCGGAGCAGAAGGTGATGAGCTCAACCCTCTCGATGACCTTGGCCAACGGCAAGGTGCTGGGCGAGAACCCGAAAGTGACGAGCGCAAAACGGCGCACCGTTGATGCGTCTATCCCTTCTCCCTTCTACAAGAAGAGCGAGGTGGAGGACCATTACAACGAGCTCCGACTCGATTTCAAAGGCAATTATGGACTGGTGCTCCGCGCCTACAACGAGGGCGTGGCTTATCGCTTCACCACACGGATGAAAGACTCGATCACGATCGCTTCCGAGGAGGCTACCTATCGTTTCGCGAAGGATTTCAAGACCTATTCCAATTACGTGAACAGCACGGCGGCGACCTTCGAAGAGCAATTTTTCAACTCGTTTGAGAATCCTTACGTCAACGAGCCCATCACGAAGCTCAACAGCCAACGGTTGAAGATCCTTCCCCTGATGGTGGACTTGGAGGGAGGCCGCAAGATGGTGATCACCGAGGCCGACTTGGAGGATTTCCCCGGTATGTTCCTCAATAACGCGACCGACCAGCCGCTGTTGCAGGCGATGCATGCGCCTTATCCCAAGATGAAGGAGCAGGGCGGCCACAACCGCTTGCAGATGTTGGTGAAGGAGCGTGAGAACTACATCGCTAAGACGGCCGGCACACGGGCCTTCCCGTGGCGTGTGTTCGCCCTCTCGACGGAGGATGCGGCCTTGGCAAACAATGATATGGTTTATCGCTTGGCAGCCCCTTCGAGAGTGGCCGACGTCAGCTGGATCAAGCCGGGCAAGGTGGCTTGGGACTGGTGGAACGACTGGAATATCAGCGGCGTGGATTTCCGTGCGGGCATCAACAATGCGACCTATAAGTATTACATCGACTTCGCGGCGAAGCATGGCATCGAATACGTGATCCTCGACGAGGGTTGGGCGGTGAACCTGCAGGCGGATATGTTGCAGGTAATCCCCGAGATCGACCTCCAGGAACTGGTGGATTATGGCAAGCAGAAGGGGGTAGACATTATCCTTTGGGCAGGCTACTGGGCTTTCGCCCGCGATATGGAGAAGGTGGTGAAGCATTATGCCGAGATGGGCGTGAAGGGCTTCAAGGTGGATTTCCTCGACAGCGACGACCAGGAGATGGTGCGCTTCATCTATGAGGCCGCGGCGCTCTGTGCCAAGTATCACATGATGCTCGACTACCATGGCGTGTTTAAGCCGACCGGCCTGCAACGCACCTATCCCAACGTGCTCAACTACGAGGGTGTGTTTGGCTTGGAGCAGATGAAGTGGTCGCCCGAGAGCGTTGACATGGTGAAGCACGATGTGACGTTGCCGTTCACACGTATGCTGGCTGGACCGATGGACTATACGCAGGGAGCGATGCGCAACGCGGCAAAAGGCAACTATTTCCCCGTCAACTCTGAGCCGATGAGCCAAGGCACCCGTTGCCATCAGTTGGCCACTTATGTGATTTTCGACTCTCCGTTCAACATGCTTTGCGATGCACCGACCAATTATATGCGCGAGGAGGAGTGCACTCGTTTTATCTCGGCTGTTCCTACCGTGTGGGACGAGACCGTGGCTTTGGCAGGCGAAGTGGCTCAGTATGTGGCGATCGCTCGTCGAAGCGGCAGCGATTGGTATGTAGGAGCCTTGACCAACTGGGATGCGCGCGAGCTGACGCTCGATCTCGGTTTCTTGGGCGAGGGCAACTACAAGATGGAGCTTTTCCGTGATGGCATCAACGCCGATCGGGCTGCGACCGACTATAAGCGCGAGGTGCTGCCCGTGCCGGCCAATCGCAAGCTGCAGGTGAAGCTGGCTCCTGGTGGAGGCTACGCCGTGCGGATTTATGCGGATAAATAAAGCGAATGATAAAAAACACAAGCAAAATCAGGTGTGGTTTTGCTTGTGTTTTGAAAAGATAACTATCTTTGCGCAGATAACAACGTGTTTATGGCTTTAAAAAGGTTTGGAGTTTCGTTGGAAGACGACTTGTTGGAACAGTTGGATCGGTATGTGGCGGATAATGGCTATGCTAACCGTTCGCAAGCGATCCGCTTCTTGGTGGAGAAGAATGTGGCAGAGCGAAAATGGCAATGCAACCACATCGTGGCAGGCACGGTGGTGCTGCTGTTCGATCAAGCGAAGCGCGAGATCCCGACAAAGATCTCCACGATCCAGCAAGAATATAAAGAGGTGATTCTGTCAGCCTCGCAGTATTATTTAAACCGAACCTGCTGCCTGCACACGGTCACCATCATGGGCGAGGCTTATCGGCTGACAGAATTGGCCGATAAACTCACTTCCATCAAGGGACTGAAGCATGGCAAGCTGGTTATGAGCAGAGCGGATTAACGCTCTTTTTTTTGCCCGTGGCGTAGCACGATTGTTTATATTCGTGACACAATTTGTAATATGAGATATGAGTAAGAAAAGCGTATTATTGCTGGCGGGCCTGTGCGCAGGAACAAGCTTGTTTGCGGCAGATGTTGTGCCAGCTGACAGTCTGATCAATTTAAAAGGAGTGGTCGTTACGGCCAATAAGATTCAAGTGAGCCGGGGCAGTGTGCCCCTTTCAATCTCCGTGGTGGAGCGCAGCGAGATCGAGGCCAGCAGCGAGTCGGCCCTGCTGCCTGTGCTTTCTGAGCGGGTGCCCGGCCTTTTCGTCACCGAGAAGGGCGTCACCGGTTTTGGCGTTTCCGATGGAGCGGCCGGAACGGTCAATGTGCGCGGCGTGGGCCAAGGCAACAAGGTGTTGATGCTGTTTGACGGCCAGCCGCAATGGGCGGGCGTCTTCGGCCACGCGTTGCCCGACACCTACGTGGCCTCCGATGTGGAGCGTGTGGAGGTGGTTCGTGGCCCAGCCTCGTTGTTGTATGGATCCAATGCGATGGGTGGCGTAGTAAACGTCATTACCCGCAAACACGACCAGCCGGGCCGCCGCACCAATGGCCGCCTGATGTTTGGCTCTTATAACACGCAGAAGTATATGCTGAACAACGGCTATAACGTGGGAAACTTCAGCAGTTACATATCGTTAAATCACGACCGCACCGATGGCCATCGCCCGAATTCGGCTTTCCACATCACGAACGGATTCGTCAAATTGGGCTATCGCTTCAACAATCACTTGAACCTGACGGGCGACTTGAGCTTGGCGAAGTTTAAGAACCAAAACCCGGGAAAGGTGGAGCAACCCATCGAGGATAACATCATGCACATCTTGCGCGGAACGACCTCGGCCGCGCTCGAAAACCAGTTTGATAAGACAAGCGGCGCATTGCGCGTGTTCTACACGTGGGGACACCATAAGATTAATGATGGCCATCAACTGGATGCGGCGCCGAAACCCTATTTGTTCTATTCCGACGACCATAATGCGGGCTTCCAGCTTTATCAATCTTTCCGAGTGGTGCCTGGCGGCAACTATACCGTGGGCGTGGACTATAAGAACTGGGGTGGACATGCTTGGAACGACAGTATACAAGGCGGACAGGCCGACTTGGTGAAGAAAACGGTCGACGAGGTGGCTGGTTATGTGGTGATGCAGCAGGATCTGTTTGAGAAACTGACGCTGAACGCCGGCGTGCGCTACGAGCACAACAGTGTGTTTGGCGGCGAGTGGGTTCCGCAGGCTGGCTTCGCTTTCCGTCCGTTCGAGGGCAACGCCATCAAGTTCTCTGTGTCGAAAGGTTTCCGTAGCCCAACGATACGCGAGATGTATATGTTCCCTCCGCAGAACCCCGACCTGAAGCCGGAGCGCATGTGGAACTACGAGGTGTCGGTAGGGCAGACCCTGCTGGATGGAAACCTCTCGTTCGAGGCGACCGCCTTCTATATTGATGGTTCCGACCTGATTCAGGTGACGAAGGTGGACGGCCGTCCTAAGAATGTGAACGTGGGCACCTTCACCAACAAGGGTATTGAGTTTGAGACACGCTATCGCATCCTTTCGAATTTGAGCCTTGACATGAACTATAGCTACCTGCACACCAGCAAGCCGCTGCTGGCGGCTCCCGCACACAAATTCTTCGCGGGCGTCAGCTATGCGCCGGGTCGCTTCACGTTCAACGTGAATGTGCAGTCGATCTTCGACCTCTATGTAAATACCGATACTGCGGTGAAAGAGGATTACACCCTGCTCAACGCCAAGGCGGCCTATCGCCTTGGTACACGGGATAAGGGCATGACCTTCTTCGTGAAAGGCGAGAACCTGACCGCCACACGCTATACCATCAACGAGGGCTTCCCGATGCCGAAGGCCACCGTGATGGCAGGTATGGATTTCACGTTCTGATGGCCGCCGACGATTCCCGCCGATTGGGCTGGCCGAACGATCCGCAATTCAAGACATTGATTCCCTAAGCGATAGCGCAGCCCTGTGTAGACAAGGGCTTGCGCTATCGCTTTTATTTATTTCAGCAGGTCGGGGCGGAGGCGTGCGGTGCGCTCTTGGGCCTGCTGCAGGCGCCACTCCTCGATCTTGCGTTGATGGCCCGAGAGCAACACGTCGGGCACACGCCAGCCCTTATACTCCGCTGGGCGGGTATAGACAGGAGGGGCAAGAAGATTGTCCTGGAATGAGTCGGAGAGGGCACTCTGCTCGTCGCCGATGGCTCCGGGTATGATGCGCACCACTGCGTCGGTGATGATCGCCGCTGCCAGTTCGCCTCCCGTCAGCACGTAATCGCCTACAGAGATCTCGCGGGTGATCAAATGCTCGCGGATGCGGTAGTCGATGCCCTTGTAGTGGCCGCAGAGGATGATGAGATTGTTCAGCATCGACATCTGGTTGGCGATTGGCTGGTTGAAGGTCTCGCCATCGGGCGAGGTGTAGATCACCTCGTCGTAGTCTCGCTCGCTCTTCAGGGCGCTGATCGCGCGATCGATGGGCTCGATTTGCATCACCATGCCTGCCTCGCCGCCAAAAGGATAATCGTCGACGCGACGCCACTTGTTGGTGGTGTAGTCGCGCAGGTTGTGTAAATGGATTTCGGCTAATCCCTTATCTTGTGCTCGCTTCACGATGGAGCAGTTGATCATGCCCTCTATCATCTCGGGCAGAACGGTCAGAATATCGATACGCATACGTTTATTTCTACTGATTTCACCGCAAAAGTACGCGAATATTTCCGAATAAGGGGATAATTGGCCTCCGCAGATCGCAAATAACGCCAAAATAAGAGACAAGTGTCTGTTTTTACAAGGAAAAGACGGGCGCATTAGAGGATTTATCCTATCTTTGCAAATCCTAATAGATAATGACGAAAGTTATAACAACGGCAAAAATAAAGACAAAAGGATGATGTGTTTAACAAAGAAATGTAAACTTTGGCTTGGCGCAATGCTGATGGCCTGTTTGTGTGTGGCTTGTTCCGCGCCGAAACAAATTTCCTATTTCCAAGACTTAAGACCGGGAGAGACGATTCAGGAGGTGGCTTACCCCGCTGAGATTCGCATCCAGTCGGGCGATCAGCTCTCTATCTTGGTAAAGAGCCGCGACGCGCAGCTTACCGACCTGTTCAACTTGCCTATCATGACTTCTCAGATGGGGCAAAGCTCGCGCTACTCGAATGGCGTGACGGGATCTTACAGCAGTTCGAGAGGCTTGTCGGGCTATACGGTCAATAAAGCGGGCGAGATCGATTTCCCTGTGTTGGGCACTTTGTCGGTCGCTGGAAAGACACGCGAGGAGATCGCTTCCTATATTAAGCAGGAGTTGATCAGCCAGAACCTGGTGAAGGATCCTGTGGTGACGGTGGAGTATATGAACTTGAGCATCTCCGTGCTGGGCGAGGTGGCTCGCCCGGGCCGTTATGCGATCGACCGCGATGAAGTGACGCTGCTGGATGCGATCAGCATGGCGGGCGACTTGACCATCCAAGGCCGTCGTGAGAACGTAAAAGTGTTGCGCGAGGAGAATGGCAAACGGTTGGTCTATGGCGTAGATCTTACCTCGGCGGAGCGTGTGTATGGCTCACCTGTCTATAATTTGCGTCAGAATGACGTGGTCTACGTGGAGCCGAACGAGATGCGTGCCCGCCAATCTACGGTGAATGGCAACAACGTGCGTTCCACCTCTTTCTGGATCTCGCTTTCCTCTTTGCTGACCAGTGTGGCTGTGTTGATTTTCAAATAAGAACAATCTGATAAAAGAACATGACAATCAATCAAGAAATAAATCGGATGAATGAGACAGAGGAGTCTGTCAATATTCAAGAGTTGCTGATGCTATGCTTGGGAAGATGGCATTGGTTTGTGGCTTCAGTGGTAATCGTGCTGGGCATTGCGGTGCTTTATGTGTTGCGCTCGGAGCCTGTTTATACCCGCACGGCCTCTTTGCTGATCAAGGAGAACGCGAAAGGACAGAGCTTAAGGAACGAGGTAGGGTCGGCGTTTGCGGATATGGGTATCTTCCAGTCCAACACGAACGTGAACAACGAGCTGATCGCCCTGCAATCGCCCGCTATCGTGTTAGACGTGGTGAAACGTTTGAACTTAGACGTGAACTACGGAGCCGATGGAACCTTCTATCGTCATACGCTTTATGGAAAGGCCTTGCCCTTGATTGTGCGTTTTGAAAGCATAGCCGACAACGAGAACGTGAGCTTGACAATCAACGCCGTGGGTGATGACGGAAGTTATCAGCTGAGCGATTTTAAGCGAAATGGAGACAAGATGGATGCTGAGCCTATTCAGGCTAAACTGAATGAGCCGGTTTCTACGCCCGTTGGTGAGTTGCGGTTGATGCCATCGCCTTATGGCGAGATTGAGTTCGAGGGGCCGCTTTATGTAAGCCGAAGCAACCTGTATGCCACCACTTCGCGCTATATGGCGAATATGGTCGTGCAGTTGGCCAATAAGCAGGCCAGCGTGATCAACCTTGAGTTTAAAGACGTGAACATCCAGCGCGCTGAGGACTTCTTAAACACGCTGATTGCCATCTATAATGAGAATTGGGTGAAGGATAAGAATCAGATCGCTATCAGCACCTCGATGTTCATCAACGATCGTCTGGGCGTAATCGAGAAAGAGTTGGGCCATGTGGATAGCGACATCTCCGACTTTAAGAGCCAGAACCTCTTGCCCGACGTGCAAGCGGCTTCCAATCTTTATATGACGCAGGGGGCGCAAACCTCCACGCAAATCATGCAGATCAACAACCAGCTTTCGATGGCTCGCTACATCCGCAACTACCTGACGAATATCCAGAGCAAGGATCAGTTGCTGCCTGCAAACTCCGGACTGGAGAGCACAAGCATCGAGAGCCAGATTGCGCAATATAACACCAAGCAGTTGCAACGCAACAACTTGGTGGCCAATAGTAGTGAGCAGAATCCCTTGGTGATCGATTTGGACAACCAGTTGGCCTCTTTGCGACAGGCGTTGATCAGCTCTGTCGACAACCAGATTGAGGCGTTGAACACGCAGTTGGCGGCTTTGGAGCTGACCGAAAAGCGAACTACGGCACGTATCGCCGACAACCCCAACCAGGCGAAACACCTGCTCAGCGTTGAGCGCCAGCAGAAGGTGAAAGAGTCGCTCTATCTTTTCTTGTTGCAGAAACGTGAGGAGAATGAGCTGTCGCAAGCCTTTACCGCTTATAATACGCGCGTGATTACGCCGCCAACGGGCAGCATGTTGCCGACGGCGCCGGTGCGGAACAAGATTTTCTTGATTGCCTTTGTGCTGGGATTGATGATTCCGATAGGCATTATCTATCTGATGGAGGTGATGAACACCAAGGTGCGTGGACGCAAGGATTTGGAGAACATGACAATTCCGTTTGTGGGCGAGATTCCTGCGGTCTTCGTGAAGAAACGCAGCTTGCTTGGTTTCGAGCTGCCTAATCGTAACAAGCAGAAGAAGGTCTTCACGGTGGTTGTGAAGAACGGTAGCCGCAACGTGATCAATGAGGCTTACCGCGTGGTGCGTACCAACTTGGAGTTTATGTTTGGCAAGGAGAAGGGTGCGAAGGTGATTATGCTGACCTCGGCCAATCCGGATAGTGGTAAGACCTTCGTTACGTATAACTTGGCGATAAGCTTGGGCATCAAAGGAAAGAAGGTGATCGTGCTCGACCTCGACTTGCGTAAGGCCTCTCTGAGCGAGAGCGTGAATAAGCCGAAGGTGGGCATGTCTGACTACTTGGCTGAGCAGGTCGACAACATACAAGACATCATCTATAAACCTACTGATGGCAACCCCGTTGAGGTAATCCCGGTGGGCACGTTGCCCCCCAACCCTGCCGAGCTGTTGTTCTCTGATCGCTTAGGCGAGTTGATCGCTACCTTGCGTCAGCAATACGATTATGTCTTCATCGATTGCCCGCCGGTTGAGATTGTGGCCGATGCCTCTATCATCAATAAGCTGGTCGACCAGACCCTATTCGTGGTGCGCGCAGGCTTGTTGGATCGTTCGATGTTGCCTGTCATCGAGCGTTACTACACGGAAAAGAAATTCGTGAACATGGCACTCTTGCTGAATGGCACCGACAATGGCTCAGGCCGTTATGGCTATAAGTATGGCTATAAATATGGTTATAAGTACGGCTATAGGTATGGCTATTCGGGCTATGAAAACGAGAAATAGGCAAAAGAATGTGGCCTTTTAGTAGCTCAACGACATTAGGCGATTGCGTCTTGCGCAATCAGTTCGTCGAATACCATTGCCATTTACTCCCCGGCGTCGACGATGGGGCTCGCACGATGGAGGAGTCGCTGAGCATGTTGCGCCTCTACGAAGAGTGGGGAATCCGCAAGGTGTGGCTCACCCCGCACATCATGGAGGATTTCCCCAACACCGTCGAGCGTCTGTCTCGGCGATTGGATGAGCTGAAGGCGGCTTATTCGGGCCCTGTCGAGCTGCGTTTGGCGGCCGAGCACATGCTGGATGGCCTGTTTAATGAGCGATTGAGCCAGGGGCAACTCCTTCCGCTCGGCGAAGAGAAACGCTACGTGTTGGTTGAGACCTCCTATTTCAATCCGCCGTATGGCATGAACGACTTCCTTGATCGGATAAAATCGGCGGGTTATATACCCTTGCTGGCCCATCCCGAGCGCTATATGTATATGGACGAGAGGGAATACAAGCGATTGCACGAGGAGCGGATCGCATTCCAGCTGGATCTTTTCTCGGTGGTGGGAGGATATGGTTCCGAAGCGCGAAGGCGTGCGGAATGGCTGCTGAAGCAGGGCTATTATTTGATATGCGGCACCGATATGCATCGCCAGGCATTGTCGCATCCCGACTTGTGGCAGCAAAAACTGCCGAAAAAGGTGGCATTGCGAGTCGGCGAACTGGTCAGGAAAAAGCTTGAGGAATGAGCCAAAAAAACATGGTGATTGGCGTGAAAAACCATGGGCAACGGAATAGAAAACCATGGGCAACGGAATAGAAAACCATGGGCAACGAAATTTACAACGATGGGCAACGAAAATCAGGCCGTTGCCCATCGTTTTTTTTTAAGCCTTCCGCTGCCTGTTTTTGTCTAATTAGCCCCTTTCTTTAGGAAACCGTGACGATTGTTTTCAAATGTGAGGAAAACTTTTTAATTTTGTGCCCAAAAGTGATAAACCTCATTTAAATTAATAAACATATATGGAGAGCACACGTCGTTCTTTCTTAAAGAAAGTTTCCGTAGCAGGCTTAGGCGCTGCCGGATTGGCCATGGCTGGGCCCGCTCAAGCAGCCAATTCTGTCGCTGAAACATCGCAAGCAAAAAAGAAAACGGCTGGCAAAGATGATGGCAAGTTGCGTTTTGGTTTTATCGGTACGGGTTCGCGTTGTCAAGAGCACATTAACAATGTGTTGGCGATCCCTGGCAACAAGATCGTGGCCATCTGCGATATACAGCAAGGTCCGATTGATAGCACGCTGAAGCATATTGCCAAATTCAATGTGCCCGCCCCGAAGGTTTACAAGGGTGGCGAGCGTGAGTTTGAGCGGATGCTCAACAACGAGGAGTTTGACTGCGTAATCATCGCCAGCCCGTGGGAGTGGCACGTGCCGATGTCGTTGGCTGCGATGAAGGCTGGCGTGCCCTACGTGGGCGTAGAGGTTTCGGCTGCCAACTCGTTGGAGGAGTGCTGGGACTTGGTGAATGTGTCGGAGGCTACAGGCAGCCACCTGAACATCATGGAGAATGTATGCTATCGTCGCGACTGCATGGCGGCTTTGCGCATGGTGCGTGAAGGCCTCTTTGGCGAGTTGCTTCATGCCACTTGCGGCTATGAGCACGACTTGCGCGACGTGAAGTTCAACGATGGAAAGCACTACACCTACCAGCCCGGCGGTGAGTTGCGTATGGGTCCGACGGCCTACGCCGAGGCGCAATGGCGCACGAACCATTCCGTTCATCGCAATGGCGATATCTATCCTACCCACGGAATCGGTCCGGTTGCAAACTGCTTAGACATCAACCGCGGAAACCGCTTTGTTTCACTCTCATCTATGGCTACGCAGAGCCGTGGCCTGCATAAGTTCATCGTCGACAATGGTGGCGAGCACCATCCGTTGGCCAACGTGCGTTTCAACCTGGGCGACATCGTGACAACGATGATCAAGTGTGCCAACGGTCAGACCGTGATCGTTACGCACGACACCAACTCGCCGCGTCCTTACTCATTAGGCTTCCGCATCCAAGGCACCGAGGGGCTCTGGATGAACGATGGAGATCATGTGTATGTGCAGGGCAAGTCGAAGCCCCACCGTTGGGACGACTCGGAGACATGGTTCAAGCAGTACGACCATAAGCTGTGGGCCGACAATGGCGCGGCGGCAGCCGAGGCAGGCCATGGCGGTATGGACTATATCATGATGTACGACTTGATTCAGGCCATCCACGAGAAGCGTCCGGCACCGATGGATTGCTACGATGCGGCTGCATGGAGCGCTATCTCCGCACTTTCTGAAATGTCAATTGCAAGAGGTGGAGCGCTGGTTGATTTCCCCGACTTCACGAGAGGTCATTGGATTCACCGTCAACCTGCGTTTGCATTATAATTTATTTTATATAGTATATGCTATGAAAACTAACAGAAGAGATTTTCTAAAGACCCTCGGTGGTATCGCGGCTTTTACGATTGTGCCGCGCCACGTGTTGGGTAATGGATTCATCGCCCCCAGTGATCAGTTAACCAAGGGAATCATTGGTACGGGTAGTATGGGTCGTGGCCACGTAAACTATGCGGGCACTCGATTGGTTGCTGTTTGCGATGTTGATAAGAACCATCTGGAGCTGGGTAAGCAATTGGTGAAAGATAAGATCGCGGCTTATCACGATTTCCGCGACCTGATCTTGGATCCGAACGTAGATATTGTGCATATCGCTACACCGCCGCATTGGCACGGCATCATGTCGGTCGAGGCAGCGAAGGCGGGCAAAGACGTATGGTGTGAGAAACCGATGACCCGTACGATTGGCGAGGGTAAGCGCGTGATGGAGGCTATGAAGCAGTATGGCCGTATGTTCCGTTTGAACACATGGTTCCGCTTCACCGATCCGTTCTATGGCTTGGGTACACCCGTGAAGCCTTTGAAGAAGTTGGTACAGAGCGGTTTGCTGGGATGGCCGTTGAAGGTGACCATCAGCAAGCACACTGGTTTCGACTGGAAGTTCTATTGGGTAGGTAAGGAGTATTTGGAGCCGCAACCTGTTCCCGCAGAGTTGGACTACGACATGTGGTTAGGCCCGGCACCCTACAAGCCCTACAATGCCCACCGTGTGCATCAGACATTCCGTGGCTACTGGGATTATGATGGTGGTGGTTTGGGCGATATGGGTCAGCACTACATCGACCCCGTGCAGTATATCCTGGGTAAGGATGACACCAGCCCCGTGAAGGTTGAGGTGGATGCGCCTCAGCAGCACCCTGACGCTGTAGGTACATGGCGCTCGATTACCTATACCTACGAGGATGGTTGCCAGATCGTGCTTTGGGGTGGCGACTATGGCGATCCTAACACGCCTTACATCGCAGGTCCGAAGGGTAATGTATATAAGAATTTTGTATGCGATATTCCTGATTGGGAGAAGAAGTTGGCAGAGTATCCTGAGCCAGAGCCACAGGTTACAGACTTCGTGGAGTGTGTGAAGACACGTCAGCCGTTCGCTTTGAACGAGCGCAACGGATTCCGCTCGGCTACGATCGTCAACATGGGTGCTGTCGCTTTGCGTCTGAACCGCACGCTGCACTTCGACCCGGTGAAGCTGGAGTTTATCAACGATGAGGCCGCTAATCGTCTGCTCGACCAGCCGATGCGCGCACCTTGGAATATCTAATCTTAACTCGAATTGAATCATGAAGAAAGTATATATTTCAATTGCGAGTCTGTTGCTCTTAGGTAACGTGATGATGGCACAGAGCCCTGCCAACCGTACGGCGCAAACTGTCGTAGCGGATGTGTTGGCTCAGATGCCCGCACAGCAGCAGGCTGAATACAATAAAATGATCAACGATTTGGCTACGACGGGCGAGGCTGGCGTGGCTCAGTTGATCAGTCAGATCAATGCTCCCGGCAAGGGAAGCAATGCGAAAGTGGACTATGCGTTGAGCGGCTTGAGCCATTTTGTGATGGCCAAGGGCAATGAGCAGGCTCGTCAAACGGTCGAGAAGGCTTATATCAATGCGTTGAGCCAAGTTTCTGAAAGAGAGACAAAGGCGTTCATCATTCGCCAGTTGCAGATCATCGGCTCTAACCAGTCGATCGATGTGCTGGATAGCTATTTGAACGATCGCGAGTTGAGCGGTCCGGCAGCACGCGCCCTCCAAGCTATTGGCTCTGAGGAGGCGAAGCAGGTGTTGCTCGCATCGATACAACGTCGTGCCGGCACGCCGCAGACTCAGCAGGACGCTATCCGTGCGCTCGCAGGTTTGCACGCCGCAGAGGCTGAGCCGGTATTGCTGGCTATGTTGGGCAACGAGGATCCCGACATGCAGAAAACCGTTTTGTATGCGTTGAGCCAGTGTGGCTCGGCTGCTTCCTTGAAGGATTTGGCTAACGCAGCAGCGGCTGTGAACTACCGCATGGAGCGCACAGGTGCCAACGAAGCCTACATCGCGCTGATCAAACGTGTGGGTGGTAAAGACGCTGAGAAAGCTGCAGCCGACCTGATGAAGAAGGCTGCCAAGGCAGGCGCAAGACACACTCGTGAGGCCGCTTTGGAGATTTTGTTCGCTCAGCAGCCCAATAACACCAATAAATTGTTGCAGACGGCTTTGAAGGATGCCGACAAGGACTATCGCAACGCCGCTTTGCGTTTCGCTTCAGTCTATGCTAACCAGGCTCTCTATGTAGAGGTGATGAAGGGCATGATGAAGGCTAAACCTGAGGTGAAGGTGGATGTGTTGAACTGGATTGGCCGCGAGAGCAAGAATCCGAAACAGCACGACGTGATCAAGAACTTAGAGATCCGTTTCGATTTGCCGGCTCGTCAGGTGATCTTGAACCAGCTGAACGATGCGAACTTCGACGTGCGTCAGGCTGCCGTTTGGGCACTGGTGAAGATTGGTGATAAGAGCGTGATTCCCGCTTTGGCTGATCTGTTGAAGCACTCAGATAAGCAAGACGTATTGCTGGGCGAGGATGCCTTGATGGCTTTCTCGGGCGACATCGATCAGGCTGTGGCCAAGGTGATTCCTGATGCCAGCGAGGCTGGAAAGATCGCCGGATTGGAGCTGCTTGCCAATCGCAAGGCTGATGCCAACTTGAATACGGTTTTGGATCAGATCAAGAGCGGCACGCCGGCTGTTAAGAAGGCAGCTTACACCGCTTTGAAGGACGTGGTAGCTGAGAAGGACTTCACGCAGCTTTGTGGCATGTTGGAGACTGCCGACGCCGATGCTATCGCTCCGATTCAGGATGCGATCGTCGTTTCAATCGCAAAGCAGTCTGCACAGACGAAGGTGCAGAACGTGAACCGCCGCATGGTTCAGGCTGGCGACAGCAAGAAACACCTCTATTATAAGGTGCTTTCAGCTACGGGCGAGGCCGAGGCTTTGCAGACCATCGTGAAGGGCTTCATGGATGGTAAGGGCGCTGCCAAGGATGCCGCTTTGGAGGCGTTGCTGGTTTGGAATGGTGTTGATGCCGCTGATCCTCTGTTTGTGATCGCAAAGAACACTACTTCCGACGAGGTGCATACAAAGGCGTTGACTCGCTATGTGACATTGGTTTCTACGCCGTCGTTGACGGGCGAGAACCGCTTGATCCGCTTGCGCAAGGCGATGGACATCGCTAAGAGTGGTTCGCTGAAGGCTCTTGTATTGAAGCAGGTGCAGCAGACAGGTACATTCATCGGTATGATGTATGCGGCTAAGTTTATGGATGATAGCAATGCCGATGTTCGTTCGGCTGCGACTTATGCTGTTTGGAACATCGCTCGTAGCCACACGGAATATACGGGTAAGGATGTGAAGGCTCTCTTGACGAAGGTGTTGGGCCAGTTTGACGGTCAGGATGCCTCTTACGATAGAGACGCCGTGAAGCAGCACTTGGAGAAGATGAGCGATGAGGCTGGTTTCGTGTCGTTGTTTAATGGCCAAGACCTGACTGGTTGGAAGGGTATGGTCGGCAAGGATGGCGATGGTAATCCTTATAAGCGTTATAAGATGACTCCGGCTAAGTTGGCACAGGAGCAGAAGGCTGCCGACGAGCGCATGCGCAAAGACTGGTTCGCTAAAGACGGTTGCATCGTGTTCGAGGGCAGTGGCTACGACAACCTCTGTACGGAGAAGGTTTATGGCGACTTCGAGATGTATGTAGATTGGATGCTCGACCCAACGGGTAAGGAGCCCGATGCCGGTATTTATCTGCGTGCTACGCCTCAGGTACAGATCTGGGATACCTCTCGCGTGAATGTGGGCGCTCAGGTAGGTTCAGGCGGACTCTACAATAATAAGGTAAACGAGCGCAACCCGTTGAAGGTGGCCGACAATAAGCTGGGCGAGTGGAACAGCTTCTACATCAAGATGGTGGGCGACCGTGTGACGGTGAAGCTGAATGGAGAATTGGTGGTAGACAATGTGATCATGGAGAACTACTGGGATCGTAGCCAGCCTATCCTCCCGGTAGAGCAGATTGAGTTGCAGGCCCATGGTAGCCGTTGCTACTTCCGCGACATCTATGTGAAGGAACTCCCTAAGGTGGAGCCGTTCCAGCTCTCCGACCAGGAGAAGAAAGAGGGCTTCAAGGTGCTGTTTGATGGCTCTAACATGCATGAGTGGACTGGTAACACCGTAGATTATATCTTGGAGGATGGCTGCATCTCTTGCGTGCCGACCAAGAGTTTTGGTGGCAACCTCTACACGAAGCAGGAGTATGGCAACTTCATCTACCGATTCGACTTCCAGTTGACTCCGGGCGCTAACAACGGTATCGGTATCCGCACTCCGATGGAGGGTGATGCGGCCTATGTAGGCATGGAGATCCAGGTGTTGGATTGCGAGCATCCTATTTATAAGAATATCACGCCGTTGCAGCACCATGGCTCTGTCTATGGCATTATTCCGGCTAATGCTGATCACCATAGCGCGTTCAAGCCTGTTGGCGAGTGGAATACGGAGGAGATCATCGCTAATGGCGACAACATCAAGGTGACGGTGAACGGCCAGGTAATCTTGGAGGGCAACATACGCGAGGCTACGAAG
>CAKUZF010000011.1 GCA_934718155.1 uncultured Parabacteroides sp. | reverse complement strand
TTTATTGAGCCTGTTTTAGCCGACTCTATGTTTAACTCTTAAAAGCTAGGTGAAAATTTACCGAAGTATTGTAAATATGTATGGATAAATAATAAAATAGATATGCCAGCTCAGCGGCGAATAAATACGGGTGTTCGTGTAAATTTCGTTGCCCGTGCTGATAAATTTCGTTGCCCGTCGCTCTGAATTCCGTTGCCCGTGGTTTCATACAACGACGGCCGTCAGTTTTTATGCCGACGGCCGTCGTTTTTTCCCTTCCTATAGAAGGGCTGTTGCGGTAGGTTGATATTATTGCTTGTTGATGAAATCTACGATCCAAGCGCCCACTTCTTTTGTGCCATACTTGGCGCCGCCCTCGACTTGGATCTCGGGTGTGCGCACATTGGCATCCAACGAAGCGTCTACGGCCTTGCGGATCAAGGCGCCTTCTTCCTTGCAGTCGAAATACTCGAACAGCATCGCTACGGAGAGGATTTGTGCCAGCGGGTTGGCGATGTTCAAGCCCTTGGCTTGCGGCCATGAGCCGTGGATCGGCTCAAACACGGGAGTGCTTTCGCCTGTGGAGGCCGAGGGGAGCAATCCCATCGAACCGCTGATGCATGAGCCCTCGTCGGTCAAGATGTCGCCGAAGGTGTTCTCGGTCACCATCACGTCGAAGAATGTCGGCTCTTGGATCATGCGCATCGCGGCGTTGTCTACATACATATAGTCTGTCTTGACTTCCGGATATTGCGGAGCCATCTCTTGGGCGATCTGACGCCACAGGCGCGACGAGGCCAGCACGTTGGCTTTGTCTACCACGGTCAGGTGCTTACGGCGTTTCATGGCATACTCGAAGCCGACTTTCAGGATGCGCTCGATCTCGGGACGGGTGTACATGTTGGTGTCGTAGGCCTTCTCGTTGTCTTGGTATTTCTCTCCGAAATACATGCCGCCCGTCAGCTCGCGGATGCAAAGAAAATCGGCGCCTTCAACCAAGTCGGCACGCAAAGGAGACTTGTGCAGGAGGCACTTGAAAGTCTGCACGGGGCGGATATTGGCGAAGAGCCCTAATTTCTTGCGCATGGCCAACAAGCCCTGCTCGGGGCGCACCTTGGCTGTCGGATTGTTGTCGAATTTCGGGTCGCCTACGGCTGAGAAGAGCACGGCATCTGCCTCTTGGCAGATCTGGAAGGTCTCTTCGGGGAACGGATCGCCTACTTTGTCGATCGCGTCCGCACCACAGAGGGCGTATTGATAGTTCACTTCATGACCAAACTTCTTACATACGGCGCTCATCACCTCCACGCCTTGCAGGGAGATCTCAGGGCCGATCCCGTCGCCGGGAAGTACTGCTATATTCAGTTTCATATACCTAATTATGTTATTTCGGTTGTTACTCTTGTTTCATTACATGTTGGATTGCTCCTCGATGCGGTTCAGCATTTTGATGGTCGCTTTGATGGCCGCCTCGGTCTGGTCGGCATCCAAGCCTCGCGTCTTGAAGTCGATGCCGGCATAATTCCAGCTGATGACGGTCTGCACGAAGGCGTCGGTGCGCCCGCCCGGCGGAATAGAGACGGAGTAGTTGGTAAGCATCGGGAAGGGGCGGTTGAGCTGCGAGTATATCTGGCGCAAAGCCCGCACGAAGGCGTCGTATTGACCGTCGCCCGAGGCCGACTGCTCGTAGGCCTGTCCGTTTATCTCGATCTTGAGCGTAGCCACGGGTTTCAGTCCTTGAGCCAAGGAAAGCGAATAATTCAAGATGCGGATGCGCTGCTCGTTCTGCATGTTGTCGTGGTGCAGCACGTCGCTGATGATGTAGGGTAGGTCTTCGGGAGTGACCATCTCTTTCTTGTCGCCAAGCTCAATGATGCGCTCCGTGACGATGCGCATGGAGTGTTCGTCGAGGTCGATGCCCAAGGCCTCCAGGTTCTTGCGGATGTTGGCTTTGCCTGAGGTCTTCCCCAAGGCATACTCGCGCACTCTTCCGAACCGTTCGGGCAGCAAGGCGTTGCAATAGAGATTGTTCTTGCTGTCTCCGTCGGCGTGAACACCAGCGCATTGCGTGAACACATGCTCGCCGATAATAGGCTTGTTGGGTGGGATGTGAATGCCCGAGTAGGTCTCCACCAAGCGGCTCGCCTTGTTGATCTTCTCTTCGCGCAGGCTGGTCTGCTCGTGCAGCTGGTCTTTAATGAGGGCCAGCACACTGCTCAACGGGGCGTTGCCTGCTCGCTCTCCCAATCCGTTGACCGTGGTGTGGATGCCTTTGATGCCGGCTTGAATGGCCGAAAAGACATTGGCCACGGCAAGGTCGTAGTCGTTGTGCGCATGGAAGTCGAAGCGAATGTCGGGGTAGCGATCAGCCATCTGTTTGCAATAGATGTAGGTGTTGCTCGGGTTCAAGATGCCCAACGTGTCGGGCAGCATGAAGCGCTGGATAGGCAGCTTTTTCAGCTGATCGACCATGAAGAACACGTAGTCGGGGGAGTCTTGGATGCCGTTCGACCAATCCTCTAAGTAGACGTTGACGGCAATCTTTCTTCGTTCCGCCTCGTCGACCACCGCCGTGATGTCGGCCACGTGTTGCTCGGGCGTCTTGCGCAGTTGTTCCGTGACGTGCTTGAACGAGCCTTTGCAGAGCAGATTCATGACACGGCAGCCTGCCGATTCGATCCAGTCGAGCGACACGGCGCCATCCACGAATCCCAGCACCTCAAGCTTGTCGAGGTGGCCGGCGCGCGCGGCCCAGCTGGCCATGCTGCGCACGGCTTCGAATTCTCCCTCCGAGACTCGCGCCGAGGCGATCTCGATTCGATTCACGCCCAAGTCGCCCAGCAGCACCTGCGCGATGCTAAGCTTCTCGTGCGCCGCGAACGAGACACCCGAGGTCTGCTCCCCGTCCCGGAGGGTAGTGTCCATGATCTCAATCATACGCAACGGTTTGCTTCGTAGGCCTCGATCTTTGCTTTGTTGGCCAACAGATAGTCGATGTCGTCGAGTCCGTTGATCAAGCAATCTTTCTTATAGGCATTGATCTCGAAATGTTCGCTCTTTCCCGTTGCCTTATTGGTGATGGTCTGCTCGGGCAGGTTTACCTCTACCTCGGTCTTCGGGTTTTGGAAGATCGAGTCGAACAGCTCAGCCAAGAAGCCCTCCGACACGACAACGGGCAGCACGAAGTTGTTCAACTCGTTGTTCTTATGGATGTCGGCGAAGAAGCTGGAGACAACCACGCGGAATCCGTAGTCGGCAATTGCCCATGCGGCATGCTCGCGGCTTGAGCCCGAACCGAAGTTCTTGCCAGCCACCAGGATCTGTCCGCTATAGGTCGGATCGTTGAGCACGAATGAAGGGATCTTGTTGCCCTCTTTGTCGTAACGCCAGTCGCGGAAGAGGTTCTCGCCGAAGCCCTCTTTGGTGGTCGCTTTCAGGAAGCGGGCCGGGATGATTTGATCGGTATCCACATTCTCCAAAGGAAGTGGAACGCAAGTGCTTGTTATGATGTTGAATTTCTGTTTCATAGCTACGTGATTTTTAGATAAGTTCTCTTGGGTCGGTGATCTTTCCCGTAACGGCTGCGGCAGCGGCTACTAAAGGCCCTGCCAAGATGGTGCGTGCTCCGGGGCCTTGACGACCCTCGAAGTTGCGGTTAGAGGTAGACACCGCATATTTGCCAGCGGGGATCTTATCCTCGTTCATCGCCAAGCAAGCTGAACATCCCGGTTGTCGCAACTCGAATCCTGCCTCGTTGAGGATCTTGTCTAAGCCTTCGGCCTCGATTTGGCGAGCTACCTGCCAGCTGCCCGGAACCAGCCATGCGGTTACGTTGGCGGCCTTCTGCTTGCCCTTCACCAAGGATGCGAAGGCACGGAAATCTTCGATGCGGCCATTCGTGCAGCTGCCTAAGAATACGTAGTCGATCGCTTTGCCCAACATCGGCTCGCCGGCCTTGAATCCCATGTAGTCTAAGGATTTTTGGTAGGAGATGCGCCCGGCCTCATCAATGCTCTCTAAAGCGGGAATCGTCTCGCGGATGCCCATGCCCATGCCGGGGTTGGTGCCGTAGGTAACCATCGGCTCGATGTCTTTGGCATCGAAAACAATCTCCTTGTCGAACTTCGCATCGGGATCGCTGAAGAGCGTACGCCATTCGCCCAGTTTCTTTTCCCAAGCTTCGCCACGGGGGGCGAACTCTCGATCTTTCAGATAGGCAAACGTTACCTCGTCGGGAGCGATCATGCCGCCACGTGCGCCCATCTCGATGGAGAGGTTGCAAATGGTGAGGCGCTCCTCCATCGTGGTCTGTCGAATGGCCTCGCCGGCATACTCCACGAAGTAGCCTGTCGCACCGCTTGTGCTCATTTGGCTGATGATGTAGAGGGCGATGTCTTTCGCAGTCACTCCCGGTTTGCGTTGTCCGTCGATGGTGATGCGCATGGTCTTCGGCTTACGTTGCATGATGCACTGCGTTGCCAACGTCATCTCCACCTCGCTGGTTCCAATGCCGAAAGCGATGGCTCCCATTGCACCGTGGGTAGAGGTGTGCGAGTCGCCACACACGATTGTCATGCCCGGCTGGGTCAAGCCCGTTTCCGGACCCACCACATGGATAATGCCATTCTTCGGATGCTGCAGTCCGTAATAGGTCAGTCCGAAATCCTTGGCATTCTTCTCCAAAGTATCTACCTGGTTCTTCGAAACCGGATCCTGGATTGGCTGATCCTGATGCAGGGTAGGGATGTTGTGATCCGGCATGCAGGTGATCTGCTCCGGACGGAAGGGCTTCAAACCTCTGGCACGCAGCCCGGCGAATGCCTGTGGACTGGTTACTTCGTGGCAATAAAGGCGGTCGATATAGAGCTGAATCGTACCGTCGGCCAAGGTGTCAACCTTGTGCTTGTCCCAGATTTTCTCAAATAATGTCTTGCTCATAGTGTTGTCTCTCTTTTTTTACTCAATGATAAATTTGTTAATCGCATCGATGAATGCTTCTACCGAAGCGGCGATAATATCGGTGTGTGCGGAAAAGCCGTAGTAGGTGTTGCCCTTATACTCGACTTGCATATGCACTTTTCCCGTGTCGTCGCTACCTTTATTAATGGCTTGAATCAAGAACTCATGGATAGACATGTCGCTGTTGCAGATCGCTTTCTTGACTGCCTTGATTCCCGCATCCACCGGACCATTACCGGCAGCGGCCTCATAGCGCTTCACGCCTGCGATGCTGATGCAGATGCTGGCTACGGGTTGTACGCCCACGCCGCTTGTCACCTGCAGATACTCCAGCTTGATGTGGTGGCTTGCCGTGCGATCTTTGCCCGCGAGCATCAAGACGTCGTCGTCGTTGATGTCTTTCTTCCGATCGGCCAGGCGGAGGAAATCGTCGTAGACCTTGTCCAGCTTTTCCTGCTCCAAGTCTACGCCTAAAACATGTAAACGGTGTTTCAAGGCCGCACGTCCGCTACGAGCAGTCAATACGATTGCGTTATCGTCGATACCCACATCCTTCGGGTCGATGATCTCATAGGTTTGCACGTTCTTCAGCACGCCATCTTGGTGGATGCCCGAAGAGTGGGCGAAGGCGTTGCGGCCAACGATTGCTTTGTTGGGCTGCACGGGCATGTTCATCAAGCTCGATACCATGCGGCTGGCACCATAGATTCTCGTTGTGTTGATGTTGGTTTGAATCTCACGCTCCTTGTGGCTCTTGAAGATCATTGCGATCTCTTCGAGCGAGGTGTTTCCCGCACGCTCGCCAATGCCGTTGATCGTTACTTCCACCTGACGGGCTCCATTCAGTACGCCTTGCACGGTGTTGGCTGTAGCCATGCCTAAGTCGTTGTGACAGTGTGTGGATAGAATGGCCTTGTGTACGCCATCTACATGCTCCATCAGGTAGCGGATCTTCGCTCCATACTCGTCGGGCAGACAGTAGCCTGTGGTGTCGGGGATGTTCACCACCGTAGCACCGGCCTTGATCACAGCCTCGACCACACGAGCCAAATACTCGTTTTCTGTACGGCCTGCGTCTTCGCAGTAGAATTCAACATCCTCCACAAAACGCTTCGCATACTTAGTGGCTGCCACTGCACGCTCGATGATCTCTTCGCGGGTGGCGTTGAACTTATATTTAATGTGAGAGTCGGAGGTTCCGATACCTGTATGAATACGACCGCGCTTTGCGTATTTCAATGCTTCGGCGGCAGCGTCGATGTCTTTCTCAACCGCACGCGTCAACGCACAGATGGTTGGCCACGTCACAGCTTTCGAAATCTCTACCACACTCTTGAAGTCGCCTGGGCTTGATACGGGGAAGCCGGCCTCGATGACATCTACACCCAACTCTTCCAGGGCTCTTGCCACTTGGATTTTCTCTACCGTATTTAATTGGCATCCCGGCACCTGCTCTCCATCACGCAGCGTCGTGTCGAAAATAAATAATCTGTCAGCCATATTTTTTATTGTTTATATTTATGCTTTATAATTAAAGAAGTCTCTACCACTTTGGGGTGAAAGAGACTTCCTGTTAACGGCTGCAAATTTACACGCTTTTTTTAAACCAGCAAATATAATTCGAAATATTTTCGGTGTGATAACTTATAAAACGTAACGTGGCGTTTGGTTTTTGTTACAATATCCTGTTTCTATCATTGTCTTATAAAGAATAGGTGAGTGTCAGCCAAGCCACACGTGCATCTCGGTTTCGCTTCTGAGTCAGCTGCATCGTCGGGGTGTTGATGGTGGTTACTTCCTCCAAGCTATCGAAGAGGTTGTTGACACTCAGGTTCACGCAGAGCTTGCGTTGCAAGAGATGTTGCGATAGGCCTGCATTCACGCTGTAGCGATGTTTGATGTCGCCTTGTGCGGTGAGTTGGTCGGACACGTAGAAGCCGTCGACTTGCAGTTGTGTGGTTGGTGTGATCGCTAAGTTGACATTGCCTTTCACGTCCCAGCAGGTCATTCCTTTCTTCATGTCGTAGCCGATGCTATGGCCGTCGATCTCGTCGTGATAAAGGTCGCCCGAGAAACCGATTGTCACAATGCGACAGGGATTCCAGTTGGCCGAGAGATCGATGCCTACCGTTTGACTATGATCAACGTTCTGATACTGCCAATAATTATCGTCGACTTCGGGCTTCGCTACCTCCATGATGCGGTTCACACGGTTGCGGTAGTATAGCGCTGGAGACAGACGAAATTGGGGCGTGGAGAAGTGATAGTTCAACTCCACCTGGTGGATCAACTCATCCTTCAGGTCGGGGTTTCCTTGGAACACGTGCGTGGCATCGCTTGTGTCTTTGAAAGGGGCCAAGAGACTGCCGGTCGGACGGATTACTCGCTGCTGGTAGCTCAACTGCATTTGCTGCTGTTTGTCGAATTGATAGTTGAAGCGTGCGCGCGGATAGAGGTGGAAACGGTTGGTCGGCTGTATGTTAGAGTCGATGTTGGTCGTCGATCCGCCTACGAGTGTCATGTTGGCGTGGCTTAGTTCGGCTTGTGCGCCCACTTCCGCTTGCAACGCACCCCACTGCTTGCTCAGTCCGGCGTAGAGCAGGTGCAGCCTACGGTCGTAGTCATACAGGTAGCTCTTTGCCTTGTTCTCAGCGAAGCCCTGCTCGCCTTTAACTGCGGCATGCGTTTCGTAGTCTTCGTGGCGGCTACGGCCCGTGTAACCTGCGTTCAACTGCCATCCGTCGAAATCGGCCTCATAGGCCACTTGCCAGTAGTAGAGGTTCTTGCTTTTATCTACAAAGAGATTGTCTTCTGCTGCGATAGCTCCCGTTTTGGGGTTCTCGTTCTTATAATCGTTGTCCTCGTCGTAGGTAAAACGATTGTAGTTGAATGTGGTTATCAATCGCTGCGAGGCGCTGAATTGGTGTGTCCAGCTCGCTTCAGCCCCATAGCCCTCTTGCTTTTGGTCGTTGTAGCGGTTGCGGATCACATGTTTCATCTGCTCCCCTTTGGGGTTGAACACTTGGTTGTTGATGCGCCCATGGCGGAAGTAGTCCATCACGTGGTAGATGCCTTTTGCGCTTACCTCATCCTTGTCGCTGAAGGCATAACCCAGTTGCAGGTAGGCCATGTGCACATCGGGACGGGCGCAACCGTTGTTGTGCATCTCTTGCCGATTCTTCGGCGTAGTAGTCACTTTGCTGAAACTGCGGTAGCGATATTCCTTGCGGTAGTTATACTTGGCGTTGATCGACCATTTGCCTGGGTGCAGGTTCAGCACGGCTCCAGCGTTGTAACGCTCGTGCCATCCACCACCTAACGTAACCTGCAAAGGAGAGTCGGCCGCCGTGTAAATGCGAGGGGAGAGGTTGACAACGCCGGCGTTGCCGTCAGGCACCCAGTCGATACGTGGCGTCGCTCCCACTGCCAGTTGCTCGAAGAAGAGGGCCGGCAGTTGGATCAGCACGTCGCCGCTGTATTCCTCTAGCAAGCCGTAAGGTATGCCATTAATCCATATGCCTGGCTGATTACTACCTCGGAAGGTGATTCCTCCTTCAATGTCGGTGATGACTGAAGGCAGTTGGCGTAAGGCGTCGGCTGTATTCTGTGGTGCGCTGCTCAGGTTGTGGTTCACGTCGAGGAAACGCATCCCTTGGCGATCGCTTAATCCGGCGAAACGAACACCTTGCACCTCGATGTTTTGGAGGTGCAAGGTGGTGTCGGCAGGCATCTGTGCATAAAGCATCCCGCTCACGCCTGCGAAGAGGGGCAGAAGTAGTTTTCGTCTCATATCTTTGTTACCCTATATATAATAATGTATAGGTTTTCTGATCAATTAAAGGCATCGGCCTTAATGCGTGTAGAGGTAGCGCTTGATGCTCTTCTTGGGTGTCTTCTCGAACTCAGTCGGGTAGAGCTGCAATTCCGAGACGGCCTCATACGGAGCCAACAGTTTGTTGAGCGTCACGCGGGTTTCCTCCATGAGCAGCGGCAGGTCGCTGTGAGCGATGCCCGTGCTATCGATGGCATCGTAATCCGGATATACCAAGCCTACTATTTTGCCATTTCGTTCAACTATCACGCTCTCCATCACGAAGGGGAGGTTGTTCAACTTCGACTCAATCTCCTCGGGGTAGATGTTCTGTCCGTTCGAGCCTAAGATCATCGTTTTGCTACGTCCACGGATATAGATGCGGTTATCTGCGTCGATTGTGCCTAAGTCGCCCGTGCGGAGCCATCCGTCATCGGTGAAGACGTTGGCGGTTGCCTCGTCGTTTTTATAGTAGCCCTGCATAACGTTTTCGCCTCTCACCTGGATCTCGCCAGTTACGTTGTAGGGATCGTTTGAGTCGATGCGCACCTCCATGATGTCATCCAAGATCCTGCCGCAAGAGGTTGGGATGTAGTCTCTGTGGCTCTCGTAGCTGATCAGTGGTCCACACTCCGTCATGCCATAGCCGATGGTGTAGGGGAATTTGATCATCGTCAAGAAGTTTGCCACTTCCTCGTTCATCGCCGCACCGCCAATAATCACCTCACGGAAACGTCCGCCAAAGGCGTCCATCAGCTTTTTGCAAATTTGTGTATAGATGCGGTTGTTCAGCAAGGGCACGTTTAACGCGATGCGGAGCATCGGCTTGTCCAGTTGCGGGAGGATCATCTTCTTGTAGATCTTCTCCAGAATCAGGGGCACCATCAAGATTAGGTTTGGCTTCACCTCCTCGAAGGCTTTCAGCAGAATCTTGGGCGAAGGGGTCTTGCCTAATAAGAATACGTGTACACCGAAGGCCAATGGGACCAGCAGGTTGAAGGCGCAGCTATAAGCATGAGCCAACGGCAAGAAGCAGAGCTCTCGGTCGCCGCGGAACAGCAGGTCGAGTCGGTGCGCATAGGTCACGTTGCCTGCCAAGTTGTTAGCTGTCAGCATCACACCTTTGCTGAACCCGGTTGTACCCGAGGTATAGTTTATCTCTATGATCTTATCGTTGTCGAGTTCGGCATATTGGATGTGCTCGGCTTTGTAGCCTTGCGGATAAAGCTCTGCCATTTTCTCGTCGATCTGTTTCAGCATTTTTTGAATCTGTTCGCCGTCACGCTGATGCAGGCAGTGGAAGTCGGAGAGAGAGAATACGCCTCTAATGTCAGGTATTTTATCTTCCTCCAACGAGTCCCAAATGCGGTCGCTCACGAAAAGAAAGACCGCCTCTGAGTGGTTGATGATATGATGTACATCGTTCGGATTGAAATCTTGCAAGATGGGTACAACGATAGCGCCATAGGTGACAACAGCCATATAGGCCATACACCAACGGGCACTGTCTTTACCGATCAACGCCACTTTGTCGCCTCGGCGCAACTGACACTCTTGGAATAGCAAATGAATACGGGCGATCTCTGTCGCCATGTCGCCATAGGTGAACGTTCGCTCCTTGCCGTAGTCTGTTAGGGCTGGTAGCTCCCAGTTCTCTTTGAAACTTTTTTCGTAGATCTTTATGAAATTCTCTTTTATCATAATGCTGTTGCGTGTGTTATCTACGCGAAGATAGAAAAAAAAAGATTTGCGACTCCATCTTGCATCATGTTTATGCTGTTCAACGTTCGCCGAGATTCTATAGAAGCGTTTCTACAATGTTTAACTTCGTAAACATTGTTTCAAATGTTTCCCCGAGCGGAATAACTTCGCCTGTTAGCAGCAATTAAAGCCTTTCGTGTGTTAGATTGAAAGTATTATTACTCAAAACGCTTTCAGTTTGATATGATAACATACTGTTTGATGATAGTTTAAAATAATTGTTTTTTCGTTGTAAAATAGATAACGAATCTTCTTGTATGCTTGCTCGACTTGATGGATATTTGCAAAGGAAAATATGATATATAAGTCATAAAGATAGAATATCTATCAATTGTGTATCATATAGAAAGAGATTGTTTATAAATGGTGATACTTAAAACAGAAAGGTATTATGTCGGAAACAAGATTCAAGGTAGTAGAAAAGGCATTGAGTAAGAAGCCTGTCCTGGTAAAAACCGCCGAAGAGAGATTTGACCGCTTGTACGCCAAGCACGTTTTTGACCGCGAAAAGATGTTTCGTTATCTTCCAAAAGAGACATTTGATGCCATTGTGAATGTGATTGACAATGGCGCACCGTTGGATCGAGGCATTGCTAACAGTGTGGCTGCGGGCATGAAGCAATGGGCCGCTGAGCTGGGCGTGACACACTATACACATTGGTTCCAGCCTCTGACAGGTGGTACGGCCGAGAAACACGAGAGCTTCATCGAGTATAACCATAAGGGAGGAGTGTTGGAAGCCTTTGAGGGCAAGGTGCTCATTCAGCAAGAGCCCGATGCGTCTAGTTTCCCCAATGGCGGAATTCGTAATACGTTCGAAGCACGTGGATATACGGCTTGGGATGCCTCTTCTCCTGTCTTTATTATCGACGATACACTCTGTATCCCAACTATTTTCATCTCTTACACTGGAGAGTCGCTCGATTACAAGGCTCCTTTGTTGCGTGCGTTGCGTGCTGTAAACAAGGCCGCCGTAGAGGTTTGCCATTATTTCGATCCTCAGGTGAAGAAGGTGAATGCCTTCTTGGGCATCGAGCAAGAGTATTTCTTGGTGGATGAGGATATCGCTGGAGCCAGACCCGACCTGTTGCTCACGGGACGCACATTGATGGGTCACGAGGCAGCGAAGAACCAGCAGCTCGAAGACCACTATTTCGGCAGCATTCCGCAGCGTGTCATGGAGTTTATGAAAGATTTGGAGATTCGAGCTATCGAGTTGGGTATTCCTATTAAGACGCGCCACAACGAGGTTGCTCCGGGTCAGTTTGAGCTGGCTCCGATTTATGAAGAGTGTAACTTGGCAGTCGATCATAATATGATCTTGATGTCGCTGATGCGCACTGTGGCGGCCGACCACGGATTCCGCATGTTGCTTCATGAGAAACCCTTCAAGGGCATCAATGGTAGCGGTAAACACTGCAACTGGTCGCTCGGAACGGATACTGGCAAGTTGTTGTTTGCCCCGGGAAAGACCCCGACTGATAATTTGCGCTTCATCACCTTCGTAGTAAACACCTTGATGGCCGTATATCATCATAACGGCTTGTTGAAGGCTTCCATCATGAGTGCCACTAACGCCCATCGTTTGGGTGCTAACGAGGCTCCTCCTGCCATCATCTCCAGCTTCTTGGGCAAGCAACTTTCCAGCATGTTGGACACGTTGGAGAACAGTACCGACGAGTGTATCGCTGGAAGCGGCGAGAAGCAGGGCTTGAGTATGGATATTCCGCAGATTCCAGAGATCTTACTCGATAACACCGACCGCAACCGCACCTCTCCTTTTGCCTTTACGGGCAATCGCTTCGAGTTTCGTGCTGTAGGTAGCGAGGCCAATACGGCAGCGGCCATGATTGCGTTGAATACGGCTGTCGCAGAACAGCTGGGTCAGTTCAAGCAGGACGTTGAGGCCTTGATAGCCAACGGACAGACAACACAGAGTGCTCTGCTCGATGTGTTGCGTCGGTATATCAAGGAGTGTAAGCCGATCCGCTTTGAGGGCAATGGCTACAGCGACGAATGGAAAGAAGAGGCGAAACGCCGGGGCTTGGATTGCGAAACAAGCTGTCCGCTCATCTTTGATGCCTACTTGACTCCTGATAGCATAGCCATGTTTGAGCGAGCTGGTGTAATGACCCGCAAGGAGCTTGAGGCTCGCAACGAGGTGAAGTGGGAAACCTATACAAAGAAAATCCAGATCGAGGCTCGTGTGTTGGGCGACTTAGCCATCAACCACATCATACCGATCGCAATCGAATATCAAAGCAAACTGATTGACAATGTCTATAAGTTGAGTGCGATCTTAGGCGAGGAGAAGGCTAATCGTCTTTCGGCTGAGAACCTGCGTGTGATCGAGGAGATTGCCGAGCGTACGGCCTTTATCTCTGAGCATGTCAATGCCATGGTCGAAGCTCGTAAGTTGGCCAACAAGATTACAGAGGAGCGTGCGAAGGCCATAGCCTACCACGATACGGTGGCGAGCTGCTTCGACGAGATTCGTTACCACATTGACAAGTTGGAGCTGGTAGTGGATGATCGTATGTGGACACTTCCAAAATATCGCGAATTGCTTTACATTTAATAATAGATTCTTAATCATGGACACAAAATATCAACAAGGACTATACCATCCCCAATACGAACACGACGCATGTGGTGTGGGGATGGTTGTAAATATACATGGTAATAAAAGTCATGAACTGGTTGATAATGCGCTCAAGGTGTTAGAAAACATGGAGCATCGAGGTGCTGAGACGCGTGATAAGACAGGAGATGGGGCAGGTATCCTGCTCCAGATCCCCCATGAGTTTATCTTGTTGCAAGGCATTCCGGTGCCCGAGAAGGGGCGTTATGGAACAGGCATCTTTTTCCTTCCTAAGGAGGAGCAGAAACAGCGTGAGATTTTGCGTGTAGTGATTGAGGAGATCGAGCGCGAGGGTTTGCAACTGATGCATCTACGCAATGTGCCGATTAATGCCGATGTGCCAGGCATGGGAGCATGCGAAGTGATGCCCGACATTAAGCAGGTGTTCATCACGGGCGTTGCAGAGGTTGATGTGCCTCATTTTGAGCGAACGCTTTACAAGATTCGCAAGAAGATTGAGCGAAGAATCAACGACGAGGATTTCTACATCTGCTCTCTCTCGTGTAAGAGCATTGTTTACAAAGGCATGCTGACAAGTGGCCAATTGCGCCGCTTCTTCCCCGATCTCAGCAACAATTATTTCACATCGGGCTTGGCGTTGGTGCATAGTCGTTTCTCGACTAACACTTTCCCAAAATGGAAACTGGCGCAGCCTTTCCGCTACCTTTGCCACAATGGTGAGATCAATACCGTGCGGGGCAACCGGGGTTGGATGAAGGCACGCGAAAGTGTGTTGAGTTGTGAGGCATTGGGCGACATTCACGATATCCGTCCTATCATCGAAGAGGAGATGAGCGACTCCGCCAGTCTCGACAATGTGTTTGAGTTCTTGGTTATGTCGGGTCTCTCATTGCCGCAAGCAATGGCCATCTTGGTACCCGAATCGTTCAACGACAAGAACCCTATCAGCGAAGATTTGAAAGCTTTTTATGAGTACTATTCCATCTTGATGGAGCCGTGGGATGGACCTGCGGCTCTCATGTTTAGCGATGGGCGCTATGCGGGCGGTCTGCTTGATCGCAACGGATTGCGCCCCTCTCGCTACACGATCACTAAGCAGGGCATGATGGTAGTAGCCAGCGAAGTAGGTGTGATGGATTTCGATCCGAGCGATGTGGTGAGCAAGGGCCGTTTGCAGCCGGGCAAGATCCTCTTGGTCGATACCCAAGAGGGACGCATCTACTACGATGGTGAGCTTAAGGAGCAGTTGGCAAAAGAACATCCTTACAAGACCTGGTTAGCAGCTAACTGTATTCAGTTGGAGAAGCTGAAGAGCGGTCGGAAAGTTGAGAATAGCGTGCCCGACTTTGCTCGCAAGCTGCGTGCCTTCGGCTATGGCCAGGAAGACATCGATCGTACGCTCATCCCAATGTGCACCACGGGGCAAGAACCTGTGGCGGCTATGGGCAACGATACGCCGTTGGCTATTATCAGCGATCGTCCTCAGATATTCTTCAACTATTTCCGTCAACAGTTCGCACAGGTCACCAATCCTGCCATCGACCCTATCCGAGAGGAGTTGGTCATGTCGCTTGCCGAGTACATCGGCCGTGTGGGGAGTGGAATCCTTACGCCTGACGAGTCGAACTGCAAGATGGTGCGTTTGCCACAACCCGTGTTGACAAATACTGAATTAGACGTACTCTGCAACATACGCTATAAAGGTTTTAAGACCATCAAACTGCCTATTCTCTTTGAGATAGAGAAGGGAGAGAGTGGCTTGTGTAGCGCCCTTGATGCGCTTTGCAAGAAAGCGGCCGATAGTGTGGATGAGGGGGTAAACTATATCATTTTGAGTGATAGAGAGATCGATGCGCAACACGCAGCCATTCCCTCTTTGTTGGCAGTCAGTGCTGTGCACCACTACTTGATTGGAGTGGGTAAGCGTGTGCAGACTGCGCTTATTGTGGAGAGCGGCGAGATTCGCGAGGTGATGCATGCTGCCTTGCTGTTGGGCTATGGAGCCAGTGCCATCAATCCCTATATGACGTTTGCCGTGCTCGATGACTTGGTGAAGCGTCATCAGATTCAAGAGGAGTATCATACCGCTGAGCGGAATTATATAAAGGCCGTAGATAAGGGCCTGAAAAAGACCATGTCGAAGATGGGAATCTCTACCATCCGTTCATATCGTGGGGCTAAGATATTTGAATCGATTGGCTTGTCGGAGGCGTTGCTGCGGAAATACTTTGGCACCGAGGTGAGCACTATCGGAGGTATCGGTTTGTATCACATTGCAAAGGAATACACCGCCCTCAATCGGGCCGCCTTTGGTTGGCAGGAGCTCGACAATGCCCTGCTCCCCAATAATGGACTCTTCGCTTATCGTAAGGATGGCATCGAGCATGCTTGGAATCCAGAGACAATCGCTAATCTTCAAATCGCTACCCGATTGGGGTCATATAAGAAATATAAGGAATGGGAGGCTTTGGTTGATCAGAAGGCGAACCCCATCTTCCTGCGCGATTTTTTGCGTTTCAAACGAGCCGCAGTGCCTACGCCGCTCGACGAAGTAGAACCCGTAGAAAGCATCGTGCGACACTTCGTGACGGGAGCGATGTCGTTTGGGGCGCTCAGTATTGAAGCGCATGAGGCTTTGGCTTTGGCGATGAACCGATTGGGTTCTCGCAGCAATACCGGAGAGGGTGGCGAAGACAATACTCGCTATCACACTGAGGTGGACGGAGTCAGTCTGAGCAGCAAGACGAAGCAGATTGCTTCGGGACGCTTCGGTGTGACAGCTGAATACTTGGTGAATGCCGAGGAGTTGCAAATCAAGGTGGCTCAAGGTGCCAAGCCGGGCGAAGGAGGTCAGCTGCCTGGTTTTAAGGTGAACAAGATTATAGCCAAGACTCGTAATGCGATTCCTGGCATCACGCTGATCTCGCCGCCC
This sequence comes from uncultured Parabacteroides sp., assembly GCA_934718155.1. Classification (GTDB taxonomy): domain Bacteria; phylum Bacteroidota; class Bacteroidia; order Bacteroidales; family Tannerellaceae; genus Parabacteroides. The sequence continues at coordinate 56,383 of CAKUZF010000011.1, read as the reverse complement.
CCTCATCATGATATTTATTCCATAGAGGATTTGGCTCAACTCATCTTCGACCTTAAGAATATCAACCCGACAGCGGCCGTTAGTGTGAAACTGGTAGCCGAGAGCGGTGTGGGTACCATTGCGGCCGGCGTGGCCAAGGCAAAAGCTGACCTGATCGTGATTTCGGGAGCGGAAGGTGGCACAGGCGCTTCACCTGCCAGCAGTATGCGCTTCGCTGGCATCTCGCCTGAGATTGGTTTGGCCGAGACGCAGCAAACCCTGGTGTTGAACGGCTTGCGCGACCAAGTGCGTCTGCAAACCGATGGTCAGTTGAAGACCGCCCACGACGTAATCATCATGGCTCTGTTGGGAGCCGACGAGTTTAGTTTCGGTACGTTGCCCCTTATCGTGCTGGGCTGTGTGATGATGCGCAAATGCAACACCAACACCTGTCCGGTAGGCGTGGCTACGCAAGATGAAACCTTGCGTGCTAAATTCCGGGGGCGTGCTGATTATGTGGTGAACTTCTTCACCTTCTTGGCCGAGCAGACCCGTGAGTATTTGGCCGAGATGGGAGTGAAGAGCCTAAAGGAGATCATTGGGCGCACCGATCTGATCGAGGTGATCCCGCAGGTTCCGGGTAGCAAGCAGGCTATGATTGACTTTAGCCGTTTGCTTCATTTCGAGCCTACTTCAAAATCTCGTTATTGGGATCGAGGTGCCTATACGAAGGTCTGCGGTGTGAAAGACGAGGAAATCATTAAGGCCTGCCAGTCGGCCATCGAACGAAGAGAGGAGGTGAATCTCGACTATACCATCAAGAACACCGATCGAGCCGTCACTACGATGCTGTCGGGTCTTATCGCTAAGCGGTATGGCGAAGCGGGCTTGCCCGATGCCACGATCAACATCAAGTTCAAGGGCTCGGCGGGTCAGAGTTTTGGTGCCTTCGCCGTGAAAGGATTGAACATTAAGCTCGAAGGTGAGACCAACGATTACTTTGGCAAAGGCCTCTCAGGTGGACGCATCAGCATCCAGCCGCCTGTGCGCAGCACGGCTAACTTCGTGGCCGAGGATAACATCATTGCGGGCAACACCGGTTTATATGGAGCTACGGGCGGTGAATTGTATGTGAATGGCCGAGTTGGCGAGCGCTTCGGCGTGCGTAATTCGGGTGCGATTGCCGTGATCGAAGGAGCTGGCGACCATTGTTGTGAATATATGACGGGAGGACGGGTTGTCGTGCTTGGCGAGACGGGCCGAAACTTTGCCGCTGGAATGAGTGGTGGCTTGGCTTATGTCTGGGATAAATGCCATAATTTCGACTATTTCTGCAACATGGATCAGGTCGAGATCGGTCTGGTGGAGGAGGCCTCCGCTCGCAAAGAACTGCATGAGTTGGTTCGTCAGCACTACCTCTATACAGGCTCTGCTTTGGCACGCCGTATGCTCGACGATTGGAATCGTTACATAGATGATTTCATACAAGTAACCCCTATTGAGTATAAGCGTGTGTTGCAGGAAGAGAATATCCGTCAGCTGCAAGAGAAGATTGCAAACATGCAACTCATCAATAATTAAGAATAGCCATGGGAAGATTAAAAGCATTCATGGAGGTAGATCGGCTGGAGGCTGGCTACCGTCCGATCCACGATAGAATACACGATTTTGGCGAGGTGGAGCAGACACTCAACACCCGCGACCGAAAGATGCAGGCCAGCCGTTGCATGGATTGCGGCGTGCCCTTCTGCCATTGGGCCTGTCCGTTGGGCAACAAAGCCCCAGAATGGAACGATGCGCTTTATAAAGGTGAGTGGGAGCTGGCCTATCGGTTGCTGAACGCCACCAACGATTTTCCGGAGTTTACGGGGCGTATCTGTCCCGCTCTTTGCGAGAAGGCTTGCGTGTTGAACCTGACCGACCATGCTCCTGTGACCAATCGCGAGGATGAGGCGGCAATCACCGAGGCGGCTTGGCGCGAGAATTATATCATTCCCCAAGCCTATGCCCGCAATGGAAAGCGAGTAGCTGTGATCGGTGCAGGACCAGCCGGACTGGTCGCTGCTAACCGCCTGAATCGCTTGGGCTATCGAGTAACTGTGTTCGAGAAGAACGAGGCCGCGGGAGGCCTTTTGCGCTATGGTATTCCTAACTTTAAGCTGAACAAGAAAATCATCGATCGCCGCCTGGATGTGCTGGTGGCCGAAGGCATAGAGTTTAAGTATAATTGTTCTGTTGATATCGCCGACTTGCCTGAGGGATATGATGCCTATGTGTTGAGCACAGGCACCCCTCAGGCGCGCGACTTGCCCCTTCCGGGCCGAACGCTTCGGGGCGTACATTTGGCGTTGGAGCTGCTTTCGCAGCAGAATAGGGTCTTAGCTGGAAGGGAATTTAGTCCCGAGGAGCGTGTGACGGCCAAGGGCAAAGATGTCTTGGTGATTGGCGGTGGCGACACCGGATCGGATTGCATCGGTACCTCGCATCGTCAAGGTTGCCTCAGTGTGACGCAGATCGAAATCATGCCTCGCCCCGTGGAGGGTCCAGACGATCCGCAGAACCCTTGGCCCAATTATCCCCGTGTGCTGAAGACTACGTCGAGCCATGAGGAGGGTTGCGTGCGTCGATGGAACATCAATACGCTGGAGTTTGTAGGCGAGGAGGGTAGCCTGACTGGTGTTAGGGTGCAACCCATCGAATGGGTGCCCAATCCCGAAGGGGGCAGGCCGCTGATGGTGGAGGCAGGCGAGCCGGAGTTGATCAAATGCGAAATCTGCTTCTTGGCGTTGGGCTTTCTGAAACCTCAGCTCCCCGAGCTTCCATCCAATGTTTTCGTTTGCGGCGATGCGCTGCACGGAGCTTCGTTGGTGGTACGTGCCATGGCGAGCGGTCGGGATGCGGCACGGCAAGTCGACCAGTATTTAAAAGCATAAAACGATGTAAAACCAACTAATATTAATAAGAACAACTATTAATAAGAACAACGATGTGTGGAATAGTTTCGATATTCAATATACAGCAGCCTACGAGCGAACTGCGACAAAAAGCGCTCCGCATGAGTCAGAAGATTCGTCATCGCGGACCTGATTGGAGTGGTATTTATTGCGGCAAGAGCGCTATCTTGGCGCATGAGCGACTTAGCATTGTCGATCCAGAGAGCGGTAAGCAGCCGCTCTTCTCGACGGATGGACATCAAGTGCTGGCCGTGAATGGCGAGATTTATAACCATCAAGAGATCCGCAAGCAGTATGCGGGTCGCTATGCGTTCCAAACGGGAAGTGACTGCGAGGTGATCTTGGCGTTGTATCGCGAGAAGGGAATCCATTTCTTGGAGGATCTGAGTGGAATCTTCGCCTTTGCGCTCTACGACGAGGCTCGTGATGCCTTCTTGATTGCGCGCGATCCTATCGGTGTGATTCCTCTTTATATAGGTTATGATGCCGATGGAAAGGTTTATGTGGCCAGCGAATTGAAAGCGCTCGAAGGACAATGCGATCGCTACGAGCCATTCTTGCCTGGCCATTATTATTGGAGTGAGGATCCTGGCATGAAACGCTGGTATCAGCGAGACTGGTTCGACTATGAGGCCGTGCGCGACAATCCTTCCAGCAGCGAGGAGATTCGTCAAGCCTTGCGTGCTGCCGTGAAGAGACAGTTGATGAGCGATGTGCCCTATGGCGTATTGCTTTCGGGCGGCCTGGATAGCAGCGTGATCAGCGCCGTCGCGCAGCAGTTTGCCGAGCGGCGAGTCGAAGACGATGACCGTAGTGCGGCTTGGTGGCCTCGTTTGCATTCCTTCGCTGTGGGCTTGAGAGGCGCTCCCGATTTGGAGAAGGCTCGCAAGGTGGCCGAGCACATCGGAACCGTGCATCATGAGATCAACTATACCATCCAAGAGGGACTGGACGCCATTCGCGACGTGATCTACTTCATCGAGACCTACGATGTCACCACCGTTCGGGCCTCAACACCGATGTATCTCTTGGCACGCGTCATCAAGTCGATGGGAATCAAGATGGTGCTGTCGGGCGAGGGAGCCGACGAGATCTTTGGCGGCTACCTTTACTTCCACAAGGCTCCATCGGCCAAGGAGTTTCATGAAGAGACCGTGCGCAAGCTCTCGAAACTCTACCTCTACGATTGCTTGCGAGCCAACAAGAGCCTTTCCGCTTGGGGCGTAGAGGGGCGTGTGCCCTTCCTCGACAAGGAGTTCCTCGACGTAGCCATGCGCATCAATCCAGCCAGCAAGATGTGTCCTGGCGGGATGATCGAGAAGCGCATCTTGCGTGAGGCCTTTGCCGATCTGCTGCCCGAGGAGGTGGCTTGGCGACAAAAGGAGCAGTTCAGCGATGGGGTGGGGTATAGCTGGATCGACACCCTCAAGCGTGTAGCCGAAGAGCAAGTCTCCGACGAGCAGATGGCTCATGCCGCAGCCCGTTTCCCCATCAATCCGCCGCTTTGCAAGGAGGAGTATCTCTATCGAAGCATCTTCGAAGAGCATTTCCCAAGCGAGAGCGCCGCACGCAGCGTGCCTCACGAGGCCAGTGTGGCCTGCTCTACCGCCACCGCACTCGAATGGGATACGGCCTGGAAGAACATGAATGACCCGAGCGGCCGAGCCGTGGCGGGTGTGCACGAACAAGCTTATAAGACAAAAGACTAAAAGCCAACAATGGAACCTTTGAAACATGAATGTGGCGTGGCCATGATCCGCTTGCTGAAGCCACTCACTTACTACGAGGAGAAATATGGATCGCAACTCTATGCGCTCAATAAACTTTACCTCTTGATGGAGAAGCAGCACAATCGAGGGCAGGAGGGAGCCGGCCTCGCTTGTGTGCGCCTTAGCGTTAAGCCGGGCGATGAGTATATGTTTCGCGAGCGAGCATCGGGTGCCACGGCAATTACCGAGATATTCAATGCTGTGCGCCAGCGGCAGCTGGAATCTGCCGCCTTGGGCGAGGGGCTTTCCCCCTTCGTTGGAGAACTCTATATGGGCCACCTGCGCTATTCCACTACGGGCAAGAGCGGATTGGATTACATCCACCCCTTCTTACGCCGCAACAACTGGCGAGCCAAGAACTTGGCCCTGTGTGGAAACTTCAACTTGACTAACGTGGATGAGGTCTTCCGGCGCATTGTAGCCAACGGGCAGCATCCGCGCAAATACGCTGATACGCACATCATGCTTGAGCAGGTGGGCCATCGGCTCGACAGGGAAGTGGAGCGGGTTTACAACCGCTGTTGCGCCGAGGGCAAGACGGGGCTCGACCTGACCCATGCGATCGAGCGGCGAATCGACATGGCCAACGTGCTGCGCACGAGCAGCGGTTATTGGGACGGCGGCTACGTGATGTGTGGCATCACGGGCAGTGGCGAGTCGTTCGCTTTGCGCGACCCCTGGGGCATCCGCACCGCCTTCTGGTATCAAGACGACGAGGTGCTGGTGCTGACTTCCGAACGGCCTGTGATCCAGACGGTGTTCGACGTAGCGGCCGAGGCCATCCACGAGTTGCAGCCGGGCGAGGCTTTGCTGACCAGCCAAGATGGCACAATCCGTCGGGAGCAGATTAACGCTCCTATGCCCCTACGAGCCTGCTCCTTCGAGCGTATCTACTTCAGCCGTGGCAGCGACAAAGACATCTATCAAGAGCGTAAGGAGCTGGGCCGTCGTTTGGTGGATCAGATCCTGCCAGCGATCGATTTCGATATTGAGCACACCGTCTTCTCCTACATACCCAACACCGCCGAGGTGGCTTTCTTCGGACTTGTGGAGGGGATGGACAACTACCTGAATCGGCTGAAGGAGGAGCGGCTGAAAGCGCTGATGGGCGATCCCTCGCGGGCAGCCGAGATCGATCATATCCTCTCGATGCGCATACGTAGCGAGAAGGTGGTGATCAAAGACATCAAGCTGCGCACCTTCATTGCCGAAGGTAATTGCCGCAACGATTTGGCCGCCCATGTGTATGACGTGACCTATGGCAGCGTAGAGGCGGGTGTCGACAACCTCGTGGTGATCGACGATAGCATCGTGCGTGGCACCACCCTTCGCCAGAGCATCCTGCGCATCCTCGACAGGCTGCATCCCAAGAAGATCATTGTTGTCTCCTCGTCACCGCAGATTCGTTATCCAGACTACTACGGCATCGACATGTCGAGCATGGAGCAGTTCATCGCCTTCAAGGCGGCATTGGCGCTGCTGAAAGAGCGTGGCATGGAGCAGGTCATCCAGCAAGCCTACGAGCGGGCCCGGCAAGCGTTGCAGGCCGACACCGATGAGCTGACGAATCCCGTTAAGGCGATCTATGCCCCCTTCAGCGACGAGGAGATTGCGCGCAAGATTGCCCAACTACTAACGCCCGAGGGGGCGAGTGCTCCCGTGGAGCTGATCTTCCAATCGTGCGAAGGATTGCGCAAGGCCTGTCCGCAGCACACGGGTGATTGGTATTTCACGGGCGACTACCCGACGCCGGGAGGCATTCGTATGCTCAACCAGGCTTTCGTGGATTATATGGAAAAGGAATTTAAATAACACACACATCACAATGAGCAAGACAAACTATATTTTCGTAACGGGCGGTGTGGTCTCATCGCTGGGTAAAGGCATTATTTCGGCCTCGATTGGTAAACTGCTGCAAGCGCGTGGCTATAAGATTACGATCCAGAAGTTCGACCCTTACATCAACATCGACCCTGGAACACTTAATCCCTATGAGCATGGCGAGTGCTACGTGACGGCCGACGGCATGGAGACCGACCTCGACCTGGGTCACTATGAGCGTTTCACTGGCATACAGACCACACGGGCCAACAGCATGACCACGGGACGCATCTATAAGTCGGTGATCGACAAGGAGCGCCGGGGCGACTACTTGGGCAAGACCGTGCAGGTGGTGCCTCACATTACCGACGAGATAAAGAACAGCATAAAGAGCCTCGGCGAGACGGGCAAGTACGACTTTGTCATCACCGAGATAGGTGGCACGATAGGCGACATCGAGAGCGCTCCATTCCTGGAGGCTATTCGTCAGCTCAAATGGGAACTGGGCCGTTCGGCCGTATGCGTTCACCTCACCTACGTGCCCTACCTGAGGGCGGCCGGCGAGTTGAAGACAAAGCCTACGCAGCACTCCGTGAAGGAGATGCTGAGCTATGGCATTCAGCCCGACATCCTTGTGCTGCGCACCGAGAAGCACCTCGACGACACGATGCGCATGAAGGTGGCCGGGTTCTGCAATGTAGATCTCGAATGCGTCATCCAGAGCGAGGACCTGCCCAGCATCTACGAGGTGCCGGTCAATATGCAACACCAAGGGCTCGACGCTGCTATCCTGCGTAAGATGGCGATTCCCGTGGGCGAAACGCCTCGCATGGAGTCATGGCTGCGCTTCCTCAACCTGCGCGAGACAGCTACGGGTGAGGTCCATATTGGTCTGGTTGGCAAGTACGACCTGCAAGATGCCTACAAGTCGATTCTTGAGAGCCTTTCGCATGCGGCCACCTACAACCATCGCAAGATCGTGATCAGCTTTATCAACTCCGAGTTTCTCTTGCCCGAGAACCTGTCGGAGAAGCTCGATGGGCAGGATGGCTTGGTGATTTGCCCCGGCTTCGGACAGCGTGGCATCGAGGGAAAGATCCTTGCCGTGGAATATGCGCGCACGCACGATGTGCCCTGTTTGGGAATTTGTTTGGGTATGCAGATGATGGTCATAGAGTTCGCTCGCAACGTGCTTGGCTATGCCGATGCCAACAGCAGCGAGATGGATGCTCAGACGAAGCACAACGTGATCGACTTGATGGAGGATCAGAAGAACGTCTCTAATTTGGGAGGAACGATGCGCCTTGGCGCCTACGATTGCGAGTTGGAGGCCGACTCGCGGGTGGCCGCCATCTATGGCACTTCGCTGGTGCGCGAGCGCCATCGCCATCGCTACGAGTTCAACAATCGTTTTCTCGACGAGTTTGAGTCGCATGGCATGAAGTGCGTAGGCCGCAATCCGGAGTCGAACTTGGTGGAGATTGTCGAGATTCCAACGCTCCGTTGGTTTATCGGCACGCAATTCCATCCGGAATACCAAAGCACTGTGCTTCATCCGCATCCGCTCTTCCTTTCGTTTATCAAGGCGGCTATCAAGATATAGGTCGATGCGCCGTGTTTTCTACGTAAAAAGACGACGGGCAACGGAGAGAATTTCGTTGCCCGTCGTCTTAATTTTAGGCTATCGATTAGGAGGCCTCTTCGCCTATCAGCAGCAATTGAAGTCGAGCCTGCTTAAGGAGCGGCTCGCAGACGGCTTGGCAATGGTTGAGCACTGCTTGGCGGAAGACCTCTTGGTGGCTGGCTGGGATGATTTGCCACAACTCGCGTGCCAGCGTGAGGCGGTCGATGGCCTCGCTCACTTCGGCGGGGCAATGCGCCTCGTCGGCCAATTGCTTTAGGAAGGTGCGATTCATCACCACCTTCTTGCTATGCGTGTCGAGCCATCCTTCGGCCAGTTTCACCGCTTTCCCTAACATGATGCCCATCACGACCTGCTCGAAGCCAAGCTCGTCGGCGATGCGGAGTGTCTCGCCGATGAAGTTGCCGTAGTGCACGAAGGCTTGAGGAGGCAGCTGCGGAAAACGTGCCCGCAGGATGCGTTCGCTCTTGGCTCCCGAGTTGATTACCAAGGTGGTGCAACCGATGGCTTTTGCTACATTCGCCTCCTTGCGGATGCTGGCAATGAAGGCATCCGACGAGAAGGGGCGCACGATGCCCGAGGTGCCGATGATGGAGATGCCGCCCTCGATGCCGAGCTTGGGATTGAAGGTCCGTTTTGCCAGTTCGGCTCCGCCGGGCACGGCGATGGTGACTGTGACTCCCGCTTCGGCTGAGGGCAGAAGTGGAAGCAGCGCCTCGCTGATCATGCGGCGGGGCGTGGCGTTGATGGCCGGTTCGCCCACCGCCAGTCCTAAGCCGGGCAGTGTGACCGTGCCTACGCCTTCGCCCGCCTTGAAGCGGATGCGGTCGTCGGGGTTGTTGGGCGTATGCCAGGCAACCGTGGCGCAGATGGCGGCATGGTTGGTGACATCCGGATCGTCGCCCGACTCTTTCCTGACGGTGCTGGTGGCCGATTGGGCCGAAAGCGTGGTCTGCTCGATGGGTAGGCTGATCCATTCGCCGGAGGGAAGGGCTATCTCTACCTCGGTTGGCGCTACGCCGGATAGCAGGGTCTGCAGGGCGGCCTTCGAGGCGGCCGTTGCGCAGCAGCCGGTCGTGTAGCCGCTTTTGAGCGGATAGAACTCAGGTACAAGTCGCTCGATGCGTTTGCGCAGTCCCTCCTCGCCATAGACATAATAGAAGGTTTCGGGCAGCGCCGGGCGTTGCACCACGTAGAGGGGGATGCCTCGTTGCTTGGCCGCCTCCACCTTGGCCTCGAACCCGCCCGAATAGCCGCTCTCTTTGGTGAAGATGGCCGTCTTCTTGTCGTGTAGCGCCGCAGCTGGCAGTTCGAAATCCGCCTGATCGGCTGTGCCCTCCTCGGGATAGAAGAGCAGTCGCTCGCGGGGGAAACCCTGTTGGTCGGCGATGCGGAGCGATTCCTCTCGCTGCAAGATGCGGAACCAGCAGGGGTGTTTCTCCCAAAAGGGTTTGAGCGGGCGCAACGTGTTGACTCCGCTCAAGGCTACGAGCTGCTCGATGCCGTCGGCCTCCATCTGGCTCATCGCATCGGCATAGTCGGTGCACCAATGGAGGGAAGGGTCGCGAGGCGGATAGCGTCGCTCCAGGCGCACGACGGGCAGTTGCAAGCGTTGCGAGACCTCGAAGATGGTTTGATGCAGCGCTTGCGCGAAGGGATGGGCGGCGTCGATGAGTAAGCGGATTTGCTGTTCATGGCAGAAGCGGGTCATGGCCTCTACGTCCATCGCTCCGCTGAGGCGTGTGCCGTGGGCGCAGGTCACCTGCTGTCCCTCGCCCTTCGTGGAATAGAAGTAGGGCTGGTTGGCCTCGTCGGCCACACGCACGGCCATGCGCCCTTCGGTTGTACCTCCTAATATAAGGATCATAGCGGTTTATTTGCGGAATAGATGTTTAAACTCATGTGCGTAGAGGCGTGAGAGTCCCTTTCGGTTGTCTATCGCTTCGCCTACCACCAAGAGAGTGGTAAGGGTGAGGTGGTTCTCCTTCACGATCTTCGCCAGGTCTTTCAGCTGGCCTCGGTAGATGCGCTCTTCCTTCCAGGTTAGCTTGTAGCAGGCTGCCACGGGTGTCGTGGGGGGATAGGCCTGCAACAGCTCGGCTTGCACCTGCTCCACGATGCCTGCGCTGAGGTAGATGCACATGGTGCTTTGGCTTTGCGCCAACTTGTGCAGCTGCTCTTTCTCGGGCATAGGCGTGCGTCCCTCGCCACGGGTTAGGATGATGCTCTGCACCTTCTCGGGAATGGTGAATTGCGAACGCAGGGCTGCTGCCGCCGCCTGAAACGATGAGATGCCCGGCGTGATATGGTAGTCCATATTATATTGGTCGAAATAGTTCATCTGCTCCTGAATCGCACCGTAGATGCAGGGGTCGCCCGTGTGAAGGCGAACCACGAAGCCACCTTTGTCGTAGTATTGCTTCATGAGGGCGAACTGCTGTTCCAAGTCGAGGTCGGCCGAGCTGCGCACCATCGCTCCCGCCTTGGCGCAGGTGGTAAGCTCCTTAGGCACTAAGCTGCCTGCGTAGAGGATGAGGTCGGCCTGCTCCAGCATGTGTCGGCCGCGGATGGAGATGAGCTCGGGGTCGCCCGGTCCGGCGCCAACAATCTCGATATGGCCTTGTCGGGCCGCCTTCCGATCCAAAGCGACGGCGAAGGTGTATTCGTTGCCTTTGCCCAGATCGCCCTTCTGCTTCTCGACGAGGAGCGGGCCTCCCTCGGCGGCTCGGATGGCAGAAGCCTCCGATACGCTGGGCGACTCTGTGACGGTGCGCACTTTCTCAGAGGGATTGGGCACTTCGATAGACTTCAGCTCCTCGGCGGTATAGGTGTGGAATGGACAACCTAACGCTTGGTTGGCAAGGGTGTTGAGCAGCGGCTCTTCCTTCTTCAGGTCGATGGAGTTGATGTCGGCCAATGCCTCGGGATAGAGCTGATAGGTGCTAAGCAAGGTGTGGATCTGAACTTGCAGATCGGCCGCATCGCCTTGCATGCCCTTGCGGCAACCGATGCCTGCGTGCAGCACACGAGGGATGTAGCAGAGGGTGTTGACAGTCGTCTCGTAGCGACGAGGACTGACGATGATCAGCAGGGCAAAGTCGGCCTGCGGAATCTCTTCAAAGCGGTAATAGACCTTCACGTGTGCAGGGGCTGTACGCTCCAGATAGTCGGTGCCTTGGTTGCGCACATCGAGCAATAGAGCGGTAGGCTGCTGGTTGACGAATGCTGCGATGGCCGCATTGCTGTTGGCCGCTCGCAGGGTCCAGCCGTATTGTTGGGGAAGGGTGTCGAGTGCCCATAGCTGCGTGTTGTCGCTTTGGGTGGTGACGACCGGTTCTGCTCCTAAGAAGTGAGCCAAGTCGGTGGCCAAGGCGTTGGCACCACCAACGTGGCCTGAGAGCACGGCGATGACAAAACGCTTGGTGCTGTCGATGCAGACCACGGCGGGATCGGAGTGCTTGTCTTCGACGAAAGGGGCGATCGTGCGCACGCAGATGCCTAAGGCTCCGATGAAGACGAGCTGCTTCGCCGAGCAGAAGGTCTCTTCGGTGAAGTCTTTATAAGAGTGAATGGTTGCCTCGGTGTAGGAGGCAGCTAACTGCTCCGCCACTTGTTGGCTGCTGGGTGAAATCGGTATGATGATCATAATATGCTTATTTCTTATTCAACAATTCAGATTTATGGATAGAAGGCTTTACGGCCTTAATGAGTGTGATCGGGTTGTGCGCATCGACCGTGATGTGGGTCTCCGTCTCGATGTGTAGGCCGGCTTTCTCGCAGGCCTCTTGGAAGAGGGCGAGGCTGCTCTCGCTCACCGAGTTGAACACGATGAGTCCTTCGGGCTGCAATCGCTCGGCGATGCGAGCGACCATCTCGATCAACTTGCCACCGTGGCCGCCGATGAATACGGCGTCAGGGGCGGGAAGGGCTGTTAAGTCGGCCTGCAGGAAGTCGCCAATGTGTGCCTCTATGCCCGGAGTGTGGAATCTTCGGCTGTTCTCGTCGATGAGCTGTTGCCCGGCTTCACGCACCTCGAAGGCTTGGATATGCAGATGGGGAAACTGGTTTTTCGCCTCGATGGATACTGAGCCTGTGCAGAAGCCAACGTCCCAAAAATGCCGACGGTTATACAGGTCGAGCAGGCTGAGCGATAAGAGGCGGATCGGCATCTTGGTGATCATCTTGTCTCGACCGTCCAGCAAGGCGAAATCTCGTTCGGGAATGCCGAAAAGACGAGGCATCGGCTGCTCGCAATGGATAATCACGCAGTTGGGCAGTTCGAAGGTCAGCGTGGTGGCCTCCTCCAGGCGGAGGCGACGGATGCGCTCTTGCTCGGGATTGCCCAGGTGTTCGCCTACGGCCATCGTATAGCCGTCGAAACCATAGTCCAGCAATCGCTGGGCGATGGTGGCGGGCGTATGCGTGCGGTCGGTGAGGAGACCAATCAGCGGAGCTCGCTCGATCAACGCCCTGTCCAGCTCATGCCAGGGGCGCCCGGTCAGCGAGACGATGCGCATCGTTTGGTAAGGCATCACCAACCGATGGGCCAGCTGCTGCAACGAGTTGAAGGTGGGATAGAGACGGATCTCAGCCTCGGGCAGCTTCCGCTGGATGGTATTGGCAAAGCCGAAGAAGAGCGGATCGCCCGAGGCAAACACAACAATTTCCTCAGCTTCCCGGGCGGCGTATTGCGCAAATACGCTGTCGAGAGGCACCTTGATGTCGATCCACTCATACGAAGCGGGAAGCAGGGCACCCACCAACTCATGATGGCGCTCACCACCTGAGAAAAGGTGGTGGGAGGCGATGATGCGTTTTGCCTCATTCCCTATGCCCGACTCCTCGATGGAGTCAGACAGGCCAATGACGATAAAGCGAGGTGTCATACGTCTCTTCCGGGTTTAAGCTGTTCGGCATCGTTGTAGCAAAGGATGGCGTTGACCAACGTAGCGGCCAGGTTGCTGCCTCCCTTTCGCCCTTCAACAATCAGTTTAGGAATGTTGGTGAAGGTCTTTGCCCGATACTTCGACTCCTTTACGTGCACGAAGCCAACGGGAGCGGCGATGATGCCCGCAGGTTGGGCTTTCCCTTTGCGGATCAGTTCGCATAGCTCGATGAGGGCTGTCGGTGCGTTGCCGAAGACATACAGTGCGTCGGGATGCTCCTCGACGGCCAAGCGTATGCCTGCTTGGGTGCGGGTAATGCCCTTCTCTTGTGCCATGGCGGCTACACGCTCGTCGGATAGGTAGCATTTCACCTCCACGCCAAGTCGGCTCAACGCTCCCTTGCGGATGCCCGAGGCCGCCATGGTGACATCGGTAATGATGGTGCGCAGCTTTCCTTCTACTATTTTATGATAGAGGGTCTCAACGGCATGGGGATCGGTGTAAAGAATCTGCTCCATCTCGAAGTCTGCGGTCGTATGGATGGCATGGAGCAGGGCCCATTTCTTGTCTAACGGAATATTGGGTTGCTTCAGCTCCTTGGCGATGGTGCGGAAGCTTTGGATCATGATCTCCTGGCCAACACCTGCCGTTTTTGCCGCCTGCTTGATCTCGCCATAGTAGCCCCGTGGGGTAATCATGCGATCCTGCCAAAGGTAGCTCTGTGAGTTGCCAATCAAGACCACGGTGAACATATCCACCTGCTCGGGGTCGAACTCGGCCAACGTGGTGCGTGTGACGGTCTGCTCGTCGCGTCCCGCTTGGCGTACAAAGCCAACGGGGGTCTCGGGCGAACGTGTTTGTAGGAAGATCTCCTTCAAGCGATGCAACTGCCAGTAGCGGCCTACGCTCTTCGGATTGTAGATGGCTGTAACGAAATCTGCCATAGCCGCCGCTTCGATGCGTCGTTCGATGCGCTCCCAAGGTGTCATGAGGTCGGAGAGGGAGATGACACAGAAGTCGTGGCCAATGGGAGCGCCCAGCAGCGAGGCGGCCTTCTGAAAGGCACTGATGCCTGGAAGCACCTCGATTTCGATGTCGCTACCGGTCTCTCGTTTCATCTCGTAGATCAGCGGGGCCATGCCATAGATGCCCGCATCGCCCGAGCTGATTACGCAGACGGTTTTGCCTTTGTTGGCCATTTGGAATGCCTGCTCTGCCCGTGCTTGCTCCCGCTTCATGCCTGTGTCGATACATTCAGCGCCCTCCTTAAGGAGATGGGTGATGAACTGAAAATAATAGTTGTAGCCAATCACGGCGTCTGCCTCTTTGATGGCGGCAATCACCGCTGGCGTGATATCTGCTTCGCTGCCGGGTCCGATGCCCGCAACGATAATCTTTCCCTGTTTCATTTATTTTGGTTGTTTTGTTTTGTCAATGTTTGGATCAATTGATCGATTGTGGAGAAGTGCTGCGTTGCTTTGCCCGGTTCGTCGAGCAGAATCTGATCGGGTGAGACTGAGATGCGGCGCAATGCCTCTCCTTCGGCAACGCACTCGATGCCATTGCGACGAAGTGCTTTCTCAACCATGGCTCGGCGTTGTCCCTCGCCCGTCAGCCGCAGTTGTTCCGTGTAGTCGTAAGCCACCTCGAAGATGCCTCTGTCGGGGTTGAACTGCACGCCTTTTCGATGGAAGAAGCGGCAGAGGCTGCCGTCGAGGGCCAAGTCCTCGGGGGTGCCTACCGTCAAGCCGTTCTCTCGGCTCATCAGCCAGATGCGATCGGCTATCTGGAGCGCCAGCTCCAAGTCGTGCGTAGAGAGGAAGATCGTCTTTTGCGTCTCTCGGCTCAGGCGAAGCAGCAATTGCATCATCTCGATCTTGCTGGGGAAGTCGAGAAAGGCCGTCGGCTCGTCTAGGAAAATGATGGGTGTCTCTTGCGCCAAGGCTTTTGCGATCATCACCTTCTGACGCTCGCCGTCGCTCAATGTGTGAACCATGCGCCGCAACAGGTGGTCGATGCCCACGAGGTGAGCCGCCTGCTCAACGATGGCTTCGTCTTCTTTGGACAGCGTGCCCCAGAAACCCGTGTAGGGGCTACGTCCTAAGCCGATCAGCTCCGATACGAGCATGTTGCGCAGGTCGCACTTCTCGGTCAGTACCACGCTGATCACTCGGGCCAGTTGCTTATCGGTGTAAGCGTCGATCTCTTTTCCTTCGATTAGGATGTTTCCCGCCAGCTTGCTCTGAAAAGCGGAGAGGGTGCGCAAGAGGGTGGATTTGCCAACGCCATTCGCACCTAAGAGGCAGGTCAGCTCGCCTGGGTAGATCTTGGCGTTGATGTCGCTCGCTACGACTCGGCGATGCTTCTTATAGAGGTATCCGATGGATAAATTCTCAATTTGGATCATAGGTTGTTCTATTCTTTATTCGTTCATCGTTTCTTTACGCTTGCGGAAGAGGACGGAGGCAACGACCGGTGCGCCGATCAAGGCGGTGACGGAGTTGAGCGGCAGTGCGCCCTCGAATCCCGGCATACGGGCGATCAGGTTGCAGGCCAAAGCCAGGGTGGCTCCTGTCAATACGGTGGCAGGCATCAGCACCCGATGGTCGGAGCTGCGGAAGATCGCCCTGGCCAAATGGGGCACAGCCAAGCCTATGAACATGATCGGTCCGCAGTAGGCGGTGACGATGGCCACCAAGATGCCTGCGCTGAGGATTACCCAGAGTCGGGCCCTGTGGATATTGAGTCCTAAGTTGCGTGCGTAGTTGTTGCCAAGCAACAGTAGGTTCATGGTCTTGATAAGCAGGAAGGAGAGGGGGATCAGGATGGCCATGAGCGTGACAAAGAGCAGCATTTGGTCGCCCGACACACGGGAGAAGCTGCCTAAGCCCCAAATCACATAGGCACGAATATCCTCCTCCACGCTGAAGAACTTCAGCACACCGATAATGGCATTTGCCACATAGCCAATCATCACGCCGATGATAAGCAGCGTGACATTGCCTTTCACCTTCGTGGAGACAAAGGCAATGAGAGCCAACACGGAGAGCGAACCGATCACGGCGGCTATGGAGAGGGCGATCTCGCCTAAATACCCCAAGCGGCTCAAGGCTACGCCTCCGATGGCTCCAGATAAGAGCACCACGAAAGCGACTCCTAAACTGGCTCCCGCACTAACTCCCAATACCGAGGGATCGGCCAGTGGATTGCGAAAGACGGTCTGCATCTGAAGGCCGCTCACCGAGAGTGCCGCTCCTGCCACCAAGGCGGTCAACGCTTGTGGCACGCGTGATTTCCAAAGAATGTTTTGCCATACGACGGGTTGCGTCTCGTCGCCCAACAGCATCTGACAGATGGCTTGAAACGGGATAGAGACAGAACCCAATAGGAGGTTCAGCACGAAGCAAACCAGCATCAAGATGCTGATGCCAAACAGCAGTGGAACGATGGGTCTATTCATAAAGCACTACTTTAATAAATCGTAGTAAGATGGTTTATAATCAGCTGGTAGTAGGTCTGGATGAAAGACGTGTATCAGGTCGGCTAACACCTTGTCGGGTTCCATTGGCATCCGCTCGTAGTAGGGGCGTTGCGTCATGTTGCAATAGACCACCTTCTTCTCACGGAAAGCGCGGAAATCGGCGTAGCGAGCATCCGAAGCCTTCAGGGCGTCGTAGCTGTACTGCCCGTCGTAGCTGTTCATGATGCGCCAATAGTCGGCTTCGTCGGCTTGGCTATAAACGGTCTCGAAGTCGAGTGTAACGCCGCCCGAGTTGGGATCGTCTTTCAAGAAGTAGTCGGCCCCTGCGTCGTGGAAAAGCAGTGCCAAGAAGCTCTTCCCGCCTACTGCGTACCAGTTGCCCCCTCGAATCTCTCCACTGAACACGATCGGTCGGTTCTCTACCTTCGCCGCTTTGGCCTTAAGGTCTAAGTAGCGCTGCTCGATGCCATTGAAGAGCTGGATGGCCTCCTGTTCCTTGTCGACGAAGAGGCCGATCAGCTTCACCCACTCGGCTTGGCCTAATGGGGTCATCTCTTTATATCCCAAGTGAGGCACGAGGGGCAGGTGCACCTCCTTCATCTGTTCGTAGCCGCCTCGCTTGAAGGGGGAGATGAAGATGACATCCGGGTTCATGCTCATCACCACTTCACTATCGAAATTCCCTTCGATGCCAATCTTTGCCGTGCGTCCCTCCTTGATCTGTCGGTTCATTTTCTCGTTGAAGAGATGGCGGGTGCTGGTGACGCCTGTCACAAACTCGCAAGCGTCGAGCGCAATGAAGTTGGAAAGTTGTAGCGAGGTCATGCAAATGCAACTCTTGATGGGTGTCTCAATAAGCGTGTAGCCCTCTGGGGCTTCTAATTTCGAGCCCCTCGGAACAAGTGCGAAACGGTAGGTCGTGCTCTTAGGCTCTTGGGGGTTCTGTATGTCGACCAGCCGTATGCCTTCGGCGGTGGAGCGCACTTGGTAACCCTCGGCATAGCGAGGGGCGATCTCTTCGTCGGAAAGCCTGTTTTGCGTAGTTGCGACTTCGCTGTCGCTGTTTTGCTGCTTGTTTGAGGAAGATTGGCAGCTGCTCCCTATCAAGCATCCTGCTATCAGGAGATAGGTGTATACGAATCGGTTATTCTTCATTCTATGTCTTGTTTTTACTAATTAGGATTTGCTGTTTTTCTGCGCTGCGGCAATCATAAATAAGAGGTCTGACAGGCGATTGACAAATCGCATGATACTGGGGTTGACCGGTGCTTCACGATGCAAGCTCCAAAGCCGACGCTCGGCTCGGCGCGCTACGGTGCGTGCCAGGTGTAGTTGGGCTACCATGAGCGAGCCTTCGGGCAGGATGAAGCCAGCGGGCTTCTCGGCCGAGAGGCGATCGATCTCTTGCTCGAAGCGGAGGGTGAGCTCCTCGGTGCACAGAGGCTTGGGGTTGACTTGTCCCGCGGGGGTAGCCACATGACTCATGACGACCATCAACTCTCGTTGCACCGCCCATAGCAGCTCGTTGATCTCTTGGGCTTCGGCGGGCAGTAATGCACGTGCGACACCTAAAAGGGCGTTCAACTCGTCGAGGCAGCCATTCGCCTCAATGTGCGGGTCGTCTTTGGGCACACGCACGCCTCCTCGTAGGCTGGTCATGCCTTCGTCGCCTGTCCGGGTATAAATCTGTTTCATGCTTTCTTCTCGATATGAAATAGTTGGACAATATCCAGCTCGCCCCAATACAGGTGGGTGTAGCTGGCGATAAGATTGCGCAGGCGGAACACGGGAGTGGCTGTTGGCTCTCCTTTGGCGTTCCGCACTTGTGCGATGGAGTCGGGCAGTGGAGCTTCCTCGGCAAATTGCGTGTAGTGAAACTCATGCCCACGCAAGGTCAGCCCGTTGTAGACGAACTGTCGGTAGCCTAAGCTCAACTTCCGTTTGGCGGCTTCCGTCGTGATGTAGCAGGGAATCACTCCCGCCATCGGGATGCGGCGAGGCTCCGCTGCCTGCAGGATGCCTTTTGTCAAGTAGATCATTCCGCCACATTCCGCCAAGGCCCGCCCGCCTTGCGCTATATAGCTTTGGATGCTTGCGATTGTTCGGGATGCCTTCGAGAGTTGTTCGGCTCGTTGCTCGGGGTAGCCTCCCGGCAAATAGAGCAAGTCGGTATTGGGCGGCAGCGGCTCGTCGGCCTCTGGGTCGAAGAAGCGAACCTCGCCCATGCGGCGAAGCAAATCCAGGTGTTGACTATATATAAAGGTGAATGATTCGGCATTGCGAGCCACGGCGATGCGCCAGCCTAAGGGCTTGATGGCGGGGAATGGATCTTGGTCTTGCGGCCGCTTCGCTTCGGTCAGTCGCAACAAGCGGTCTATATCGACATGGGCTTCCAGCTGATGGGCTAAATAATCCAATGTCTCCGCGGCCTCCTCTTGGCTGAAATCCAGTCCGAGGTAGCGCGACGACTGCTCCAGCTGTTTGTCCTTGGGCAAGTAGCCTAAGCAGGGCACATTGAGGTCGGCACACGCCTCTTGCAGCATTTGGAAGTGGCGTGCTGATCCTACCTTGTTGAACAATACCCCGGCGAAACGTAGCGAAGGGCGGAAGCGCAGAAAACCACTGATTAGTGCGGCGGTGGAGTAGGCGGCCGACTGGGCGTTTACGACCAGCACAACAGGCAGCTGGAGCAACTCTGCGATCTCGGCGGCCGATCCCCGGTCGCGGTCGTACCCGTCGAAAAGCCCCATCATTCCTTCCACCACGCAGGCGTCGGCGGTTTGGGCGTAATGGGCATAGAGTGCCTTAAGGTGAGGGGCGGAGGCCATGAAACAATCCAGGTTCACCGACGGCCGGTGAGCGGCTAAGGCATGGAACTTGGTGTCGATGTAGTCGGGCCCACATTTATAGGGTTGCACACGCAGTCCCCTCTGTGCCAATGCCCGCATCAGCCCTCTTGCAATCATTGTCTTTCCGCTACCCGAGGCGGGTGCGGCAATCAAAAACTCACTGAACATAGTTAAACTTCTCAATGCCTCTTTCTGACCCCGGAAGAAGCCGAAACAACATCGCTTGGCAGGTTTCCTGACTTATGCCGAGGGAAGCGACCTTCCCACCCCTTTGCGGAGCAGTGGTACATGTTAGGAGCGTGTACTTCCCTCTTGATAGCACTTACAGTAGCGGGCACTGTCCCGGTTTCTCACCGGATTCCCTCTTATGGCACCAGCCGACGGGCTACATGCCATCACCTAAGCGATGGCAAAGATAAGACAATATTTCTTATCTTTCCGTCTCGATTCTTCTTTTTAGTGGCTCTGGGCAACGTTAAACCGTAAAATGCTATTCTGTTTGAAGGGAAATGTGTAACTTCGCACACAAAACAATCAGAAGATGAAACTGACACTTCCAAATAGAATAGACGGGGCCGAATCCGTTACGCTCGACTCGAAGGTTTGGGTCGTGATCGGCACGAATGGAGCGGGTAAGAGCTCCTTCGGTCGCGACTTGTTGGCTCGTTATGCGCCCAATGCCGAGTTGATATCGGGCTTGCGTGCCCTGTTCGTCTCCAGCAATGAGTCTTTGACGGATTGCGACGTCGATGAGCTTACGCGCTTGCGCCGGCTCTTGGAGCGGCGGATGACGACACCTCGCTTGTCGGACTATGAGAAGCTGATCTTGAGATTGCAGGCCGAGGAGTTCGAGGCGGCAGTCGATTTCAAGGAGATGGCCAAGACGCATGCCAATGCGCTCCCGCCGCAGACGAAGATCGACCTGATCCAGCAGGTGTGGGAGCGGATGTTTCCGCATAATCGGTTGATTCGCAAGAAGGGCTTCATCGAGCTGATCTCGGTGGGCAAGGAGAGTGGCTCTTACGAAGCGGCTCGGATGAGTGATAGCGAGAAGCTGGTGTTCTATCTGTTGGGTGCGGCGCTTTCGGCGAGCCCGGGGGCTTTGTTGATTGTCGAGGAGCCCGAGACCCTGCTGCACAATTCGATCAAGCATCAGTTGTGGAACGAGATTGAGGCGTTGCGACCCGATTGCACGTTTGTCTATCTGACGCATGATATCGATTTCGCTACCCGCCGCCCTGATAGCCAGCGTGTCTGGATCAAGGCTTACGATGCGGATGCTAAGTTGTGGGATTATGCGCTGATAGAGGGCAGCGAGAGCCTGCCCGACGAGCTTTATATCGAGATCTTGGGCAGCCGGAAGCCGATTCTCTTCATCGAGGGGACCGACACCAATAGCATCGACAGCAAGCTCTATCCCTTTATCTTCCCCGATTACTTGGTGAAGCCGATGGGAGGGTGCCAAAAGGTGATCGAGACGACCAAGGCTTTCAGCCAGCTGAAGGATTTCCATACGCTGGAGAGCCGAGGCATTGTCGATCGCGACCGCCGCACTCCTGAGGAGATTGCCTATTTGCGCAACCAACACATCTATGTGCCCGAGGTAGCGGAGGTGGAGAACCTCTTGATGCTTGAGCCTGTGATCAAGACGGTGGCCGCCCGCCTGATGAAAGATCCGGAGGCGGTCTTTGCGCAGGTGAAGGAGAATGTGCTCTGCCTTTTCGAGAAGGAGCTGGATAGCCAGGTGATCCTTCATGCGAAGCATCAGGTGCGAAAGCGTTTAGAGATGACGGTGGAGCGCAAGATCTATTCCATGGAGCAGCTGGCTGGATACGTGGAGCAGATTAGGCAGCAAATTCATGTGGAGGAGATCTACAACCAGATTAAGGCGGAGTTTCAAGCCATGATCGCCCAGGGCGACTATGCGGGGATTCTGCGTGTGTATAATCAAAAAGGGATGCTCCCTCAAAGCCGCCTTTGCGCCATCTGTGGCATCAGTAATAAGGAGAGCTATTTGAGCTTGATCCTGTCGATCCTGAAGGAGAACCGATCAGATGCCGAGGCGATTCGTGGAGCCATCCAGCAAGCCTTGGGCGTTTAAAAGGGAATTTTATTGTTTAGTTTATCAAAATAGAGTTTATATCATAAAGTTATGCGAACACCTACACTTCAATATCTATATCTACAGAAGCCTGTTACGATGATTGTGATGATCTGTCTGCTGTCTGTTTTGCCTTGGATTGGCATGGGCGATTTCTCAACGAAGGGAGAGCCTCGCGAGGCGGCAGTGGCCATCTCTATGCTGGAGACCGGCAACTGGGTTTTGCCACAGACCTATGCAGACGAGTTTGCTTTTAAGCCTCCCATGGCTCATTGGCTGATGGCGGCCTGCTCATTGCCGGCTGGCGAGGTAACGGAGTTTACCTCCCGTCTCCCGTCGGCCTTGGCCTTCACCACGCTGATTGGCTTTGTGCTGCTCTTTTTCGGACGGCGAATCACTCGCTTTCATGAGGCCTTTATCGCTACGTTGCTATTGATCACCTGCGTTGAGATCCATCGGGCGGCCATGACCACTCGTGTGGATATGCTGCTGACCACCTTTATGGTCTTGGGCCTTTTCCAGCTTTATCGCTGGGAGGAGCAGCTGGAGTTGAAGGGGCTTCCTGTGGTTATCCCGTTGCTCTTGGGCTGTGCGGTGCTGACCAAGGGGCCGGTAGGCATCGTGCTTCCGCTCTTTGTCTTCGCGGTTTATCTGTTGATGTTGGGCAAATACCCTTGGCGCACGATTGCCAAGGCGGTCTTTTATGCCGGCTTCTCGTCGTTGTTCTTACCTTCGCTTTGGTACATAGCCGCTTGGCGACAAGGCGGTGACGACTTCTTGGAGTTGGTCTTTGCGGAGAACTTTGGCCGTTTCTTCCATTTGAGCACGACCGACATTCCTTACGAATTGGGTCATGAGAATGGGGCGTGGTACAACTTCATGACCTTGGCGGCTGGCTTCGCTCCGTGGACAGTCTTCTTCCTTTTCTCTCTCTTTGGGTTGGATAAGTCGGTTCTGCCGACAGGCGGTCTGAAGGCCTGTTGCCAGCGGATGTGGCAACGCATCAGGAGCATGGAGAAAGTGCGTCTCTTCAGCTTAGTGGCTTTAGTCTGCATTCTCTTCTTCTATACCATTCCGTCGAGCAAACGCAGTGTTTATCTGATGCCCGCCTATCCTTTTATCGCGCTGTTCTTGGCGCAATACGCACTTTATATCACGGAGTATCGCACGCGTTGCACCCGCTGTTTCGCGGCTTTTCTGGCGGCTTTGGTCACAGTGGTGTTCGTAGGTCTTGTGTTGGTAATGGCGGGAGCGGTCGATCCGGTAGCGCTGGTGGGCTCTTTCACGCAAAAGGAGAGCTTGCTCTATGCGGTTGGATTGGTTGCCGAGCGATTTGCCCACCCCGATGGTTGCACATGGGGCATTTTGGCGGTCAACCTTTTTGCCTTGCTGACGCTCTATTATCAGCTGTTTAAAAAGATCAACATCAAGATGCTTTATGCTACGATATTATTGACCTTCACCGTACACCTGCTGGTGGATGGCGTGGTGATGCCCGCTTATCGCCATGGGCAATCGGCCAAGGCTTTCGCCGCACGCATCAAGCAAGACTATCCGTTGACGAAGGAGAATATCTTTGTGGTGAACGATTTGCGTCATTTCCGCAATCTGTATGGCTTGAACTTCTACTTGGGGAACTGTTTCCACGATTTAGACAACGCCCAGCCCGCTTCGGGCTATTTCGTAGCGGGCGAACAGGATATGGAGCAGATCAAGCAGCGTTATGCCGAGAAATACACCTTCGAACTGCTGACCACCTCCGAGCATTCTTTGCAAGAATTACATCAAAAGATGACCTTGTATGCTTTCCGAAGCAGTGAATAACTGTTTTATGGATTAAATAATGGTTTACATGCTGTCTGTTTCATGAAAAGTAATTACTTTTGTTCCGTTAAAAAGCAAAAACTTTAAAAGAGAGATAGCATGTTGACACAGATTATCAACGGAGTAATTCTTACGCCACAAGGCTGGCTAAGAGATGGCTCCGTGTTGATTTCAGATGGGAAAATATTAGAAGTGACAAATTGCGACTTGGCCGTCATCGGGGCTAAGTTGATTGATGCGAGAGGCATGTATATCGTGCCCGGAGGTGTCGAGATTCATGCCCATGGTGGTGGCGGTCGCGACTTTATGGAGGGAACAGAAGAGGCGTTTCGTGCGGCGGTTGCGGCCCATATGCGTTATGGAACGACCAGTATCTTCCCCACGCTCTCTTCCTCTACGATACCGATGATCCGTGCGGCGGCGGCTACCACCGAGAAGTTGATGGCCGAGAAAAACAGCCCCGTGTTAGGATTGCACCTGGAGGGCCATTACTTTAATATGAAGATGGCTGGCGGCCAGTTGCCTGAGAACATCAAGAATCCCGATCCCGAAGAATATATCCCCTTGTTGGAAGAGACCCATTGCATCAAGCGCTGGGATGCGGCTCCTGAGCTGCCGGGCGCCATGCAGTTTGGTAAGTATATCACCTCGAAAGGCGTGTTGGCCTCGGTAGGCCATACACAGGCGGAGTATGAAGACATCTCCACCGCTTTCGAAGCCGGCTATAAGCATGCTACTCATTTCTATAATGCGATGCCGGGATTCCACAAACGTCGCGAGTATAAATACGAAGGAACCGTTGAGAGTATCTATCTGATCGACCCAATGACCGTCGAGGTGGTGGCCGATGGTATTCATGTGCCTCCAACGATCTTGCGTTTGGTCTATAAGATTAAGGGCGTCGAGCGCACCTGTTTGATCACGGATGCCTTGGCCTGCGCGGCCAGCGACAGCCAAACGGCTTTCGACCCCCGTGTGATTATCGAGGATGGCGTATGTAAGTTGGCCGATCGCTCCGCTTTGGCAGGAAGTATTGCCACATGGGATCGCTTGATCCGCACGATGGTGCAGAAGGCCGAGGTTCCCTTGGAGGATGCGATCCGCATGGGTTCGGAGACTCCCGCGCGCATCATGGGCGTATACGATCGTAAGGGCTCCCTGCAGCGAGGCAAGGACGCGGATATTGTTTTGCTCGACAAGGAGCTGCAGGTTCGTGCCGTGTGGAGCATGGGTAATTTAGTTGAAGAGGCAAACACTTTATTTTAATTGAATATGCTGACACAGATAACAAATGGACGTATCTTAACTCCACAAGGTTGGATGAAGGATGGATCGGTGTTAATCTCTGATGGCAAGATATTGGAGGTGACCAATAGTGAGTTGGCCGTGATCGGTGCTGAGATGATCGATGCGAAAGGCATGGATATTGTGCCGGGTTTTGTGGCGATGAATCTGCAAGGCGGTGGTGGTTATGATTTCGTCGACTGCACAAAAGAGGCGTTCGAAGGAGCGGCACGGATGCACATGCAGCATGGCGCGACCAGTCTCTTCCCCACCATTGTAGCCCCCGATTTGAATACGATTGAGCGTGCGGCCGCGGTCTGCGAAGAGGTCATGGCGGCCGATTCCAATAGCCCTGTCATGGGTATGCACATTGAGGGTCCCTATTTGAATCCGAAGATGGCGGCAAGCCTCTTTATTGATCAGGTGAATGAGGCGAATGCGGCCGACTATAGGGCCTTGCTGGAGCGTGTGCACTGCATCCGTCGTTGGGATGCGAGCCCGGAGATTCCGGGAGCGCTCGATTTCGCCCGCTACCTGACGGCTCATGGCATCATGGCATCGCTTTCGCACACTGAGGCGGAGTATGAGGATGTCAAGAAGGCCTATGCGGCTGGCTTTACCCACGCGGCTCATTTCTATAATGCTATGCCTGGTTTCCACAAGCGTCGTGAGTATAAATATGAGGGAACGGTCGAGAGTGTCTTCTTGATCGACCCGATGACTGTCGAGGTGATTGCCGATGGCCGTCACCTGCCTCCTACGATCCTTCGCCTGGTTTATAAGTTGAAGGGTGTCGAGCGCACCTGCTTGGTGACCGACAGCATGGCCTGTGCGGGTCTACCCAATCCGAAGTTGAACGATCCGCGTTTGATCATCGAGGATGGCGTTTGCAAATTGGCTGATCACTCTTCGTTGGTAGGCAGTATCGCGATGACCGACGATTTGGTACGCACCGTGGTGCAGAAAGCCGACATCCCCTTGGCCGATGCGATTCGTATGGCCTCCGAGACGCCTGCTCGTTTGATGGGTGTGATCGACAGGGTAGGTACCTTGGAGCGTGGTAAGGATGCCAACATCCTGATTTTAGATAAAGAGCAGCGCATCCGTTCGGTTTGGAAAAACGGGTTTATAGTGCCCGGCACCAACCAACTTGAGAAGGGTGCCTGATATTGTTTCATTCTAATTGCAGAACTATCTATGAGAACAAACTTGAGTTCACAGATTACGCTGACGCGTATTCCTTTAAAGTATTATCGTCCGGAGAATGCGTTCGAGCACTCCGTATTGACCCGTTTGGAGAAGATCCCTACCCAAATTTATGAGTCCATGGAGGAGGGGTCGCAGGCCATTGCACGCGACATAGCGACTCAGATTCGCCGCAAGCAGGCGATAGGCAAACCGTTTGTGTTGTCGTTGCCGGGCGGTCGCTCTCCGCTGGGTGTTTATAAAGAGTTGGTCCGTATGCACAAGGAGGAGCAATTGAGCTTCCAGAACGTGACGGTCTTCGTGGAGTTTGAGTTCTATCCGTTGACCAATTCCGCCAATGGCAACTTGGCGCGCATCAAGCAGGAACTGTTGGATCATGTAGACATCGATTCGGCCCAGATTCATTGTCCCGAGGCGACGATGCCGAAGGAGGCGATCTTGGATTTCTGCCGTCAGTATGAGGAGCAGATCCAAGCGGTAGGCGGTATCGACTGCATGTTGTTGGGCATAGGTAGTTCGAGCAATGTGATGTTTAACACCGCAGGTGCCTCGTTGAACTCTCGCACCCGTATGGTGCTGCTCGAAGGGGCCGCTCGCAAAGAGGCCGCTCGCACCTTCGCTTCGGAAGAGGCGTTGCCAGCGGGTGTGATCACGATGGGCGTCTCTACGATGATGAACGCCCGCAATGTGATCTTGATGGCATGGGGCGAGGATAAGGCTCACATTGTGCGTGAGACGGTCGAGGAGAAGGCGAGCGATGCGGTGCCCTCGGGCTATTTGCAGAACCACCCGAACGCCAAGGTTGTGATCGACCTTTCCGCGGCTTGCCAGCTGACCCGCATCAGCCATCCTTGGTTGGTGACCAGTTGCGAGTGGGACAACAAGTTGATTCGTCGGGCCATCGTTTGGTTGTGTCAGCTGACGGGTAAGCCTATCTTGAAGCTGACCAACAAGGATTATAGCGAGCATGGCTTGGGCGAGTTGTTGGCGCTCTATGGCTCAGCCTATAATGTGAACATCAAGATCTTCAACGATATCCAGCACACGATTACGGGTTGGCCGGGAGGTAAACCGAATGCCGACGACTCCAGTCGTCCGGAGCGCGCTTTGCCCTATCCGAAGAAGGTGGTTGTGTTTAGTCCGCATCCCGACGACGACGTGATCTCTATGGGTGGCACCTTGCGTCGTTTGTGCGACCAGCATCACGACGTGCATGTAGCCTACGAAACCTCGGGCAATATCGCCGTGGGCGACGAGGAGGTAATCCGCTATTGCGAATACCTCTGCGATGTGGCCTCTCGTTATCTTCCGAACGATTCCACTATCCCTGAGAAGGCGACGGAGATCATCAACTACCTGCGCTATGAGAAGGTGGAGAATGGAGAGCCCGAGCGTAAGGAGGTGCTTTTCATGAAGGGCACGATTCGTCGCGAGGAGGCGCGTCATGCCTGTCGCTATTCGGGCGTGAAGGATGAGAATGTCCACTTCTTGGATTTGCCCTTCTACGAGACCGGCTTGGTGAAGAAGAACCCGCTGGGCGAGGTTGATAAAGACATCGTGAAGGCGTTGCTGCTCGAGATCAAACCGGATGAGATGTTCGTTGCGGGCGACTTGGCCGATCCGCACGGAACGCACAAGGTCTGCTTGGATGCGGTGCTGGCGGCGATCGACGAGGTGAAGGATGAGGAATGGATGCGCAACTGCCGGGTGTGGATGTACCGTGGCGCTTGGGCGGAGTGGGAGATGGACCATATCGAGATGGCCGTTCCGATCAGTCCCGAGGAGTTGCGCTTCAAGCGTAACGCCATCTTGAAACATCAGTCGCAGGCCGAGAGCGCACCCTATCTGGGCGACGATGAGCGTCTCTTCTGGCAACGTGCCGAAGATCGCAACCGCGCAACCGCCGAACTGTATCGTCAGTTGGGATTGGCTGCCTACGAGGCGATCGAGGCCTTTGTGCAGTATGTTCCGTTGCGTTGATAAATAGCCGCTTCCGTTCTGAGCAGGGCGGAGGCGGATAATTATTCATTATTCAAAACTCTTTCTTCCGTGTTGAAGTTTATCAAGACCTGGACATTGCCCATCTCCATGTGGATGGGCATGTCGGTCTATCTTTTTTTTGCGCATGTCGAGGCGCTTAATCCAGCGAAACCCCTGATTTATTCCGCAATAGGTTATCTCACTCCCAGTTTGATTTTTGCCCAGCTGTTGCTGACGTTTTGCAAAATCAGTCCCCGCGAGCTCTTGCCTTCGCCTTGGCACGGCTGGCTCTTGCTGATCCAGACAGTCGCCACTTGTGGTCTGGCGGCGGCCTTGCTGCTGCTTCCTGTCAGCATAGAGCAGCAGATTGTGTTAGAGGCGGCCATGGTCTGCTTTATCTGCCCCACGGCCACGGCTGCGGCGGTCATCACCGGGAAGTTGGGTGGAAGTGCTTCGAGCCTGACCACCTACACGTTGCTCTCCAATCTCCTGGCGGCCGTGACGGTTCCGCTGCTCTTCCCGTTGGTCGAGCCTCACGCCGATCTGAGTTTCTTCTCCGCCTTCTTGCTGATTCTAAGCAAGGTGTTCCCGCTGTTGTTGTGTCCCTTCTTTGTGGCCTGCTTGCTGCGCTACCTGCTGAAGCCTGTCCATGCTTGGCTCCTTCGCTACACCGGTGTGGCGTTCTACTTATGGGCTGTGGCATTGGCCATCGTGACGGGACAGACGGTTCGTTCGCTTTGCAACAGCGAGGCCGAGCCGATGGTGGAGCTTTGGATTGCCTTGGCAGGATTGATCACCTGTGTGATCCAGTTTTTCTTGGGCAAACGCATTGGGTCGGCCTACGACGACCGCATCAGTGCGGGCCAGGCCTTAGGACAGAAGAACACGGTTTTAGCCATCTGGATGGCCTATACCTATCTGAATCCGCTCTCCTCCGTCGGACCGGGAAGCTACGTGTTGTGGCAAAACCTCTTCAACTCTTGGCAGCTTTGGAAGCGGGATAGCCGCTTGCGCAGGGCGGAGAGGTAGGTGGAGACATGGGGGTCGTTCATCCGTTGCCAGATGTCGCCTAAGAAGGCGGCCCCTCCGAAGTGCCAATCGTGAAGCTGCTGGATGCGCTCCAGCGTGATGCCCCCTAAGGCCACGACTTGGCTGTCGATCAATCCCTTTCGGGCCGCCTCTTGCAGTGCCTTGGGCGTAAAGGCCGCCTCATACCCCTGCTTGGAGATGCTGTTGAAGATTGGGCTAAGGAAGAGGTAGTCGCAACTGCTTTTCTTCTGGGCCACCTCCTCGAAGCTGTGGCACGAGGCGGAGCAGCTGCCGCTGAAACCCGCAGGGGCTTCCGGATGGCGTCGGTTCAGGTGGATTCCATGCAAGGCATAGCGATGGGTCAGCTCGAAGTGGTCGTGCAACACTAACCTGTGGTGCCACGTTTCGGGAATCGCCTCAATCAGGCGCGCATAGGTCTCTTCGTCGGCTTCGGGCTTGCGCAGGTGCAACAGGTCGAGCCCCTCATGGAAGAGCCGATCAATAAAAAAAGCCTCTCCCGGCATAGCGTCGGGAGAGGTGATTACAATCCATTTCATTTACGCAACTTTGCGATAATTGTGTCTGCAACCTTCTTGCCTGAGAGCAACATACCACCGAAGATCGGTCCCATACGGGGCGTACCGCCAACGGCTGAAGAGGCCATACCGCAGACATACAAGCCTGGGTAGATTTCCTTCGTTCCCTCTACGACCTGCTTCTCGCCCTGGATCACGTCCATCGAACGCTCGCCGATCACGTCGCCCGTAGCGGTGTCTAAGCGGATGCCATTCTTGCGCGCTACCACCTGGCACATCTCGCTGTCGTGGCCCGTTCCGTCGATCACATACTTCGCGTAGATGTTCAGCGGATCCACGTGCATGCCCTCGCGCAAGACCGGAGTCCAGTTGACAACCACGCCACTCACCCGGTTCTCCTTGAAGATCACGTCTTCTACCGAGTAGCAGTTGAAGATGGTCGCGCCCGCATGAACGGCGTGATAGAGCAATGAGGCGGTACTCTCTACCGAGTCGATCGTGTAGAGTCCGTCGGTGTAGGGGGTGAAGTTGATGTCGAACTCCTTCACGATGTCCATCGCCTCCTCCTGAATCACGATTTGGTTGAACATCATGGCGCCGCCCCACATACCGCCGCCGGGAGCTAATTTACGGTCGAACTGAGCCACCTTCAAACCAGCCTTCGCCAAGAAGTAGGCGGCAACGATACCTGAGGGACCACCACCTACGATGGCCACATCCAGATCCAGACAACGCTGGAGTTTGTCGAAATAGGTACTGATAATACCTTTGGAAACTTGAGTCTCAATCATTGTACTATAAAATTTATAGGATCATTTATTTTTTACAATCTTTCAGTGAATGGCTGATACGAGCTGCGCAGAAGTTCGGGCCGCACATCGTGCAGTAGTTGGCATCTACGTTGTTGCTCGTCTTGTAGTATTCAAGCGCACGCTCCGGATCGAGCGAGAGGTTGAACTGGTCTTTCCAGCGGAAGTCGTAGCGTGCCTTGCTCAAGGCGTTGTCGCGCACGGTCGCTCCGGGATGTCCCTTCGCTAAGTCGGCCGCATGCGCTGCGATCTTGTAGGTCACTACGCCTGTGCGCACATCCTCCTTGTTGGGCAAAGCCAAGTGCTCCTTGGGAGTCACGTAGCAGAGCATGGCCGTGCCATACCAACCGATCATCGAGGCACCAATGGCCGAGGTGATGTGGTCATAGGCTGGGGCGATGTCGGTCACGAGCGGGCCCAGGGTGTAGAAGGGTGCGCCGTGGCACTTCTCGATCTGTCGATCCATGTTCTCCTTGATCTTGTGCATCGGCACGTGGCCAGGTCCTTCGATGAAGACCTGCACGTTCTTCGCCCAAGCGCGCTCCACCAGTTCGCCCATGGTGTCGAGCTCGGCGAATTGGGCGGCGTCGTTGGCGTCATAGGTGCTGCCCGGTCGCAAGCCGTCGCCCAGCGAGAGGGCCACGTCGTAGCGGGCGCAGATGTCGCAGATGTCATCGAAATGCGCGTAAAGGAAGCTCTCCTCCTGGTGCACCTTACACCATTTTGAGATGATGCTTCCGCCGCGGCTCACGATGCCCGTCAAGCGGCTGTCGGCCAGGTGGATGTTCTGCAGGCGAATGCCGCAGTGGATGGTGAAGTAGTCTACGCCCTGCTCGCATTGCTCGATCAGGGTCTCCTTAAACACCTCCCAGTTGAGGGCCTCAGCTTTGCCGTTCACCTTCTCGAAGGCCTGATAGAGCGGCACCGTTCCCACCGGCACGGGGCAGTTGCGCAAGATCCACTCGCGTGTCTCGTGGATGTCGTTGCCCGTTGAGAGGTCCATCAAGGTGTCGCCGCCCCATTTGCAGCTCCAAACCGCCTTCTCCACCTCTTCCTCCATGCCCGATGTCGTGGCCGAGTTGCCGATGTTGGTGTTGATCTTCACCAGGAAGTTGGTGCCGATAATCATCGGCTCCGTCTCCGGATGGCGTTTGTTGGCGGGGATGACAGCTCTTCCTGCCGCTACCTCTTGGCACACGTAGGCCGGTGTGATGTGGGTCTCGATGCCCAGCTCAGCCGCGTTCATGTTCTCGCGTATCGCCACATACTCCATCTCTTGGGTGATGATGCCCTTCTTTGCGAAGTAGAGCTGTGTTTCGCCCTCCTTGCGGGCGTCGATCCAGGGTTGGCGCAGCTTAGGCAGGCCCTTCTCCAGGTCGATCTCTACGTTCGGGTCGCTGTATGCGCCACTGGTGTCGTAGATGTAAACGGGGGCGTTGGCCTCCTCCTTGCGCTCGCCATTTTCGAAGCTGATGGTAGGCGTCAGTTGCACCCGTCGCATACCCACGCGCAGGTCGGGATAGATCGAACCGTGCAGGTAGACCTTCTCCGACGAGGGATAGTTGAATTTTACGTTGTTATTCATAATCGTTCTGTTTTATGTTTTCTCGATAAATTGTCTCATCACGGCTGCCGGATCGTCGGCCTGCAGGATGGCGCCACTGATGGCGATGCCACCCACGCCCAAGGCCATCAGGTCGGGCACGTCTTCCAGCAAGATGCCTCCGATGGCGATCAGGGGCAGCGCGATTCCCTTCTCCCGCATCTGCCGTAGGATCGAGGCATAGCCCTCCAAGCCCAGCAGCGGGGCGAGGTTCTTCTTGGTGGTGGTGAAGCGGAAGGGGCCACAGCCGATGTAGTCGGCGCCCCATTGGGCCAGTCGCTCGATGTCTTCGAAGGTGTTGGCCGTTCCGCCAATGATCCGGTCGGGACCCAATAGGCGGCGTGCCTCATCGACGGGCATATCCTGTTTGCCCAGGTGAACCCCGTCGGCACCGACCTCGTCCACTAAGTGCACGGCGTCGTCGAGCAGGAAGGTCGCTCCGTAGCGGTCGCACAGGCTGCGCAGTGCCCGTCCGGTGGTGCGTAGCTCGTCGTCGGTCGCACCCTTCATGCGCAGCTGCACCCAGCGGCATCCCGCCTGCAAGACCAGTTCGGTCTGTTCCGTCAGCGAGTAACGGTCGTTGTGGTTGGTGATGAATTGAATCATGGCTTCTTAACTAATGGTAGAGGTTGATAAAAGTGATTCACGGGGCCATGCCCCTTGCCGATGGCCACGTCGGCCCCTTGGCGCAACGCCTCGGTCAGGTAGCGCTTCGCCAGCCAGATGGCCTCTGTCAGCGGGTGGCCCAACGCCAACTGGGCGGTGATGGCCGAAGAGAGTGTGCAGCCCGTTCCATGCGTGTTGCGGGTCTCCACGTGCGCCGCTTTGAAGTCGGCGGTTTCGCCTGTTGCCCGAAACAGGCGGTCTGCCTTCACGTCGCCGGCCAGGTGTCCGCCTTTGATCAACACCGCTTGGCAGCCCTTGGCCAAGATGCGCTGGGCGGCGGCCTCCATCGCTGCTACGGAGTCGATCGTCATATCCGCTAAGAGTTCGGCCTCGGGCACGTTGGGGGTGAGGAGGGTGGCCATCGGCAGCAGCTCCTGTTCGAAAAGGCTCAGGGCGTCGGCTTGCATCAGCCGGTCGCCGCTGGTTGCCACCATCACGGGGTCTACCACCAGGTGGGTGGGCCGATAGCGGCCCAGCGTGTCGGCAATCGCTTGGATGGTGGGCTTGTCGTTCACCATCCCGACCTTCACCGCCTTTGGTGCCACGTCTTGCATCACCGCCTCAATCTGTCCGGCCACAATCCGTGGCTCCACGGCCTGTACGGCCGTCACCCCACAGGTGTTCTGCACCGTGATGGCGGTAATCGCCGTAGTGGCATACACCCCTAAGGCTGAGAATGTCTTGATATCGGCTTGGATGCCCGCACCTCCGCAACTGTCGGATCCCGCGATACTGAGTGCACAAATATAGTTCATCGTTCTCTCTATATATAATAATGTACACGGGGAGTGAGGCTTGGTCGGACTCATTCTGCATTCCCTTCGTCGGCATGATCCGCATCAGGTTCTATGGGTATAATCTCAGCAGTCAATGGAGACCTCCATGCTGCACCCCTCGCAATGGTTTGATGCCACAAATATAAAGATATTTCCGATTCGTGATAGCGCTTGGCTAAAAAAATAACGATTATTTTCTACCCATAGCCGAAATCGTTATCTTTGTCGTCGGCTGCTCTGCCGTTGGGGCAGCCCTCAACCGCAATGCTATGAAACTTGATAAGAATACGTGGGTGTTGGCTGCCGCCCAAGTGGCGGGGTGGCTCCTGTTGTGGCTCATCCCCGTGATGATCGCTTTCCTCACCGAGATGAGCCTGGATGCGGCCCGGGAAATTCTGAAGAGTAGCGCACGCTTCGTCTTTTGGTATGGCTCGTTCTATTTCGTCAACTTCTATGTGTTGATTCCCTATCTGCTTTTCCGTCGCCGCAAGGGTTGGTTTTTCGTCTGCAACCTGCTGATTACCATATTCCAGATGGCCACTGTGCTGACGGCTATTTCGGCCAATGCGGGGCCGGAATGGCGCGTGGGTATTTATATGATTGGTTTCGGCATCTTCTTCTCCGATGCCTTGGTGGTGTCGGCCCCTGTGGCCATTCGCTACGCCCTGCGTTGGAACGAGATGCGCATTGCCTTCCAGGAGGAGAAGCGCAAGCATGCCGATGCCGAGCTGGCTTGGCTGAAGAACCAGCTGAACCCTCACTTCCTTTTCAACACGTTGAACAACATCTCGTCGCTCGTGCAGATCGATGCCGATTCGGCGCAAGACAGCATCGGCCAGCTGAGCGACCTGCTGCGCTATGCCCTCTACGACTCGAACCGCGACCGCGTTCCCCTTGGCGACGAGGTGGAGTTTATGACCAATTATATCGACCTGATGCGGCTTCGTTGCAACAGCCTGACCACGGTCGATACCCGGTTTGATGCGCCTCCTCACCCCGTGCAGATCGCCCCGCTGCTCTTCATCTCGGTGATCGAGAATGCCTTCAAGCATGGCGTCAACAGCAGGAAACGCTCCTTCGTGCGCATCCGTTTGTCGTGGGAAGCCGACAACCTGGTCTTTACCGCCGAGAACAGCAACGACCCGAAGCACGACACCGACCGTAGCGGCTCGGGCATAGGCGTGGAAAACCTCCATCGCCGCCTCGAACTGCTCTATCCCGGCCGCTATCGGTATGCGCAGTGGCTGGCCGACGACACCTATAGCGTGCGCATCACCTTATTAAATATGTAACATTCAGAATTTACCTATGGAATTATCCTGTATTATTGTCGACGATGAGCCCCTGGCCGTGCAGCTCTTAGAGAGCTTTGTCAAGCGAACGCCCTATTTGCGGCTCGTCGCCTCCTACACCGATCCCGTGCTGGCGCTCTCGGAGTTGAGCAAACAGCCCGTCGATCTGCTTTTCTTAGACATCCAGATGCCCGACCTCGACGGGCTGAACCTCTCGCGCATGGTGCCGCCCGAGACCCGTGTCATCTTCGCCACGGCCTTCAAGGAGTATGCCTTCGATAGCTACGAGGTCAACGCCCTCGACTTCCTGTTGAAGCCCATTCGTTACCACAAGTTCCTGCAGGCGGCCGAGAAGGCCCGCCAGTGGTTCGAACTGCAAGAGCAGGCCCGCGAGAGCCAGCAGAAGGAGGCCGAGCGCGAGAGTCTTTTCGTGCGAGTGGAGGGCGAGCTGAAGCAGATCGACGTCAACAGCATCCTCTATGTGGCGGGGTTGAAAGACTATGTGGTGCTCTACCTCGACGATGAGCCGAAGGGGGTCATCACCCATGTCACCATGAAGGCGATGGAGGAGATGCTGCCCGCGGGCCGCTTCATGCGTGTGCATCGTTCCTACATCGTTGCGCTCGACAAGATTCGCAAGGTCGATCGCAACAACTGCATCTACATCGGCAAGGAGATCATCCACGTGACCGATGCCTACCGCGATGCCTTTACGAACTATCTCAAAGCCAATCTTCCTACGCTATGACGACCCGCCTGTTTTCTTCGCCTATCGCTCAGCGAATCGTTTTGCCTGCGATGCGCCGAGGAGCCTTTTTGCGCCTGCTGTTCGTCTTCTGCTGCGGCCTGCTGCTTGGCGGTTGCGGCTCGCGCAAGCCGGAGTGGGTGACGCTGCCTGCCGACTTCAAGGGACCCAAGGAGCTGGCCCGCCTCTATGGGGTGCGCATCACCGATCACGATAATATTTATCTCTACAACGAGGGGGCCCGCTGGCTCGGTGTGCCCCATCGGTTGGGAGGCAACAGCAAGCGGGGCGTAGACTGCTCAGGCTTCGTGGCGATTGTCTATCGGGCGGTCTATGGCAAGCGGCTCGAACGTTCGGCGGCCGACATGCTGCGGCGCGACTGCAAGAAGGTGTCGAGGGCCAACCTGCGCGAGGGCGACTTGGTCTTCTTCAAGACCACGAAGGGGGGGAAGCGGGGCCGACCTACCCATGTGGGGATCTACCTCAAGAATGGCCGCTTCATCCATACCAGCACCTCCAGTGGAGTGGTGGTGAGCAGCCTCAGTGAGCCGTATTATATAAGAACTTGGCTCACGGGTGGCCGCGTAAACTAAAAAATCATTACATTTGCACCTTGGAAAAGACAATATAAAACATAAGAGTATATGTTGACAATCAAATTAATCACAGACAACACCGACGCGGTGATCCGCGGATTGGAGAAGAAGCACTTCAAGGATGCGAAGGAAGTCGTAGCCAAAGTGCTGGAATTGAACGATAAACGACGTAGCACACAAAATGAATTAGATAAGAACCTGGCAGAGATCAATGCCACATCCAAATCGATCGGTCAGCTGATGAAGGCGGGCCAGAAGGAGGAGGCCGAGGCGGCGAAGAAGCGTGTGGCCGACATCAAGGAGGTCAGCAAGAGCCTGCAGGCCGAGATGGATCAAGCCGCTGCCGATTTGCAGGCGCTGCTCTACACCATCCCCAACGTGCCCTACGACGAGGTGCCCGAGGGAACCTCTGCCGAGGATAATGTGGTCGAGAAGATGGGCGGTATGGAGACTGAGCTGCCTAAGAACGCGTTGCCCCACTGGGAGTTGGCGAAGAAGTACGACCTGATCGACTTCGACTTGGGCGTGAAGATCACGGGTGCTGGCTTCCCCGTCTATAAGGGACAGGGCGCTCGCTTGCAGCGTGCGTTGATCAACTTCTTCCTCGATCAGGCTCGCGAGGCAGGCTACACCGAGATCATGCCGCCTACGGTGGTGAATGCCGCTTCCGGCTATGGCACGGGTCAGCTGCCCGACAAGGAGGGACAGATGTATCATTGCGAGGTCGACGACCTCTATCTCATCCCGACCGCCGAGGTGCCCGTCACCAATATCTATCGCGACGTGATCCTCGACGAGAAGCAGCTCCCCATCAAGAACTGCGCCTACACCCAGTGCTTCCGCCGCGAGGCAGGCTCCTACGGTAAGGACGTGCGCGGCTTGAACCGTCTGCACGAGTTCTCGAAGATCGAGATTGTCCGCATCGACACCCCCGAGCATTCCAAGCAGTCTCACCAGGAGATGCTCAACCATGTCGAGGGATTGCTGCAGAAGCTGGAGTTGCCCTATCGCATCCTGCGCCTCTGTGGCGGCGACATGAGCTTCACGTCGGCCATCTGCTTCGACTTCGAGGTCTATTCCGAGGCGCAAAAGCGTTGGTTGGAGGTTAGCTCTGTCTCTAATTTCGACACCTATCAGGCCAACCGCTTGAAGTGCCGCTATCGCGACGAGAACAAGAAGATCCAGCTCTGCCACACCCTGAACGGTAGCGCCTTGGCCTTGCCGCGCATCGTTGCCGCGTTGTTAGAGAACAACCAGACCCCCGAGGGCATCCGCATTCCGAAGGTATTGGTGCCCTACACCGGTTTCGACATGATCAAATAAGTCAGGGGGCTTAACAAGAATATCAAGTAGAAGGAAGGGGCTGCCGGATTTGAGCAGCCCTTTTCTGTTTCATCTCAAATAGTATGGATAAAAACAGCAAGATCTATATCGCGGGTCATCGGGGCCTGGTGGGCTCTGCCATCTGGAACAACCTGCTTCATCGGGGCTATACCAACCTTGTTGGGCGCAGCCATCAGACGCTCGACCTGACCGACCAGCAGGCCGTGAAGCGCTTTTTCGACGAGGAACGCCCCGAGGCCGTGGTGTTGGCGGCCGCTTTCGTGGGAGGCATCATGGCCAACTCGCTCTATCGGGCCGACTTCATCATGCAGAACATGATGATCCAGTGCAACGTCATCAGCCAAGCCTATGCCCATGGGGTGCGGAAGTTGCTCTTCTTAGGCTCCACCTGCATCTATCCCAAGTGCGCTCCCCAGCCGATGCGCGAAGACTGCCTGCTCAGTGGCCCGCTGGAATACACCAACGAAGAATATGCCATCGCCAAGATCGCGGGGTTGAAGATGTGCGAATCGTACAACCTGCAGTATGGCACCAACTACATCGCCGTCATGCCCACCAACCTCTATGGGCCCAACGACAACTTCCATCTGGAGAACTCCCACGTCATGCCCGCCATGATGCGCAAGGTCTATCTGGCCAAGCTCATCGCCGAAGGCGACTGGGGGCGCATCGCCGCCGACCTCGACAAACGTCCAGTCGAGGGGGTAGACGGGCGCGCCTCACACGAGGAGATACTGCGCGTCCTGCATAAGTATGGTATAGACTCGAACCGGGTGACGCTTTGGGGCACGGGCTCCCCCTTGCGCGAGTTCCTGTGGAGCGACGACATGGCGGATGCCTCGGTACACCTGCTCTTAAATGTCGATTTCGCCGACATCATCGGCATAGAGAAGTACTCCTCCGTGCAGTATGGCAACAGGGCCGATGGCGTGGTCGATCGCAACCATTCGGCCGGTCGGGGAGGAGCCATCCCCTCCTTGGGCGAGATCCGCAATTGCCACGTCAATGTGGGCACGGGCAAGGAACTCTCCATCCGTGCGCTCTCCGCGTTGGTGGCGAAGGCCGTGGGCTTCACGGGCACCATCCAGTTCGATGCCTCCAAACCCGACGGCACCCTGCGCAAACTGACCAACGTAGATAAGCTGCACGCCTTGGGCTGGACCCACAAGGTTGAGATCGACGAGGGCGTGCGCCGCCTGTTCGAGTGGTATCGTGCCTCTTTGGCGCAATGAGTAAATAATCAGAAAAATAAGAAGATACAATCATGACAAAACAGATCGCATTGATTACCGGTGTCACCGGTCAAGACGGCTCCTACCTGAGCGAGTTCCTTTTAGCGAAAGGATATGAGGTGCACGGCATCATCCGTCGCTCCTCGGTGGATTATCGCGAGCGCATCGCCCACCTGGAGGGCCGCCCCAACTTCCACCTCCATTATGCCGACATGGGCGATTCGATGTCGCTCGTCAAGCTGGTGGGCAAGGTGCAACCCACCGAGATCTACAACTTAGCCGCCCAGAGCCATGTGCAGGTGTCGTTCGATGCGCCGGAATATACGGCCAATGTCGATGCCGTGGGCGTGTTGCGCATCTTAGAGGCGGTCCGCACCAACCACCTGGAGCAGCACTGCAAGATCTACCAGGCATCCACTTCCGAGCTGTATGGCAAGGTGGAGGAGGTGCCCCAAAACGAGAATACCCCCTTCCATCCCTATAGCCCCTATGCCGTGGCCAAGCTCTATGGCTATTGGATCATCAAGGAGTATCGCGAGGCCTACGGCATGTTCTGCTGCTCGGGCATCCTGTTCAACCACGAGAGCGAACGCCGAGGCGAGACCTTCGTGACGCGCAAGATTACGCTTGCCGCCGCCCGCATCGCCCAGGGCAAGCAGGAGTGCCTCTATTTGGGCAACATGGACTCGCTGCGCGACTGGGGTTATGCCAAAGACTATGTGGAGTGTATGTGGCTAATCCTGCAGCAGCCCAAGCCCGAAGACTTCGTTATCGCTACGGGCGTGCAGCACACCGTGCGCGAGTTCGCTACCTTAGCTTTCCGCTATGCGGGCATCGAGTTGCGTTGGGAGGGCGAAGGCATCCATGAGAAGGGCATCAACGTGGCGACGGGCAAGACGGTCGTGGCTGTGTCGGAAGATTTCTATCGGCCTACGGATGTGGTCAATCTATGGGGCGACCCCACGAAGGCGCGCACCCAGTTGGGCTGGAATCCCCAGCGCACCTCTTTCGAGGAGCTGGTCCGCATCATGGTGGCGCACGATATGCAGAAGGTGGCCGCCGATCATGTCGCGGGCGTTATGCGCACCAACTTGGCCGAGTATTTGGAGAAGGGCGTGGTGAAATAGGCGAGGCGTGCCTCTTCCAGTTGTTTATGTCGGGGTGCTATCCGTTGCGGATGGCACCCTTTTTTTATCCCTGAACGGGTGGGAAATGTGCTCTCACTCTTCGGGAGAGAGAGATTTTTTCATGCCGTAAAGGTAGCTAATTTATTGCATATAAGACCTATATATTTCTCCTTTTTTTTCACTTCTATTATTTCCTTAAATTTCCTTATTAGCCGCTTCTCGCAGGCTTATCGCTCCCTTTTGCTTCAGCGACAGCATATCCACTTCGCTTTCAATCTATTACCAATCGCCTCCCCTCTCTCCCGAAGAGAAAGATAACGAACTTTTCGACACACCTTCGTAACTGCCTATTGCATAAGAAGATATGCGACAAAGCAGGATTCATAAATTTTGTCTGAACTGAAATAATGGTAAATTCCGAGCCTTCTTTTTGGTACGTCTTGCGCGACCTAAAACGGCCTAATGCCAAGAAGCGAGCCTATCAAGAATTGCAGGAAGAACGCTATCAATTGGGGGGATGCGTCTTCACACCCATCCAGCAACCCGCCAATCAGCCTTTCCTGCCCGACTTGGTCTTCGTGAGGGCCACCCGTGCGCAATTAGATCCCATCGTCCGATCGATCGGCACCTTGCAATATTGCTACGTGAAGGGCTGCAAGCAAAACGATCCG
Organism: uncultured Parabacteroides sp.; assembly: GCA_934718155.1. Taxonomy (GTDB): domain Bacteria; phylum Bacteroidota; class Bacteroidia; order Bacteroidales; family Tannerellaceae; genus Parabacteroides. Next base: position 16,181 of record CAKUZF010000011.1, on the reverse strand, counting down.
CTGAAAATCGACAACGAGCGGATGAGCCAGTTCCTCCGTGCCGTCAGTCAGTCCTGCGAGGTAGACTTCCTGAAGCCCGAAGAGGCGTCGCCCGCTCGTTTCAGTAAGCAGATACGTATGGTGGATGGACCCCTCAGCGGCACCGAAGGCCGCCTATGGAGCCGTCGGGGCTCGCGTGTCAAGCGCCTGCTGCTCGACCTGCCCGGTCTCCTGACGGCTGCCATTGCGGTCGATCCCCATAGCATTCAGCTCATCGCCGATAAGAGGGGATCTTGATTGCTCAGGGGAGGCAACGGCGATAGGCCGCCATGTCGAACCCCGGACAATAGGGCTTGTCTGCTAAAGAGTGGATGGGTTATCGCTGTCAGAGCCGCCACCGTTAGGAGTAGAAGGCTTGCCACTGTTGTCAGCACCGCTAGACGAAGTGTTGTTCTTTTTCTTCGCTGCCTCAAGGTCCACCGTCTTCTCGTTCGACTTCTCCGCCTTCAGCGTAGCGTTTTGAGCCGCACGACTTGCCACAGGATTAAACGAGGCACGTGAAAGCAAGTTCTCGAAGTCCTCGCCCGGAGAGAAGATGATGTTCACTCCTGTGATGTTCTTCGCAGTAAACGCCTCGCAACTCTCCGCTCCCTCGCTGCTCAGCGACAGCCAGAAGTTGCCCAGCTCATCAAGCATCACCTTCTTGCCCTCCAGCAACTGCTCCACGAGGCAAGAGCACATATCGCTCAACACACCCTTCACCTGGCCGCGCTTGTATCCGCCATGATTCGAGATGTGATTGACAAAGTCGCGAAACGACATTACCTCTTTCACTTGCGCCTTGGCATACGCTTTCGACGGTTTGCTCTCGTCAATAGGATTGGCAAGCATGTACACACTATAATTTATCATATCTCTACGCCCATCGCCGGTGTGGGACTTGGTGCTTACGCAAGCAGTCGTTGCGCCCGGCAACTTGTATTTGTTTCTTGACTGCGATGCAAAGTTGCTACATCCAAGAGGCGAAAGCAAGGAAGAAACAACGGCGCAATTTTCTTCTTTCTTTCAGAATGAAATACAGTTAGTTACAACCTAAATAAGAAACCATTATGAAAGTCGAAATAACAGGCAATCCCGGTACAGGAAACACGTTTCAGGAGGTACATATAGGCACTGTGCAGAACTACAATCCCAACGCCACCACCGTCATCAACTATAATTATGGCGACAGGCCGAAGGCTTCCTCCAGCGCCGACAATAACATTACCGACGCCGAGCGTGAACAGCGCAAGGATGAGATAATGGAATATGTGTCGCGCATAAAGAAGTATGTTGCCGATAAGTGGAAGAACCGCTACGAGAGCACATGGCGTTCTGTACTCGATATTCCAGAGGTTGAAAGCCTTGTGTTTAGTCCTGGCAAACAGAAGGACACATTGTTCAATCGCAACCTTGTGGCTAATATAATACATATAATGTGTAATGCTGGTTTTTATTCCGAAACGAATGCCACCACCCTTACCATTGCCCTTGAAGACGACAAGGAGCACTCTGTGCGCCGACAACTTGCCAAGGAGCCTGCCGATGAACGATTGGTCAAGCATGTGAAAGCCTTGCTGCGATAGTTTTCGATGATGACCTGTCAATAACAAAAACAGATCTTTGCCATGGAAATAAACTTAAATGTAAAAGGAAATCCTGGTACTGGCAACAGTTTTAATGATACGAATATACGTAAGGTAGACAACTACAATCCTAACGCCTGCGAAGTAAACAATTACTACACCCAATCCGAGAGTCGACTTGAAGGATGGTTCCTAGGGTTGAATGAGGAAATCAAAAACGACATACGACTACAGAAGAAACTCGACGACATCAAGCGCTACCGCACCAAGTTGCCCCATACAATAGGCTTGGAGGCAAAACTCAAGGATGGAGGCTTCTCACAGTCGGCTATTGATAAGGCACGACGATTGAAGATGTATTATGCCAAGAAGTCAACGCGCTTCCAGTATTATGAGTCAGCCCAGCTCATCGACGGATATCTGTTTGCCAAGCTATGCAATCGTTTCGACACCTATATATTGCCTAACATTGAGAGCAAGCCGCTTAGCGAGACCCGACAGATGGTCTACGAAATGGTTGTCCAGCCGATAGTAGACGAGATCAACGCTAATGGCTCATGCGACCGCCATCTCTGCTATACCGAGGACGACATATTTGGCATGCTCTACTATCTCACGGGCAACTGCCACATCAATTGGAAATATTATTAACAGCCATCAACGCATACAACAATGTACGTACCCGCATTCGACCCCTTTCACACCATTTATCGCATGCTTTACATCCTGAAGCGTTTTGATGGCAACGACACGGTTGAGGTAGACCGCCTGCGCATCTACGACTTCTATCTGCTGTTTCCATATCAGGCCAACAAGATCAGCCTGAAGAGCGACGAGAAGCAGTTGAAGGACTCGCGCAGGAAGTACATCCCCGGCAAGTTCACCCCATACAACTATATATCCAACAGCCGTCGCATCTTCGAGCGGTTGCGTCCCTACCAGATGATAGCCTTGAGCCATTTGGCAAGCTACGGATTCATCAATCCCGAAATGCTGCTCCAGCAGAAGGTGGCAGTCACCGACGCTGATAAGATGCAGCAGGTCATGTCGCAGCTCGACGAAATGTCGCCTGAAGATGCCAACGTCTTGTCGTGGCTCATGCTGTCCTTCCGCAACACGCCCCTTAACGGAGTAGACGGACTGAAACATCGCACCAAACTAATAGAATCAAAATACGATGGCTGCTAATCTCTTTGTCAATCGTCTGTATGTTCTCACCGAAGGCGGACTTGTAGCCTACGATGAGCCGTTCCATCATGGGGTCAACATCATCCGTGGCGAGAACAGTAGCGGCAAGTCTACAATCACCCACTTGCTGTTCTATGCTCTCGGTGGCGAATACACCAATTTCGTGGCCCAAGCCCGTAGCTGTTCGTGCGTAATGGTCGAGGTGGAAATAGACGGAGCCGTGCTCACCCTCTCACGCCTTATAGAAAAGGACGATGAGGGACGTGTCCTCCCCAAGCGCGGAATGACCGTCTACTGGGGAAGCATCGACCAAGCGCTTGCCTCCAATTGCGAGTCGAACTACTTCGGCTATAGCACAACGCCCAACAAGCGAAGCTTCTCCAACGAATTGTTCGAGGTTATGGGCATGCCTATAGTGCAAGACGACAGCAACATAACTATGCACCAGCTGCTCCGTCTGCTCTATATCGACCAGGAGTCGCCTACCGGTTCGTTGTTCTATTACGAGCAGTTTGACAAGCAAACCACCCGTGAGGCAGTAGCCGACCTTCTGCTTGGCATATTCGACTCCGAGCTCTATACCGCCAAACTCAGGAAGAAAGAACTTGAGAGCGCCATCTCCGAGATAAAGTCCGATATCCGTTCTGTAGAATCGTCACTCCCGAGGGGCCAGCGTTCCAAGGAACATATAGAGTCGCTCATCAAACAGAAACGTCTTGAAATAGAGCAATTTGACGAAGACATCCATCGCAAACGTCAAGGCGAGAAAGTCAACAAGCGTCGCAAGTCGGAGACAGAGCAACAGATGCAGCTTGTTAAGGAGCTTGCCCACGATTTGGACGAGGCAGAACGCGACGAGGCTATCTTGTTTCACGAGATAGAGGACACAAAGATGTTCATCGACGAGCTTCAGCGTAAGCAGAAAGCCCTGCGGAATTCAGTCTCCACCCGTCAGATACTCGGCAACCTGCAGTTGGAGTATTGTCCCGAATGCCTCTCGCCGTTGCAAAAGGATGTGCCCGAAGGCACATGCCGCCTATGCAAGTCGCCCATAGAAGACAAGTTGGGCATAACCCAGGCAAAGCGACTCATTGCCGAACTGTCGTTTCAGATCAAGGAGTCAGCATCCATTCTTGAGCAGGACATTAAGCGGCTCGACCAGCTCAAGACCCATCGCCTTAGCCTTCGTCGCAAGTATCGCAGCGCCCGCAAGCGGCTCGACCAGATGCTCGACAATGTGCGCAGCACAGCCGAGGAAGAAATTGAAGACCTTATATATAATAAGGGAATGGCAAATGGCGAACTCCTGCAGTTGTACGATATGATGGAGCGAGCCGACTATTACGAGCAACTCATAGTGCGCAAGGAGCAGCTCGAGTCCGACCTTTCGCATGAGGAGCGTTTGATACAAGCCAAGACAGCTGGTCAAGAGAGGCGTCGCACCCAGGTGCGGACCAAGATACAGGAGCACGGAGTCTATTTCTTGCAACACGACAAGGAACGTCAGCGCGATTTCGTTAATTCACGCCCCTCCGACTTCCACGTCGATTTTGCCAACAACCTCGTCTATCTTTCCGACAAGTACTCCAAGTATAGTGCCTCCTCGGCTTTCTTCTTGAAGATAGTGGCTCGCTTCTCCCTCTTCTTCGCCTCTCTCGACATCCCCTGGATGCGCTATCCGCACTTCATCTTTGCCGACAACATGGAGGATAAGGGAATAGAGAAGGAGCGTGCCCAGCAATTTCAGCACACCCTAATCGAACGCTTGAAGTCGTACCCTACAGACTCCTATCAGCTCATTTACACCACCTCCTACATTACTTCCGAACTCGACGAGAGTGATTACGTAGTAGGCGACCATTACACCATGCGCAATAAGAGTCTGAAAAACGTATAAACATCCCCTCTCAAAAATGGAGTTGACTTCATCGCCCGATGAAGTCGGCTTCGTTGGCAAAGTAAGTTGACTTCGTAGGGCTATGAAGTCGGCTTCATCCGCCAACGCATACGACAACTCACAATTGCATGCGTAGTAGCGAATAACTCAACATTCAAAACTTAAGAATATGGTAAATTATAATATAAATCTTGAAGGCAAGACTGTCCTCGTGACAGGTGCCGCTGGCTTTATTGGCAGCAACCTCGTAAAACGTCTTTTCCACGATGTGAAGAACATTAAAGTGATAGGTATTGATTCTATTACCGATTACTATGATGTTAACATCAAGTATGAACGTTTAAAAGAAATAGAGGCTTTGGAACGGGACTGGGCTTTTGTTCACGCCTCTATCGCCGACAAAGAAGCCGTAGAAAAAATCTTCACCGAAAACAAGATATCAGTTGTTGTAAACCTTGCTGCTCAGGCAGGTGTTCGTTATAGCATCACCAATCCCGATGCTTATATCCAGAGCAACCTCATTGGTTTCTACAACATCCTTGAAGCATGCCGTCATCATGAAGTAGAGCACCTTGTATATGCTTCCTCTTCATCTGTATATGGCAGCAACAAGAAAGTTCCATACTCCACAGACGACAAGGTGGATAACCCCGTCAGCCTCTATGCGGCCACGAAGAAGAGCAACGAGCTGATGGCGCATGCCTACAGCAAGCTTTACAACATTCCTTCTACAGGCTTGCGCTTCTTCACAGTCTATGGTCCTGCTGGTCGTCCCGACATGGCCTACTTCGGCTTCACCAACAAGCTTGTTAAAGGTGAGACTATCAAGATTTTCAACTACGGCAACTGCAAACGTGACTTCACCTATGTAGATGATATCGTGGAGGGCGTGGTACGCATCATGCAACATGCCCCTGAGAAGCAGAATGGCGAGGACGGACTTCCCATCCCGCCCCATAAGGTATATAATATAGGTAACAACTCTCCAGAAAACCTGCTCGACTTCGTGCAGATCCTGCAAGAGGAGCTTGTTCGTGCGGGAGTGCTCCCTAAGGATTATGACTTCGAGTCACATAAGGAACTTGTACCTATGCAACCTGGTGATGTGCCAGTGACTTATGCTGATACAACACCATTGGAGCAAGACTTTGGGTTCAAGCCAAACACCAGCCTGAGAGAAGGGTTGAGACGGTTTGCGGAGTGGTATGCAAAGTACATGAATGAAAACAATGCCTAAAAGAAAAGCATTTCATATGGTCACATTACCAAACGCAACCTATACTGCCGACGGCATCTACCTTTCGCAGATATTTAACTCTACGACGAAAGTCAACATGCTGAAAGTATGCAAGAAATTCGATCTTTATGTAAGCCCGAATCTAAAGAAAGACGAGACCGCTCGCCGCTTAGCCAACGAGGTTATAGACAACCCCATCGAGATACTCAGTCGTTTAAGCAAGTCAGAGCTTCAGATTATAGATGAGTTTGTTGCTGGCGACAACAATACTTATGTGGTCCGCAAGCAACGCAAGACACCTTATATTCTCCAGAAGTATTTCCTGGTCGTGACCTATTGTGATAACGAGAACAACGAATGGCGCATGCTTATGCCCTCTGAGCTTCGCAATGCCTTATCCACAGACTATAAGCTCTATCTCGACCTCGCCTTGCAAGGCAAGAAAGGTCCGTCGGCAAAAGATTTGAGAATGATGTCCTTTATGAGAAAGCTGTATGGAGATCAAGACGGTTTATCCTAATGTGAACAACATTCTTTGGCTTGCAACCAGAACAATCGGATAGCCATCAGTCAACAGTTAATAAACAAGTCGAATTTTTAACAACTCAGCTATAAGCACTAGTAAAAGTGCTTATAGAAAGGGGTATGCCCCAAATTGAGTGCTTACGAAAAAGTGGTACGCTGTATTGGCGGTTTACATTATTCTAAATCAAGTGTTATTATGAGAGGTTCAATTCGAAATCAATTTGAAATGACATGTCCAAAATGTGGAGCTACTGTCATTATAAAAGAAGAGAATGATGGGAGTCCTATGCGTGTTTACGATTGTGTTTTATGTCCTGAATGTGGAGAATCTCTATATGAGAAGGCAATAGTGGGTGCGTTTGAAACAGAAATAAAAAAGTAAGTTGTATAAGCTCTTTCTGTTAACAATTATTTTAAGAATGAGATACGGCTATGCCCAAAATGATTACTAACCAAATAACAAATTCAACTCATAGCTTATGTCCGTAATAAAGCAAATATACAAACTTAGAAGAGATTTTCTGTTGATAGGATTAACAGGTCGAACAGGTAGTGGTTGTACTACAGTTGCAGATATCTTATGCACAGAAGATTTTAATAAACTCAAGTCCAAACATAAAGACATCAATGATTCTGTTTGGGATAACGACAGCCGAAAGAGCCGTATCGTATATAAATATATGAGGGAACATTGGCATCCGTTTATTTCAATAAAGGCAAGTGACGTGATATATTATTATGCATTAAAATCGAATTTTGATGTTTTTGTTAAGGAAATCAGTACTCACGGAACAGCAGAAAAGCTTAAAATGAGTGATAGAAGTGAGAACGACAAAACAATAGAAAAAGCGATAAAGGAGCATGAGGCACAATTTGAAGACCTTCATAACTTAGTGCTTGAATGTGAGAATTATATTGATAACTTTAGTGAAAAGAAGAGTTTTGATGAAGAACAAAAATACATAGATCTTATTACTAAAGACATTCCTGAATTTAGAAGAGTTATAACAGAAACCCTTCAAAAGGAGTCAAGAGCCATTCTGTCAGATATTCTGCAACGTTGGGGAAATAATATTAGGCGTTATGACTCTGTGCTTGAAAACTCTGATAATATTGATAGTGAAAAAGCACCAGCGTGTTTAGCAAGGAAAATCAATCGTTTTATAAAATTGATTAGAAAGCATAAGCAAGACTATACACATATAGTAATAGATGCTCTTCGTAATCCATACGAGATATTGTACTTTAGAGAGCGTTATTCTTCTTTTTATCTTATGTCCATCAATACCGATGAGCAAATTAGAAGGCAGAAGTTAGTAGAACGAGGATTTGATATTAAAGAAATTGAGGAATTGGATAAGGAAGAATCTGCGAAACGAGATTTTAGGGATTCTTATTCCAAGATAGATATTAACAAGTGTATAGAGCTATCGGATATTCATATTACCCATAATGGTGTAGAAGTAAGCCGTAACCGTGAACTTGTAAATCAGATTTTGACTTATCTTTCATTAATGCGACATCCTGGTTTGGTGCCACCTTCTCCAATAGAGAGAACGATGCAAATAGCATATACCGCTAAATTAAATTCTGGATGTTTATCAAGGCAGGTTGGAGCTGTTGTGACAAACAGTGATTTTTCTGTAAGATCTATTGGCTGGAATACAGTTCCGCAAGGTCAGACCCCATGTAATTTACGTAGCTTGACGGATCTGTATAATCAAGAAGATGATAATGCATACAGTAATTACGAGAGAACAAACAAGAAATTTTCAGTTGGTGTAAAAAAACTGTATGCGGCATATGAATCATGTCAATGTCATGATGGTGTAATCGGTTTACCATTATCTTATTGCTTTAAGGATATTCATAATGTAGTAGAAGATGAACATAAAAATCAGGTACATACAAGAAGCTTGCATGCGGAAGAGAATGCAATACTTCAGTTGTCTAAATATGGTTCAAGTGGAATAGAAGGTGGACGTCTTTTTACAACTTCAAGTTGTTGTGAATTGTGCGGAAAAAAAGCGTATCAGTTAGGTATTAAAGAGATCTATTATATAGATGATTACCCAGGAATAACACGCAATCATATTATAGAGTGTGGTACAAATTCTCCGAAAATGATACTGTTTCATGGTGCAATAGGTCGTGCGTATATTAGCCTTTTCAATCAATTTCTTCCTCTAAAGGATGAAATTGAAGCTTTAACGGATATTAATCCGAAGGAGATTTGTAAAGCAAATAAAGATAATACAAAAAAGGCATCAGAAAATGATACAGATAAAAACAAATAATCCTGAAGGTTTGTTGAATAAAATAAAGAAAGCCATCGGGGATAAAGTTATTGTTACTTGGTTCTTAGACAATGATGGTGACTTCTCACCAACCCAAGAACAATGGGTTGGGAAAGCTTGGGTTACACCATTAATAAAAAAAGAAGAACCAGACTCGCTTTATTTTGGGATTATAGAATCTAAGCAACAAAAGATGACAAAGGTTATATACGGAGTTTTCCTTGGACGCTTTGCAGAAATGCTGCTTACTCATTTTGATACTGATATGAGTTCGCTTAGCATTAGTCCTTTGTTGGTTGAAAATATAGATATATTCATTTAATGACTACTTTTCTAAGAATCCTTTCAATACTTGTTATTGTTACTGGAATATGTACATTATTATATTATTGGAATTTTTTATGTACTCATAATATAATTTTAACTCCTGAAGGGCAGACACCAGACATGCCGTTAACAGGCAATATTGGAGATTTTGTAGGTGGTACCATAGGTACAATTTTTACATTAGCAGGTGCACTATTGGTAATAGTAACATTGCGTGAGCAAGAAATGCAAAACACACGTGATCGATTTGCACAGAGTTTCTACGAAATGTTACATCTACACAGAGAAAATGTATCAGAGTTGAGCTTAGAAAAGAGTGGGGGTGTAACACTAAATGGTAGACTGGTCTTTGCTGAATTAATAAGAGAATATACACAAGTGTACCAATTAATAGATTTATATTGTAGGAACATATTATCTTGTACTAAAACTGAGACCATAAAGAATTATTTAAAAGATGATGTAAAGCGACTATTGTTCGAGATGAAACTTTCTTATGGATATTTCTTCTATGGTTCCGATGATTATGTTCTTTATCATGCAAACGAAGAAGAAACTCTAATACAATCAGAGATTAAACGGTTGTTGAATTATAATTATTTTACCATTTCGTCGCACAATGTTCTTCTTGGTCATTATTTCAGACATCTATTCCAAATGGTAAAAATGTTGGAGAATGAGAAGTCTCTTAAAGAATCAGAGAGGTATACTTATGCAAAACAGCTAAGAGCCCAATTAAATGATAATGAGCAATTGTTATTGTACTATAATTCAATGTCTGAGATTGGATCTGAGTGGCTTAAACCTCAAAAGAATAAAACTTGGGAAAGAAAACACAAGTGTCCTATCGAAAGATTTAAGATGATAAAGAATATTCCTTCTAATATGGAAATATTAGGTATTAAGCCACAAAATGTTTTCGTTAATGATGCAAGTGTCTTTAATAAATATATGGCTATCTTGCAGAATTTTTCAATAATAAACAAGATAAACATAAAACGCATTTTTTAACAAAAAATAAAATATGAAAGGTATAGTATTAGCAGGTGGTAGTGGAACACGTTTGTACCCCATTACCAAAGGTATTAGCAAGCAGCTTATGCCTATTTATGACAAACCAATGGTGTATTATCCTATCAGTGTGCTGATGCTTGCTGGCATTCGTGACATACTGATAATATCAACTCCTTATGACCTTCCAGGCTTTAAGCGTCTGCTTGGTGATGGTTCTGACTATGGGGTACGCTTTACTTATGCCGAGCAACCTTCTCCAGACGGGCTGGCGCAGGCATTTACTATTGGCAAGGACTTTATTGGAGACGATAGTGTATGTCTTGTTCTTGGCGACAATATATTCCATGGATCAGGCTTTACTGCTAAACTTAAAGAGGCTGTACGTGCTGCAGAGGAAGAGAAGAAAGCTACAGTATTTGGTTATTGGGTGAGTGACCCGGAACGTTATGGTGTGGCAGAATTTGATAAGGAAGGTAATTGCCTATCAATAGAAGAGAAGCCTGAGCATCCAAAGAGCAACTATGCTGTAGTTGGTCTTTATTTCTACCCAAATAAGGTGGTGGATGTTGCAAGCAAGATAGAGCCGTCGGCACGTGGAGAATATGAGATAACAACAGTAAACCAATGGTTCTTGCGTGATAATGAACTTAAGGTGCAGACTCTTGGACGTGGTTTTGCTTGGCTTGATACTGGCACACATGATTCTTTGTCAGAAGCATCTACATATATAGAGGTGTTGGAAAAACGTCAGGGTTTGAAGGTCGCTTGTCTTGAAGGTATTGCTTATCGCCAGGGATGGATTGACGAGGAGCGTATGCGTGAGTTGGCAAAGCCAATGATTAAGAATCAATACGGTCAGTATCTGCTTAAGGTTATTGATGAGATAAAGCAGACCGGAAATCCAAATTTATAGTTATAAAAATGAATATACTTGTAACAGGAGCTAACGGACAGCTTGGCAATGAGATGCGTATCATAGCTGAGCAAACTGAAGATAATTATGTCTTTACTGATGTCAACCAGGTTGAAGGTGTCGAGACGACTTATCTTGATATCACTGATCTGGAGTCAATCCGAAAGATGGTAAGTGAGAACAATGTAGATGCTATCGTCAACTGTGCTGCATGGACTAATGTGGACGCTTGCGAGACAGACGAAAAACTTGCAGCCCTTGCAGAAAAACTGAATGCTGATGCACCAGAGAATCTTGCCAAGGCTATGAAAGAGGCAAATGGTTTGCTTGTGCAGATTTCAACAGATTATGTATTTGGTAAAGAACCATATAACACTCCTTGTAAGGAAGAGCAGAAAGGAACTCCAACTGGTGTTTATGGCACAACTAAGCTTCATGGTGAACAGAAGATAATAGCAACAGACGTTAAGCACGTCATTATCCGTACTGCTTGGCTCTACTCTGAGTTTGGCAAGAACTTCTGTAAGACTATGCTTAATCTTACTGCAACAAAGCCTGCATTAAAGGTTGTGTTCGACCAGTGTGGCACTCCTACTTACGCCTACGACCTTGCCAAGGTTATTGAGGTGATTATAGAGGACTATAAAAAAGAAAACTCTTCGTCAGAGTATTCTAAGACAGGCATATATCACTTCTCAAATGAGGGTGTGTGCTCATGGTTCGACTTTACAAAGATGATAGCTGAGTATAGCGGTCATAAGGAATGTGAGATTAATCCATGCTATAGTGCAGAATATCCAAGCCCAGTTAAGCGTCCTGCTTATTCGGTATTGGACAAGAGCAAGATAAAGGAGACATTTGGAGTGAAAGTGCCTTATTGGACTGACTCATTAAAGATATGTATAAACAACTTACAGAACTAAAATAGAAGATGGAAGTAATAAAGACAGCAATAGATGGAGTGGTGATCATTGAGCCAAAAGTGTTCAAGGATGCCCGGGGATATTTCTTCGAGAGCTTTTCGCAGAGAGAGTTTGAAGAGAAGGTTCGAAAGATAAACTTTGTACAGGATAATGAGAGCATGTCGAGCTATGGCGTGATGAGAGGTTTGCATTTCCAGCGTCCTCCTTTTACACAGAGCAAGTTGGTTCGTTGCGTAAAAGGCAGAGTACTTGATGTGGCTGTTGACATCCGCAAGGGAAGTCCTACATATGGACGGCATGTGGCTGTAGAGCTTACAGAGGACAACCATCGTCAGTTCTTCGTGCCAAGAGGTTTTGCTCATGGTTTTGCTGTATTGTCAGAGACTGCTGTATTTCAATATAAGTGCGACAACTTCTATGCTCCACAGGCAGATGGTGGCATCAGCATCCTTGATGCCAGTCTTGGTATAGACTGGCAGATTCCTACAGAGAATGCCATCCTTAGTGAGAAGGACACAAAGCATGAGCTTCTGAAAGACTTCGACAGTCCTTTCTCTATAGATATGAATCTCTATCCAGAGTTTTAATAATAAAAAAGATATGACACAAAATAAGCGCACAATCGTAATCACAGGTGGAGCTGGTTTTATCGGCTCACATGTTGTAAGACTTTTTGTAAACAAGTACCCTGAGTATAAAATCATCAACCTTGATAAGTTGACTTATGCGGGCAATCTTGCCAACCTCAAGGACGTTGAGGACAAGCCCAACTATAAGTTTGCCAAGATGGACATTTGCGACTTTGACGCATTCTATCAGTTTATGCAGGATGAGCGTGTAGATGGCATCATTCATCTTGCAGCCGAGAGTCATGTTGATCGCAGCATCAAGGATCCATTCACATTTGCTCGTACAAATGTTATGGGCACATTGACTCTGCTTCAGGCTGCCAAGCTCTATTGGGAGTCGTTGCCAGAGAAGTATGAAGGCAAGCGTTTCTATCATATTTCAACAGATGAGGTATATGGAGCATTGCAGATGACTCATCCAGAAGGTATCAAGCCACCATTTGCAACAAAGGCAAGTTCAGAGGAGCATCACCTTGCATACGGAGAGGACTTCTTCTATGAGACAACCAAGTACAATCCTCATTCTCCTTATTCAGCATCAAAGGCAAGCTCCGACCATTTTGTACGTGCCTTCCATGATACCTACGGAATGCCTACAATCGTAACCAACTGCTCAAACAACTATGGCCCTTATCAGTTCCCAGAGAAATTGATACCTCTCTTTATCAACAATATCCGTCATCGCAAGCCACTTCCGGTTTATGGCAAGGGTGAGAATGTGCGCGACTGGTTGTATGTAGTAGACCATGCACGTGCTATTGACCTTATCTTCCATGAGGGTAAAATAGCTGAGACATATAATATTGGTGGTTTCAATGAATGGAAGAATATCGACATCATCAAGACAGTCATCAAGACAGTTGATCGCTTGCTTGGTCGTGCTGAAGGTGAAGACCTCAACCTTATCACATACGTAAAAGACCGTCTTGGTCATGACGCTCGTTATGCAATTGACTCAACAAAGCTTCAAAAGGAACTTGGATGGGAACCAAGTTTGCAATTTGAGGAAGGTATTGAGAAGACCGTAAAATGGTATCTTGATAATGAGGAGTGGCTTGAGAATGTGACTTCTGGGGATTATCAGAAGTATTATGAGAATATGTACATAAACAGATAGAAATATAATAACGTATAAAATATTTGTTATGAAGGATAGCTTTCAGCTAGTTATCTTAGGCTCTGATTGGGATTTGTATAAATTATCATATAGTGATATTTTGAATGATAAAGTACGATATGTTAGAGGCTTTAAGCCTCATAGCAAAATACTTCAGATTGTATACAAAATTCATTTAACGCCGAAGATAAACAAATTTATAGATTTGCCATTTAAAACTATATGGAATAAGTTATTTTTAAAAGGTTTGAAGAATGATTCTAATGTAGTATTTTTGGTGTTTCAGAATTGGTTGTCAATAGATTCAACAATCCATACAATTGATTATTTGAAAAAACATTATAAACACGGAAAAGTCGTTTTGTTTCTACAAGACATTGTTTCTTCGTTTATTGATATATATAAAGATTCGCCAATAGACATTATGCGTTACAAGCATAAATGCGATGCTATTATTTCGTTTGATAAAGAGGAAGCAAAAAAATATGGATTTCTTTATCATCCAACAGTGTTTTCTCATATTTCTGTGCCCATATCTAATGCTGATAAATGTGACGTTTTCTTTATAGGTAAATATAAAGGACGTTTGGATTTGCTTATTGAAATATATAAGAAATTGTCATCTTATGGATTAAAATGCAATTTTATAGTACTGAAAGCTCCAAAAGAAAAGCAAAGAAATCCGAATGAGATAAAATATATTGATAGAATTTTATCTTATGATGAAGTATTACGATTAGTAAGTTGTTCAAATTGTATATTAGAAATACTTCAATCTGGGGCTGTGGGGTATACATATAGATTATGGGAGACAATATCATATAATAAATATTTACTCACTAATAATCAATCCTTATCAAGCAGTGATTTTTATGATAAAGAATATATATCTATTTTTAGTTCTGCAAAAGATATAGACATGTCTTTTATGAATAGAATTGAAAAGCCATATTACGAAACGAATCCCAACTTTCATAAGATTGGTCCTAATAATTTAATTAAGTTTATAGAACAACAATTAAATATTGAAATTATACTTTGAAATTATGATAATAAACTTAACAAAACAAAGAGGACAAGTTGTTTTGCTGTATATCACTACGTTAGTTGGTGTCTTTCTTGGAGTTATATCATCTATTGTTAATACGCATTATGTTAACCCTTCAGTTTATGGTGATGTAAGGTATGTTCAGAATATTATTAACTTTATTTCATCATTATTACTTCTAGGATATTTTCAATCAGGAAGTAGACTATTAGCCTTAGCAAGAGATAAAGAAGAAAGTCGACAAATAAAGGGTTGCATGGTATTAGTACTTATTGTTACCTCATTTATATTAATGATTAGCTGTTTGGTATGTGGGTTTATTCATGAAGATAAAAAGGGATTAGATTCTTTGTTTTGGATTTCTGTACCCGTATGTATAAGTCCCTTATTACTTAATTATGTGAACACAACAGCACAAGGTGATAATCAGATTTCAAGAATATCTATAGCTAGACTCGTACCTTCATTAATATATGTTCCTGTTGCATTCTTATTATATAAATATACTGGTGCGACTTCTACCAAAATGATTTTGCTTCAATGGGGTATTGCAACTATTGTATTAATAGGAATTATTTGGTCTACACATCCCCAATTCAAAGATATAAGTAAAGTCTGGAAAATACTATTAAAAGAGAATAAAGAATATGGTTTTCAATTATATGTTGGATCCTTGGTAATGGTAGCAACAAATTATTTAGCAGGTATTTCTTTAGGTGCCTTTAATGCTGATAATTCGGAAGTAGGTTTCTATACATTAGCATTAACAGTAACAACCCCTTTACAATCATTGCCATCTATTATAGGAACAACATATTTTAAACAATTTGCAAAGCAAAATAGAATTCCCCTAAAGGTAATGAAAGCAACAGTAGTATTAACTGTTTCTTCTTGTCTAATATTTGCTTTATGCATAAAACCTTTAGTGTATTATTTATATTCAGAACGGTATGCACAAGTAGGAACTTATGCTATAATTTTAGCTTTAGGATTTAGTATGCACGGATTTGGAGATATGCTGAATAGATATTTGGGGTCGCATGGCAAAGGTAAATACATAAGAAATGCAAGTATAGCAAACGGAGTATTTAAAGTAATAGGATACACAGTACTAGTATACTTTTTTAACACAATGGGTGCATTGGTTACAACTGTTATATGCGATGCAATATATATGATATGTCTTCTATTTTATTACAGACGTTTTACTTCTAATATTAGTAAGCACTCAAATTAGGGCTTAAATTCGAAAGAAGTAACTTCGCTGTTGAATTTTAAACATACAATTATGTACAGCAGCGAAGATTTGGAAAGATTCTATTTCCAGTACCAGACGGAGGCAAAGCCGAATGGCATCTCCATTGAACAGTTCTGTTCACGTAACAAAGTGCCTTATAACATATTCTATAAATGGTACAAGGACACACGAGGGAAATTGGTGGAAGTAAAGGTGGATGGTCTT
>CAKUZF010000010.1 GCA_934718155.1 uncultured Parabacteroides sp. | reverse complement strand
TTTTCAAAGAACTCATCTTTTTTACGGCAAAAGCCGCTTAGGTTGGCCTAATTCTTACCGAAGTATTGTATATATATGCGCATGCAAAAAAAAAAATCAATATCTGATAGCCGGACGGTCCTCCAAAAGGCTTTTTTTTCAATGAGATTGGCATAAAAAAAAGCTGCATTCTGTGCGCCGTCTGCTGGATGGCGAGGTGGGGAGCGAGCGCATGAAAAAAAAGAAAAGGCTGTCTCTTCGAAAGAAACAGCCTTTGTGTTGTTGCGGAGGCAAGACTCGAACTTACGACCTTTGGGTTATGAGCCCAACGAGCTACCACTGCTCCACTCCGCGATGTCGTTGCGATCATTCTCGATTGCGAGTGCAAAGGTAGAAATAGTTTTTGAATAAACAAAATTCTGGCAGTTTTTTTTTAATATGCTTGGTAGATACAATCTTTTTTGAGTACTTTGCGCACAAAATACAATAAAATGTGCAATTCATGCCGACGACAGTTTCTAAGACACGGGATATGTTAGTGGATGTGGCCAGACAGTTGTTTGCCCGCATGGGAGTGGATAACACCACTATGAACGACATCGCACAGGCCTCTTGCAAAGGTCGCCGCACGCTTTATACCTATTTTAAAAGCAAAAACGAAATCTACCTGGCGGTGGTGGAATCGGAGTTAGACCAGCTTTATAAGGTATTGATGGAGGTAACCGCGAGAGAGATCCCTGCCGATGAGAAATTGATCGCGTTTATCTATGCGCGCTTGGACGCGGTGAAGGCGATTGTTTTTCGGAACGGGACGCTTCGCGCCACCTTTTTTCGCGACATTTGGCGTGTGGAGAAGGTGCGGAAAAGTTTCGATTTGCGCGAGATAGAGATGCTCAAGGGCATACTGGACGACGGTGTGCGCGAGGGCGTTTTCAGAATGCCCGATACCGATATAACCGCTTTGGTGCTGCATCATGCGCTGAAGGGCTTGGAGGTGCCTTACATCCGTGGGGTGATGGGCGACAACATCAGCCAGCGCATTAAGCGGCGCGAGAATGTGATCAATTTGATATTCAACGGTATAAGAGTGAATAATAAAGAAGGATAGTTTTATTTCAATCAATTAACGAATATAGAGTATGAAATTATTGGAAGGAAAGGTGGCCGTAGTTACAGGTGCTGCCCGTGGTATTGGCAAGGCGATTGCCTTGAAGTTCGCGTCGGAGGGTGCGAACATCGCGTTTACTGATTTGACGATCGACGAGAATGGCTTGGCCACTCAGGCGGAGATCGAGGCTTTAGGCGTGAAGGCCAAGGGTTACGCTTCGAATGCGGCTAATTTTGAGGATACACACAATGTTGTGGCTGAGATCGTGAAGGATTTCGGTCGCATCGACATCTTGGTGAACAACGCGGGTATCACGAAGGATGGCTTGATGATGCGCATGAGCGAGGGCCAGTGGGACGCTGTGTTGAACGTGAACCTGAAGTCGGCTTTCAACTTCATCCATGCGGTTTCTCCGGTGATGATGAAGCAGCGTGCGGGTAGCATCATCAACATGTCGTCAGTAGTCGGCGTGCATGGCAATGCGGGTCAGTGCAACTACTCCGCTTCGAAGGCTGGTATGATCGGCTTGGCGAAGTCTATCGCGCAGGAGCTGGGCTCTCGTGGCATCCGTGCGAACGCTATCGCTCCGGGCTTCATCATTACCGACATGACCGCTAAGCTCTCTGACGAGGTGAAGGCTGAGTGGTGTAAGAAGATTCCTTTGCGCCGTGGTGGTACGGTGGAGGACGTGGCTAACATCGCTACCTTCTTGGCATCCGACATGTCGGCCTACGTATCGGGCCAGGTGATCCAGGTTGATGGTGGTATGAACATGTAATCGGCCGGCCGAGGGTCAAGAATAAAGGGTTATAGATGGCGGGGCGCGTGGTTGACAGGCGTCGCTCCATCTATAATTCATAATCAAGTTTGAACAGTGGAAGTTATTTACGAAGATAATCACCTGATAGCGGTGGATAAGACCTGCCGCGAGATTGTGCAAGGCGACAAGACGGGCGATACGCCTCTTTCGGAGCTGCTGAAGGCTTGGCTGAAGGAGAAGTATCAGAAACCCGGGAATGTCTTTGTGGGCGTGACGCACCGACTGGATCGGCCGGTTAGCGGCGTGGTGCTTTTCGCGAAGACAAGCAAGGCGCTGTCGCGCTTGAACGAGATGTTTCGCCTGGGACAGGTGAAGAAGACTTATTGGGCCATCGTGAAAGAGAAGCCCGCAAAGCAGGAGGATGAGTTGGTGAACTGGTTGGTGCGCAACGAGAAGCAGAACAAGAGCTATGCGTACGACACGGAGCGCCCAAACGCCAAGAAGGCCGTCCTGCATTATAAGGTAATTGCACGCTCCGACCGCTATTACCTCTTGGAGGTCGACCTGAAGACAGGCCGACACCATCAGATCCGTTGCCAGTTGGCCCACATGGGATGCCCCATCAAGGGCGACTTGAAATATGGCTTCGATCGCTCCAATCGGGATGGCGGAATCAGTCTGCATGCCCGTAGCGCGGCTCTGATCCACCCCGTTTCGAAGCAATCCCTCTGCATCGAGGCCCCTGTGCCCAACGACCCGCTTTGGAAAGCGTTGGCGGCTGCCGCAGAGCAGAAGGAAGGATAGTGTTTTTCTGTTGGCGATTGTTGGATTTTTTTCGTAAGTTTGCGGAGTAAATCTAATAATAGCTAAACAAGAAAAACTTATGTCAGTAAAAACGTATATCGAGTCTAATAAAGACCGTTTCTTGGAGGAGCTTTTCTCGCTCATCCGTATTCCATCAATCAGTGCGAAACAGGAGCATCAGCCTGATATGCTGGCTTGCGCACGGCGTTGGGCCGAGCTGCTTTGCGCCTCGGGAGCCGATCGGGCCGAGGTGATGCCTACCCAGGGTTTCCCCGTGGTTTACGCCGAGCGTATGGTCGATCCCGCCGCTCCCACGGTGCTTGTCTATTCGCATTATGATGTGCAGCCGGCTGAGCCGCTGGAGCTTTGGAAAAGCGACCCGTTCGAGCCGGAGATTCGCGAGGGCCGCATTTGGGCACGTGGAGCCGACGACGATAAGGGGCAGGGCATGATCCAGGTGAAGGGTTTCGAGACCGCTATCCACGAGGGCTTGCTGAAGTGTAACGTGAAGTTCATCTTCGAGGGCGAGGAGGAGATTGGCTCGCCCAGTTTGGAGGCCTTTTGCCAGGCGAACAAGGAGCTGCTGAAGGCCGACGTGATCTTGGTGTCGGACACCAGCATGGTGAGCAAGGAGACGCCCTCGCTGACGACAGGCTTGCGCGGCTTGGCCTATTGGGATGTGGAGGTGACGGGACCGAATAGAGACTTGCACTCGGGCCACTTTGGCGGTGCCGTGGCTAACCCTATCAATGTGTTGTGTAAATTGATGGCCGACATCACCGATGCCGACGGCCGCATCACGATCCCCGGTTTTTATGACGATGTAGAGGAGGTGTCGCCCGCTGAGCGCGAGATGATCGCCCGTATCCCCTTTGATGAGGAGAAGTATAAGAAGGCGATCGATGTAGATGCGCTCTTTGGCGAGAAAGGCTATTCGACGTTGGAGCGCAACAGCTGCCGCCCCTCTTTCGACCTGTGTGGCATTTGGGGAGGTTACACCGGCGAGGGCAGCAAGACCGTCTTGCCTTCGAAGGCCTATGCGAAGGTGTCGGCGCGTTTGGTGCCGCATCAGGACCCCGCAAAGATCAACCAGCTCTTTATTGATTATATCGCTCGTGTCACACCGCCTTACGTGCGTGTGAAGGTGACTCCAAGCCATGGCGGTCTGGGCTATGTTTGTCCGATCGACCTGCCCGCTTATCAGGCAGCCGAGCAGGCCATGAGTGTCGCTTTTGGTCAGAAGCCGTTGGCGGTTCGCCGTGGAGGAAGTATTCCTATCATCTCGACTTTCGAGCAAGTGCTGGGCATCAAGACCGTTTTGATGGGCTTCGGCTTGGAGCAGAATGCGATCCATTCGCCCAACGAGAGCCACGAACTGGACATCTTCTACAAAGGCATCGAGTCGGTAGCCGAGTTCTATCGCATCTATAAATAATAAGGGGTCAATATGCGTATATTGATTCAGCAAGTCCTGTTGGAGGGGCGTTTGGTGGATATCCTGATTGAGGGCAATCGGATCAGCCAGATCGGGCAATCGTTGCCAGTCGAGGCCGACCGAGTGATCTCGGGAGCAGGCAAGGCGGTGATCCCCGGCTTGGTGAATGGCCACACCCACGCCGCCATGACGCTCTTCCGCGGCTTTGGCGATGACATGCCGTTGATGCCTTGGCTGGAGCAGCGTATTTGGCCTAACGAGGCGAAGTTGACCCACGAGGATGTCTATTGGGGCACGAAGCTGGCCTGCCTGGAGATGATCAAGAGCGGAACGACCTCTTTCATGGATATGTATTTCCATTTTGGGGCGATCGCTGAGGCTACGCAAGAGATGGGCCTAAGAGCCCTTTTGTGTGGAGCCTGTTTAGATCAGTTTAATCCGGAGCTGACGGAGCGTTGTAAGCAGTCGAACGAGAAGTTGCTGACGCAAGTTGGACGGTATGGCTCCCGTGTCCAAATGGCGCTGGGCCCCCATGCGATCTATACGGTGTCGGGGGCGTTGCTGCAATGGTGTGATGCGTTTGCCAAGGAGTACGACCAGTTGATCCACCTGCATCTGGCGGAGACGGAAGGCGAGGTGGCCGATTCGATTCGTCGGTTTGGCCTTTCTCCCGTGCGCTACCTGCGCCAGTTGGGCGTTTTGTCGCCCCGGTTGGTGATTGCGCATGGCATCTATGTGGATGAAGAGGAGATTCAGATGTTGGCTGACGCGGGCGTGAAGGTGATTCACAACCCAGCTTCAAACATGAAGCTGGCTTCGGGCTATCGGTTCAAGTATCATGAGATGCGCGAGAAGGGCATCTTGGTGGGATTGGGCACAGATGGCTGCTCGTCGTCTAACAACTTGGATATGATCGAGGCTATGAAGCTGGCCTCCTTGCTTGGCAAGGTGTGGCGAGGCGATCCGGAAGCCATGAAGGCGGAGGAGGTGTTTGCTTCGGCCACTTCGATTGGAGCGGAGGCTTTGCGGTTGCGTGCGGGCAAGGTGGCTGAGGGTTATTTGGCTGACTTGTGCTTGATCGACCTGAAGATTCCGGCCTTTACGCCGAATTTCAGTTTTGTGTCTAATTTGGTGTATGCGGCCAATGGCAGCTGCGTAGATACGGTGATTTGCGATGGCCAGGTGTTGATGGAGAACCGTCGGGTGCCTGGCGAGGAGGAGATCATGGAGCGCACGGCGGCCTTGGCGTATGATTTGATAAAACGAAAAAGATAGGAGGAATAACTATGGAGATGATACCTACGGCACATTATCAGGAGGCAGCCGCTTATCTGAGAAGCCGCTTGCAAGGGAATCCTCGTACGGCCATAATCTTAGGAAGCGGCTTAGGCTCGCTGGCCGATCAGATTGAGGATCCTATTGTCGTGCCTTATGCGGAAATCCCCCATTTTGTGCGTTCCACGGTGGCAGGCCATAAAGGCAACTTTATCTGTGGAAAGCTGGGTGGAAAACAGGTCTTGGCTATGCAGGGCCGTTTTCATTATTATGAAGGCTACAGTATGCAGCAGGTGACCTTCCCTGTGCGGGTCATGAAGTTGTTGGGCGTTGAGAACCTGTTTGTGTCGAACGCGGCGGGAGGCATCAATCCTGCGATGAAGCTGGGCGATTTGATGATCATCAGAGATCATATTAATATGATGCCAAATCCTTTGATTGGGCCGAATAATGCTGATTTCGGTGTGCGTTTTCCCGATATGACGCATGCCTACGATCGGGAGTTTATCCAGCATATGGAGGCTATTGCGGCTGAATTGCGTATTCCCGTGAAGAAGGGAGTCTATGTGGGCTTGACTGGCGCATCGTTTGAAACCCCGGCGGAGTATGCCTTTTATGGCAAGGTGGGCGGCGATGCGATAGGCATGAGCACGGTGCCAGAGGTGATCGTGGCCCGCCATGCGGGGTTGCGTGTGTTTGGTATGTCGGTGATCACCAACGAGGGTTATCATTTTGCCGACGACTTCGTAAACGATGGTGCGGATGTAATCAAAGCGGCCAATAAAGCGGCTGCGTCTATGACTCAGCTATTTACAAAATTGATTGAAAAAATTTAGAAAAAAAGTGATGCGAAGGTTTGGTAGTTTGCAAAAATTACCTACCTTTGCACTCGCAATCGAGAGAGATCGGTTAGGCAATGCGGAAGTAGCTCAGTTGGTAGAGCATAACCTTGCCAAGGTTAGGGTCGCGGGTTCGAGTCCCGTCTTCCGCTCTTTGAAAAGATGATTGCCCAGGTGGCGGAATTGGTAGACGCGCTCGTTTCAGGTGCGAGTGGTTTTGCGATCGTGCAGGTTCGAGTCCTGTTCTGGGCACACCAAGATGCGTAGGTGGTGGAATTGGTAGACACGCTACTTTGAGGGGGTAGTGCCGGTTTACGGCGTGTGAGTTCAAGTCTCATCCTGCGTACAAATTCATATCAGATAGTTGTTTTTTCAGGGATACGCCTTCGGGTGTATCTCTGATTTTTTTATACCCATTCGAATCGTTTTTACGGCATAGATAAGAGAAAAATCTGTACTTTTGTTGCCTTGCAAAGAAAAGAAAAAATGAGAAAAGAGGATAATCAGTTAGGCAGGGTATGGCTATTGATGTTATTCACTCTGCTGTATTGTTTAGGTGCCTATTTCCTGCCAGGGCGAATAGCTGGTCATACGATGAAGCAATTGGACTTGCTGGCCGATTTCAGGCTGCGACAGGAATCGGAGAGTCCGATGGATTCCTTGCGGCGGCAGTTGGCAAAGGAGGATACCCTCGCTCTTGACACCATCTCGGTCATCGAGACGACCCCCGGGGCGACAATCGACTCGGTCAGTTTAGCTTTACGCGATTCCTTATATCAGGCTCTTTATGCGGTGGAGGGAGCCGACAGTTTAGGCATACGTATCGAGGATTACTCTGTGGGGCATATAGGCTTGAGGCGCTTCTTCGCGGCATTGACCTCTGCGGCGCATGAACGACCTGTGCGTGTGGCCGTGTTGGGCGACTCGTTTATCGAAGGCGATATCTTTGTTTCAGACCTGCGAACGGCTTGGCAGCAGCAATATGGCGGTCGAGGCGTGGGCTTCGTTCCGATCCAGTCTGTCGCGGCCCAATATCGGCCAACCGTGTCGGCTAAAGCGGAAGGATGGACAACTAAGTCGGTGTTCTCAGACGATGAGTGCGTTTTCACCTTGCCAGGTTTGTTGTTTGAGCCGCAGGAAGAGGAGCCTACGCTGCATATCCAGTTGAGCAGCCGCTATCCCACATTGAAGGAGGTTGATCAGTTGAAACTGATCTATGCGCATAATCAACACACCATGTTGCGCTTGCTGACCGATAGGCTGAGCGACACGTTGTCGGTCTCATTGCCCTCTACCGAGCAAATCACGCAATATGTCTGGGCCGATACGTTGCATACGGCCGATCTCTCTTTTCAGCAAACAGAAGGATTTGAGGCGTTGGGCGTTGCCTTAGAGGATTCGGTAGGAGTAGTGGTGGATAATTTCTCGCTTCGTGGCCATTCCGGCTTGCTCTTGGAACGAATGGATTCAGCGGCCTGTGTGGCGTTCGACCAGATTCGCCGCTATGACCTTATCATCATGCAGTATGGCTTGAACGTGATGAATGATAGCGTGATGAATTATGATTGGTATGCGAGGCGCATGGTCAACGCCATTTCGCATGTGCGCCGTTGCTTCCCTGAATCCGACCTGCTTTTGCTAAGTGTGTCCGACCGAAGCTGGCAAGGCGAGGAGGGTTTCGAGACGATGCCCGCAGTCTTGGCCATGTTGCATGCGCAACGCAAGATAGCCAAGCGTTTAGGCATTCCTTTTTGGAATCTTTTCGGTGCGATGGGAGGTGAGAACAGCATGGTACGGTTTGTAGAGAATGATTGGGCGAGTAAAGATTATACACATTTAAGTTTCCGAGGCGGAAAGGAGGTTGCTAAAGCTTTGTTGCAGGCCTTGGAGGAGGAAAGGAAGTTTTATGAGGAGATGGAAAATCGAATGGAATAAATGGCGGATCTTACTTTGTCTGTTGCTGAGCGTCTGTGGGTTGCGACTTGCGATTGCCCAAGAGCCGCTTGACGTGGAATCATATCGAGATACGATTGCGCTGCCCGGCTTATCTTACGAGATGCTGGTCGGGGCTGACACGTTGATGTGGCCTGACACGGCGCAAGTTTGGCTTCGCTTCTTTGCCGAGTTGGAAGCGTTGCGTGCGGGAAAGGACACGGTGGTTACGATCGTTCAATTGGGCGACTCGCATATTCAGGCTGGCAGCCTTAGCGGTCAGGTTATGCGAGCATTCCATCATGCGTTTGGTAATGCGGGACGAGGATGGATCGCTCCGTTTAAATTAGGAAAAAGCAATGAACCGGATGACTATTTCATTAAATCGGTTGTGAAGGATTGGGTTTGTGGCCGCTGCATCCAGCGGGAGCGGAAAACTCCTATTGGTATTGGGGGCATAGGCATTCGTTCTTATTCGCCTTCTATTAATTGGGATGTGATCATCACGCCGATTAATGGAGCTGGATATGCGTTCAATAAGGCCATCTTGTATCGGGGCGATCGGTCGATGCCTCTGCTTCCCGCGGATCGTTCGAAGCAAGAGGTGCGGCTGGCGTATGTCGATTCGGCTTGTGCTCCTGGCATGATGGCAGATACGCTCTATGCGACACAGTTGATCGATACCATGTGGCTGCATAGTAGCCGAAAGGAGAGAGGTTCGGATCGGTTGTTGCCTGCCTCTTCGTTTAAAAACGTCTATTATGGTTTGTCGTTGACGAATGGTGCCCCAGGCGTGCTGTATCACTCCATTGGAGTGAACGGTGCGATGTATGTGCATTATTCAGACTCCGCTTATGTGCGGCAGTTGGCTTTGTTGAAACCCTCACTGCTGATTCTCTCTTTGGGAACCAACGAGACTTTTGGTCGCAGTTTCCGATCGGAGGAGTTTGCTGGCCAGGTAAGGAACTTTTTGAATCTGGTTAAGCATTATTTGCCGAATGCCGCCATTTTGCTAACTACACCACCGGAATGCTACAAACGCATCTGGGTGAATAAGAAGCGCCAGTTTGCCCGCAACACTCACACGGAGCAAGCGGCAGCTGCGCTGTGCAAGGTAGCCAAAGAGGAAGGAGTGGCCTGTTGGGATCTATTCCGAGCCACTGGCGGCAAACAATCTTGCAAACGCTGGTTGAACAAACATCTGTTGGGCCGTGACCGTGTGCATTTTACCCGTGAAGGTTACCGTGAGCAGGGAACGATGCTATTCCGTGCCCTGATGCAAACATATAATCATTTACATATAGAGTATGCTGATAACTACGATATTGACTGATTGGCTGGCTGCACATAGTTTCTCTTGGGAACGGTTGTGTGATTTGTTGGCTTACCATGCGGAGGCCCCCATGCTGTTCAGCAGCGGGTTGTTCTTTTTTCTCTTTTTCGGATTCCTGTCGATCTATCTTTTGGTGAGACGTCATACGCTTGTGCGTATCCTCTACGTAACCCTTTTCTCGCTTTATTTTTATTATAAGAGTAGTGGCGTATGGTTTCTCTTGTTGTTGTTCACGGCTTCTTCTGATTTCCTGATTGCACATGCGATGCAAGAGACGCAATTGGCCGTGCGGCGAAAGGCTTGGGTCTGTTTAAGCCTTTGCGTGAACTTGGGTATGCTGGCCTATTTCAAGTATTTCAATTTCTTGGGCGATCTGCTGATGCAGTTGTGTGGAGGTGAATGGAAGCAGTTGGACATTTTCTTGCCTGTAGGCATCTCATTTTTTACGTTTCAGAGTTTGAGCTATGTGATCGATGTCTATCGAGAACGCATACAGCCTCTCAATCGCTGGATTGATTATCTTTTCTATGTGTCGTTCTTCCCGCAGTTGGTGGCCGGCCCTATCGTGCGAGCCCGAGATTTTATCCCGCAGATATACCGACAACCGATGGTGACACAGGCTGAGTTTGGCGAAGGGCTCTTTTTGGTGCTTTGTGGCCTCTTCAAGAAGTGCGTAATCTCTGATTATATCAGTCTCAACTTTGTCGATCGTGTGTTTGATGCCCCTTTGCTTTACACGGGCTTAGAGAATCTGTTGGGCGTTTATGGCTATACATTGCAGATCTACTGTGATTTCTCGGGCTATTCGGACATGGCAATCGGCATAGCCTTGCTTTTGGGCTTCCGCTTCAATATCAACTTCGATTCGCCCTATCAATCGGCTACGATCACGGAGTTTTGGCGTCGTTGGCATATTTCGCTTTCTTCTTGGCTAAAGGATTATCTTTACATCTCGTTAGGAGGAAATCGGAAGGGAAAGCTACGCACTTACTTGAATCTGCTTATCACGATGTTGCTTGGCGGATTGTGGCATGGGGCTTCTATGCGCTTCATCTTGTGGGGGGCTTTACATGGCGTCGCCTTGGCTGTTCATAAAGCAATGATGGGACTGTTCCCTAGCTTTAAGGCGACAGGAGAGCAGATGACACCACTGCGGCGTTTGCTCGGAACGCTCTTGACGTTCCATTTGGTCTGTCTGGGTTGGATGCTTTTTAGGGCTTCTTCGATGCAAAGAGTGGGTGAGATGTTAACTCAGATCTTCACGCAATTCCATCCGGAGGTTTTCACACAATTTATAGCGGGCTATCGAGGCGTTTGTGTGCTAATGGCCGTTGGTTACCTGCTGCATTTTTTCCCCCAGAAAGGCGAGAACCGGCTCCGTCAATGGGTGACCGATTCTCCAGTGGGACTACAAGCTCTTTATTTGGCCACTGCGATCTATCTCGTTGTGCAGTTGAAAAGTGCGGGGGTGCAACCGTTCATTTACTTTCAGTTCTAAGCCGAATGTGTTGGCTGCGCAAGTTGTGCGGCCAACTTGCGGCAGGCCGACCGATTGATTTTGCCCGTCTCTGTTAGAGGGATTTGCTCGGTATAGTAGATGGCTTTGGGACGCTGGTATTTGGGTAAACACTCAATGGCGGTGGAAAGAAAGTGGCGACTGGTGGTGAGCAGCACAATCCGTTCGCCAAACTTAGGATCGGGTAGGGCGGTAATGGCAAAGTCGGTGTTCAGATGCTCTCTTAGTTGCTGCTCTATCTCCTCGATTTGCACTTTGATTCCTCCCGTATTGATGATATTGTCCTTCCTGCCGATGATGCTGAACGTCTTATCAGGATAGAGAAGAGCGATATCGTTAGTTTGCAAAGGATCATCGCAGACAAGCGGAGCCTCGATGCGTAGAGCACCTTCTTCCGACAGGGAGAGATGAACGCCCTCAAAAGGAGTGTAACGGGTGGAGGTCTGCTCTCCATTCAAGCGGCGTAACGCAATGTGCGAGAGTGTCTCAGTCATGCCATAGGTGGAGTAGATTGCTCCAGGAAATGTATGAATGGCTTGTTCCAAAGCACTGTCTATTGCGCCTCCACCAATCAACAGTTTGCGAATACCCATCAGTCTGATTTGCTCCTCTTCCTGTTGGAGGCTATTGTAAACCTGTAGCGGAATCATGGCCGCAAAATCGGGAGCCTTGTCGATTTGTGCCAAGGGATGGCCAGAAGGAGCGGCTAATCGGAGATCAAGATCTGCCATGATGGCCCTCACAACCATCATTTTTCCGGCGATGTAGCGCAAGGGCATGCAAAGCAGTGCCGTGTCATTAGGACGTAAGTCCAAAAAGCGGCAGGTCATTAACGCACTCTGCATCATCTGTTTTTTTTGCACACAAAGCGCTTTGGGAATACCTGTTGATCCAGAGGTGTGAACCATGAGGGTAGGCGAGGGGGAGAACCAATCTGTGAGAAAGGATTTCAAATCCTCAATAAAAGTGCTTATTTCGGGCGATTCATAGACCGATGGAATCAGTGGAATTTCATCAGCTTTATAGTAAACCCCTTCGATCTTAATTTGTTGCGGCATCATAGTAAGTCGTTTTCAAGATTGGGATAGGGACCATTTGGGTCAAACCAAAGACAATCCTGTTTAATTTGAAGGGGCATGTCGATGTTATTAGTGAAAAGCATGCCTGTGCCTAATCCTTGAGGAAGGGTTGGCTTTTGGCTGGCAGACCATTGCGCAATGGCGTTTAGCCCAATGTTGCTCTCCAGAGCAGATGTTACCCACCACCGTTCGGCAGGCTCGTCGGCTTGGAGCCCTTTCATTCCTTCTATCCATTCGGAACAACCACTTATGCCTCCATGCAGCGACGGCTTCAAGATGATGTAATTGGGCTGGATTGTCTGAAGTAGTTGCTTTTTCTCTGCTGAAGAGTAGATCCCGATCAGTTCCTCATCTAATGCGATAGGAATAGGACTCTTTTGTACTAACAGAGCCATCTGTTCCCATTGCCCTGCTGCAATTGGCTGCTCTATTGAATGAATCTGCCATTCGGACAGCCTATGCAGTTTCTCTAACGCATCATGGGGCGAAAAGGCTCCATTCGCATCTAAACGCAATTCTACATCGCTGGCCGTGAAGTCGCGCCGAATCCGCTTGAGCAGCGCCTGCTCTTGTTCGAAATCTATATTCCCAATCTTAATCTTGATGCAACGAAATCCAGCCTTCAACTTCTCTTCGAGTTGTTTATACATGAAGGAATAATCGCCCATCCAAATCAATCCATTGATAGGAATGCCTTGTTTTCCTTTGCCAAAAGGGGTAAGATCATGCCATGAACCTTGGCGTTGGATTTGCTGAAAGGCCATCTCGAAGGCAAACAGGATGGAGGAGTAGGAGGTTACTTTGGGCAAGCATACTGAATCTTGTTGCATAGCTTGCTTTAAATGCTCAACGGCACCTCGGAGTTCCTCTTCGAATGAGGGTGTAAGTTCTGGACTTAAGCCTGGCAAGGGAGCGCACTCTCCCACTCCAAATAGAGAAGGGTCGAAGGGCGAACGAAGAAGGATGTACCACACTTTTCGCTGTAGTAGGGTTCCTCTGGAAGTCCCTGCGGGACGCTTGAAATGAAGCGTCCGAGGGACGATGTTGATTTCCAGTTCTTTCATACTTAAGGGAATTTGGGATAATCTTCGAAGCGTGGACGACGTTTCTCCAAAAAAGCTTTTCCTCCTTCTTGCGCTTCGTCGGTCATGTAATAGAGCATTGTTGCGTCGCCTGCCAACTCTTGGATACCCGCTTGTCCGTCTAGTTCGGCATTCAATCCCGCCTTGATCATACGGAGAGCCAGCGGACTGAGCTGCATCATTTGCTCTGCCCATTCAACATACTCATCTTCGAGTTGCTCTAAAGGCACGACTTTATTGACTAATCCCATCTGCAACGCCTCTTGCGCATTATATTTGCGGCAGAGAAACCAAATCTCTCGTGCCTTCTTTTGGCCTACTACTCGTGCCAAGTAAGAAGAGCCAAAACCTGCGTCGAAACTGCCCACACGTGGGCCAGTCTGTCCGAAGATGGCATTCTCGGAGGCGATAGTAAGGTCGCAAACTACATGTAAAACATGACCACCTCCGATGGCGAAACCATTTACTGCTGCAATTACTGGTTTAGGCAGCGAGCGGATTTGCTTCTGAACGTCAAGCACATTGAGGCGAGGTACGCCGTCTTTGCCAACATAACCACCACGTCCTTTCACGTTCATATCGCCACCTGCGCAAAAAGCGGTGTCGCCGGTGCCTGTCAGTACGACTACATTGATATCTGCTCGTTCTCGGCAGATGTAGAGCGCATCGCTCATCTCGGTTGTCGTTGTTGGAGTGAAGGCGTTGCGATAACGCTCTCGGTTGATCGTGATACGTGCGATACCATTATAGAAATCAAATAAGATCTCTTCGTATTGTTTGATGGGGGTCCATTCTCTATGCGTTGTCATGCGAAAAACTGTTTTTAAGTGAATGATAATATGCTTTTAATAAATCAACATCATGTTGGGCATCGGTGAATACCTCAATCAGCATCGGCTTTAAGCTATCGGTTTGCGTAAAACCTGGTAAAGCGTGAGTCAGCTCCTCGCTGTTGTGTACTGCTTGATAATGGAATCCTCGCTCGGTTGCCCAGCCTTTGGCTGAAGTTTGATGTTTACCTGCAACAATTTGATGCGTAGCCTCCGAAAGCTTTAGTCCGGGTAGAGATTGGAAAATCTCGCCGCCGCCGTTGTTGAGCAATAGAATACGAAGGTTTCTGCGCAGAGAATTGTTCCAGAGAGCGTTCATATCGTAGAAAAAACTCAGATCGCCAATAACCACAAAGTTGAGTCGGGCAGAGGCGAGGGCATAGCCCATTGCTGTGGAGAGCGTTCCCTCGATTCCATTTATCCCTCGATTGCAACATACCTCTATACTCTCGGGCAAGTTGTACAGCTGGGCATAGCGCACAGCTGAGCTGTTGGCTAAATGTAAAGCTGATTCTGCGGGAAGTGCATGAATCAATGCGCCAACTGCGGCCATCTCGGAATAGGCAAACTCTGGTTCAGCGATTTGCTTAGAACAATACTCCCACCCTTTAGGGTATTCAATCGGACGATTCTCTAACAGATAAGCGATCTTCTCTAGAAACTCGAATGGATCCATCTCGATAACCGTAGTTAAGCAACCGAAGGTATCGGCCACTTCGCCATCTAGCGAGACATGCCAATGCTCGCGGGGTGGATGCTTTCGTAAGTATTCTTTCAGGCGCTTAGAGACGATGTGGCCACCATAAGTAATCACCAATTCGGGGCGTAACCGCTCTTTCTCCTCTTCGGGAAGCGCATAAAGCAACGCATCGAAATTCTTGATGGGCATACCTGGCACGATTCGGTTGCTGATGTGCTCGGTCAG
Organism: uncultured Parabacteroides sp.; assembly: GCA_934718155.1. Taxonomy (GTDB): domain Bacteria; phylum Bacteroidota; class Bacteroidia; order Bacteroidales; family Tannerellaceae; genus Parabacteroides. The sequence continues at coordinate 60,498 of CAKUZF010000010.1, read as the reverse complement.
CCATGTGAAATGCTTATAGAGCAGCTTGCAGATCTTCTTCTCGAAAAGATAGATCAGACTCATCTGTCCAGCTATGATCATGCGTTTGCTGTAGCCGTTGAGACGAGCGATCAACTCATCGTATTGTCGGTCATAGACATTCAGCCCTTGATAACGGGTGATGACTCTAACTTCGGGCAACTTCGCAGTGTTGAATTGGAAGAGTGGTTCCGAGATGGGAACATTGATGTGTACAGGCCCTTTCCCGTGATGATGGATGGCAAGCAAAGCCTCGTTGATAAGTCGATTGCAGAACCATTCCTCTTCTTCTGTATGAACTTCGGGTAATTGGACAGATTGCTTGACCAATTTCCCAAAAACACCGGGTTGGGGGAGTGTCTGCCCATCCATCTGACCGATCCATGCCGCTGGGCGATCAGCCGATATGACCACTAAGGGAACTTGTTGATAGAAAGCCTCTGCTACCGCAGGATGGATATTCAACAGGGCCGAACCGGAAGTGCAGCAGATAGCCGCAGGTTTGCCGCCATGGAGTGCCATGCCCAATGCGAAGAAGGCTGCACTCCGCTCATCTGTAATGGCATGGCATTGGAAGAACTCATCCGCTTTTAATGTCTGTATAATGGGCGTATTGCGGCTGCCTGGACAGCAGGCAATATTGCTAACGCCATGCGCTTTCAAGAGCGCCACTAATTGTTGTATGTTTTTTTTGTCGCTAAACACGTGTTATATCGTATGTTAAGTTTAATACTCATAATGAATCAAACGGCGCATCGTGTCCAATTTGATCTCTGTCTCATGCCATTCTTCATCCAACTGTGAGGCTTTTAAAAGTCCTCCTCCTGCGAAGAGATCGAAATGATGCTCATCGATCTGCATGCAACGTAAGTTTACGTAAAGGTCGCTTTGTTCCTGGGGAGCTAACCAACCGACGAAGCCTGAATAATAGGTCCGATCATATCCTTCCTCCTTACGGATAAACTGGAGAGCCCACTCCTTAGGTAACCCACAAACTGCAGGTGTGGGATGTAGCTTCTCCAACAGATCGCCAAGCATGGAGAGATCGGGCAATGTAAAGAAAAAGTCACTTTTCAAATGGCAAACCTCACCTGCGCGAACAGGATAAGGCCCTTTTTCTTGGCTCTTTATTCCTAATGCCTCCAGCTGGTCATGGATATACTGGGCGACCAATTGTTGCTCGTTTTGGTTCTTAGGACTCCATTGTTCTTCGACCATTCCGTTGCGGAGAGGCTGTGTGCCTGCTAAGGCAACAGTGCGCCAATTGAGCTGTACGCCCGAAAGCAGAATCTCGGGTGTGCTGCCCATCCAGGTGCCAGTTTGCGGTGTATGGCATAGATAGACAAACGAGCGTATGTAGCGTGTTACGGCAGAAAGGAAGGCTTTCCCTACCGAGAAGCCCGCATTTCGGCGGATGCGTTTTTTGCGTGAGAGCACCAGTTTGCGCTGGGAATCTTGCCGCAAAGGTTGCGTGAAGGCAAAGAATCGCTGGGCATAGTCTGGGTCGGGGACAGAGGCCGCATCTGAAAAAGCCTTAGGCTCTTTCGGTATAGGACCTGTTGTGTGCGCCTCCCATTCGCCAACTTCATCAGGCTCCAACGCAACAATCGGGCAAGAGTCGCTGATTTGGAAAGGTACCATAATGAATCCCCTTTGTCCCTTTAGATGAGCAATGCTACGCAACTCTTTTGGCTTTCCATTGCTCTGTATGGCATAGTGGATTCGCTCTTCGTTAGGTCTTCTCCATATGGCGAAAGATACTCCTTCCTTAATGTGTTGATCTATCGTTTTATCTATCGTGTTTGTCATTTCTTTTTCAAAATGCTGTTTACGACTCGAACGGTTGAGACCAGTTTGTCAGTCGATGTATATACATTAACGTCCCATACATGCGAAGAGCGTCCTTTATGGATGATCGTTCCCACGGCGCGAACTGTGTCTCCCTCATGCGCAGAAGAAACGTGGTTGCCGCTTACTTGCATGCCAACTACAATCTCGTCTGGTTTCGCTAAGATGATAGAGCCCATGCCTGCTACGGTCTCAGCCAAGGCCAAGGTCGCCCCGCCATGCAAGATACCGAAAGGTTGACGTGTGCGCTCGTCTACGGGCATGGTGGCTTCCACTCGATCCTCGGAAGCGTAGGTGTATTGGATACCCAGATTGCCCATTAAGGCATGCTTCGCACGGGCGTTCAATTTGTCTAAAGGAACATCAGCTGGCCGTATGGCTGCCAAAATCGCTTTCTCGATGGCAACGGCTACGCCGTCCATCGTGTTGGACATGGTGGTGAAGTCGGCGCATGCTTTAACTGAGTCGCGTGCGTTGCCCATAGCGATGCCTGTTCCTGCCAATTGGAGCATCGATACATCGGCCACACCATCGCCAATTGCAATGACCTCCTCTGTCGTTACTTTTAGCATTTCCATCAAGACTGCTAAGGTGTTCCCTTTATTGATGAAGTGGGGCGCGACTTCTAGGAAGTAGTCTTCTGTGCGGAATGCCTCCAGCACGCCGTCCAGCCTGTGTTTCCAATGGCTCTCTAATTTGCCTAAGGCTTCACCATCATCGCTGGTTAGAATACATTTACAAGGTGAGAAATCTACAGATTCTACAAACCGATCGGTTCCGACGATACGCATCTTGTTCAACTCCGCCTCCTCTTTTACATGGACGTTGTTGGGGTCGTTTGTCAGGATGAAGTCTTGGTGGTAGGTGAAAATCGTAAACCCGTTCTCGTTGGCTTTCCTGTAGAGATAAGGAATCATCTCAGGGTTGATACGCTTCTCGAACAGTAATTCGCCAGTTTGGACATTGATGATTTGTCCTCCGTTGTAGGAAAGGATAAATCCTCCATAGTGGTTCAGCTCCAGGGCCTCAGCCAAGGGCTGCACTCCTTTGGTGGGTCGGCCGGAGGCTAAAACAACATGAATGCCCATTTGCTGTGCTTTCAGCAAGGCTGATTGCGTATGTTTTGTAATTTCTTTTTGGTCATTCAGCAATGTACCATCTACATCTAAGACTAATAATTTGCACTGCATAGCGATCCGTGTTTAAAATGTGTGTTTGACCGTTGATTTATTTTATCTGTCGATTATAAATCGACTGGAATATGGAGCAAAAGTAACGAAAAAAAGTTTCCCTGCCGTAGAAAAATGCAGGAATTTCTTAACTTCGCGGTTCGGTCTGTGTAAGGATCGAAAAGAAGAAAGAGAATAGTACACACAAAAATTGTATATATAATAATGTATAGAACGAGGACTTGTGGGAACTTGCGCTTGGCTGATGAGGGCTTGGTGGTCACATTAGCTGGTTGGGTGCAGCGTACCCGAAAGATGGGAGGTATGACCTTCGTAGATTTGCGCGATCGTTATGGTATTACGCAGTTGGTGTTTAACATGGAGACGGATGCTGAGCTTTGCGAACAGGCGAATCATCTAGGTCGTGAGTATGTTATTCAAGTGACAGGTACGGTGCGGGAGCGCTCGAGCAAGAATGCTAATTTGCCCACGGGCGAGATAGAGCTGATCGTATCGGAACTGAAAGTGCTGAATAAAGCCCTAACACCTCCTTTCACAATCGAGGAGGATACAGATGGTGGCGACGACCTGCGCATGAAGTATCGTTATCTCGACCTGCGTCGTGCGGCTGTGCGTCGCAATTTGGAGTTGCGCCATAAGATGGCTTTCGAGGTACGTCGTTATTTGGATGAGCAGGAATTCTTGGAGGTGGAGACTCCGGTCTTGGTAAACTCAACTCCTGAGGGTGCGCGCGACTTTGTGGTGCCTTCACGTATGAATCCGGGCCAGTTCTATGCCTTGCCGCAGAGCCCACAGACACTGAAGCAACTTTTGATGGTGTCTGGTTTCGATCGCTATTTCCAGATCGTGAAGTGCTTCCGTGATGAGGACCTTCGTGCTGACCGTCAGCCTGAGTTTACGCAGATCGATTGCGAGATGAGCTTTGTCGAGCAAGAAGACGTGTTGAACCTGTTTGAGGGATTGATCAAGCATCTTTTTAAGACTTTGCGTGGTGTTGAGATAAAGGAACCGTTGCAACGTATGACTTGGCAAGATGCGATGAAGTACTATGGAAGCGATAAGCCCGATTTGCGATTCGGCATGCCTTTCGTAGAGCTGATGGATGTCATGAAGGGTCATGGGTTCTCCGTGTTTGACAATGCGGCTTATGTGGGTGGTATCTGTGCGAAAGGAGCGGCTACCTATACACGTAAGCAGTTGGATCAGCTGACGGAGTTCGTGAAACGTCCGCAGGTTGGTGCCAAAGGCATGGTTTATGCCCGTGTGGAGGCCGATGGACATGTGAAATCGAGTGTGGATAAATTTTATACGCAGGAGGTGTTGCAACAGATGAAAGAGGCATTCGGCGCAGAGCCAGGCGATTTGATCTTGATCCTTTCGGGCGATGATGCGATGAAGACTCGTAAGCAGCTTTGTGAGTTGCGTCTGGAGATGGGCAATCAGTTGGGCTTGCGCGATAAAAACAAGTTCGCTTGTCTTTGGGTGATTGATTTCCCGCTCTTTGAGTGGAGCGAGGAGGATCAGCGCTTCTATGCGATGCACCATCCGTTCACCTCTCCGAACCCCGACGATATTCCATTACTGGATAGCGATACGGGTGCTGTGCGTGCGAATGCGTATGACATGGTTATCAATGGCGTTGAAGTGGGTGGTGGCTCTATCCGTATCCATGATAGCCAGTTGCAGGATAAGATGTTCAAGTTGCTGGGCTTCACCGAAGAACGTGCGCAGCAGCAGTTTGGCTTCTTGATGAACGCCTTTAAGTTTGGTGCGCCCCCTCATGGCGGCTTGGCCTTTGGTTTGGATCGTTTGGTCTCTATTTTCGCTGGTTTGGATTCCATCCGCGATTGCATCGCTTTCCCGAAGAACAACTCGGGCCGCGACGTGATGCTGGATGCTCCCGGCGAGTTGGAGCCTGGTCAGTTGGAGGAGCTTTGCCTGAAGGTTGATATCAAATGATAAAGATCCGCGAGATCCTTAAAGAAATTGAGCTTTACGCCCCACTGCCCTTGCAAGAGAACTATGACAATGCAGGGGTGCAAGTGGGCGATGTGAATCAATATGCCACAGGGGCATTGTTGTGTCTTGACGTTACGGAGGAGGTGATAGAGGAGGCGATCGACCGAGGTTGCAACCTGATCATTTCGCATCATCCATTAGCCTTCCGGCCGTTTAAGTCGTTGACAGGGCGCACCTATGTGGAGCGTTGTATGATTAAGGCATGCAAGCAAGACTTGGTGATCTATGCGGCGCATACCAATCTTGATAATGCGTATGGGGGTGTGAACTTCCGCCTGGCGGAGTTGCTGGGCTTGCAGAATGTGCGCATTTTAAGTCCGCAGGAGGATTCCTTGCTTAAGTTGGTTACGTACGTGCCGGAGGCGCAGGCCGAAGGAGTGCGTCACGCACTTTTCAATGCTGGAGCTGGATCCATCGGAAATTATGATTGCTGCAGCTACAATTTGCAAGGAGAAGGAACTTTCCGTGCGCAAGAGGGATGCCATCCTTTCTGTGGAGAGATAGGAATATTGCATCGGGAGCGTGAGGTGCGGATTGAGACGGTTTTGCCGGCGTTCAAGAAGTCTGCCGTTCTGCGAGCTTTGCTGTCGGCTCATCCTTATGAGGAGCCGGCCTATGATTTTTACCCTTTGCGCAACAGTTGGGCGCAGGCGGGTTCAGGGGTCGTAGGTGAGCTGCCCGACGCCGAAGACGAGTTGGATTTCTTGGAGCGAGTGAAAGCAATATTAAAGGTGGACTGCGTGAAATATTCAAAGCCGACAGGCCGCCCCGTGCGTGAGGTCGCGCTGTGTGGAGGAAGCGGTGCCTTTCTGATCAAGGATGCGATTGCCTATGGAGCTGATGTCTTGATTACGGGCGAGGCGAAATACAACGATTTCTACGACGTCGAGGATCATATTCTATTGGCAGTCGTAGGTCATTATGAGTCTGAGGTCTGCACAAAAGACATATTTTATAATGTTATATCGAAAAAATTTCCTACCTTTGCGGTGCATTTTTCGAATGTTAATCAAAACCCAGTAAATTATTTATAGAATGGCTACAGATAAACAATCAGCTGACAAGGAATATACAGTGGAGGAGAAGCTTTCTACGCTGTATCAACTGCAGACGATTATGTCAGATATCGATAAGATCAAGACGCTGAGAGGCGAGCTTCCTTTGGAGGTGCAAGATCTGGAGGATGAGATCGCTGGTTTGGAGACGCGTCTCCAGAACTACCATCAGGACATTGAGGATATCAAGGTGGACATTGCGGATCAGAAACATCGCATCACGGAGTGCAAATCGTTGGTTGAGCGTTATACGGCTCAGTTGGACAACGTTCGTAATAACCGTGAGTTTGATAACCTTTCCAAGGAGATTGAATACCAAGGTCTGGAGGTGGAGTTCTCTGAGAAGAAGATCAAGGAGTTCACTGATGAGATCAATAATCGTGAGCGTGAGATCAGCGAGCTGACTCAGGTTTTGGAAGGCCGTAAAGCGGATCTGCAGCAGAAAAAGTCTGAGTTGGATCGTATTATTGCCGAGACAAAGCAGGATGAAGAGAAGCTGCGCGAGAAAGCCAAGAAACTGGAGACTGCGATCGAGCCTCGTCTGTTGACTGCATTTAAGCGTATCCGTAAAGGCGCTCGTAATGGTTTGGCTGTGGTTTATGTGCAGCGCGGTGCTTGCGGTGGATGTTTCAACAAGATTCCGCCTCAGAAGCAGTTGGATATTAAGCTTCGTAAGAAGATTATCGTTTGTGAGTATTGTGGACGCATTATGATCGATCCCCTGTTGGCGGGTGTTGAGGATTGATGCGACAAACCATAAATCATAAATAAAAGGGTTCCGAATCACGAAAGGGTCGGAGCCTTTTTTTGTTATGTGGTGTAGGACGAGATAGAAGGCTTTATGTTTCAAAAGAGGGTACAACAGTTTATACAGCGTCGGTCGCTTCTGAGTGAGGATGGAACGACAGTGTTGGTCGGCTTTAGCGGAGGGGCTGATTCGGTGGCCTTGTTAGGTGTATTGGTGCGATTGGGCTACAAGTGTGTGGCTTTGCATTGCAATTTCCATTTGCGTGGCGAGGAGTCCGACCGTGACGAATCATTTGCTCGCCAGTTTGCAGCAGCCCTGTCGGTCCCTTTCGAAAAGGTCGATTTTGACACCCAAGCCTATGCGGTTGCCCATCGTGAGTCTATCGAAATGGCCGCTCGCTCCTTACGCTATCGCTGGTTTGCTGATAGGTTGCGGGCATGGAAGGCGCAAGCTATTGCCGTGGCTCATCATAGGGATGACAGTGTGGAAACACTGTTGATGAATCTTTTGCGAGGCAGTGGAATTCGTGGCCTTGGTGGCATTCATCCTCGCAATGGGCAGGTGGTTCGTCCGCTGCTGGAGGTGAGTCGGGCGGACATTGAGGCATGGGTGAAAGCGCAGGGGTGGACGTATGTAACTGATAGTAGCAACTTGTCGGAAGCCTATACCCGCAATTTTATCCGTTTGCGTGTGCTACCGTTGCTGGAGCAGTTGAATCCTTCGGCTCGAGAAACATTAGCCCGCTCGGCTGCTCATCTGGCTTCGGCCGAATTGATTTATGATCACGCTGTGAGCGAGGCCCGATCGGTTGTCTTTTGCGCTGAGAATGTGCTTTCCATCGAGGCGCTGCTGCGCTGCCCGTCGCCTGAGACGTTGCTCTATGAATGGCTTTTGCCGTATGGCTTTAGCCGCATCGTAGTTGGGGAATTGTTTGCTGCGTTGCGAGGTCTTTCGGGAAAGCAATTCTATTCGCCTACGCATCGTGTGCTGAAAGATCGGGATAAGTTATATATCGCGCCTTTGGCCGACAATGAGGAATGTGCAGAATATGCAGTTCCTCTTCTGACGGATTTTATGGCAGAACCTTTGCCGCTTTCGTTTGAGTTGATTGAGCATACGCCTGGTTTTGAGTTCGATCGTTCGCCTGATGTGGCTTATTTTGATGCGGCGTCATTGCCCGCGCGGCTGACCCTTCGTCTTCCGAGGCAAGGCGATTGGATGGTTCCGTTTGGCATGCGTGGCCGAAAGAAGTTGAGCGATCTGTTTTCTGACTTGAAAATGACGCGTTGGGAGAAAGAACGGCAATGGCTGCTCTGTGCGCAGGAACAGATTATTTGGGTGGTCGGAAAGCGTGCCGACCAACGTTATCGCGTTAAAGAAGAGACGAAAATCATCTTAAAGGTGAAAAAAGTGGAAGATGTAGCCTTGGGATAATAAAATAATGGCTATATTTGCACGTCATAATTCCCCGCAGATGTACTCTAATGGGTCAAATTAGAGGATTTATCCGGTTTATATATGAGTTGTAAATAATTATCGAGTTAGATTATCGAAGTAATTAAAAAGGAATACCTGCATAGGATAAGCCCTGTGAGGGCTTTGGGCAGGTTAGTACAATAAAACCGCAATATGCAAAAATATAACATTATTGAGCTAAATGAAAAGCAACTGCCTGACTTGCAGGCAATCGCTAGCGAGTTGGGACTTTCTAATATAGGCGATTTGGAAAAGCAGGCATTGGTATATCGTATCTTGGATGAACAAGCCATTGCTTTGGCTGGTGAGAATAAGAAGGAGCCTAAGAAAGCGGAGGGTCGCAAGCGTGGTCGTCCTGCCAAGGTGAAAACACAGGAACCTGAAGCTGAAAGTAAACAGTTTGAACAACCCGCTGAGGCGGAGCAAGAGCCCGCCGCATCGGAGCAGCCGAAAACGGCAGCTCCAGCTAAAACAACTAAAAAACGCAAGCCTCGTGCGGCTGCTGCCAAAGAGGCCGCTGTAGAATCGGCGAGCGAGCCTATCAAAGAAGAGGCGCAGCCTTTGGCCGAAGAGACAGCCCCCGTCGAGGAGAAAAAGGTGAAAGAGGTGGAGCAGTCGATTATCGACATGGACGCATCCCTGATGGATGAGCCGGCTTATCCCGAAGAGGACGCAGAGCCGTATGATGAGGCTCCTGCCGTAGAGGATGAGGAGTTCCCGGCTGATGAAACCGAGCCTGCGACCGACGAGGAGCCAAAGCGTTTGGTGTTCCGTCATCCCGATGCAAAATCCGTATTGGATCAATTCCTGCCTACGCAACATGCGAAGCCAGAGGCCCGCGCCCAGCAGCCCAATCCGAATAAGAACAACGGCGGCAACAACGCCAATCCTGCCGCAGCCGCTAATCCAGCGCAGTCGCAAGCGCAACCGCAGCCTCAGGCTGAAAAAGCGTACGATTTCGATGGCATCCTGACAGGCACAGGCGTCTTAGAGATGATGCCCGATGGCTACGGCTTCCTGCGTTCTTCCGATTATAATTACCTGACTTCGCCGGACGATATTTATGTATCGCAGTCGCAAGTCCGTCTGTTTGGCTTGAAGACCGGTGATGTTGTTGAAGGTACGATTCGTCCGCCGAGAGAGGGCGAGAAATATTTCCCCTTGGTGAAGGTGAACACGATCAACGGCCGTTTGCCCGAAGAGGTTCGCGACCGTGTGCCCTTCGATCACTTGACTCCGCTTTTCCCGGATGAGAAGTTCATGCTGACGGAGCGTAGAGCACCGAAGGTGTACGACCAGATTGCCGTGCGCGTGGTTGATCTCTTCTCGCCGATTGGTAAGGGACAGCGTGGTTTGATCGTAGCTCAGCCTAAGACTGGTAAGACTATGTTGCTGAAGGACATTGCCAATGCGATTGCCTACAACCATCCCGAGGTTTACATGATTGTCTTGTTGATTGATGAGCGCCCCGAGGAGGTGACTGATATGGCTCGTAGCGTAGATGCCGAGGTGATCGCCTCTACCTTCGATGAGCCCGCTGAGCGCCACGTGAAGATTGCCGAGATTGTTTTGAATAAGGCAAAGCGTATGGTGGAGTGTGGCCATGATGTGGTGATCCTGTTGGACTCTATCACACGTTTGGCTCGTGCCTACAACACGGTGCAGCCCGCTTCGGGCAAGGTGCTTTCAGGAGGTGTGGATGCCAACGCCTTGCAGAAGCCGAAGCGCTTCTTTGGTGCGGCTCGCAACATCGAGAACGGAGGTAGCTTGACGATTTTGGCTACGGCACTGACCGAGACTGGCTCGAAGATGGATGATGTGATCTTCGAGGAGTTCAAGGGAACGGGTAACATGGAGTTGCAGCTGGATCGTAAGTTGGCGAACAAGCGTGTTTATCCGGCGGTAGACATCACGGCCTCCAGCACGCGTCGCGACGACCTGTTGCAGGATGAGGTTACGCGCAATCGTATGTGGATTCTTCGTAAGTATCTCTCCGACATGAACTCTTTGGAGGCCATGGAGTTCGTGAAGAAGCAGATGGAGAATACACAGGATAATATGGAGTTCTTAGCTTCCATGAATGGCTAATCAGTCGTAAAGATAACGAATGCAAAAAGCCTCTGTTTCGAACAAGGAGCAGGGGCTTTTTGCGCATAGTGATTATCCGTCGTGTAGCATTTTATAACAATAGTTGTCAAGTGAATGGAATTTAGAGATTTACATCGGCAGTATGAGGCGCTTAAGCCTGCGATCGACCAAGCTATTCTTTCAACTGTGGCCGAGGGGCGTTACATCATGGGTCCCGCGGTGCGAGAGTTGGAGCAGCAGCTGGCGGCGTATGTGGGCGTTGCGCACTGTTTGACGTGTGCGAATGGAACCGATGCGCTGACCTTGGCTTTAAAGGCCTGGGGAATAGGCCCTGGTGACGCGGTCTTCGTGCCCGACTTTACCTTTTTTTCCTCGGCCGAGGTGGTGTCGCTCGAGGGCGCCACTCCCGTGTTGGTGGATGTCGATCCCTCTACCTATAATATTGATCCCGATCGCCTGGAGCAGGCGATCGAGGCCGTCATGGCCGAAGGACGGTTGGCTCCGAAAGTCATTGTGGCGGTCGATCTGTTTGGCCTGCCTGCCAATTATCCCGCCCTGCGAGCGATTGCGGATCGCTATCACTTGTGGATTTTGGAAGATGGTGCGCAAGGATTTGGAGGCGCCATTCAGGGGCAACGGGCTTGTAGCTTTGGCGATATAAGCACCACCTCCTTTTTCCCCGCAAAACCCTTGGGCTGCTATGGCGATGGAGGGGCGGTGTTTACCGACAACGACCAGTGGGCCGCGCTGATTGCCTCTTATCGAGTGCATGGCAAAGGAACGGATAAGTATGATAACGTGCGCGTGGGCATGAATTCGCGGTTGGATACATTGCAAGCCGCAGTCCTTCAGGTAAAGTTGCGTGCTTTTCAAGAGGAGGAATGGATGCGGGTGAATGCCGTTGCGGCCAGCTACACCGCCCAATTGCAGGCCTATGTGCGAACGCCGTTTGTGCCCGAGGGCTATTCTTCCAGCTGGGCACAATACACCATTCAGCTGCCCGATCGAGCGGTGCGCGATGCCTTGCAACGGCGACTGAAGGAGGCGGGCATCCCGTCGATGGTCTATTATCCCAAGCCTATGCATGCGCAGTCGGTGTTTAGTAGGCCGCAAGGGGCTGTCGCAATGGATTGTCCGTGTGCGAGCGTTTTGCCAGGCCGCGTCTTGTCGCTGCCGATGCATCCCTATCTGACGGAGGAAGAGGTTATGCGAGTGTGCGAGATAATCATACAGGAGTTGAATCAAACGAAAAGTTAAAGGAGTTGATTACTTATGGAAAAGAAAAATTTTGCGTTAGTCGGAGTGGCTGGTTACATCGCTCCTCGCCACATCAAGGCGATAGCCGACACGGGCAACAACCTGATGGTCGCTTACGACAAGTTTGATAGTGTAGGTCGTTTGGATAGCAGTTTCCCCGATTGCTCTTTCTTCACGGAGCATGAGCAATTCGATCGGTTCTGCTCGAAGCAGATGCGCAAGGAGAATCCGTTGCATTTCCTCTCGATCTGTACGCCCAATTATACGCACGATGCTTTTATTCGCTACGGACTTCGTTTGGGAACGGACGTGATTTGCGAGAAGCCGCTGGTGTTGAACCCTTATAATATCGACAACCTGGTGGAGCTTGAGCAGGAGACGGGCCACAAGGCCTATACGATCCTGCAACTTCGTTTGCACGAGGCCATCGCGGCGCTCAAGAAAAAGGTTGACGAGGGGCCGCAGGATAAGATCTACGATGTGGACCTGACCTACATCACTGCTCGCGGAAAATGGTATTACGCCTCTTGGAAGGGCGACGAGCACAAGAGCGGCGGCGTGGCCACCAACATCGGTGTGCATTTCTACGACATGCTGCAATGGATCTTTGGACCTGTCAAGCAGAACGTCGTGCATGTTAAAAGCTTCGACCGAGTGGCTGGCTACCTGGAGTTGGAAAAGGCGCGTGTGCGATATTTCTTGAGCATCAATGCCGAATGCCTGCCAGTCAACGCCGTGCAGGGTGAGAAGCGCACCTACCGCACGTTGTGCATCGACGGCGAGGAGTTTGAGTTCAGCCAGGGCTTTACGGAGCTGCACACGAAGAGCTATCAGAAGATCCTTCATGGCGAAGGCTTCCGCATCAGCGAGGCGCGTCCTTGCATTGAGACGGTCAGTGAGATTCGTCGTGCTACGGCCATCGGCTTGAAGGGAGACTATCATCCCTTGGCCAAGCTGCCCTTGTCGGCGCATCCTTTTGGGTGGTAATTCATTGGGAAAAATGGCGAAGCGGAATGGGTTGAAAAACGACGGCCGTCGGCGTGAAAAACCACGGGCAATGTTTTGAAAAACCACGGGCAACAAAATATATTTCCACGGGCAACGAAATTTACAACGACGGGCAACGAAATTTAAGCCGTTGCCTGTCGTTTTTTTAGGGCTTCTATGCTCACTGTTTCTTGCTCGTTTTGGAAGAGCGGCCGCCGCCTGTTTTCCCTCTTTTGGCTGATGATGATTTGCCGCGCACGCCGCCCTTACCCTTTTTAGGCCTGTTTTTCTCGGGCTCGTAGGCTGGCACCTCGCCGATCGACGGGTCTACCGGAATCTTGTAGATCTCCTTGCCGAGGAATTTCTCGATGTGGTGGAACTGGGTCTGCTCATCCAGCCCTACGAACGTGATGGCCAGTCCCTCGCCATTGGTTCCTCTTGCCGTACGGCCGATGCGGTGGACATAGTCCTCCGGGTCGTGGGGGATGTCGAAGTTGACCACCAGCTTGATGTCGTTGATGTCGATGCCTCGCGACACGACGTCTGTGGCCACCAAGATGTCGATATGTCCGCTCTTGAACTCCTTCATCACCTCCTCGCGCTGGGCCTGCTCCAGGTCGGAGTGCATGGCCGCCACGTTGAACTTCTTTCGCTTCAAGGTGGTAGCCAGCTCTTTCACCTTCATTTTCGAAGAGGAGAAGATGATGACTCGCTGTGGTCGGCTTTGAACGAAGAGCTGCTCGAGGATCTTGATCTTCTGCATGTCGTAGCAGATGTAGGCGCTCTGCATGATCGACTCTGGCGGACGGGAGATGGCGATCTTCACCTCCTCGGGGTCCTTCAGGATGGTCTCGGCCATGGTGCGGATTTTTGGGGGCATGGTTGCCGAGAACATGATGATCTGGCAATCGGCGGGCAGCTGCTTGTACACCTGCATGATGTCGTCGTAGAAACCCATGTCGAGCATGCGGTCGGCCTCGTCGAGCACGAAGAAGGAGACCTTCGAGAGATCCACGGCGTCTAATTTAATATAGGAGAGCAGGCGGCCCGGAGTGGCGATCACGATGTCTGCGCCCATCTCCATGCTTCGCTTCTGTTGTTCCCAAGTTACGCCGTCGGTTCCTCCGTAGACTGCTACGGCGGAGAGGTCGGGGATATAATAGGTGAAGCCTTGGATCTGCTGGTCGATTTGCTGGGCCAGCTCACGTGTGGGCGCCATGATGATTGCGTTCACGGCGTCTTGTGGGAAACCGCCTCGGCTCAGTTCGCTGATGATGGGCAGCACGTAGGCGGCGGTTTTGCCTGTGCCCGTTTGCGCGCAAGCGATCACGTCTTTTCCCTCCAGGATGATGGGTATGGTTTGCTCCTGAACAGGCGTGGTCTCCTCGAAGTTCATATCATAAAGTCCGTCTAAGACGGCGTCTTCCAAATCTAATTCCTCAAATTTCATCCGTTTCTTTAATTACAGTTTTTAAAATCCATTAGGTTCACGATCGGGCCTACCACGTTAGGTAGTGGGCGAAGGTGAGCTCCTCGAAATGTGGAATGACCTCATGCACCAGGGGGCGCAGTTGCTCCGCTGGATTGGTTGTGCTCAATCCGATGACGCGCATGCCTGCCGCCGTGCCGGCCTTGATGCCGTTGAAGGAGTCTTCGAACACGATGCAGTGGGCAGGGTCTTCCCGCAGGTCCTGCGCGGCCAGCAGGTAGCACATCGGGTTGGGCTTCCCCTCAGAGATGCGATCAGCCGTGACGATCGTGTCGAAGAGCCCGTCCAGCCGCAGCAGCTCGAAGGCTCGCTTGATCTTGATGTCGTCGGAGCTGGTTACCAATCCCGTCTTTACGCCCTGGCGCTTCAGCGTGCGTAGGAACTCCAGTGCGCCGCGCACGGGAGGCATCGGCATCGTGTGGTCGAAAGCGTTCGACTCTCTGATCACCATCTCTTGGAAATCCTTGGGGCGTTCCGCAAAATAGTGCTCTATGATGTGGGGGAGCGTTGTGCCTTTGATCACTTGGTTGAAGTGGGGGATTCCCAGCCCGTAGCGTTCTGCGGCCTCTTCCCAATATTGGTCATAGATGGGTTCGGTGTCGGCCACTACCCCGTCAAAATCGAACAAGGCGGTTTTGCCGGATGTATGTCTGTTCGTCTCTGTCGTCATCGTCTTCTTCTGTCTCTTTTTTGTGATGTGCGTACAAAGATACCAATAAAAAGTTTACCTTTGTGCGGTTAACGTAGTTTATCGTCGAAAGAAAAGAAAAAATAGAGATGAAGATACAATGGGTTACAGTCGCTGTAGGTGCGGCTTTGATGTGTGGATGCGCTGGAAATCAGTCGCGGCAGAGCGAAAAGAGTGCCGAGCCGGCCGCTGTTGTCGCCGAGCAGCCCGTGATGAATCAGTTGACGGATCAAGAGCGTGCCGACGGCTGGGAGTTGCTGTTCGACGGACAGACAACCCAGGGATGGCGTGGAGCGCACATGGACCGCTTTCCCGATCATGGTTGGATGGTCAAGGATGGCGAGCTGATCGTGTTGGCGTCGGATGGCAGCGAGTCTACCAATGGTGGCGACATCGTGACGGAGGGCGTTTATTCGGCTTTCGAGTTCAGCGTGGATTTCAAGATCACGGAGGGAGCGAACAGCGGCATCAAGTATTTCGTGACCGAGAAGGAGAAGCAGAAGGGCTCGGCCTACGGGTTGGAGTTTCAGATCCTCGACGACGCCAAGCATGCCGACGCGAAGCTTTATACCACCTTCCCCGGCAGCCGCACGCTGGGTAGCCTCTACGACTTGAAGAAAAGCGAGAATGTGCGTTTCAACGGCGTTGGCGAGTGGAACACGGCGGTTGTGAAGGTGTTTCCCAACAACCATGTGGAGCATTGGCTCAATGGCGTGAAAGTGCTGGAGTATGAGCGTTGCAGCGACGCGTTCCGCAAGTTGGTGAAGGGCAGCAAGTATGCCGATCCAGCTTACAGCGTGGGTGGCGCTTTCGGCGAGGCTCCGGAGGGTCATTTGCTGTTGCAAGATCATGGGAATGAGGTCGCTTTCCGCAATATCAAGATCAAACGCCTCTCTTGATCCAGGCATCCGCATCAGTGGTTAGTTGTAAATATTAACATTTGCTGTTTTTTTAGTAGGCTGAAAAGCACTACTTTTGCAGACTAAAAGTACATGAATGAAGAAGTTTGTATTCTTAGGTATATTAATGACGATCCTGTTCTCCTCGTGTGGGGAATATAACAAGATCTTGAAAAGTACAGATTATGAGTTGAAATACTCCTATGCGAAGAAGTATTTCAATAAGAAAGACTATGCGAAGGCGGCTACGCTCCTTGATGAGTTGGTGACGATTTTCAAGGGAACAGCCTATGCGGAGGAGTCGTTATATCTGTTAGCTCAGAGCTATTATGGCCAGAAGGATTACCAGACGGCCTCTCAATATTTCGAGACTTATTTCACGACCTATCCGAAGGGTGAGTACACTGAGCTGGCGCGCTACTACTCGGGTTATGGCCTTTACTTGGATTCGCCCGATCCTCGCTTGGATCAGACGCAGACCTACAAGGCGATTGAGCAGTTGCAGCTCTATTTGGAGTATTACCCTCAGAGCGAGCGGGCGGCTGAGGCGCAGGAAATCATGTTTCAGCTGCAAGAGAAACTGGCCTACAAGGAGCTGCTGGCTTCACGCCTCTACTTCAACCTGGGCACTTACATGGGAAACAACTATCAGTCGTGCGTAGTCACTGCGCAGAATGCGCTGAAGGATTATCCCTATTCTCAATATCGTGAAGAGTTTATGTTCTTGATCATCCGCTCCAAGTATGAGCTGGCCTTGGTCAGCGTCGAGGAGAAGCTGCAGGGCCGTTACCGCGACGTGGTTGATGAGTACTATACGTATATGAATGAGTATCCCGAGGGGCAATACGTGAAACAGGTCACGAAGTACTTCGAGTATGCCAACAAGCGAATTTCAGATGTTTATTAAGCGAAATTAATCAGATAAAAAGATGGATTACAGAAAGACAAATGCGCCTACCAACACGATCACACGTGATATGATGAAGTTGTGCGACGAGACAGGTAATGTGTATGAGACAGTAGCGATTATCTCAAAGCGTGCCAACCAGATTGCTGTGGAGATGAAGCAGGATTTGGAGAAGAAGTTGCAAGAGTTTGCCTCAGTCAACGACAACTTAGAGGAGGTTTTCGAGAATCGTGAGCAGATCGAGATCTCTCGTTACTACGAGAAGTTGCCGAAGCCCACGCTGATTGCCGCAAAAGAATTCGAGGAGGGTAAGGTGTATTTTCGCAACCCTGCAAAGGAGAAGGACAACTTATAATTATGTTGCAAAGAATTCAGACCGTATATTTATTGGTGATTGTTGCCTTGATGGCGACGACTCTGTTTTTCCCCTTTGCCGTGTTGCAAGCGGGGAATGACCTCTTCTCGTTCGACGCTTCGGGCGTAAGCACGATGTTGGGCGAGAAAGAGTTGCTCTACCCGACGTGGGGGCTATTTGCGTTGACTGCCGTGATTTCGATCGTGGCGTTGGTCACCATCTTCCTCTTCAAGCGTCGCATCCTTCAGATTCGTCTGTGCGTGTTCAATGCGCTGTTGATGTTGGGCTTTTATGGCTATTTCGGCTACATGGCCTACTCGTTCATGCACGATTTTGAGGGGATGACGATCGACGTGAAGTTTGGTTTGGCCTTCCCGTTGGTTTGTTTGATACTCGATTATTTGGCAATTCGCAATATCGGTGCCGACGAGGCGTTAGTGCGCTCGCTCGACAGATTGCGTTGATTGTCCGAAAGGATTGGCCGTGAAACCATTCCTCTATCAGGTAGCAGCTTCGTTTTATGCCCGTTATGGGGCTGAGATCACCCGGTTGGCATTCGTGTTTCCGAATCGCCGAACGGGTTTGTTCTTTCAGAAGTACCTGTCAGAGGTGGCTCAACGGCCTATTTTTTCTCCCTCCATTTTAACCATCAACGACCTTTTTACTCGCTTAGCCCGTCGGCAATCGGCTGATCGCATCAGCCTGCTCTTTTCCCTGTATGCCCATTATGTCCGCTTGAGTGGCTCGGATGAGTCGTTTGACGATTTCCTGTATTGGGGTGAGATGCTGCTGAGCGACTTCGACGATATTGATAAGTATCGGGTCGATGCGCAAGCGCTCTTCCGCAATCTTTCCGACATCAAGGAGATTGAGCGCGACTTCGATTTCCTTACGCCCGAGCAGTTGGAGGCGATCCGTATGTTTTGGTCGGGCTTCCATCGGCGGGCACATGTTCTGAACAGGCAGCGCTTCTTGGAAGTGTGGCAGGTGCTCTATAATCTGTATCAAGATTTCCGTGCGGCTCTCTCGGCCGAGGGAAAAGCTTACGAGGGCATGATCTTCAGGGATGTAGCCGAGAAGGTTAGCCGCGAAGAGGTGGAAGCCTTATCTTATGAGCGCATTGTGTTCGTGGGACTGAATGCCCTCTCTGTGGCCGAGGAGACCTTCCTCGACAAGTTGCGCGACTGGGATTTGGCCGATTTTTATTGGGATGTCGCTTCTGCGCAGGCAACCGATGCTGCCAACAAAGCCTCTTTCTTCGTGATGCGCAATGCCAAGCGTTTCCCGTCGTGCTGCCCGCTTCCCGTTGAGCCGTCGCGAGAGGCCAAGATCGAGGTGATCGGTGTGCCTTCGGGAGTAGGACAGGCGAAGCAGTTGCACAACCTGTTGCGACAGTGGTTTCCCGAGGAGGCCGTGCCCGCCGAGGAGGCTTTGCGCACGGCGGTTGTTTTGCCCGAGGAGTCGCTGTTGCTCCCTGTGTTGCATGCCATTCCGGCTTCTGTTGGTTCGATCAATGTCACGATGGGTTATCCCTTGGCGGGTACGCCGGTGGCTTCGTTGGTTGAGGCTGTCATGGCGTTGCAGCTGCAGGTACGCTGGATCGATAGGCTCCCCCTGTTCCATTACAGCCAGGTGCTGCCGCTGCTGAACCACCGTTATTTGTCGGCAGCCGACCCAGAGTGTGTCGGCACGTTGATCAAAGAGATCACCGAGAGCAACCGCATTTACTTGGAGCCGGCCTTTTTGGCCCGCACTCCGCTGTTAGCCCTGCTCTTCCAGCCCATCACTCAAGTGGCCGATTTCGCAGCCTACTTGATCCGCATCTTAGAGGCCCTGAACGAGCGGTTGACCGCACAGGAAGAGCTGCAAGAAGAGGAGCCTACGACAAAGGGACGCCTGTCGCGCGAGATTGAGCAGGAGTTCATTTTTCATTACTTCGCTACGGTCAATCGCATGCAGGAGGTGATGCGTGAGCACGCTGTCGAGATGCGTCTGGATACCTTCTTCCGGCTGCTGAAGCGTATGGCCGACCGGGTGACGATCCCTTTCCAGGGCGAGCCGCTTTCGGGATTGCAAATCATGGGTGTGTTGGAGACGCGTGCGCTCGACTTCGACCGACTGGTCATCCTTTCGATGAACGAAGGAGCCTTTCCCCAGCACAAAGTGGCCAATTCCTTCATTCCCTATCATTTGCGAAAAGGCTTTGGCCTGCCTACCTACGAGCATCAAGACAGCATCTGGGCATACCATTTCTATCGTTTGATTGAGCGGGCTGAACAGGTGAGCCTGGTTTACGACACCCGTTCCACGGGTATGCGCAGTGGCGAGGTGAGCCGCTTCGTGCATCAACTGCGTTATCATTATGGTTGGCCCTTACGGGATAAACTGATTGTCTACGATGTGGCCGCACAGCCTGCGCAGCCTCTTGTCGTGCGAAAGGATTCTGTGGCGTGTCAGCGTCTTTCTGCCTATTTGGAGAATGGAGAGAAAGCTTTGTCGGCCAGTGCGCTCAACCGTTATCTGGATTGTCCGTTGAAGTTCTACTTGACGGATGTGGAAGGGCTTCGAGAGGAGGACCGGGTGACGGAGCGTGTCGAGAGCGACACGTTTGGCAGTATCCTGCATAAGGTGATGGAGATCCTTTATCGTCCGTTACAACGGCAGGTGGTCACCTCCGACCTGCTGAAGATGATTCGGAAAGACAAACGTTTGCTGCAGCAGACCGTCGCGCAGGCGTTTGCCAGTGAGTTCTTCAAGTCGGATCAGGTCAAGCCCCTGCATGGACTGAACTTCTTGAATGGCGAGATCATCCGTAAGTATGTGGAGCAGATTCTCAGACAAGACGACCGACTCACGCCCTTTACCTATGGCGAGTCGGAGCTGTTGGTTAAGGGGCAGATTGCCCTCACGGATGGTAGGCAGGTCGCGCTCAAGGGGTTTATCGACCGAGTCGACGAGGTGAATGGGGTGAAGCGCATTGTCGATTATAAGACGGGTGCGCCCGAATTGACATTCTCTTCCATCGAGAGCCTGTTCGATGCCGATTTGGCCAAACGTCCGAAGGAGGTGATGCAGGTCTTCTTCTACGCCTACCTTTATCTTAAGGCGCAGCAATCGGCCTCTGCTCAGCCGGTTCAGCCCTGTCTCTATGGGGTGCGCAACCTGTTTAAGGATCCTTTCGATTCGGCTATCAGCCAGGGCGTTTCCCGAGGCAAGAAAGAAAGGGTGGAGGATTGCTCGCCCCTTATCGAAGCGTTCGAGGAGGCGTTGCGCCGCTGCTTAGACGCACTGTTCGATCCCGACGTTCCCTTTGCGCAGACCGCTCAGACCGACCGATGCGCCTATTGCCCGTTTAAAGACATTTGTGGTCGGTAAGCAATCCGACGATCTGCTCCAGATAGTGCTGGTCTACTTCGTCGAAGCTGTTCAGCAGGTCGCTGTCGATGTCCAGCACGCCGATTACTTGGCCCTCTTTCATGACAGGTACCACGATTTCCGAGCGAGAGGCGGAGCTGCAAGCAATGTGCCCAGGGAAAGCATCCACGTCGGGCACTACCAAGGTGCGCTGCTCTTTCCATGCTGACCCGCAAACTCCTTTGCCGTAGGCGATGCGTGTGCAGGCGATGGGGCCTTGAAACGGGCCAAGCACCAGCTTGTCTTCTATGACCCGGTAGAATCCAACCCAAAAGAAGTGGAATGTTTGCGTGATCGCCGCTGCCATATTGGCCATTGCGGCTATCAAATCGGGCTCGCCCTTAATGAGCGAGGCCATTTGCGGGAGCAAGGTTTCGTAGCGTTCCCTCTTGCTTCCCTCGCTGATGTGTAAAGTTTCTGCCATCTTTCTGTCGTTATTTTGCGAGGCAAATATACGAAAATGTGTGTTTGCCCTGCGGATATTTGTTGGAATTTCCTATCTTTGCCCAACGATGATTTATCATGCGGACTAAATCGAGAATGGAAACAGATCAAGTTACTACCGAGAACAAACAATGGTATGTGTTGCGCGACTTAAAGCGTGCGAACGCCAAATACCCTGCTTACCGATTGTTGCAGGATCAGTCCGTTCGCATGTTCACCCCTATGCGTTGGGTCGTTTCCTCCCGGAATGGGCATCTTGTGCGTGAGCAGCACCCTTGTTTGCAGGACCTGCTGTTTGCCTATGAGAGCTACAACTCCTTGAGCCAGCTCATCGATCCCATCAGCACATTGCAGTTTCGCTACATCAAAGGGGCGTGGCGCAAGCCGATGACCGTATCCAACGAGGAGATGGATCGCTTCATCTATGCGGTCGAGACATCCAATGCCCCGGTCTATTTTTCGCCCGACGAGGTGACGATTGCTATGTTGGGTCGGCGTGTGCGAATCTTCGGAGGCCCGCTGAATGGCTACGAAGGCAATCTGCTGGCCATCCGAGGCTCCAAGCAAAAGCGACTTCTGATCGACTTGTGTGGCATTCTTTATGCCGCGGTGGAGGTCAATCCCGATTTCATCCAGTTGGTTTGATTCCTGCTTTTGGGGCAATAAAAAAGAGACGACCTGTCGCAGGCCATCTCCTTTATTACAAAAATATGTATCCAAAAACTAGTTAAGTCATGGATTCTAACACACAGCTTCTAAGTCCATTCTTAGCGTCTCGCAGCTCTTAGCTACAGAATAAGAGTATCATTAATTGGGCGGTGAGCACTCTGAGGAACATCACGAGCGGATAGACCGTGGCATAACCCACGGCTGGCGCATCGTTGCCCGCTGTCATGTTGGCGTAGGCCAAGGCGGGCGGGTCGGTCGTGCTTCCTGCGAGCAGACCCATCAGTGTGCAATAATTAATCTTGCACACCTTGCGGGCGATAATCCCGATGATCAGTAGTGGCACGAGGGTGATGATGGCGCCATAGCCAATCCAAGCCGAACCTCCATGATGCAGAATTGTGTCGACGAAGCCGTCGCCCGCATTCAGTCCTACGCAGGCCAAGAAGAGCGTAATGCCCAACTCGCGTACCAGCAGGTTGGCCGACAGGGTGGTGTAGGTGATCAGTCGGTAGCGATAGCCGAAGCGGCTGATCAGGATGGCCACGATCAGTGGGCCGCCCGCCAAGCCCAGTTTGATGGGTTGAGGAATGCCAGGGAAAGCGATGGGAATGGAGCCTAAGCAGATACCCAGCGCAATGCCTAAGAAGAAGGTGATCAGGTTTGGCTCGTTCAGTCGTTTCAGCGAGTTGCCCAGTGTTTGGCTCACCTTCTCGATGGCCAGTTCACTGCCTACCACCGTCAGACGGTCGCCAAGTTGGAGTACGAGGGTAGGGGTGGCTACCAGCTCCACGCCCGCACGGTTCACTCGGGTGACGTTGATGCCATGTAGCTTGCGCAGCTGCAACGCTCCTAAGGGCTTACCGTTCACTTCGGGGCGCGTCACGAGGATGCGTCGGCTGATGAACTGGCTCTCGGCGGGGATCCATTGCTTGCGATCCATCATGATTTCGTCGCCGATCAGCGTCTTAATCACCTCTGTGTGCTGCTCTTGGGTGATCACGAATATGCGATCGTCTTCTTCGAGGCGCATGTTGCCTGTTGCGATCTCAATCCGGCTCGTATGCGCCCGGTTGATGCGCGACACGACAAAGTCGCAGTGTTGCAGCAAGACGGCAATCTCTGAGATGCTCTTTCCGAACACGGCGGGGTTCTTCACGATCAGCGAGATAGCCGTCGTGCCCGAATGTCCCTCTTCCTGCTCGATGGCCTTTGCCTCGTCGCTCACCACGATGTGATACACGCCCTTCACAAACAGCATCGAGGCGATGATACCGATTACACCTAAAGGATAGGCGATGGCGTAGCCCATTGCGATTGAGTCGTCCGCATGGCCGAACAGGTCGCTGTAGGCCTGCTGTGCGGCTCCTAAGCCCGGTGTGTTGGTGACCGCTCCTGAAAGGATGCCCACCATGGCGGGAATGGGTATGTCTGTTACGAAATGGATGATCAAGGCTGTCGCTACGCCCAGAAAGATAATGCCGCAAGCCAGTAAATTGAGCGTGATGCCTCCCTTTCGGAAGGAGGAGAAGAAGCCCGGACCCACCTGCATGCCCACGGAATAGACAAACAGGATCAAACCGAACTCTCGGAAGAAGTGGGAGATGGAGGGGTTGATGCCGAAGCCGAAATGTCCAAACAGGATGCCCATGAAAAGCACCATCGTGATGCCCAGCGATACACCGAACACTTTGATCTTTCCCAATGCGATGCCTGCGGCGATCACCGTGGCCAGCAACAGGATGGAGTGTCCTACACCGTTCCCATAGATTAATTCAATTAACCATTGCATTTTAGTAAATAACTTATGTCCCTATTGCAAGTCTATGGCGTAGATAGAAAAAAACGATACTTCCGGCAAATCACTTTGGCGGAAGTATCCAAAGTAGCATAAATACTAAGATCTCTTAATAATGTACTTAACCATGAACGTCGATCTTCCACCGACAAATAACTTCTATTTACGGCAATAACTTTACAATAATGTTGAAAATTCTTTCGTACTGCATCCCTAAACCCACGAGCAGATACAGCCTTTAATGAGTGGCAGGTCTTCTGACTGACTCCCATCCTGGAGGCCTTCCCAATCGATCGCCATCGATCAGTGGCAATAAGTCTTTCCAAGATGTTTGTATTGGAGCTTCACAGCAGCGGGACTGTCCGGGATTTACACCCGATTCCCTTTTAATTCCCATATCCGAACGGTCTATGGGAAACCAATCGGATGCAAAAGTAGCCATTTATTTTTAGCAAGCAACTTTTTCCTTGATTATTTTATTTCTTATTTGTGTCGAGAAGGGCTACGTATTTTATATATGTGTTTTTTGAGGGGTATGCTTGGCGCACGGTGCTCGGCTTATAAAAATAGAAAGGGCCGATCCTTCACGGAGGGGCCCTTTCTCAAGTATTGTGTATTCTTAAACTCTGGTCGTTGTTTATTCACAACGCAATCGTGCTCTGATTAATGGCAGAGCATCTCAGGTGTTACGGGGGCGAACTTCTCCTCGTCGGCACGGCGCAGCTTCACGCTACCGTCGTTCCAGTTGGAAGCCCAACCGCCAATCTGATGGCCAAGGAACACCACCTTCAACTCGTGCAAGCCCTGTGCCAAGGCAACCGACTTGTCGTGGCGTGCGAAGTGCTTCACCTCGCCCTTGTTGTCGATGAGCAACTTACCATCAATCCAAACCTGCTCCAACTCTGAGCTAACGTAGTAAACGCCATCAGCGGGGATGTTCACATAGCCCTCAGCCACGGCTGCATACTGCTGTATGCCACGCATGCCCTCGTCGGTCTTTACATATGTGGTCAGGTCGCGCAACTGCTTGCAGGGCGCCTCTTTCCACTCCTTCACGCCGTCGAGCTGTGAAGCCTCAAGGAACGTACCGTTGGTCACCTTCATGCTGAGGCCCGGTGTGGTCTTAGCCACCTCCTTAGCCGGAGCCAAGGTCTGCTTCTCAACCGTGATCTCGCGTGTCTTGCTCATCTTGCCTGAAGGCAATACGGAGCGAATCTTCAGCGTGGTCGTCTCGGTGATGTCGAACGGTTCGGTATAAATTGTCGACGAAGGAGTAGGCTCAGAGCCATCGAGCGTATAAACCACCTTCACGGGGCGGCTGGTCTGGAAGTTCATCGTAGCCTTATCGGTGAACGCGACGAAGTCGCAAGAACCATTCGGCTGCTCCGGCTGCGGGATGTAGTAGTTGATGTTGTGCTCGTCGAGGCGCACCTGTGCGTTGTCGATGCGGCGCTCAAAGTCTTTGTAATCCTTGCTCTCCAGTGGCGACCATGCGATCTCCGACAATGCCAGGATACGCGGATAGATGCGATACTCCATCAAGTCGGTGTTGTACATGTACTCAGTCCAGATGTTACACTGTACGCCCTTCACGAAATTGCCCTTGCCCTGCTTAGCCAGGGTGTCGGGGATGGGGTTGTAGCTGTAGGTCTTCTCCAAGGTTGCGAAGCCGCCGATAGCTACCGGATTGATCTTCGGATCGCCCTGATAGTGGTCGAGATACATACCGCCGCTACCCGGTGTCATGATCACGTCGTGGTTCATGCTGGCAGCTGCGATACCGCCATCCTCACCACGCCACGACATCACTGTAGCCGTAGGAGCCAAACCGCCTTCGAGGATCTCATCCCAACCAATCATGCGCTTGCCTAATTTGTTGATCACTTTCTCGATGCGCTGAACGAAGTAGCTTTGCAGCTTCTCCTCGGCCGTGTGATTCTTGTCGGCCTTCAAGCCCAGTTGCTTGATGCGAGCCTGACAGGTCGGACAGTTCTTCCAGCTCACCTTGGGGCACTCATCGCCACCGATGTGGAAGTATTCGCCCGGGAAGAGGGCAGCTACCTCAGTGATTACGTCTTCGAGGAACTTGAACGGCTCCTCCTTGCCCGCACACATCACGATGTCTTCCACTCCCCACAGCGTACGGGGTGTGCCCTGCTCGCCTCGGCAAGATAACTCGGGATAAGCTGCGATAGCGGCCATCTCATGACCTGGCAACTCGATCTCGGGCACTACTGTGATGAAGTGATCCGCTGCGTACTTCACGATCTCCTTGATATCCTCTTGGGTGTAGAAGCCGCCATACTCGGTGCCGTCGTATTCCACACGCTTAGAGCCGATCTCGGTCAGCTTCGGATATTTCTTAATCTCGATGCGCCAGCCCTGGTCGTCGGTCAAGTGCAAGTGCATGCGGTTGATCTTGAAGAGAGAGAGTACATCGATCTGCTTCTTGATGTTCTCAACGGGGATGAAGTGGCGACACGGATCGAGCATGATGCCGCGGTAGCCAAAGCGAGGCTCATCCTTCACGCTGACAGCGGGAGCCGTCCAAGCGATGCCCTTCACAGCGGTTGCGCTCTCGATCTCGGCGGGGAGCAGCTGCATGAATGACTGCATACCATAGAAGAGGCCCTGTGGAGTCTTTGCCTTGATGTTTACGTTCTGAGGCGTAACATCCAGCGTGTAGCCCTCGTTGTTCACGTCGAGCGATTCGTCGATCAACAGGTTCAAGCCATTGGCTGCAGCCTGGTCGGTTACGCTGATCGTGTAGCCCGTAGCGCCCTTCATCTTTGCGGCGAAGAATTCGGCCACGGTCTTTGCCTCGGGTGTTGAGGCGTAGATCTTGGTGCTCTTGCTCAGTGTGAAGGCACCGTCATTTTGTACTAAGCTCACGGGTGCGGGGATGATGTGGATGCCCTGGTTGTAAGGCATTTCCTTCGTTGGACCATCGCCGCATGAAGTCGTGAAAGCTAACATTGCGCTTGCGCAAAATAAAGCGAGTAGCTTGTTCATGTTTGTTTTATGTTATAAGTGAGAAAAAATAAATAATCCCTTTTTTATTTGCCGATAAGGGATGACCCCCAGCCCCTACCGATGTTTCGGGGCCATGAGTCATCCCTCATGAATTGCTTAAATTCTTATTACCACGCAAAGATCGGATACTCCTTCATGGTGCTGTTCACCTTCTCGCGTACGGCAGCGATTGTCTTGTCGCATTCAGGCGCACTCAATACGGTGTCGATCAGCTCTACGATCTCGCCCATCAACGGCTCCTTGGCGCCACGGGTCGTGATAGCCGGTGTACCTACGCGGATACCTGAGGTCTGGAAAGCCGAACGGCTGTCGAACGGAACCATATTCTTGTTCACGGTGATGTCGGCCGCTACGAGGGCACGCTCTGCTACCTTACCCGTCAAATCGGGGAACTTCGTGCGGAGGTCGATCAGCATGCTGTGGTTGTCGGTACCGCCAGAGATGATCTTGTAGCCCTTGTCAATGAAGGCTTGTGCCATGGCAGCGGCGTTCTTCTTCACCTGCTGCTGGTAAACCTTATACTCCGGCTCCAAAGCCTCGCCAAAGGCAACAGCCTTAGCCGCGATAACGTGCTCCAACGGACCGCCCTGGATACCTGGGAATACAGCAGAGTCGAGCAGCTGCGACATTTTCTTGATCTCGCCCTTCGGAGTCTTCTTACCCCAGGGGTTCTCGAAGTCCTTGCCCAGCAAGATGATACCGCCACGCGGTCCACGCAGTGTCTTATGTGTAGTAGAAGTAACGATGTGGGCATACTCCAACGGGTTGTTCAGCAAACCAGCGGCGATCAATCCAGCAGGGTGAGCCATGTCGATCATTAACAAAGCACCTACCTTGTCGGCGATCTCGCGCATGCGCTTGTAGTCCCAGTCGCGTGAGTAGGCAGAGCCACCGCCGATGATCAATTTCGGTTTCTCGCGCAAAGCAACCTCCTCCATTTGGTCGTAGTCTACGCGGCCCGTCTCCTCCTTCACGTTATATTCCGTAGCGTGATAAAGGATACCCGAGCTGTTCACTGCCGATCCGTGAGAGAGGTGTCCGCCATGAGCCAAGTTCAAGCCCAGGAAGGTGTCGCCTGCGTTCAGCACGGCCAGCAACACGGCTGCGTTAGCCTGTGCACCTGAGTGCGGCTGCACGTTCACCCATTCTGCGTTGAAGAGCTTCTTCAAGCGGTCGATTGCGAGGTTCTCGCTTTGGTCAACCACCTCACAGCCTCCGTAGTAGCGCTTGCCGGGATAACCTTCGGCATACTTGTTGGTTAAGCAGCTACCCATAGCCTGCATCACCTGATCGCTGACGAAGTTCTCCGATGCGATCAACTCGATGCCCTTCAACTGGCGTTGGTGTTCCTTCTCGATGATGTCAAAAATAATGTTGTCTCGTTTCATGACGTTGTGATTTAGATATTACAATGATTCTTCAAGGATTCGTTTCCCCTCTAAAGAGGGGGAATGTTGAATCCGGAGGCAAAGGTACGATAAATATTGTATTTACCGCACCTTTCTGAAAAATCTTACCATTCCGTGAGGGTGACGTTGCGGAATTGCACATCGTGTCCCTCGCTTTGCAAGCCTACGAAGCCCTCTTTCACCTTGTTCGTGCCGGTGTTTTGGTAAACGCCATTGATGTAAACGGTGATGACTCCGTTCTTCACGAAGATGTTGGCCTCATTCCATTCGCCTACAGGTTTCTCCGAGGAGTCGTGTGCCTTCTTCACTACGGGAAACTCGGGCCGTGGGCCCTCGAACTCAGCCAGCTCCGAACCGCCCAGCAATACGAAGTCGCCTGCGTCGCCGGCATGCAACTGACATTCGATGCCGTTAGGGAAGGGGTTCTTCGGGTCGGCAATCAGCAGGAAGATTCCGCTGTTCGACGCTCCGTCGGGCCAACGCCATTCTACATGCAGCTTGAAGTTGCTATATTTCTCTTTGGTGTACATGTAGCCGAAGGGCTGTCCCTTGATGTGGATCACGCCATTTTGGATGCCAAACACTTGCTCGGCGGGCACGGCGTTTTTCTCTACTACGAAGTTCCAGTTGTTTAGGTTCTTGCCGTTAAACAACTTGTGGGTCTTCTGTGCGCTCACACCCATCGGGAGGCCCAGCAGCAAGGTTGCCGCTAAGGTTATCGACGAAAACAAATTCTTTTTCATACCTGATCTGTCCTTATTATATATAATGTATATCTGTTTTTTTAGTTCTTAGTCGGCGATGAGCTTGCGGTAGCGCACGCGTTTCGGCTCGATGTTGCCCTGCGTCTTGCGCTTATACTCCTCATACTCCGAATAGGTTCCTTCGTAGAACACCACATTCGAATCTCCTTCGAATGAGAGGATGTGCGTACAGATGCGGTCGAGGAACCAGCGGTCGTGCGAAACCACCACGGCGCATCCGGCGAAGTTCTCCAGTCCCTCCTCCAGGGCACGCAGCGTGTTCACGTCGATGTCGTTGGTCGGCTCGTCGAGCAGCAGCACGTTGGCGTCGGCCTTGAGGGTGAGGGCCAGGTGCAGGCGGTTGCGTTCTCCGCCCGACAGTACGCCGCAAGGCTTCTCTTGATCCGATCCCGTGAAATTAAACTTCGAAAGGTAGGCACGTGCGTTGACATCCTTGCCACCCATGCGGATAAACTCCGATCCGCCCGAGATGACCTGATAGACCGACTTCTGCGGGTCGATGTCTTTGTGGTTCTGGTCGGCATAGCCCACGCGCACCGTTTCGCCCACTTCGAAGTTGCCCTTGTCGATGCTCTCCAGTCCCATGATCATCTTGAAGAGGGTGGTCTTTCCCGCGCCGTTCGGGCCAATCACGCCCACGATGCCGTTGGGCGGCAACATGAAGTTGAGGTCGTCGAAGAGCAGCTTCTCGCCGAAAGCCTTGGCCACGTGTTGCGCCTCGATCACCTTGTTGCCCAATCGGGGGCCATTGGGGATGAAGATCTCCAGCTTTGCCTCACGCTCTTTCTGATCCTCGTTCAAGAGGGCCTCGTAGGCGTTCAGGCGGGCCTTGCCTTTGGCATGGCGTGCTTTGGGTGCCATGTTGATCCACTCCAACTCGCGCTCCAGGGTTTGGCGTCGCTTGCTGGCCTGTTTCTCCTCTTGCGCCATGCGCTTGGTCTTCTGGTCGAGCCATGAAGAGTAGTTGCCCTTCCAGGGGATGCCTTCGCCGCGGTCCAGCTCCAGGATCCAGCCTGCCACGTGGTCGAGGAAATAGCGGTCGTGGGTGATGCAGATCACCGTTCCGGCATATTGCTGCAGGTGCTGCTCCAGCCAGTCGATCGACTCCGCGTCAAGGTGGTTGGTCGGCTCGTCGAGCAGCAGCACGTCGGGTTGCTGCAACAGCAGGCGACAGAGGGCCACCCGTCGGCGTTCACCTCCCGAAAGGGTATCAACGATCTGATCCTCGGGCGGACAGCGCAAGGCGTCCATCGCACGTTCCAGGCGGCTGTCGAGGTTCCAGGCGTCGGTTGCGTCGATCTTGTCTTGCAACTCCGCTTGGCGGTTGATCAAAGCGTCCATCTTGTCGGGATCTTCCAGCACCTCGGGGTCGCCGAAACGCTCGTTCACCTCCTCAAACTCCTTGAGCAGGTTTACCGTTTCCTGCACGCCCTCCTGCACGATCTCCTTCACGGTCTTTCCCGCTTCCAGCTTCGGGTCCTGCTCCAGGTAGCCCACCGAGTAGCCCGGCGAGAAAACCACTTCGCCTTGATAATCCTTATCGAGTCCGGCTATTATTTTTAACAACGTTGATTTTCCGGAGCCATTCAAGCCAATAATGCCAATCTTCGCTCCGTAGAAGAAGGAAAGATAAATGTTCTTCAATACTTGTTTCTGAGGCGGATAGATCTTGCTAACGCCTACCATAGAGAAAATAATCTTCTTGTCGTCTGCCATACACCGTATGTTTATAGATGATATTTTGATTGCACAAATTTAGGTATATTTGTTGGAATATGCAGCTTGTGTCGATGAAAATCGCTACATTTGCGACCTTGAAAAGCTATATAAACATATAATTTAATAACGTGGATAAGAATACAATCACAGGATTTGTGCTGATAGGCATCGTGTTGTTTGCCTTCAGCTGGTTCAATCGCCCCACACCGGAGCAGATTGAGGCGCAACGCCACTATCAAGATTCGCTTGCCCAGATCGAGATGACCCAGCAGATGGAGTTGGCTCAGAAAGAGCAGCAAGCGGCTCACTTACAGGATTCAATCAACAACCTGCCCGACTCGGTTCGCTTGCAGAGCATGCGTCAACGCTTTGGCGACTTCGCCCAGGCTATGGCCGGTCAGGATCAACAGACAACCATCGAGAACGACCTGCTCGCCCTGCGAGTAAGCAATAAGGGCGGACGCATCGTGTCGGCCCAATTGAAGGAGTACGACGACTACGAGGGCAACCCGTTGATGCTCTTCGAAGAGCAGAGCTCGGCGCTGAACTTCACGCTCGTGACGGCCGATAACCGCGTGGTCAATACTGCCGATCTCTATTTCCAGCCCGTCGAGGCCAGTGCGCAAGGCGTGACGATGCGTTTGGCGGTGGGCGAGGGAAGCCACCTCGACTTTATCTATACCATCCAGCCCGATAGCTACCTGGTGGGTTTCCACATCAAGGGTACGGGCCTGAATGGCTTGCTCGCTCCGAGCACCACTGCGCTCGACATGACTTGGTCGCAAGATATCCGTCAGCAGGAGAAGGGCCGTTCGTTCGAGGAGCGTTACGTTTCGCTCAACTATAAGCCCGTGGCCGACAAGCCCGACCGTCTGACCGAGACCCGCGACGCCAGCAAGCAGTTCGAGGAGCGCCTCCGTTGGATGGGCTATAAGGATATGTTCTTCTCGACCGTGCTGATTGCCGGTGGCGAGGGATTCGATAAGGCATCGCTCGACTCGAAGATGTTCGCGAGCGGAACCACGCTGAAGACCTTCAAGACAACCGCAGCCGTCCCGTTCGACTTGCAAGGCCGTCAGGCAACAGAGCTGACCTATTTCTTCGGTCCGAACAAGTTCGCCCTCTTGAAAGACCTCGACGAGGCGCAGCCCGAGGGTCAGGAGTGGGAGCTGGAGAAGCTCGTGCCGCTGGGCTGGGGTATCTTCCGCTGGGTGAACCAATACTTCATCATTCCGCTGTTCGACTTCTTAGGCAGTTTCATCAGCAGCTATGGTCTGTTGATCTTCCTGCTCACCGTGATCGTGAAGCTCATTCTTTTCCCGCTCACCTATAAGTCTTACATCTCGTCGGCCAAGATGCGCGTGTTGCGTCCGCAGGTGGAGGAGATCAATGCGAAGTATCCCGGCCAGGAGCAGGCCTTGGAGCGTCAGAAGGCAACCATGGAGCTGTATAGCCGTGCCGGAGCCAGCCCGATGAGCGGCTGTCTGCCGATGCTGTTGCAGATGCCTATCTTGATTGCCCTCTTCATGTTCTTCCCGTCGGCCATCGAGTTGCGCCACCAGAGCTTCCTCTGGGCCAACGACCTCTCTACCTACGATGCTATAGTGAGCTGGGAGGCCAACATTCCCTTGATCTCGACCTATTTTGGCAATCATATCAGTCTCTTCTGCTTGTTGATGACCATCACCAACATCGTTTATACGAAGTTTAATATGGAGATGACCAACACGGGCCAGCAGCAGATGCCGGGCATGCAGATGATGATGTATCTCATGCCGTTGATGTTCCTGGTGTTCTTCAATCAGTATGCGTCGGGTCTGACCTATTATTATTTCATCTCTACTTTGATCACCATCTTGCAGACCATCTTCTTCCGCTTCACCATCAACGAGGAGAAGCTCTTGGCTAAGCTCGAGGCTAACAAGCGCAAGCCCCAAAAGCGATCTACCTTTATGAAGCGACTGGAGGAGATGCAGAAGATGCATGAGGAGACACTTCGCAAGCAACAGGCTGCTCGCGAGGCCAACAAGCGTAGATGAGTGTTCTAACTTATATACTGACAACGAAATGACTACAAGACGAAACTTCTTAAAAGCCGGATCGCTTTCCCTTGCTGGACTGATGGTCGGTGAGAAAATGTTTGCCGAGGCAGTGGCTCCGCACGAGGCTAAGGAGAGCTATAGCAAACTGGCAGCGAAGGTGACAGGCGATTTCACCACCAAGCGCCCCGCTCCCGGCGAGCGCAAGTTCTCATCGAAGGCAGTCGAGGCGAAGATCAAGGCCGTAAAGGCGAAGATCAAAGATCAGAAGCTGGCTTGGATGTTCGAGAACTGCTATCCCAATACACTCGATACGACCTGCGAGTTTAAGATGGTGAACGGCAAGCCCGACACCTTCGTGATCACGGGCGATATCCACGCCATGTGGCTGCGCGACAGCTCCGCACAGGTCTATCCTTATGTGGTGCTGGCCAAGAACGACAAGGAGTTGCAGCAGATGCTGGTTGGAGCGATCAATCGCCAGACGGCTTGCATCTTGATCGACCCCTATGCCAACGCCTTCAACGAGGGCCCGACTGGCAGCGAGTGGGAGAAAGACCGTACGACGATGAAGAAGGAGCTTCACGAGCGTAAGTGGGAGATCGATTCGCTTTGCTATGCCATCCGTTTGGCCTACCATTACTGGAAGGTTTTGGGCGACACCTCGGTGTTCGACAACACGTGGGAGCAGGCCATGGAGGCGGTCTATCGCACCTTCCGCGAGCAGCAGCGCAAAGAGGGCAAAGGCCCGTATCGCTTCCAGCGTGTGACCGATCGCCAGAGCGACACGATGCTCAACGATGGATGGGGTGCACCGGCTAATCCCGTTGGACTCATCTTCTCGGCCTTCCGCCCGTCTGACGATGCTACGACGTTTGGCTTCTTGATTCCTTCTAACCTCTTCGCTATCTCCTCTCTGCGCCAGGTGGCAGAGATTCTGCGTGCCGTGCGTAAGAACAACGACTTCGCGGCGCGCTGCGAGGCCTTGGCCAACGAGGTGGAGCTGGCCGTTAAGCAGTATGGTGTGGTTGAGCATCCGAAGTATGGCAAGGTGTATGCCTACGAGGTGGACGGTTTCGGCGGCTGCAATCTGATGGACGATGCCAACGTGCCGAGTCTTTTGGCTTTGCCTTTCTTAGGCAGTGTGCCGACCAGCGACCCTGTCTACCAGAACACGCGTCGGTTGGTTTGGAGCACCGACAATCCTTACTTCTTCAAGGGTAAGGCGGCCGAGGGTATCGGTGGCCCGCACATTGGTTTCGATTTCGTTTGGCCGATGAGCTTGATTATGCGTGCGACCACTTCGACCGACGAGGCGGAGATTCGTTATTGCATCGAGACCTTGCGCGACAACGATGGTGGTACGGGATTGATGCACGAGTCTTTCCATAAAGACGACAGCGCCAAGTACACCCGTTCTTGGTTCGCTTGGGCCAACACGCTCTTTGGCGAGCTGATCGTTAAGTTGCAAGACGAGGGCAAACTGAAGGATCTCTTAGGTTAAGTCTTTTTTACGAAGCCCTTCGCGGGGCAACCGCAACTAATTATAAGGAAGGCGGCTCTTCTGTTTCGTGCAGAGGAGCCGCCTTTTTGGTACTCGCCCAGGGTGAAAGCCACCATCTTCCCCTGGTTATTGTCTTTTTTTTGGCACAACTACCGCTACGGTGGATGTAGACCTGCTCCCCTGTTCATACGCATTTGCTCTATCGTTGCTCTAATCGAAGCTCTAATGTTTCTCTAATCAAGGATAAGAGCAGCCTCGGAGCAGCCTCGGAGCAACCTCGGAGCAGCCTCGGAGCAACCTCTAATCAGCGAGGTCTGTGTTGGCCGTTTTGTGAGAAATTCGTTGTTTTATCGTTATTGTTTTGTTTTTTGATAAATGTGTAAAAATGGCAACAATAAAGATTACGATGAGAGCGTCTTCACGCAACGAGGGAGAGGGAGTTTTGTATTATCAAGTGATGCATCGCCGCATGGTGCGGCTTATCCATTCGGGGCTTTCGCTCCATGCCTCCGAGTGGGATGCCGACCTAGAGGAGGTGGTGATGCCCGTCGCGGCGGACACTTGTCGCGGCGCCTACCTGCTGGAGGCGAGCGAGACCTTGGCTGCAGGGCTTGATAAGCTGCGGAAGGTGGTGGAGCGGTTGGAGAGCCGAGGCAAGGGTCGCTACAGTGCGGCCGACGTGGCGAACGAATATGGCGGCCGACAGGGCAGGCGAGGACTGATAGCCTTCGGACGCTATCTGGTTGGGCAGTTGCAGGCGATGGGAAAGACCGCCATGGCCGAACGCTATCACTATGTGTTGAATCGTTTCGTGCAGTTCAGCGGGGGCAAGGAAGTGACTTGGGGAAAGGTGACCGACAGCCTGATGATGGCGTTCGAGAACCACCTGCGGGAGCAGCGCCTTTGCAGCAACACCACCTCCTACTACCTGCGCAACCTCCGGGCCATCTATCGAAGGGCCGTGGCGAAAGGTCTCACCAAGGATGCCCATCCCTTCGAACATGTCTATACGGGAGTAGCTAAGACCCGCAAACGGGCCATCTCCTCGGATGCCATCGGACGCATCCGGCAGCTCGACTTCCGCCACGCACCGCAGCTTGACTATGCCCGCGACCTCTTTCTTTTCTCCCTGTTTATGCGGGGCATGTCGTTTGTGGATATGGCCTATCTGCGGAAGACCGATCTGCGGGGTGGCGTGGTGAGCTACGTCAGGCAAAAGACCGGCCGACAGCTGACCATTAAATGGGAAGATATGATGCAGGAGATTGTCGATAAGTACGACACCAGCGGCTCGCCTTATCTGCTCCCCATTATCCGCAATGCGGAGGCCGACGCTCGCCGCCAGTATAAGAGTGCGTTGCGCTTGATGAACAACAGTTTGAAGACCATCCAAGAGATGGCCGGACTCAATGCGCCGCTGAGCAGCTATGTGGCTCGCCACACCTGGGCCACCCTGGCGAAAGAGCGGCATGTCTCCCTCTCGGTCATCAGCGAGGCGATGGGTCACGACTCCGAGAAAACCACGAAGATTTACCTCGCCTCGTTAGACACCTCGGAGGTGGATATCGCCAACCGATCGATATTGGACGCACTGCGAATCAACGCTCATCCGCTGGATAAGGAAACGAACAAAACGAGACATACGTAGCCGAGTGGCAGGCACTGGCCCAAGAAAAAAGGGGGAGACCGCTTGGTCTCTCCCCTTCCTCTTATTCGGATGCCTCCACATAGTATTCTTGCAGGATCTCGTGCACCTTCTCAGGGGTGACTCGCCCATACACCTTCTCGCCGATCATCACGACGGGGGCCAATCCGCAGGCTCCCACGCAGCGCAGTGTGTCGAGCGAGAACAGGCCGTCGGGGGTTGTTCCTCCCACCTTGATCTCGAGCTCCTTCTCAATCTGTTCGAGCACCTTCTCCGCACCGCGCACATAGCAGGCCGTCCCTAAGCAGACCGAGATGGGATGCTTGCCCTTCGGCTCCATCGTGAAGAAGGAGTAGAAGGTGACGACTCCATAGACCCGCGAAACGGGGATGTGGAGGTCGGCCGCGATCACCTGCTGCACGACCTCGGGCAGGTAGCCTATCAGTCCTTGGGCCGCATGGAGGATGTTGATCAACTCTCCGGGGTCGTTATTGCGTGCTGCACAAATGGCGTGCAGCTGATCCAATTGCTCTTGCGAAATCTGTCCTTTACAACACATGTTCTTACTTTTTATCGTTCGACAATCTGACTACCTCCTTGCGGTCTACATAGTGGGTGTGCAGCAGTTCGTGCGCACGATGGCCGCAAGGCTCACCCATATATTCCTTATAGAGCTGCTTCACGAAGGGATTCTCGTGGCTCTTTCGCAGCGGCTTCTCGGCATCGGCCTGATAGAGGGCGGCGGCTCGCTTCTTGAGTACTTCCATGCGCCCCTTGTGGAAGGGCTGTCCGCCTCCACCGATGCAGCCTCCCGGGCAGGCCATCACTTCGATGGCGTGATAGGGCGAGGTGCCGTTTTTCACCTCCTCGATCAGCTTGCGGGCGTTGCCTAAGCTATGGGCGATGCCTATCTTGATGGGTGTGCCGTTGAAGTCGATCGTTGCGCTGCGGATGCCATCCAGTCCGCGCAGCTCCTCGAAGTCGATCTTGGGCAAAGGCTTCTGGGTGTAAAGCTCATAAGCCGTGCGGCAAGCGGCCTCGATCACACCGCCCGTCGTGCCGAAGATCACGCTGGCTCCGGTGGATGCGCCTAATGGCTCGTCGAACTCTCCGTCGGGCAGCTCGTCGAAGTTAATGTTGGCGTAGCGGATTAGGCGGGCCAACTCGCGGGTATAGATGGAGTAATCCACGTCGGGATTGCCCGCTACACTGAACTCGGGGCGGCTGGCCTCGTATTTCTTCGCCAAGCAGGGCATGATGGAGACGACCACCATCTTCTCGCGGGGGATGCCTAATTTCTCGGCGAAATAGTTCTTAGCGATCGCGCCGAAGATTTGTTGCGGACTCTTCGTCGTGGAGAGGTGGTCGCGCAACTCGGGGTAGTGCTGCTCCACGAAGCTCACCCATCCCGGGCAGCAGCTGGTCATCAGCGGGATCTTCACCTCCTTATCGCCGGCGAGGTAGTGGCTTAGGCGCCCCAACAGCTCGGTGCCCTCTTCCATGATGGTCACGTCGGCGGCAAAGTCGGTGTCGAACACATAGTCGAAGCCCAACTGGCGCAAGGCGCTGACCATCTTGCCTGTGACCAGTGTGCCTGGACTGTAGCCGAAGTCTCGGCCCAAGGCGGTGCGCACGGCGGGTGCCGTCTGGGCGATGACAATCTTATCCGGGTCGGCTAAAGCCTCCAAGACGGGGTCTTGCGTGTTGCGTCCGCTCAACGCATTGACGGGGCATACCGATACGCACTGGCCGCAATAGGAACAGGTACTGCCGGCTATGTCGCGCGAGAAGGCGGTGTTTACCGTGGCTTGAAATCCGCGGTTGACGGCCGAAAGCGCGCCTACGGTTTGGATCGTGTTACACATGGTCTCGCAGCGGCGGCACATGATGCACTTGTTGGGGTTGCGCACGATGGAGGGGGAGCGGTCGATCTTGAAATGCGACATCTCGCCCTTGTAGCGAATCTGGCGGATACCCAAGCTATGCGCTAAGTCTTGCAGCTCGCAATGGCCGTTGCTGCTACAGGTCAGGCACTCGGCGGGATGGTTGGAGAGCAGCAGCTCCATGACCGTCTTGCGGGCGTTGATCACTCGCTGGGTGTGGGTATGCACCACCATGCCCTCTGCGCACTCCTGCTTGCAGGATGGGGCCAGGTTGCGTCGGCCCTCTATCTCGACCACACAGATGCGGCAGGAGCCGGGGTTGTTTTCGTAGTTGAGCTCCTCCAGCTTCATGTAGCAAAGCGAGGGGATATGAATGCCTATACTCTTAGCGGCCTCTAAGATGGTCGTGCCTTTAGGCACCTCAAGAGGCCGGTTGTCTATCGTTAGTTTTACAGTTTCCATAGGAATAGATTCAGTTGATTAATGAACATAAACAGCGCCAAACTTACACTTCTCCAGGCAGGTGCCGCATTTGATGCAGACCTTCGGATCGATCACGTGAGGCACTTTGCGGTCGCCCTTGATGGCGTTGACCGGGCAGGTGCGTGCGCAGAGCGTACAGCCGCGACACTTCTCGGGATTGATGAAATACTGGGTCAGGTTGCGGCATTGATGGGCCGGG
Organism: uncultured Parabacteroides sp.; assembly: GCA_934718155.1. Lineage (GTDB taxonomy): Bacteria > Bacteroidota > Bacteroidia > Bacteroidales > Tannerellaceae > Parabacteroides. The sequence continues at coordinate 22,474 of CAKUZF010000010.1, read as the reverse complement.
CAGCGCTTCTCCTTCACGTGGGCGAGATACTCCTCGGGGAAGTTCTCAAGCGTAGAGAGCACGGGGTTGGGAGAGGTCTGTCCCAATCCGCACAGGGCGGTGTCTTTGATGACAAGGGCCAGGTTGCGCAGGCGATCGAGGTCCTCTTCGGTGCCGTTGCCGTTGGTGATCTTGGTCAGGATCTCGTGGAGGCGTTTGTTGCCGATGCGGCAAGGGGTGCATTTACCACACGATTCCTCTACCGTAAAGTCGAGGTAGAACTTCGCCACCGCCACCATACAGTCGTCTTCGTCCATGACAATCATGCCTCCTGAGCCCATCATCGAGCCGGCGGCCAGCAGATTGTCGTAGTCGATCGGCAGGTCGAGGTGTTTCTCGGTCAGGCAGCCGCCCGAGGGGCCACCCGTCTGTACGGCCTTAAATCGCTTGCCGTCTTTGATGCCTCCGCCAATGTCGAAGATCACCTCGCGAAGGGTTGTTCCCATGGGCACCTCAATCAGGCCGCCGTTGTTGATCTTTCCCGCCAGGGCGAACACTTTCGTGCCCTTGCTCTTTGCGGTGCCGATGCGGCTGAACCATTGGGCGCCTTTCAGCAAGATGACGGGCACATTGGCATAGGTCTCCACATTGTTCACATTGGTGGGGCAGCCCTTATAGCCCTTTTGGCTGGGGAAGGGCGGCTTCACGGTGGCCTCGCCACGAAGACCTTCCATACTGTGGATCAAGGCGGTCTCCTCGCCGCAGACGAATGCTCCCGCGCCGTAGCGTATCTCGATGTCGAACGAGAAGTCGGTGCCAAAGATATGTTCGCCCAGCAAGCCATAGTCGCGCGCCTGCCGGATGGCAACCTGCAGACGATGCACGGCCAGCGGGTATTCCGCACGGATGTAGATCAGTCCCTTGGAGGCTCCCGTGCAATAGCCGTTGATGGCCATGGCCTCGATAATCGAGTTGGGGTCGCCCTCCAAGATGGAGCGATCCATGAAGGCGCCCGGGTCGCCCTCGTCGGCGTTGCAGACCACATACTTCTGGGGCGCCTGCTCTTTGCGGGTAATCTGCCATTTCAGTCCTGTGGGGAAGCCGCCTCCGCCTCGTCCACGCAGGCCGGCGTCTATAACCTCTTGAATCACCTCCTCGGGGGTCATCTCGGTCAAGGCTTTTCCCAGGGCCATATAACCGCTGCGGGCGATATACTCGTCGATGTTCTCGGGGTCGATGAATCCGCAGTTGCGCAAAGCGATGCGCAGTTGCTTCTGGTAGAAGCGGATGTGCTTCGAGTCGGGCACGGCCTTCTTGGTCTCGGGATTGACGTAGAGCAGCCGCTTCACCTTGCGCCCATACAACAGGTGCTCTTCGACGATCTCTTGGGCATCCTCGGGCTTTACCTGCACATAGAAGGTATTGTCGGGGATGATCTTCACGATCGGACCCTTCTCGCAGAATCCGAAACAGCCCGTGCGAATCACCTTCACCTCCTCGGCTAAGCCGTTCTTGGCGAGGGCTATGCGCAGATTCTCTATGATTTGCTCGCTTTGCGAGGCACGACAGCCCGTGCCTCCACATACTAATATATATTGTGTGTATTGTGCCATGGTTTTATCCTTCTTTGGTAGGTTTATGACTCGGGAAGCGGATGGTTCTCGTCGATCGGCAGCGTGCCTTCTACGGGGATTCCCTGTTTGATGTGTTTCTGGATGATCTCATCCACCAGCTTGTTGGTCACATGCCCATAGAGCACGGGGTTCTTGCCCGGCAGCGTGATCAGTACGGTTGGCTCCGCATAGCAGAAGCCCAAGCAATCGGTCTGTGTAACAATTGCTTCCACCCGGTTGGCGTCTAACGCATGGATGAAATATCGCATGATCTCTTTGGCTCCTGCGTGAATGCCGCAGGACGACATCGAGACCGCCACCTGCACATAGCGTTCAGGCGCGTTGCTTCTTTCTCGTAAGGCCATGGAGGCTTGCTGTGTGTCTCTCATCCTCCTAAGGTCGTCTAATGAATTAATCTTGTTCATGGTCATCTTCATGGTTTTTATGCTGCATAACATCTATGCAGTCTCATCTAACTATCTGTGCAAACTTAGTAAACTTATTTGATAAAAAAGCAACAAAAAGGGCAAAAACGCACCCAAAGCCTTGTTTTTTGCTATTGGGTTCGCTTTTGCCCTTGCTGTCTTGCCGCTGCGATTGAGGAGATTAATTATCCCATAGCGGATCGTATTTTATCAGCGAGTCTACACCGGTGCCCAAGCCGATGAACACCTTGTTGTAGAGCACGTAGATGCAATGGAAAGTGCGATAGGTATCAGGTAGTTGCGAGCGTTGGCTCCACTGTTTCGTTTGCGTGTCGTAGCTCCAGATGTGGCCGGAGGTGTCAACGCCATAGATTGTCTTATCAATCGCTACGCCTCCCAGCAGTCCCTCTCCGGGGAAGGGGGTCTCCTCTTCCCAAGTGGCCGCTCCGTCGCCCGATCGCCACAGTCTCTTGCTGTAGGAGGCGGTGGTCAGGTCGTTGCTCACGATGCCTAAGCCCGCATAGAGTTGCCCGTCGATGCTCACGGCGATGCCCCCATACTGAGCGATGGGGAAGCTGGTGCATGCGGTCCATTGGTTGGCATTGATGTCGAAGGCCCAGCAATTGTTGGTAAGGCTTTTCTCCGCTGTCTTGCCGCCAATCAGATAGGCTTTGTCTTCATGCACGCAGTTGGCGGCCCGGTAGATTCCTTTGGGGCGGCTCTCCTGGTCCTCCTCCTTGACACTCCATTCGTTGAATGGGGCCGAATAGAAGAAGAGGTCGTCGCTCACTTTCCCCTCGCTGTCTATTCCGCCAAAGGCCCACAGGCCAAACCCTTTGCTGAAGAGCGTCTGTCCGCTCAACGCCTTGGGCTGCTGGCGCAACTGTGTCCAGTCGTTGCGTGAGGGGGCGCCATAGGCCCACAGCTGGTCGGAGTAAGAGGCTCCCGCGTCGCCTCCCAGCAGGATGCCTACGTTGTTGAGCACCGTGAAGGCGGGTGTGCCCGCGATGCGATACCCACCCTTGAAGGAGGCCATGGTGGTGAGGATGTTCGGCGTGACGAATGAGATCTCCTCGCCATAGGCCGTTCCATCTTTGTTGGTGGCGTAGGCTCTGAGGTAATAGCGGGTGCCGCCGCGCAATCCCTTCAGCGATTCGCTGAAGCGGCCCGAGGTGGTTTGGGTCGTCAGATGGCCTTGCATGTTCTGCAGTGTCACCTTCGCTGTCGTGTTCCAGCAAACGCCTGCCTCGCTGATGGCTGTAGCGCCTGCGTCTAAGATCTCTCCGCCAACCGTCACGATGCCCTCTTTCATCTGAGCGCTCTCCACTTCGGTAGTGGTCAGGGTGGGCAGTGCACACATCAAGAGGGTCTGGATGCCTACGCCGTCGGTGTAGCGTGTGCCCTGCTCGTTGGTGACGAATCCCCTTACGTAATACTCCTGCTGTTGCTCCATCTTGGCGATGCGACCCACAAACGTGCCGATGCCTGTGCCGCATAAGACGGTGTCGCCCTGCTCGATGGTGGGTCTTTCGGTCTTGCTGAGGCAGAAGCCACGTTGCGTCACGGGCGAATCGCCCTCGTCGGTGATGGTCAGCTGGAAGTCGGCATAGTGGTAGCTCACCTCCACCCGCTTAAAGTCCTCCTGCTTGAGCAGGGGTAAGCCGTCAGTCGTGGTGAACGACTCCACTTGTGCGCCACTGTAGGCACCAAACTTGTTGGCCGCATAGGCACGCACATAGTAGGTGGTCAGCGGTTGCAGTCCGCTGATCGTGCAGTAGAACGAGTCGGCCTGCATCGGGATCAGGATCAACGAGTCGGAAGCGGAGGGCTTCGGCTGGGTCATCAGGTAGATACCTCGTTGCTCCACCTCGGCCTCTCCCGCCTTCGTGATTAGGCCGCCGCATTCCGCTTTCGTCGAGTAGATACGTTTGGGCTGTAGGGTCTTAACGCCTCCCAGTCCGTCGGCCGTATGAAAAGAGAGCGTCTCGCCAAAGGCGGTATCAACCGCATTGATGGCGTAAGCCCGGATGTAATAGTCTTGGTTGGCTTGCAGCCCCTCGATGTGGGCCTCATACTTGCCCTTGCGCTCGGCCGCCTTTTGGGCCTGACCGGATGCGAAGGTGAAGTCGGAACCCGTTCCCCAGCAGAAGCCCGCCTCCGTCACGGGTGCGCCATTCTCTTTCACCACTTCGCCTTGTATCGTCACCGAGGTGGCGTCGGAGCGAACAATATCTAAGGTCTCCACGACCGGCTTCTTGGCGTTTTTCAGTCCGCCTTCCATCTCAGGATCGTCCACACAGCCGGTTGCCCAGAGGGCGATGCCTATACCTATATAATATATGTATGAAAATCTCATTTGTCTGTTTGCATTTAAAAGAAGAGGCCTATCCCGGCATTCAGATCCAGGTATTTAAAATTGATGGTGCTGCAACCCACACTCACGAAGGCATGCCGCCCCAACTTGACCATCGCGTCGGCCTCGGCCGCCACCCCTTCGTAGGAGGAGTCGATGTTCTTACACCACAGCTCCCGGCTTTTCTCATACTGCTCGTAAGCATGGGTGGTGAAGGAGTAGAGCAAGGAGCGCTGGCCATATCCTGCGCCAGCCGACAGGTAGAGCCAAGGGGCGCAGCGCACCACCAGGCCCGCTATCCCGGCGAAGGTGTTCTTCTTCACCGCTTGCGAAGCCGTCAGCTCGTAGGATTCGTCGCTCGCTCCCGAGAAGTTGATGATCTCTCCCTTGTCGTTGCAGCGGTCGCTGTGGGCCTGAAACGACATGTTCGTCTTGAAGCGCACATACCAGCCTACGTGATTCGCCACGCCACCGATGGTCAGGCCATAGGGCGCCTCGATCGAGTAGGCATAGCCCACGAAGAAGTTCATGCGCTGCCGCGGAGCCGCCACGGGTGCGGCGGGTGTATCGGTCGCCGGGGTCTCGGGGGCCAAAAGGTTCTGTTGGTAAGCCTTCCAGTAGGCGGCCAACTCCTCGCTTTTTTGCGTGCCGATCCCTTCGGTGTAGTAAACAATCAGTTGGTCGATGGCCTCCATGTCCTCCTCGGTTGCCTTCACTGAGAGGCAGTTCAGGCATTTGGTCATCAGGCTGCGCATCGAGGGGCGCATTTGCTCTTGGTCGAGCCAGATGGTGGTCAGTTGCTGGATGCTGTAGGCATCACACTGTGCCACACCCTCCTCATACCACATCTTTGCGTCGCTATAATCTTGCCGTTGCATGGCCTCGTCGCCTTTTTGGTTGTAGGTAGCCCGTTGCTGCCCCCATAGGGTGAGGGGGAATGCGAAGGCGATGAGTCCAATCCAAAGTCTTTTCATGTTGTTCAAAGCTCTATTGATGTTTTGCAGTTTGTTATTCTTAGTAGTAGCTCAAGCCTTCGCCCACCAAGACCCCCTCGGCGTTGTAGATGTCGAACCGATGGTCGGTCCGCTCGAAGGCCCGCCCTTGCTCGGCAAGGCCCACGCTGAGGTATTGGCAGGGGATGCGCTCTTGCCCCTTCTCGTCGATCGCCCCATAGCGGCTGGTCGCCTTCTTGCGCACAATCTTGTAGCGGCCAAAAGCCATCTTCTCCTCGTATTGCGCCTTGCGTTGGGCAATCTGCTGCTGCTCCTCCAGTTCGTCGCAACGAATCAGGAGGCGCACCACCTCTTCGGTCAGCTTGGTCGCCTTGGCCTGGGTCAAGGCGGTGCGTGCGTCGGCATAGTGCGCTTGGCTCATCTGCTCCTTGCCCGCTTGCAGCAGCGATTGATAGCGCTCCTCGGTCTCTTCGGCCTGTTTCTCTTCTGCCTTTTGCGTTTCGGCGGCCTTTTTCTCCGCCTCTGCGCGCTCCGCTTTCGTGGGCTGAGGGGCGGGAGCCGTCTGCTTCTCCTCGCGCATGGGGGGAGGAGTGGGTTTCGACGCTTCGGCTGTGAGGGGTCGCTCGGTCGTGGCAGGCTTGTCGACACCTGTTGGTTCCGCTTGGGACTGCTCCTTCGCTGGCTGCTCCGTGGACTGCTGTGCCACCGCTGGCTCTCCATTCGTCAAGGGGAGGGTATCGGTGGGTGAATGCCATGCCCAATAGGCAAAGGCTCCTCCGGCTAAGGCTACCCCCGCCATCCCCAACAGTACGATGCGCTTTTTCGAAGCGGACGCTCTGTGTGCGGGTTGCGGCTCTGCTTCGGGTTGCAATGGGGCGGCTACGATGGTCGTCTCCTCCTCCTCGTTGTCCGAAGGGGTGGGAGCCGGCTGGCCTGAACGCACCAAGGTGGTCTCTTCTTCCTCCTCGGTGGGAGCTGGGGCGGGAGTGGATAGGGGAGCGGCAGGCCGCTCTTCCGCAGGCGGCTCAGGCAGTGCCTCCAGCATGGCCCGCACAGAGTCATACCGTTCTTCCGGCACAATCTGCATCGCCTTCAGGATGACCGCCTCCGTAGCTTCGCTGATGGCGGGATTCAGCTCCCGGGGTCGTTTCAGGGGGCGAGTGGCCCGCAAGATAGATTCCGTTGGGATCTTGCCCGTCAGCAGGTTGTAGAGGGTGGCCCCTAAGGAGTAAATGTCGGGTCGGGGAGAGAATTGCGGCAGCCCTTCGTTGTCGTATTGCTCGATGGCCGCAAACCCTTTCGAGAGGGTCAGCAGGGTCGTGCTGGTCTCCTCCTGCTCGATGTCATACCGCTTCGATACCCCGAAGTCGATCAGTCGGGCACGCCCTTGCCGATCGATCAGGATGTTGCTGGGCTTCACGTCGAGATGCAGGATGTTCTTCTCGTGCACAAACTGCAGGGCCTCGCCAATCTGACGGATATAGCGCAAGGCCAACCCCTCGGAGAGGTGTCCCTCTTTCTCCAGCAGATGCTTCAGCGAGTCGCCATCGATATATTCCATGGCGATGTAGGCCGTGTTGTGCTCTTCGAACACCTCCAGCACGTTCACGATGTAGGGATGATGCACTTCGGAAAGGATGCGCGCCTCCTTCAGCAGTTTCTCTTTGAATTTGTCGAACAGCTGCCTGCCCGTCTCGGAATGGACGTAAACCGCCAGGGTCTGCGGGTCGCGATCGCCATAATCCTTGAAGAAATACTCTTTGATGCAGACGGGCACCTCGGTCTGTATCGTGCCCAGCGGCCCTTTGACCTCCGTAAACCAAACGCCTCGATAGGTTATACCAAACCCTCCTTGCCCAACCACTTGGGTAAGCTTGTATTTCCCGTTCTGCAGGAGATGTCCGTTTGGCAAATGCATAAGCAGTCTGTTTAAACTGATTCAAATGCCAAAGGTAGTCTTTTTAGAGGAAAGAATAAAAGAATGAGAGGAAATTTTGTGTCAAACGATTCGGCCCTTCCCTTTTTACCAGTGGAATGATGAAGAAGGAATAGTTGTCGCGGTTCTTCTCGGCGCATCGCTCCAGGAGCTGCTCCTTGATCTCGGCGGGGCTTTTCGCCTGGGCGAAGAAGGCGAGCAACTCGGGCTCTTCCACCTGTTCCAAGGCCCCGTCGGTGCAAAGGAATAGCCAGTCGCCGGTATGCACCTCCTCCCAGCAGACGATTTCCGCCTCGGTGGGGCAATGGCTGCCTTGTATGGCGCGGGTAATCTGGTGGCGTTGGGGATGCTTGCGAGCCTCTTCGGGAGTGATTCGTCCGAGCTGCACCAGCTGGTTGACCAGCGTGTGATCCTCCGACCGATAGAGGGCCTTCCCCTGGCGGATGTAATAGATGCGGCTGTCGCCGATATGTGCCAAGGTGATGCCTTGCCTGCCGATGTAGGCCAAGGTGAGGGTGGTTGCCATTCCCTTTGCTTCGGGGTGTGCCTGCAGGTAGGCGTCGAAGCGGGTCTCGGTGTAGCGCAAGGCACGCTGGATGAAGTCGGCCGTAGGGTCGGCATCCCCTAAGAAGGTGCCGAAATAGGTGTGTATCGACTCGCAGGCTAAGGCGCTGGCCACCTCGCCTCGTTCGGCGCCGCCCACGCCATCGCAAACCAGGAACAGTCGCTGACCGCTTTCGGTATATTCCTCTTCGGGAAATACGCAATCCTCGTTGTTTGCTCTGCCGCCCTTCTCACACACCGCACAGGGTTTACCAATCGTAATGCTCATGACTCCACCTTTCTTTTAATCGTTATACCGGATCACGGTGTGTCCTAAGACCAGCTCGTCGTTGTCTTGAAGCACGACCACCTCACCGTCTTCCAGGTAATTTTGATTATATAACGTATGGTTTTTGCTGTTATTGTCAGAAAGGTAATGTTTATAACCCCCTTTCCCGTCGGGCTTCACCTCGATCACGGCATGGGCGCGGCTCATCGTGCGGTCGGCGGTCTGTATGAGGATGTCGGCCTTGGCGGCGTTTGATTTTCGCCCGATAATCATTCTTCCCTCGTGCAGGGGGAACAGCTGCTCCGGGGTCTGCTCGTCGGCCACGACCGTCAGGCGGCCTATTCCGTTGCGGATGGGATGCACCAAGGTGGTCTCTGGTTCGGATTGGGGTTCATCCGCTGACGCGTGCAGCAGCGAGGTGGGAATGGAGCCCTTGCATTTCGGGCACTTGAATGAGGTAAGACCGAGGGGTATTTTCCCCTCGTCCACCTTCAATCCGACTTGGCAATGTGGACATTTGATCGCTATCATACAAGGAATGTAATGTCGGCGTCAAACATGTCCGTATCCGTCATGTCTAACGTATCTACGTCAGAAAGCATCTCCGTGTCGTCGGCCAATGTGATAAAGTCGGTGTCGTCCACCCAGATGGCATCGCTAAGTTCCATCTCTCCATTATCCACGTCGACAAGCACGGCATCAGCGGGCATGGCGTCAGTGCTGTCTAAGGTCACAAATGTGTACTCTTCTTCTTGCATACTCTTTGCCTTAATGTGTAAATACTAAACTTGTCGCAACAAAAGTAGTAAAAGCCCTCGATTTAGCCTCTCTGAAAAGGGGCGGGCAATCCAACGATTGTGTTTCCTGTACGAAGGGCGCACTTTTAATGACCAAAGCCAGCTTGCCTACTCCGCTTCGGTCCATTTCGCCCGGCAGCTTGCCACGGGGCATTGCTTGCGGTTGCGCAGCGATTCCCAAGGGATCTCGCCTAAGAAGGTGCCACACTTGGGGCAGACATAATCGATCTTAAATTGGTTGGCCAATGCCTGTAGCTGCATCGGGATCTTGGCCGCCTGCTTCGCACCTAAATAGATGCCGATTGTGGGAGCCACGATGGTGATCAGGAGACTCACGCCAAGCAGCGTAGGACTCCCTTTCCCGAAGTAACTCACAATCACACCAATGATGCCCGGCAGGGCGAAGGGCAACGATTGCAGCAGGCGAGTCTTGAACTGGTTGGTCGATTGGATGCGCACCTTCTCGGCTACGTAGCGATCATACACCCCCTTCAGCTTGGCGAACTCCTCGCTATAGTCGTTGCCTGCCTTCAGTAGGTCGGCCAGGGCAACCACGCATTGTGTGCCCAGCCGAATCTGGTCGGCTCTCGACACCCGCTTACGGGCAATCTGTGCCTCGTTCACGAAGGTGCCATTGGTCGATTCGAGATCCTCCAGCAGCCAGGTGCCGTCAGGCTCAGAGAGCAGCCGAGCGTGATGGCGACTCACCTGCGGGTCGTCTACCACATAGTCGTTGTCGTTTGCTTTGCCAATGGTGATGATCATCTCACTCCTCCTCCTTGTTTTCGATCAGCGCCTCCATCTCTTTCTCCAAGGTGTCTTTCAGGATCTTCAGCGGATCCTTCGAGATGATCAGTTCCTTGGGCTTGCTCTCCTCGGTCAGCAACAGCAGCCGTTGCTTGGGCAGGTTGATTTGCAGGATGTGCTCCTTATTAATAATGTGGCTCTTGCCTACACGCATCAAGATCTTGTCGCACCCCTTCACCTGCTTGCTCAGGATCTCCTCAATCTTGCCGATGTTGATGGCAAAGGTGAACTGGATGCCGCTCGACAGCAATAGCTTGGTATAGTTTCGATCCGCCTCGAAGTAGAGAATCTGCCCGATGCGGATACGCAGTAGTTCGTCTCTGGTTTTAATGATTAGATATTTGTCCATAAATAAATGCGTTTCGATGATTAAAACAGTAGATAGATGGCGCAAAACAGCAGGGCGGCTGCTAAGTAGAAGTCTACCTTCTTCCCATAGCGCACGAAGAAGTGCCGCAGGAAGTCGCCCGCCATCAGCCACGTCAGGTTAGCGCAGGGACCGGCGATCAGCAGCCAGGGAATCATCCAAAACAGATCCTCCAGCTTCTCCGAGTAGGGCAGTACGAAGGTGCTGTAGATGGTCAAGTCGAAGAGCAGCATCTTCGCGTTGGTCAGCTGCACGAACATGCCGCTCAGAAAATTGCAATCTCGGTTCTTGGTCGTCGTGTTTCCCGTGTCGCGCCAGATGCCATAGGCCAGGTAGGCGATGTAGGCTGCGCCCAGTATCTTCAGGTAGGCCACGTATTCGCCAAAGGCCATCCCCAACAGGTGAGTCAGGTAAGCCATGATCGCGGCGGCGACGACGAAGCCCGTCAGCATCCCCAGCCACATGACGAAGGCCTTGCGTCGCCCATGTCGGAGCGACATCGACAACGCATAGATATTGGCCGGGCCCGGGGTGAAGCCTACCAGTATGATCTGCAGCAGCAGAGTTGGAATCAGTTCGTTCATCATCATTCCACCAATCCCGCCTCTTTCAACACGTCTATGTAACGGATGATGTTCGTCAAGCTGTCTGCGTCGGGAAATTGCGCATCCTGCATCTTCTTGATGTCTAACACGCTGTTCTTGCCCGTACAGGTTAGCTTGGCGATGTCGCCAGCATGGGCCATCACCGAGCGGCCGTTCTCAATCAACTGATGTTTCTCTAAGAGTTCCTTCGTCACGGTCTGCAACACGCCGTAGCCTGTCTGTTTCACCTTCGCCGTCGTGCGGGGAAACATCTTGGCGGCGGCTTTCTCCTCGGCTGTCAGCTCAATCCGCTTTACCGGGGCGACACCCAGCAGGGCGGCTTGCGCCTTCATGGCCGCGTCAATCTCCTTCTGGTTGCTCAGCCCCTTCTCCTTCAGTAGCCCTTGCAAGGTAGCGATCTGCTCCTTCAAGGCCGGATGGTTGGGAGCCAGCTCAATGACGCTCTCCAAGGTGGCCTGCTCGTTCAGCAAGAGCGCATCCTGGTTGAATTTCGCCCGCTTATAGACAGCGGCCAGGTTGTCGGCAGTGGCGAGCGACAGTTGGGACAAGTCTTCAGCGGCCTTCAGGGCCATGCGCTTGGAAGCACCCGTCGAAACCTCGTTGGCAATGGCCGAAGCTCCCTTCTCGTCGGCCGAGGCAATGGTATAGGCTGTTGCGGCAGCCAATACGATCGCACGGTGCAGCTGCGTTGGGTCGCAGATAGAAGGACGGTCGCCCGAGGTGTGATAATAGTTGTCGGGCCAGGTGATCATGATCACTGCCGGCACCTGCACGCCCCAGTCGTTCATCACCTCATGGTCGGAATAGCCATAGTGGGCATTGATCGAATAGTAGAACGGATCGTGCGACCCCGTCAGGCTATAGACCGGCTTCGTGGCATCGGGGCGTCCTACGCCTGTCGCCACAAATCCCTTGTTGGTAGCCCCCATATAGTGGTAGAACGATTCCGCCACGTCGTTCAGGTAGTGCGGATTGCCCATCGTCGTGCGATGCATGCAGTAGTAAGAGCCGCTCTTGCTCAGCCAGAGGCCCACCATGTCGAGGTTGATGCCGCAGAGCGTGCGGTCCAGGATGTCTTTGTGTTGCTTAGCCCAGGGGATAGAGCCGGAGAACTCCGGAATCCAGATGAAGCGCAAGCTACGCTTCGGGCGGGGCAGACGGCCGCTGTCGAACAACTCATTCAGGGTGCGGGCCACCTCCATCAAGGCCGCTGAGCCCGAAATGTTATCGTTGGCTCCCAACTTCACGTAGCCCTCAAACAGGTGAGCGGTGAAGATCACCTCCTCCGCATTCGGGTCCGTTCCCTGAAGCACACAGGTTGGCACCTCGATGTCGGTATCCTCGTTGGTAGCCTCCACCTTGGCATGCACCGTAATTTCTTCGCCCTTCAGTAGTCTATCCCGCAGGGCATATCCATCCCGTGGAGTCAGGTTGAAGCAGAAGGTGGGTTGCTGGCTGCGGATGCCTGCGTTCGGAATCTGAATCGGATCGATCAAAGGGCGGGGCGAGTAGAAGCTAATCACGCCAAGGGCTCCCGCCGCAACCGCCTTGTCGTGCACCCGAGCGGCCGGAGCCTCCGTCACCGCGATCTTCCCTTTCAGGTCGACGGCAGCAATCTCGTGTGCCTCCCCATGGCCTATCCAAGCCAATTGGGCCGTCACGTCGGCATTGCGGCTCCCTTGACCCAGGATAGCGGCCAAGTCGGCATAATCGGCAATCTTCACCTGTTTCGGCTCCACCTCCCACAAAGAGGCGCTGACGCCATCCCAGGTCTTGGTCTTTCCCAGCTCCTCGATGGTCGCGTTGTCGATGCCGAAGCTCTTCAGCTTGTCCACCACGTAGTTCGATTCCATGAAATGCGTCTGATATTCCGTGTGCTGCCGGTCGCGCTCGTAGGGGGCGATGTCCATAATATAATGAAAGGCCCTGTCGCCCGATGATTCGCCAACTAACTGGTCATAATAACGCTCTTGCAGCAAGCTGTGGCTGAAAGGAGTGGTGTAGATCTGCGCGGTTGCCGTAGTGGCCAAAAGAGCCAAGCCCGCTACCCATATCTGTCTTACGTGTTTCATAGTCTCTTCTCTCTTAATAATACCTTATATAATCGTAGCATCTCCCTATTCAAGGAGGCTGCTCTGATTTTCGACCGCAAAGATACAAAGAAAAGCTGCAAATAGAAAAACGTATCTTATGGAAATAAAATTAAAGCGAGAAGGGAGCGATTATGTTAAAAAAACACTATATTTGTGGCAGATATGGAAACGACAGCTAACCAAAAGTTGGCTTCAGAAGTCCAACTTTACATAAACTGCATAGTAACTGCTTGTCTATCAACGAAAAGATAAATAAGCAGGAATTAGAGGTTTTGCCAAAACCGAAAGTCATGAACGCCGAACACTGGTTTGTTTTACGCGACTTAAAGCGTCCGAACGCCAAGAATTCCGCCTATAAACTCCTCCAGCAAGAGAAATTTCACCTCCGCGATAAGCTGTTCACCCCTTTGCAAAAGCGCATTTATCTCCGATTCGGGAAACCTACGCTGCAAGAGGTGCCCTGCATCCCCGACCTTCTCTTCGTCTATGCGAGCCGACAAGTGCTCGACCCAATCATCAGCGAGATCAGCACCTTGCAGTATCGCTACGTGAAAGGAGGCCAACCCAACACTCCCATGACCGTGCGCGAGGCCGACATGAATCGATTCATCGAGGCGGTGCATAAGGCCGAGAAGGTGGAGTTTTTCACTCCGGATGCGGTGTCGTCCACCCTTTATGGCAAATGGATCCGCATCATCGGAGGCCCCCTCGACGGTTTAGAGGGTAGGCTTCTGAGCAAGCGAGGTTCCAAGCGAAAGCGCCTCATTGTCGATCTTCCCGGCTTCCTTTCCGCCGCTATCGAGGTGGAGCCAGCCTACATCCAAGTCATTCCCGAAACCAAGGATTAATCCGCCGAAAGCGGCTTCCCAAGTGAACAGATCATTTGGTGTCTACCCCCGAACTCGACCAGAGCGACTACGTAGTAGGCGATCATTACACCATGCGCAACAAGAGTCTGAAAAACGTATAAACATCCACCCAAAAATGGAGTTGACTTCATCGCCCAACGAAGTCGTCTTCGTTGGCAAAGTAAGTTGACTTCGTAGGGCTATGAAGTCGGCTTCATCCGCCAACGCATACGACACTCAACAATAAACATTGCGTATCTCGCTTCTCGCATTGCTGATTTTAATTAAATTCCGTCGTAAAAGAACGTGATCACGAGAATATATCGTACATTCAGACACAGCCTGGAGGCAATGGTTCCAGAAGAATATAGTGTTAGTCAATTGCGTCGTTTAAACCGTGACCTTGATACTTTTTATGAGTATTTATATTCGCAATGTAATGATGTTACTGAACATGAATACAAAGTGTTTGAAAGACAATTCGACTCTATGTTGACAACCCTCAAGACACTTTATATGTCATGCAAGAAAATGCCTTCAGAATGTGGCGTTTCAGATGAGGCTGAAAAACTAAGAATGAACTATGTAGCCCTTTATGAATTGAACAACGACATAAAGAACTACCGTATAAAGGCTCCAAAAGACACCGAATGGACCGCTCTTTTGTCGGATGCTGGCAATGCCTTAAAGAATCTTGCTCATGTTCAACGCCGTGCAATCTAAAATGTTTATTTATGACAATGACAATTGACGACCCGGAGTTTCTTGTCTCTTGGCAGAAAGTAGAGAAGGCCCTAAAGTGTCTTGATGAAAATCAGGTGGAGCGTTTATTCTCGAAGAAGCATGCGTCACTGTCTGATTTCCATCAGGCTTTGGCGGAGGAAATGAGTCTCAAGGAGGCATCTCTCAGAGCTTCCATTTCTTCATTGAAAGCCGAGGCTGAGGCCATCCGAAAAGAAACCTCGAAAATAAAGGTTGAAACAGAGAAGCTTCGTCAAGAAAGAATGGCGATGGAAGAGGAATTGGCTGAGCAAAACCGCCAGATTGCCATTCTTCGAAACTCTTTAAAAACAAGAGAGTAACACAAGAAATATAGTGGGGACGCTGTATAGGTGATATTCTACCGAATGCTTACAATATAAAAGCTGCAACTATGTATAAAGACTCATTCGATTTGGTCTTCAATGCCGAAGATGATTGTTACTATATAGTTGTAGACGAGAAAATTCAGAAAGTAGTAGATGAACTGAAGGCATTGCCTCATGACGTGCTAATCCGTTATCTGACCTATTGGTCAGAAGCTATTGAGAGCCGTAAATATGTGGTGGAGAGTGACCTTCCTCATGAAGAATGGTACACCGACTGTAGTGACTATGCTACCAGCGAAACGGATGAAGAACGGTGTATGTATGTCAAATGTTTGGCGGAGACACTTGGGCATATGCTGCAAGACATCAAGCGTAATCATCCAAACAAGTATCCTGCAGCCATGCGCACGGTGAAGTCGTGGAAGAACTACTGTTTTATAGGGTTCACTCCAACAATGCGAGGGGAAATAGACAAGGCTTGGGTAGAACCGAGCATGTGGAATGAAGGAAAGAAGGCTGCTAAGGCTCTTGCACCATTGCTCGAAGTCTTTATGAAACAATATGAAGATGGCAAGAATGAAGAGGCGGCAGGAAACGCTTTCTATCTTCTTGAACGGCTTGTAAGGCTATACTGTAAGAGTGCGGATTACTTCGAGTCAGACAGAGAGGGGCATTGTTCGTTTTATGAGTTCTTATTGGAGGCCGTATGCCATATTCTAACACGCATTATGAAAGACAAACGTACAGAGCAACGATACAGCAATGCTATGGTTTGGCATATTAACACTATCAACATGCTGTATGGACAAATCTTTCAGTCTTCATCTCCCAGTTTCGAGAGTTTTCTATATGGTGATACAACGGAAGATACGTTTGTGTTTGAGTACAACTACTTGGTGAATAGGGATAAGGAAAAGGACACAAAGTAAGCTATACCAAAATGCTTCATTGTATACGAGACGATTCTTATCGTAAGTCAAGTATAAAGACTGTCGCATTCGAAGGGGAACAGGGCTTGCATCCTTTTAACAACTCAGCGATAAGCACCCGTAAAAGTGCTTATATAATGCCCTAAATAGAGTGCTTACATTGCTTTGCGCATAGCATAATATTACTTGCCCAAGTATTATATAATACTTGCCTATTTATTATATAATACTTCACCATTTAATATATATAACTTGAAAGACATAGTATAATACTGAAAAGTACAACATGACATAGGTTTAAATGTCTATGCCAACACATAACATTTAACACATAACATTCAACATTATATAATAAAAGAATATGGTAAACTATAATATAAATCTTGAAGGCAAGACTGTCCTCGTGACAGGTGCCGCTGGTTTTATCGGAAGCAACCTCGTAAAGCGTCTTTTTCACGATGTGAAGAACATTAAAGTGATAGGTATTGATTCTATTACCGACTACTATGATGTCAACATCAAGTATGAACGTTTGAAGGAAATAGAGGCTTTGGAACGGGACTGGACTTTTGTTCACGCCTCTATCGCCGACAAGGAAGCCGTAGAAAAGCTCTTCACCGAAAACAACATTGCTGTTGTAGTAAACCTTGCTGCTCAGGCCGGTGTACGTTACAGCATCACCAATCCCGATGCTTATATCCAGAGCAACCTTATCGGTTTCTACAACATCCTTGAAGCATGTCGCCATCATGAGGTAGAGCATCTTGTGTATGCATCCTCTTCATCTGTTTATGGCAGCAACAAGAAAGTTCCATACTCCACAGACGACAAGGTGGACAATCCCGTCAGCCTCTATGCTGCCACGAAGAAGAGCAACGAGCTGATGGCGCATGCCTATAGCAAGCTCTACAACATCCCATCCACCGGCTTGCGTTTCTTCACAGTGTATGGTCCAGCAGGTCGTCCCGACATGGCTTACTTCGGCTTCACCAACAAGCTGCTCAAGGGGGAGACCATCCAGATCTTCAACTATGGTAACTGCAAGCGCGACTTCACCTATGTGGACGATATCGTGGAGGGCGTGGTGCGCATCATGCAGCATGCCCCGGAGAAGCAGAATGGCGAGGATGGCCTTCCCATCCCGCCCTATAAGGTATATAATATAGGTAACAACAGCCCCGAGAACCTACTCGACTTCGTGCAGATCCTGCAAGAGGAGCTTGTTCGTGCGGGAGTGCTCCCGAAAGACTATGATTTTGATGCACACAAGGAACTTGTGCCGATGCAACCAGGCGATGTGCCCGTAACTTACGCAGATACGACACCATTGGAGCAAGATTTTGGTTTCAAGCCAAACACCAGCCTGAGAGAAGGGTTGAGACGGTTTGCGGAGTGGTACGCAAAGTATTATGGAACTTCCATTTGATGTAATGCTAAATACGGATTCGCCTGATAGTGCAGAATCAGCAAAATCAGACAAATCCTTGGTGATATAGCAATAAAGTTGTATTTTTGCTTAAACTAAGAAAAATACGATAATGAAGACAATAGAGCAAATATTAAAGATAAAGGCTGTGGTGCTTTACATTCTGAAGGCATTTCCTGAAGGAGTGGATTATATCCACCTCTTTAAGGTGATGTATTTCGCCCAGCAGAATCAGTTGAAAGAGTATGGTTTACCAATCGTCTATGATACTTTTGTGGCAAGAAAGCACGGACCGGTCCCAACGTTGACCTATAAGGTCTTGCGTGGGGTAGAAGGAAAGACCGAGATTTCTTCTGAATTGAAAGACTTTGCTGCTTCTTTGTATGTTGAACTATCTAAGGATGGTCATCAACTTATTTTGGCTTCAAAGAATGCAGTTTGCGATATGGACGAACTTTCAGTTGCAGACGTCAAGATGCTTGATAAATGGATTGACAAATGTAAGGATGTAGATTCTTTTGACTTGTCGGACAAATCCCACGAGGATAAAGCTTGGAAACGAGCGAAGCGTCAAGCTGATAAGACAGGTGAGGACACCAAGATCACAATGTATGATATGGCGGATGCTGCTGGTGCCAGTAAGGCTATGTTGGCTGTTATTCGTGAGCGCCAGTCTGTTCAAAAGGCTTTGTCATGGATTTAAGGGAATTGCAAAAGGCTTATCTTGACAATCTCCGTCAAGTTACAGAAGAGAAGTTGGAGATAGGTTCATTAATCAGAACCATTATTTCTATAGACGAGGGGTTGGTGTTTAAGGATGGAAGAAAGCAGAAACCCAAGAAATTGGTAATCATAGGTGTCGATAAGATAAAGAAGGTTTGCTATGGTTCCGTATTGGTAAATACCAAGATGAGTCCTAAGTCAGCCTATTCTGCCTCATTCCTCTCTGCCCAGTATCTCCTTCATCAGACCGATTATCCTGAATTCTTGAACTATGACAGTTATGTAGATTGTGGTATGCTTTTCTCCATTCCGTCGGAGAAACTAATGGAAGGAGAGTTCTTCGGTACGCTTACTAACTCTGACCTTCACGGTATTTTTGATATTCTCAAAACAACTGAGACTCTTACTAATAAGGAAAAGAAGAGATTCGGTATTATTTAGTAAGATTGTAAATTAAATAATCGGCAAAACCGACAACTAAACATTCAACACTCAACATTCGTAAGCAGTCATTTTAGACCGTCTTTCACGCCATTTTAATGAAATACACCTTTGCCTTTGATCTTAAACTAAGGCAAGATGAATATAAACGCAGAAGATAAGTACTACGCCTCAATGTTTTCAAGGAACTCCTCGCTCGTGTAATCTTTTCGACTCCCTTTGCGAAGCGGTAGTTGCGGGAGTGCGTGCGGAGTTTGAGGCACGCGAACGGGAACTGAAGGAGGCATATGCCAGTGAGTTGGAAAAACTCACTTCTGAATGTAAGCAGTCATTTTAGACCGTCTTTCACGCCATTTTAATGAAATATACCTTTGCCTTGGATCTTAAACTAAGGCAAGATGAATATAAACGAAGAAGGTAAGTACTACGCCTCAATGGTTCGCAAGTTCCGAACAGAGTACAACAGCAAGAACCTTCGTGGGTTCTGCAAAGAGCAAAAAGTAAGCTATACCAAAATGCTTCATTGTATACGAGACGATTCTTATCGTAAGTCAAGTATAAAGCCTGTCGCATTCGAAGGGGAACAGGGCTTGCGTCCATTGGTAGTTGATAGGGTTGATTCCGAAATAACGGAGCCCGCAGTTTCTCCCGAATTGCCATTATCGGACATGATGCTTGATGATATAGACATAAGTTTCGGCACAAAGGTTAGCTTGCATATAGGCAACTGTTCCAAGTCGGCTTTGGTTTCACTTATCAAAGAAATGGAAGAAGTGCTATGTTAAGTTTGTCAAGTGGCTTTAATTATTTTCTGTGCAGTGAGCCGGTGACCTTGCGCTACCGCCATGCCGGATTGCGAAACTATATTAAGGGCCAGCTTCACCGCGATCCTACCAATGGTGACATCTATATCTTCCTCTCTAAGGACAGCCATCGTGTTCGTATCTATTATTTTCACCACCAAGGCGAGATCCTTACGGAAAAGATACTTCATGGCAACCATTTTGTTGAGCCAATATTCGACGAGGCTAGAGGCTGCTACCATATCTCATGGGAGAGTTTTGTATATCTAGTGGAAGGAATCGTCCTGAAAGACCGTAAGGTCACGTTTAATGACTTGGATAACGAAAGCGACGAACAAACAGGTCTAAACGCAGAAGATGCGAACCTGTAAAAAACGAGAATTCGGAACTCCTGTGGAAGATTGTTTGATGTGTATTATTAGATATAATATATTTATATTCAATATTTTGTAGTTTGTGTATGTCAAATGTTTTTAGTATCTTTACGGTATGAAATCAGAAGAGAAATCCATACAAGCTATTAGTGCGCAAGCGCATGGCGAGGCTGCCGACAATAGGCTGCTGCGCAAGAAACTCCTCGCTCGCAACAAGCGAGTTGAGGAGCTTGAGGCTATGGTTTCAAACCTGAACAAACAGCTTTGTGAAAAGGTTGACCAGTTGAACGACATGATGCAAAAACTTGTGTCATTCATGACTGGCAAAGGGGAGGTTAATCTTTCCGACTCTCTTCGCGAAGCGGTGGTAGCTGGAGTGCGTGCGGAATTTGAGGCACGTGAACAGAAACTGAAGGAGGCATATGCCAGTGAGTTGGAAAAACTCACTTCTGAATTCAACGCTCGTTTGGCCGCTAAGCAGAATGAGATAAATCAGTTGAAAGGCATATCGGATTGGCCATTAGCCAATAGTTAATTAACAAGTCGAATTTTTAACAACTCAGCTATAAGCACTAGTAAAGGGGTTTATATAAAGGCGTATGCCCTGAATTGAGTGCTTACAATCAGCTTTAAATTTCTATGATGAAGAATCCCTTCTCTATATTTGATTTCTTTGGGTATGTTTTCCCTGGAGCATTTACTTTGATGGCTGTGTTTTATTTTGCGAAGATGTTGCCATTAGATTTTGTTGAACCGATGCCGTTGGAAGAAGTGATTACAACGATAAAGGGATGGCTACAAGTGTCGGAACCGGTTGTTTCTTGTTCGGTGTTTTTGATACTGTCATATATCGTGGGACATCTGATAGCTTATATATCCTCTATCACTGTTGAGCTATTCGTTATATGGTGGTATGGCTTTCCATCTGAGTTTTTGATGACGGACGAAGGTGGTGTTTGGCATTTTTTTCACGATGGTATGGCTATGTGGCGCAATAAGAATGCCCATTATAAAATTAAAATTATTAGGACGTATACATTGCGTTGCATCGTGTCCTTGTTGTTGTTGCCCATATTTGTTCCAACTTTAGCTGTGAAATTGTTGGGGTGCGATAGCTTCCTTGTTAAGAGATTGGATGCGTATTTGCGTGACATTATATTGAATAAGCGAAAAAAGCTGTGCGAACATTTGCAACTCCCTTCTCCTACCCATTATGATAAGGTTGATTATCATAGAGTCATCTATCATTATGTGTATGAGAATTCTGACAGTCACCGACAAAAAATGGATAATTACGTTGCGTTGTATGATTTTTTACGTTCTATGACTTTGATTTTCGTCTGTATCTTTATGTTTGTGGTTGGAAGTGCTTTTTTCGCAGATACAAAGATGGGGGCATATTATGGATGGTCTGTCATTGGACTGTTGATAGTTACCTATTTGTTTTATATGAGTTTTTTTAAATTTTATCGTAGATTTACGCTAGAGGCGCTAATGTGTCTAGTTTCAGACTCAGAATTATAATAATTATGCATTGCTATATTGTAATATATGATTTGTGTATGCCGGGCCAGAATTATGAACGGCTGTATACGCAATTACGCAATTACGAAAGATGGGGAAGATTGACCGAATCAGCATGGGCAATTGTAACTTCAAAAAATTACATTCAATTGAGGGATGAATTGAAAATGTGTGTTGATGAGAATGATCGGTTGCTTGTGGTTCGAAGCGGTCAAGAAGCTGCTTGGAATAATTTGATGGCTTCAACCGATTGGATTAAAGAAAATCTTGTGCTGTAGGGTGATGAAAAAGAAGTTTTCAGGTTATTATAGGCAAAAGGATTTGTCAGAAGTGATAAGTTCTAACAAGGTAGTCATTGTTCTCGACTCTTCGGTGTTATGCAACCTTTATGGTTTTCATGATGATGTGTGGATGCCCATAATAGAGATGATAGGCAAGAAGGCAGATGCTTTATGGATGCCTTACAACTTGGCTTGTGACTACCATCGAGGAATTATGCCTACGCTGAGGAAAAAGATTCAGGAGTTGGTTAGTTTGAAGAATAGACTTCAGCAAACTACCGAGATGTTGAAGGCATTGCCATTTCAAATTGATAAAAGTGAGGAATTTGCGAATTTGTCGAAAGAGTTATCGATAAAGCTAACTCGAGAAATAGCGTTAATAAGACAGCGAGGGAAAAAAGATTCGGATATTAGAGAAAAATTGGCGAATATGTATGAATCGAAAGTGGGATGTTCTAATAATGACCCCGATCCCCATTCCTATAATGTATCTTCCTATAAGGATGCGAATGAAATAGATGCCATTTCGGGGAAAAATATGGCCTTAAGCGCATCTGCGGCTATTGAAGAGCAGCAAGGAAAAAGCCGGAATGATATCATTCTGCATACTTTGATTCAATTGAGTAAAAACAAACAGAAGGATGTGTTATATGTATATAGTGAGCCGTCGGAATATTGGTCGGTTTTAATAGATAGAACATCATTTGGACCTAATCCAGAACATCAATCGTACTTTAAAGAGAGTACAGCCGGAAAAGATTTTTATTGTTGCACATTTTCATCATTTATGAACAAACTTGCAGAGAGCTTGGACGAAAAATTGCCGGATGACGTTAAGCGTAGTTTGAAAAAGTTGTCGTATGGAGCTATGATTCAAAATGATGAATGTTAATTTGAAATGCAAGTATTCGGAGAAAGCCGTATTGTAAGCCCATATAAAGTTTTGTAAGCACTCAAAATAGGAAGAAGTATCTACGCTGTTGAATTTTAAACATACAATTATGTACAGCAGCGAAGTTTTGGAACTTTTTCGATAAGTGAGTACAATGAAAGCTTGCTTTCAAAGTAAACCACCAATACAGCGTAAGGTGGGTTGAAAGAAAAATATAATCTTTGCGACCGTTTTAAAATTCACATAAAATGGAAAGCAAAGAATATTTTGAAAAGGTGATGCAGAACTACAACCAAAACCGAAAGGGGCGTAGCCTGCGTAAGTATTGCAAAGATGAAGCTGTCGATTATGACTGGCTCATCCAGTACAAGAAGAACTATCCTTT
>CAKUZF010000009.1 GCA_934718155.1 uncultured Parabacteroides sp. | reverse complement strand
CCTTCCATTTTTCCCCTACATCAGCGAGCAATTATCCATAGCAAAAACATGCGCATAGCGTCTCCTTTCGCCGTCGCCTCCCGCGCGCGAACCTATTATATTCATATGAAATGTTTCTGTTGCCCATTCAGGGCGAAAAGTGGTAGGGACACATGACACCCAGGGGGTTCCCTGGGCTAAACGGCAGGCTGGGCTTTCAGCCCGCATCCATCAGTTACGGCTGGCGGAGTTGCTCCAAAAGATGCCGCCTTGCCATCAATTCAGCAATACGTCTTACTTTGCCATTGATAACGTAGGGACTGTCGGGAGGAACTTGCTGGGTTATCAGTACCACATAAGTGTTACTGCGGTTTCAGTCAACTGAAACTCCAGTAACACCCGTGTGAAACTCCAGTACCAGTTAAGCGGTACTAAAAGTGGTACTGAGTCATCGCACCATCTTTCCCCATTCCCACTACGATAAAGCGTTAATTTGCTCGGCGGAAAGGCCGCTGTATTTGATAATCAAATCAAGAGGCATCCCGTCAGCTTTCATCTCTAAAGCAAGCTCCACATTTCTTTTTGCAATACCTTTCTCCACGCCTGTCTGCAAGACACCTTCATACACACAGAGGTTGTCGCGATACTTGCGAATGGCATAGTCGTACTTCTGACGCTCCTCCTTCGTCATCGCACTCACATCGGCAATCTCAGAAAGACGGTGGAACACCGAGTCTTTCGCCATCCAAGGAAGTCTGTTAAATGTCTCCATATTCTTCAACACATAAATCCAACGATCAAAATCATTCTCACAAGCCTCAGCTTCCTTCTGCAAAAGAAAGCATTTCTTGCCATTCCGCCAAACGAACACGCTGATTTTTACGCTTTAGGCCGATTGTCGCTCCTGCCGCCTCCTTGCGAAGGGGCTTGCCACATTTTCCGGAGTTAGATTGGGCGCATAATACGGGAAATATAGCCATTTGCTTTGGCAAAAAATGATTAATTTTGCATACGTGTTATTATACAGATGGCGTGTACTCATCCAGAAGTAACGAACTGATTAAAGAATAGGCTTTATGTCATACTCCAAAAGTAAAGAAATTTCAACTTGCCTTTGGGGCAAGTATAATGTTCACTTCAAAGCCAATGAGGATGTGAACATCTTCGTTGGCATCAACGGAAGTGGCAAAACCACGTTGCTCAACGAGATTCACAAGTTAGCACTTGAAAATCTCGATGATAAAAACCAAATCGTGTTTGTGCCTTCCATTGATAATCTTGCCATGCGCGACAAGCGCAAGGTGGTCAACGCATTAACCCAAGATCTTGAATTCTATATATTCGACATGAAGACGGGGCCATCGATGATGTATCATCGTATGGCCATGATTGACGCTTCCGCAGAAAAGCAGGCTGAGATGAAAGTGCGTATTGATGGGTTCATTTCAATCGTAAACAACTTGTTCAAAGATACGGGTAAGCAAATAGAAATCGAAGGGAACAAATTCAATATCGTTTCTAAAGGGCAAATCATTCCCATTGACGTTCTGTCTTCTGGAGAGAAGCAGATTCTTCTGATTTTGCTTCGTGTATTCCTGACGGAGAGCAAAGAGGCCTGCGTATTGCTTGATGAGCCAGAGAATTCTCTTGACATCAGCTGGCAATATGAGTTAATCAACACGCTTGTAAAACTCAACCCTAATGCGCAATACTTTATCACGACTCATTCTCCAAGTATCTTTGGTGACGGATGGGGTGATAAGATTATTTACATGGAGGATGTTACAACTCCAGTTTAAATAATGGGATATGGATAGAATCGAAGAACAAGCACGTTACTATCGCAATATCCCCTTGCGCGACAGAAGCATCAAGGCTGTTGTTCATTTGGAGGATGCTGAGGATAAACTTTTCTGGAGTAACCAACTTCAGAAAGCCTTCCCTGCGACTTATCTTTTCATTACATACTCGAAGAATGAAAAAGGTAATGACGTACATGGTTGTGAACAGTGCCTACGCTACAAACCTTATCTCACAAAGAATTTCTTCATTTGCATAGATAGTGATTTGCGACAGCTGAAAGGAGAAGAAAGGTTGTCAGCAGGCGTTAACATTGCCCAGACATATGCCTATTCTTGGGAGAATCATTTTTGCGAGGCAGAACATTTACAAAAACGTTTTGCAGAATCGGTTTCAGATTCCAATTTCGATTTTCGGGCTTTCTTACAAAATCTTTCTGCTATTGTATATAAGCCGCTTCTATACCTTGTGCATTACAGCCAAAGCCCCGAGTTGAACCAGAAATGGAACGTTACCAAATTCAATGCGTGCCTGCCGTTGCAACCTACAAGAAACGAACTGACAGATAACGGTAGTGCCTATATAGAACACGTGAAACAGCTATTTGAAGAGGCTCTTCAAAATCTTCTGCAACCTGAGGGTATGACAAACGAACACCTCGATGAAGCAAATGCCTATCTTCATATACAAGGGCATCAACTCTACAAACTTGTACTCCATATCGGCACAATGCTCTGCAAAAGAACAGGAGTGGCATTCAAGACTGATGTTCTCGACAAGTCCATTCATACAGACGGATATTTGGAGATAGACAAAGTGCAATCTGATCTCAGAATAATAACTTCACCAGAATAAAAATGGGAATCGAATTAAAGTAGTACTCGTAGTTTTCGAGTCAACCTAATACAAAAGTAAGTTTAATAACGGTCAACCAATCTTGTTAAATGCAACCTCGCTGCGCCGAAGCTGCAAGGCAGTAGCTCTAATCGAGCTCTAACGTTTCTCTATCGTTTCTCTAACGTTTCTCTAATCGCGGATTAGAGAAACATTAGAGCAACCTCGGAGCAACCTCGGAGCAGCCTTAGAGCAACCCTATAGCTGGGGTGTGCGAACTATGGGGTCTGAGGTCGCAGACTATGGGGTAAAGCGTTGGCAAAGGCTTGCGAAAGCGGCCGGGAAAAGGAGCGTTTGAGAGGAGAGCTGTAAACAGTCGTGAAAAAGGAGGAAAAAGAAGAGGGATGCATCGGCAGCTACGAACGATGCACCCCTCTATAAAGTAGAACCTAAATATATTATTCTTCAGTCTGTGAAGCCTCGTAAGCCTTCAGCAGTTTCTCTTGAACATCGGTCGGAACCAATTCATAGCTGGCGAACTTCATCGTGAAGGAAGCACGTCCACCCGTGATGGAACTCAACGACGTAGAGTAGTTTGACATCTCTTTCAAAGGCACCTTAGCCTGCAACTTCTCGATACCCTTCTCGCTGCTCATACCCATGATCAACGCACGACGGCCTTGCAGATCGCTCATCACATCGCCCAGGTAATCGGCCGGAACAGACACCTCGACATCATAAACAGGCTCCAGGATCTTCGGACCTGCCTCCTTGAAGGCGGTGCTGAAGGCGTTGCGGCCTGCCAGCATAAACGAGATCTCGTTGCTATCAACCGGGTGCATCTTACCGTCGTAGACGCAAACGCGCACGTCGCGAGCGTAAGAACCGGTCAGCGGGCCTTGCTCCATGCGAGACATGATGCCCTTCACGATAGCCGGCAAGAAGCGTGCGTCGATCGCACCACCCACGATAGAGTTGACGATGACCAGCTTGCCTCCCCAGTCGAGATCGACAGTCTGCGTGTCGCGAACGCTCATCTTATACTCCTGGCCGCCGAAACGATAGGTGTCGGGGGCAGGCATACCCTCGTAGTAAGGCTCGATAATCAGGTGAACCTCGCCAAACTGGCCGGCACCACCCGATTGTTTCTTATGACGATAGTCGGCACGAGCTGCCTTTGTGATGGTCTCACGATAAGGAATCTTCGGCTCCAAGAACTCGATGGGCAGTTTATCGTTGTTCTCGATACGCCATTTCAGCGTGCGGAGGTGGAACTCACCCTGACCAGAGATGATGGTCTGCTTCAACTCCTTCGACTGCTCGATCACCCATGTCGGGTCTTCCTCGCGCATACGCATCAAGATCTCCATCATCTTCTCGGCATCGGCCTCGTTCTGCGGCTTGATGGCACGGCGGAACTTCGGATCAGGATACTTAATGAAGTCGAAACGATAGTCGCATCCCTTGCCGTTCAACGTATTGCCTCGGCGCACGTCTTTCAGCTTCACGGTCGCTCCAATGTCGCCCGCCACCATCTCCGTCACCGGAATACGGTTTTGGCCTGCCATGGAGAAGAGCTGTGCGATACGCTCCTTCGAGCCTCTGTCGGCGTTCATCAAGTCGTCGCCCTCTTTCACTTTTCCTGATATCACCTTGAAATAGCAAACCTGGCCGATGTGCGGCTCAACCGTGGTCTTGAAGAAGAAGAGGCTGGTAGGACCATCAGCATCGGGAGTAACCTCTACGCCCTCTGTCGTAACGAGACGCGGCATCTTATCGGTACAAGGCACAACGTTGCCCAAGAACTCCAACGTGCGGCGAACGCACATGTCGCGACCTGCACATACGCAGAACACGGGGAACATGCCTCTTGTCACCAGACCGGCACGGATGCCCGCACGCATATCGTCTTCGCTCAAAGCGCCCTCTTCGAAGAAACGCTCCATCAGCACATCGTCGTGCTCAGCAGCGGCCTCCACCAATGCCTGGTGCATCTCCATGGCCTTGTCCATCTCCTCGGCGGGGATCTCTAAGACATCGGGCACACCGCCTTCGGGCTTCCAGCGATACATTTTCATCTTCAACACATCCACTACGGCGTTGAATGAGCTGCCGCAGGTAATCGGATACTGGATGGGCACGATCTTGCTGCCCCAACGATCCTTCAACTGAGCGATCGTTCCCTCGTAATCCGCTTTATCGTTATCCAACTGATTGACTACAAAGATCACGGGCTTGTGGAACTGCTCGGTGTAGCGGAACTGGTTGATTGTTCCTACCTCCACGCCATACTGTGCATTCAATACCATCAAAGCGGTATCGGTTACGTTCAACGCTGAAACCGCACCACCCACAAAGTCGTCTGAACCCGGGCAATCGATGAAGTTCAACTTCCTGTCTTGCCACTCCACACTGAACACGGTAGAGAACACAGAGTAGCCATACTCCTTCTCTACAGGGAAATAGTCGCAAACGGTATTGCCTGCTTCTACAGAACCGCGACGTTTTATCACTCCACCCTCGTAAAGCATAGCCTCAGCGAGAGTGGTTTTACCACTGCCTGAACTTCCCAAGATTGAGATGTTCTTAATTTCGTTAGTTTGATAAACTTTCATGATATCAGGTGTTTGTTTAGTTTAAACAATGTTTGTACCTCGTAACCATCTGGTCACGGGGCGCAAATTAGCCATTGTTGCCGACATGACCAATTATTTGCATCATGTTTGAGAACAATGTTGTGTAACAACAGCGATGGCTTGCGCATTATTCCCATTATATTGCTACCTTTGCGTATAGATATAAATATGTCTTGACACGTAATAATGGCCGGTTTATACATTCACGTCCCCTTCTGCACCAAGCGTTGCCTCTACTGCGACTTCTTCTCCAACACGGATATGGGCTACAAGGCCCCCTACCTGCAGGCCTTGACCAAAGAGATGGCCCTGCGTGCCTCCTACCTGCGGGGCGAGACCATCGAGACCATCTATTTCGGCGGAGGAACTCCCTCGCAGCTGGCTGCCGACGACTTTAAGCCGATCTTTGAAGCCATCCATCGCCACTTCGACGTGGCAAGCGACGCCGAGATCACCTTAGAGGCCAATCCCGACGACCTCACTCCTACCTATATATACAGCTTGCGCTCGCTCCCCTTCAACCGGCTAAGCATGGGCATCCAAAGCTTCCACGACGACGACTTGCGCCTGCTGAACCGCAGGCATACAGCGTCGCAGGCCATCGAGGCCGTCGATCGCTGCCAACAGGCAGGGCTGACCAACCTGAGCATAGACCTAATCTACGGACTGCCCCGGCAGACCGCCGAGGCTTGGGAAGACAACGTGGCCAAGGCACTGGCCCTGCAGGTGCCCCACCTCTCGGCCTATCACCTGACCTACGAAGAGGGGACCGCCCTCTATCGCCTCATGGAGCAGGGAAGCGTGAAGCCCATCGACGAGGAGTTGAGCCTGCGGCTCTTCGAGATCCTGATGGATCGACTGGCAGAGGCTGGCTATGCGCACTACGAGATCTCCAACTTCGCCAAGCCGGGCTATTACGCCCGCCACAACAGCAGCTA
Source organism: uncultured Parabacteroides sp. (assembly GCA_934718155.1). Taxonomy (GTDB): domain Bacteria; phylum Bacteroidota; class Bacteroidia; order Bacteroidales; family Tannerellaceae; genus Parabacteroides. The sequence continues at coordinate 75,347 of CAKUZF010000009.1, read as the reverse complement.
CTGGACGGGGAAGAGCTATTTAGGACTCGGTCCCTCGGCCCACTCCTACAACGGCGAGGAGCGCTCGTGGAACGCCGCCTCGCTGCCTATATATATTAAAGGTATAGCCGAGGGCCATCCCGCCCTCGAAAAGGAGGAGCTCGACCTGCCCACACGCTACAACGACTACGTCATCACCCGCCTGCGCACCGAATGGGGCATCTCGCTGGACGAGCTTGCCTCGCAGTTTGGCAAGCGGTGGCAAGCCTATTGCCTGCGGCAAGCCCGTCCCGCTATGGAACGTAAATGGCTGGAACAAAAAGAGGGAACGTTACGCCTCACGAGGGAGGGCATTTTCGTGTCCGACGGCATCATGAGCGACCTGCTTTGGGTATAAAACGGTGACAAAACCACCACTTTAGGGTACAAAAGCGGCGCAAACAAGTACATTTGTGCACATTTTTGCGATTTTTGAGAAAGAAAAAGCAATATGTATTGAACTTATACATATCTTTGCACCATTGTAAAAAAATAGTAACATCGTTTTCAGTGCCATATTTATATATAATATCGGGTTGTAATGGAGCTGGAAAGACAACCGCCTCCTTCACGATTCTGCCAGAGATGCTGAAGTGTAAGGAGTTTGTCAATTCCGACGAGATCGCTAAAGGTCTCTCTCCGTTTAACGCAGACAGCATTGCAGTTGCTGTGGAAGCCAGCCGTATTATGTATAAGCGCATCAAGGAACTCATCAGCAATGGCGAGACTTTCGCTATGGAGACAACGTTGGCTACCCGATCTGTAGCGAACTTGATCCGTGAGGCGCAACAGGCCGGTTACTACGTGACACTGCTCTACTTTTGGCTGAACACGCCAGACTTGGCAGTTGAACGAGTGAAGATGCGCGTGGCATCGGGCGGGCACAACATCCCCGAGCCAACCATTCGCCGACGCTACGCGGCGGGCATCCACAACTTGTTTGAACTCTATATCCCGATCTGCGACTTTTGGATGATCGGCGATAATTCAATGTCTCCCATGGAGGTGATCGCCAAGGGATTCAAAAACGAGAAACAGGAAATTTATAAAGAAGAGATTTTTAGAAAACTTGAACAATCATGAATGAGCAACAAGTTAGAGAATTTGAGGAAAACATTGTAAAGGGCGCACATCTCGCTTTCGAGCGTTTGGTCAGCCAAAAGAAGAAAGAGAACGGCGAGTTGGTGTTCTCTCGCAACGGTCATGTGTTCAGAGTAAAAGCCGCTGATCTGGATAAGATCTACTAAAATCTCCCTCAACAACGAATTCGAATAAGGATGCTGCCTTTCTCCCGCAAGGAGTTGGGCAGCATCCTTATTTTATTACGAGCGGAAAACCTCCTCCCCCACCGTCAAGCAGCCTGGCGGGCATAAAAAAGGCAGAGCTGACCGCTCCGCCTTTTCCTACTTTTAAAAGTCTAAAAAAATTAAAATATGAATTATGAGAAAATTTCATCATAGTTCTCGGCCGGGATCATCATCTCCTGCACGTTCAATGTGTAGCTCTTCTTCTTAGCGTCCCACATCGCATAGTGTGTGCTGATCTGGCCATCGGCAGCATACTGATACTGGACCTGATAGAAGGGCACCCACTCGTCTTTCGCACCATTCCAACGATAAGCAACCTTCTGCGAAACCTTGCCCTCGTTGTTGTACTGGAACTCGTAGCGAACCTGCTTGTTCAGCATACCAGCCTCCTGCAAATAGATCACCTTCGAAATAATCTTACCATTCTCCTCCTTCGTATCATACATATAATCCTTGGGAGCTACTGCGCTTACTGCTAATGAGCAGATAAAAGCAAAGGCCAGCGCCAAAATTCCTTTACTCAAAATTGATGTTTTCATATTGCCTTCTTTATTATTTAATTAGGTTCAACGATTTGTTTCTGTTTGATGACGCGAAGTAAAGGAGTTTATCTGGAACCTCCAAATTTGCAGCTTACAATTTGTCACTAATATTGCAATATTTAACAGTGCGAACGACGTAAATTGCTTACATAACAGCTACTTTCGTAGGTCAACAAAAGCAATCTGATAATATACATACCCCGTAAGGCTAACGCAATGCGCCGCTCGGGGCCGGAGAGTAACAAAATGAAACCGAAATGAAGATTTTTCGTATCGCCGTGCATAAGCCCCTGAAAACAGGGCAAGAAGGGCTACAAAAAGCAAGGACGGCCGAGATGCGTAAGAAGTGTGAAACAAAGAGATAAATAATCTAATATTTCTTTTGCACGATAGGGGGATTTAGCCTACCTTTGCGAGGCGATAATAAAAGGTGTCGCAAGCGATGAAATCATTCATAATTAAATAACTTAAATTCTTATCTTATGTGGTTACTTAATTCTTCTATTGGAAGGAAGTTGATCATGAGTGTCTCTGGTCTCTTCTTGATCCTGTTCCTGTTGTTCCACCTGTCCATGAACGTGGCGGCTGTCTTCTCAGGCGAAGCTTACAACACGATTTGTGGATTGTTAGGTGCTAACTGGTATGCCGTGGCTGCTACGCTGGTATTGGCCGCAGGCTTCGTGATTCACATCATCTATGCGCTCATGCTGACGATGCAGAACAAAAAGGCACGTGGCAATGACAGCTATGCCATCAACTCACGCCCGAAGGGTGTAGAGTGGTCGTCGCAGAACATGCTTGCTCTGGGCGTAGTGGTAGTCCTGTTCTTGCTGCTTCACTTTAGCCAATTCTGGTATAAGATGATGTTCGCTGAGCTGGCTGGCATTCATGGCGACATCCACCCGCAGGATGGCGCAGCGTTCATCAACTACTACTTCCACGAAGGCTCATTGGCAGCAGTATGGACCGTGTTGTATTTAATATGGTACGTTGCATTGTGGTTCCACCTGACTCACGGTTTCTGGTCAGCAATCCACACCTTGGGCTGGAACAACAACGTATGGATGTGCCGTTTGGAGTGTGTCTCTAAGTGGTTTGCCACTATCATTTGTGGTGTATTCGCTATTATCACCATCATCTTCTTCATCAATGGCGTTGGTGCATAATCTTAATTGGTAAAAAATCACAAGGAAATCTGAAAATCAATCATTATGGCTGAAATTAATTCAAAAATCCCTCAAGGCCCGTTGGCTGAGAAGTGGAAAAATTATAAAGATCACCAGAAACTGGTGAACCCCGCAAACAAGCGTCGTTTGGATATCATCGTGGTCGGAACAGGTTTGGCCGGTGCTTCGGCAGCCGCTTCTTTGGCTGAGATGGGATTCAATGTGTTGAACTTCTGTATCCAGGACTCTCCGCGCCGTGCGCACTCTATCGCCGCACAGGGTGGTATCAATGCCGCTAAGAACTACCAGAACGATGGTGACTCTATCTACCGTTTGTTCTACGATACGATCAAGGGAGGTGACTACCGTGCACGTGAGGCTAACGTTTATCGTTTGGCTGAGGTGTCGAACAGTATCATCGACCAGTGCGTTGCTCAGGGCGTGCCTTTCGCTCGTGAGTATGGTGGCCTGTTGGACAACCGCTCATTCGGTGGTGCTCAGGTATCGCGTACGTTCTATGCCCGCGGCCAGACGGGTCAGCAGCTGTTGCTGGGCGCTTACTCTGCGTTGAGCCGTCAGATCGGCTTGGGCAAGGTGAAGATGTACACCCGTCATGAGATGCTGGATGTTGTTAAGGTGGATGGCCGCGCTCGTGGTATCATCACTCGCAACTTGATCACTGGTAAGTTGGAGCGTTTCGCTGCTCACGCTGTTGTTGTGGCAACTGGTGGCTACGTAAATACGTTCTTCTTGTCGACCAACGCGATGGCGTCTAACGGTTCTGCCGCTTGGCAATGCTACAAGAAGGGTGCTTACTTCGCTAACCCCTGTATGGTGCAGATCCACCCGACCTGTATCCCGGTGAAGGGCGACTTCCAGTCTAAGCTGACATTGATGTCGGAGTCATTGCGTAACGATGGTCGTATCTGGGTTCCGAAGAAACTGGAGGATGCGAAGGCATTGCAGGCAGGCACAAAGAAAGGCAAGGATATCCCCGAGGAGGATCGCGACTACTATTTGGAGCGTCGTTATCCGGCATTCGGTAACTTGGTTCCGCGCGACGTGGCTTCACGTGCTGCTAAGGAGCGTTGCGACGCAGGCTTCGGTGTGAACAACACGGGCTTGGCCGTATTCTTGGACTTCTCCGACGCAATCAACCGTCTAGGTAAGGAGGTTGTTAAGCAGAAGTATGGCAACTTGTTCGATATGTATGAGGAGATCACCAACGACAATCCTTATGAGACTCCGATGATGATCTATCCGGCATTGCACTACTCAATGGGTGGTCTGTGGGTTGACTATGAGTTGATGACCTCTGTACCGGGCTTGTTCGCTATCGGTGAGGCTAACTTCTCTGACCACGGTGCTAACCGTCTGGGTGCATCCGCTTTGATGCAAGGTTTGGCCGACGGTTACTTCGTATTGCCTTACACCATCCAGAACTACCTGTCTGACCAGATCCAGGTTCCGCGTTTCAGCACGGAGCTGCCTGAGTTCGCAGAGGCAGAGAAGGAGATTCAGGATCGCATCAACAAGCTGATGAGCGTCAAGGGTAAGGAGACCGTTGACACCATCCACCGTAAGTTGGGTCACATCATGTGGGAGCACATCGGTATGGCTCGCGACGCGAAGGGCTTGCAGGAGGCTATCGAGAAGCTGAAAGAGTTGAAGAAAGAGTTCTGGAGCAACGTATTCATCCCGGGTGAGGCCGTTGATCAGAACGTTGAGTTGGAGAAGGCTTTGCGCTTGGCCGACTTTATCGAGATCGGTGCGTTGATGGCTCACGATGCCTTGGATCGCGCTGAGTCTTGCGGTGGTCACTTCCGTACGGAGCACCAGACCGAGGAGGGCGAGGCACTCCGTCATGACGATAAGTTCATGTATGTATCTTGCTGGGAGTACCAGGGCGACGACAAGGATCCGGTGATGCTGAAAGAGCCGCTGAATTATGAGTTTGTTGTTCCGCAGACACGTAACTACAAGAAGTAATCAACTTACACACAAAAATTAGAATCAAATGGATAAAGATATAAATGTAACACTGAAGATTTGGCGTCAGAAAGGTCCGAAGGAAAAGGGACATTTCGAGACTTACCCAATGAATAACATCAACCAGAGCGTATCTTTCCTGGAGATGTTGGATATTTTGAACGAGCGGTTGGTGAACGAGGGCAAAGAGCCGGTTGTATTCGACCATGACTGCCGCGAGGGTATCTGCGGTATGTGCTCCTTGTATGTAAACGGACATCCGCACGGACCTGCAACAGGCGCAACAACCTGCCAGCTCTATATGCGTCGTTTCCACGATGGCGAGACAATCACGATTGAGCCGTGGCGTTCGGCAGGCTTCCCGGTTATCCGCGACTTGATGGTTGACCGTACGGCTTACGACAAGATCATGCAGGCTGGTGGCTTCGTCTCTGTAAACACAGGTGGTGTGCCCGACGCAAACGCTATCGCTATTCCGAAGGAGAACGCAGACCTGGCAATGGATGCTGCGGCTTGTATCGGTTGCGGTGCTTGTGCGGCTGCATGTAAGAACGGTTCGGCTATGTTGTTCGTCTCAGCTAAGGTTAGCCAGTTGGCATTGCTTCCGCAAGGCCGCGTAGAGGCTGCTCGCCGTGCGAAAGCCATGGTGGCTAAGATGGATGAGCTGGGCTTCGGTAACTGTACGAACACACGCGCTTGCGAGATGGAGTGCCCGAAGAACATCTCTGTTAGCAACATCGCACGTTTGAATCGTGAGTATATTTGCGCAAAACTGAAAGACTAATATTTGATTAGTGAGTCATGACAATGGCGTCATCCTTTAATGGGTGGCGCCATTTTTTATGAAAATTAGCCTACAGATGAAGCCGATTCCAATCTTTCTATGTACTTTTGTTTCTCTTAATACGCAAAGTATAAACGAATAAAGAATATATCAGATGAAAATTGCACTTATTGGTTATGGCAAGATGGGGAAAACGATTGAGCAGATCGCTCTTCAGCGTGGGCACCAAATCGTTTCGATAATTGACATCAATAACACTGCCGACTTCGACAGTGAGGCCTTTCGCAGCGCTGACGTGGCGATTGAGTTCACCACTCCAGCCACCGCATTGAACAACTATATGCGCTGCTTTGCGGCGAACGTTCCTGTCGTGTCGGGCACGACGGGCTGGCTGGACCATCTGGATGAGGTGAAAGCCAAATGCGAGCAGGAGGGAAAGACCTTCTTCTACGCTTCCAACTTCAGCGTGGGGGTAAACATCTTCTTCGCCCTCAATCGCTACCTGGCCAAGATCATGAATAACTTCCCCGCCTACGACGTGAGGATGACCGAAGTGCACCATATCCATAAACTGGATGCACCGAGCGGCACGGCGATAACCCTGGCCGAAGGCATCTTAGAGCATATCGACCGTAAGAAACGTTGGACTTTGGAGACCGCCGAGCAGCCAACCGACCTGCCTATCCATGCGATTCGTGAAGGGGAGGTGCCCGGCATCCATGAGATTGTTTATGAAAGCGAGGCCGACACCATCAGCATCAAGCACGATGCGAAAAGCCGTGCGGGTTTCGCATTGGGAGCTGTTATCGCCGCCGAGTTCACCGCAGGCAAGAAGGGCTTCTTAGGCATGAATGACCTGTTTCATTTCTAAACCCTTTCGAGCATGGCAAACAAGTTCAAGCAAATCACGAAGCAGCAGTGGATCCATTTCGGCATCATTGCGGCACTCTATTTAGGCTTTACGCTCTGGATGGAGAACGCCTGGTTGCTCCTCGGCCTGATTGTCTTGGTAGACATCTACTTGACTAAATTCATTCCTTGGGGCGCATGGAAACACTCCAGCAATCCCACGATACAGAGCGTGTTGGATTGGATCGACGACATCCTCTTCGCCTTGATTGCGGTCTATTTCGTCAATCTGTTCATCTTCCAAAATTTCCAGATTCCCACATCAAGTTTGGAGAAGACGCTGCGAGTGGGCGATTTCCTGTATGTCAGCAAGCTGCATTACGGCCCCCGTGTGCCCAATACGCCCCTCTCCTTCCCCTTGGTGCAGAACACGTTGCCCATCCTGAGCTGCAAATCCTATTTGGAATGGCCGGAATGGGACTATCATCGAGTAAAGGGCTTCGGCCAGGTGAAGCGCAACGACATCGTGGTTTTCAACTTCCCGGCAGGTGACACCATCACCGAGAAGGTGCAAAACCCCGACTACTACACCCTGGTGCATGAGTATGGCAGAGAGCGCATCCTGCTCGACAAGGCTACCTTCGGCGAAGTGATCTACCGACCTGTAGATAAACGAGAGAACTATGTGAAACGTTGCGTCGGTCTGCCAGGCGACTCGTTGGAGATCGTAAACAACCGAATCGTTATCAATGGCCAACTGACCGACGATCCGAAGCACATGCAGCTGAACTATTACGTTGAGACCAACGGCTCACTCCTCACCGAAGAGCAGTTCCGACTGATGGAGGTCAGCAAAGACGATCGGGTCTTGGCCTCATCGGGTGGCTATTATCAACGCCTGTTGACTTTCCTTGGATTCACGCCGAACGAGGCGGGCCAGTTCGCTCCGGTCTATCGCATGCCGCTGACTAAGCAGGCCTTGGCCATCGCCGAGAAGCTGCCGATCGTGACGAAGATTGTCGTAGAGCCGGCAGAGTTGGGCGGCTCCACCTATCCATTGGGATACGAAACAGGCTGGACGCGCGACAACTATGGCCCAATCTGGATTCCGAAGCGTGGCGCTACAATCGAACTAACACCGGCGAACTTAGCGCTCTACAGCCGTTGCATCCGCAACTATGAGGGCAACCAGCTGGACATTCAAGACGGAAAGGTGCGGATCAATGGAAAGGAGGCTACCTCCTATACCTTTAAATACGACTACTACTGGATGATGGGCGATAATCGCCACAACAGTGCCGACAGCCGTTACTGGGGCTTCGTGCCCGAAGATCACGTGGTGGGTAAGCCCATCATGGTATGGCTCTCCTTGGATAAGGATCGCAGTCTCTTCGATGGAGGTATTCGCTGGAATCGCCTCTTCCGTTGGGTAGATGCCAACTAAAACTAAAGAGTAAGAGGAACGGAGATGAAAGGGAAAGGCTTTCTTCGATCCATCGCCTATGGCATAGGCTGCCTCTTGCTGGTGGCAGGCGCAGTCTATGCCATACGTCGGTATGTCGGAGAGTCTTATCGCATCTCCACTGAGGCCATGGCCGAGTCGCTGTGCGAGGGAGATTATATAATAGTCAATAAGTTGCCTCAATCCCCCTCTAAGCGTCGCAACCAGATCGTGCTTTTCCATAGCCCGCTGCAAAAAGACTCATTGAGCCGACCGCTTTTCATCAGTCGCATCTGGGGAATACCTGGTGACACACTGCTGGTCGACCCCGATGGGTATCTGATCAATGGCAAAGAGGTGCCCAACTCGCCTCAGGCCCTTGCTCGCTATTTCTGCTCTTCGGATGTGCAAGACACGGTTTTCCAGCAGCTTAAGCGGCTCGACATCCCGCTGCGGGAGCTCCGAAAAGAGGCGTTGGGATGCACGATCAGCTTGACTGCCTTCGAGGAGTATCGACTGCGAAGCGAGCTCTCAGCCACCTGCAACAGCCGTTTTATCGGTGAGCAAAAGGCCACCTATCAGCTGATTGTTCCCAAAAAGGGGCAAGCCTATCGGATAGATGCCGCCTCACTGGTCGCATGCAGGGCGATCATCGAGCGAGAAACAGCAGGAGAGGCACGCATAAAAGAGGACAAGCTCTTCGTCGATGGAAGAGAAACCACCTTTTTCTTTTTTAAACACGATTATTATTGGGTGCTGTCTGACAACAGCGAGGAGGGAATAGACTCCCGCCACCTGGGCTTCATCGCAGCCGACCAACTGATTGGCAACGCCTGGTTTTGCTGGTACAGCACCGATCAACAGCGTAGATTCAAATGGATACAATAAACCAAGCAAACCGGGTTTATCTCTCCACCGCCTACTTGGGCCCCATTCAGCAATATGCGAAGATGGAGCACTTCAATGAGGTCTATATGGAGGGAGCCGAGAATTATGTGAAGCAGACCTATCGCAACCGCTGTGTCATCGCAGCCGCCAACGGTCCGCTCCCATTGAGTGTGCCCATCGTAAAACCAGACAACCTGAAATGCCTGACCCGCGATATTCGCATCTCCGATCATGGCAATTGGCGGCATCTGCATTGGAATGCCTTGGTATCGGCCTATAACATGAGTCCCTTCTTCGAGTATTATGCCGACGACTTCGCTCCCTTTTATGAACGTCGTTACGATTTCCTGATCGACTTCAACGAGGCGTTGCGAGCCAAGATTTGCGAATTGATCGACCTGCAACCTCAGGTGCGCTATACCGAGAGCTATCTGCCTACCGTAGTCAACGATTTCCGAGAGGCGATACGCCCCCGCCATCCTGCCCCCGACGCCACATTCCGCAGCGTACCTTATTATCAGGTGTTCCAAGAGAAATTTGGCTTCCAGCCCAACCTTAGCATCATCGATCTTCTTTTCAATATGGGGCCTGAGAGCCTTCTCGTTCTTCAGCAATCGACTCAAAAAGTTGACAAATAGAACAATGGCGGAATGAGAAATGGCCGAAACTGTTTCTCTTTCGCCACTTTATGCTTATCTTTGACGCATTCTTTATTAAAATAAACCATATGAACGTCTTAAACACCTCTTTATGGGTCGGTTTAGGATTAGCCGCCTGCACGGCTTGCCAGCAGGTAGCACCTCCCAAACCAGTCATGCCTATACCTACGGCCGAACAAGTTGAATGGCATAAGTTAGAAACCTATGCCTTTGTACATTTCGGATTAAACACTTTCAACGACTTGGAATGGGGCTACGGCGACACGCCAGCCGCAACCTTTAATCCCACCGACCTGGATTGCGACCAGTGGGCAAGCACCATCAAAGCGGCGGGATTGAAAGGCGTTATTCTGACCACCAAGCACCACGACGGCTTCTGCCTCTGGCCTACCTCAACCACCGAGTACAGCGTGAAAAACGCTCCTTGGAAAGAGGGAAAAGGTGACATGGTGAAGGAGCTATCGGATGCCTGTCGCAAATACGGCTTGAAATTCGGCGTATACCTCTCGCCGTGGGATCGCAACAGCGACAACTACGGCCAAGCAGGCTATGTGGAGAAATATCATGCCCAACTGCATGAGCTGATCACTCAGTATGGTCCACTCTTCGAAGTTTGGTTTGACGGAGCCAATGGAGGTGATGGTTGGTATGGAGGAGCCAACGAGAGCCGTTCGATCGACGCAAAGAACTATTATAACTACGAACGCGCACGCGATAGCATCAAAGCGCATCATCCCAATGCGATTATTTTTGGAGGAACTGTGCCTGAGATTCGTTGGATCGGCAACGAGGAGGGCTGGGCTGGTGCAACCCAATGGAGCAGCTTCTGGCCCGAGCCCGCTTTGCCCTCATTCGAGCAAAGCGTTTATGGCGACGAGAACGCACCCAACTGGTTGGGAGGCGAATGCGATGTCTCGATGCGACCGGGTTGGTTCTACCATAGCCGCGAGGATCATCAAGTGAAATCGTTGGCCCATTTGGTCGATCTCTACTATCGCAGCGTTGGCCACAACGCCAACTTCTTGCTGAATTTCCCCGTAGCCTTGAACGGAAAGATTAGCCCATCCGATTCGATTAGAGCTATGGAGTGGTATCAAACCATTCAGAACGACTTGAAAGACAACTTGCTGAATGGAGCCTATGTTGAGTCGAGCAGCGATCGTGGTCATGGCTATAAAGCGAAGAACAGCGCAGATAACAGTTGGGATAGCTATTGGGCCACCGAGGACGGCGTAACCACCGGTTCGCTGACATTCACCCTGGAAAAGGCAAGCGATGTGAACCGCCTGTTGATCCAGGAGTATATCCCATTAGGACAGCGTGTACGCGCCTTTAACATCGAGATTGGCTATAACGGACTGTGGGCTCCTGCGCAACCCGTTGATTCGACCACGACTGTAGGCTACAAACGTATAGTGCGTTTCCAAACGCAAAAGGCCGACAAGATTCGCATCAACTTCACCGACGCTCGAGGCCCGCTCTGTATCAACAACGTAGAGGCGTTTCTCGCACCGACGTTGATAACCGAACCAACAATCACACGCGATCAAAACGACAAAGTAAGCATCAAGGCTGGCGACAAAGGGGCTGAGGTCTATTACACCACCGATGGCAGCGAGCCGACCAAGGCTTCCACTCGCTATCAAGAGCCGTTTGACTTTTCGCAGAAAGGCATCGTAAAGGCCATCGCCTACGATCCGACGTTCGACAAGAGTAGTCCGGTAGCCACCTCTGAGTTAGACATCCCCGCCTCCTGCTACCAAGTTCGTGCTCCGCGAGAGGGGAACAACACGGTTATCTTCGACGGCAATGGCCACACGACGCTCTCCTTGCCCAAGAACAAGCCAGAACTGATTGTCGAGCTGAACGAAGCGAAGACCATCAAGGGCTTCCGCTACACACCCAACCAGGGCCGCGATGCGACCGGCCATATCACCCATTATCAATTCTTTGTCGATGGGAAGAAAATGGCAGAAGGTGAGTTTTCCAACATCAAGGCCAATCCGATTGAGCAAATCGTAAACTGCACGCCTACGAAAGGACGACAGATCCGGCTCGTAGCCCTCAGCTACATCACCGGCCGACATAACCTGCCAGGCATCGCCGAATTCTCGGTCATCACCGAAGAGTAAAACCTCACGGCATAAAGAAGGGCGCATCGTTCGATTCAACGATGCGCCCTTCTTCGATCTGCTCGGCTATGCCTTACGTCGCCAATTGGTAATACACGCCCTGCTGGTTCTTTCCCTGCTCAATCTTGCTGTCTTGCAACAGCTGCGCAAGCGCCAAACAGAGCTCCGTGTTTCCTAAGTGTGTCAAACGCTGCAACTCGTTGAAAGTGCAACTATATGCCCGGCGTATTACCTGATATACCATGCGACTATTCGTCTTAATATGCTCCAAATTCATCATAATCTTCTTTTGTTTATTACTAAGGGTTCTTATGAACCTTTCATCCATATAACGAGCAATGGGTCTGTTTTGTTGGGCCAGTAAAGACTATTTGGGTATTTTTCAAAGTTCATGCCATTTCTGCGCTGTTCATTCGCAAAGAAAATACTACTTTTGCCCTTAGAAAAGAATTATATAGTATTCATTATTCATACAGTAAAAATGAACGAGACATTTGAAATGGTGGCTAAGACGCTATACGGATTGGAAGAGATCTTGGCCGGAGAGTTATTAGCCTTGGGTGCCAACGACTTACAAATAGGCCGCCGCATGGTATCTTTCACAGGAGACAAAGAATTGCTTTACAAGGCGAATTTCCATTGCCGCACGGCTCTTCGTATCTTGAAGCCTATCTATCATTTCAAGGCCAAAGATGCCGACACCGTCTATAAAGAGGTGAAAAAGATCGAATGGGAGAAGTATCTGTCGCTCGACAAGACCTTCGCCATCGATTCTGTTATCTATTCCGAGGATTTCAATCACTCTAAGTTTGTAGCTTATCGCACGAAGGATGCGATTGTAGACTATTTCATCGAGAAGTTCAATAAGCGCCCATCTGTTCGCATCAGCAACCCCGACCTGTATATAAACATTCATATCTCTCACAACGATTGTACCCTCTCAATCGATAGCTCGGGTGAGTCATTGCACAAGCGTGGCTATCGTGCGGAGCAAACCGAGGCTCCGCTGAACGAGGTTTTGGCAGCCGGTATGATCATGAAGACGGGCTGGAAAGGCGAGTCGAACTTTATCGATCCCATGTGTGGCTCAGGCACGCTGCTGATCGAGGCCGCCTTGATCGCACTCAACATTGCTCCGGGAGTCTATCGCAAGGAGTTCGCTTTCCAAAAGTGGGTCGATTATGATGAGGAATTGTTCAATCGCATCTACAACGACGATAGCCAAGAGCGTAGCTTCGATTTCATGTGCTACGGGTCGGACATCTCTCAGCAAGCCATCGACATCGCGATGGAGAATGTGCGAGGAGCAGGCATGGGCAAATATATATCGTTGAAGACGATGCCCTTCCAGCAATACACAGAGGCTCCGAAACCGGGCATCTTGGTGATGAATCCTCCCTATGGCGAGCGTATCTCTTCGCACGACCTGTTAGGTCTCTATGCTATCATAGGCGAGCGATTGAAACACGTGTTCAGCGGATACAAGGCATGGATCATCAGCTACAAGGAGGAGTGCTTCGATAAGATCGGTCTCCGTCCGAGCGAGAAGATGAAGTTGATGAACGGCTCCTTGGAGTGCGAGTTCCGTTGTTATGAGATGTTCGACGGCAAGAACAAAGACTATAAACGTGCACTCAACGAGCGTGGCGAGAAGAGCGACACCGATCGAGGCGAGCGCCGTTTCAATAAAGAGAGAGCTTTCAACCGTGATGAGCGCCCCGACTTTACCCGCCGAATGGATCGCCCTGAGCGCCGCTTCTTAGCCGCCCACAGCGAGAACGAAGAGGAGCGTGAAGCCGCTATGCCGGGTCGTCGCCGCCAACGTGAGGATCAGGAGGGACGCGAAGACTTCCGAAGAAGAGGCGAAGGACGCCCCGCTAAGATGCGCTATCGCAACGAAGAGGAGAAGTCGTTTGGCGATCGTAAGAAGAGCTTTGGCGACAGAGACCGCAAGCGTGAGTTTGGCGACCGTAAGCGCGACAAGCGAGGAGGAGCCGACTACAAGCGCGACAACAAGCGTCCGTTTGATAAACGAGGTAAGAAATCGGGATTCAGAAAGGATTTTAGAGAGGATGATGAAGATTAAATCAATACGTATACTGACGTTTCTATCCCTTTGGATGCTGGCTATGTCGATCACCGCACAAGAAAAGGAGCTGACCTTGCATGATCTTATCCCTGGAGGAAAGAGCTACAGCCGGTTTGTTCCACGCACACTGAAGCAGCTCAACTGGTGTGGCGATCACTATTTCTATGCGAAGGGAGACAGCGTGTGGGGCGCTAAGCCGGAAAAGAACGAGCAGGTGCTTTTCACTCGCTCGCAACTCAACGAAGCTTTGCAGAAGGCCGAGTTGCCCACCGTAGGTCAACTCCCTTCCTTCACGGTTCCTTATCAGGATGCGAACAGCCACATACTGGCCTTTACGCAGAAACGCAGTCTGTTGCATTACGATTATAAGAAGGGCGCTATCGTTGCACGCTACGCCTTGAAGGCCAATTGGCAGAACCTCGACTTCTGTCCGGCTAATAGGCAATTCGCCTTCACGCAGGGCAATAACCTCTATCTGCTTTCATCAGAGGGCGACACAACGGTTGTCACCAACGAGCAGGAAGAGGGCATTGTTTGCGGACAGGCGGTTCACCAGCGCGAGTTCGGTATCTCGAAAGGCACTTTCTGGTCGCCCAAAGGCACCGCATTGGCATTCTATCGTATGGACGAGCGGATGGTAACAACCTATCCGCTGGTCGACATCAATAGCCGATGCGCCTCTTTGATGCCCCACAAATATCCCATGGCTGGCATGAAGAGCCATGAGGTCACCGTGGGTGTCTATCAAGTAGCGACAGGAAAAACGGTTTGGCTCAAATCGGGGTTGCCCAAGGAGAAATACTTGACCAATATCGCTTGGAGCCCAGACGAGCAGCACATCTATCTCGTTGAGCTCAATCGCGAGCAAAACGAGCAGCACTTGGTGCGCTACTCCGCTGCGACGGGCGAACGAGAGAAGGTGCTCATCACCGAGAGCGATCATCGCTATGTGGAGCCTCAGCATCCCATCGTCTTCTTGCCCAACAATCCCAACCAATTCATTTGGCAGACAGAGGCCGATGGCTACAACCATCTCTACCTTATTGATACCGAAGGCAATGAATTGCGCAAACTAACCGGAGGTGAATGGGTCGTAACTCGCCTGTTAGGATTCGGCGAAGGAGGCGATAAGCTCATTTTCGAAGGAACAGCCCCCCACCCTGTCTCTCCCAGCATGAGCAGCAACGGCATGACGCGCTACATTTGGGAAGTCAACCTCAAAGAGCAGGAACCAATGAACTGCTTGAGTTGGAAGGTAGGCGTACACAGCTGGAAGCTTTCGCCCAAGGGCGATTATGCGCTTGATAACATCAGCTCTCCCACCACTCCGCGCGAGATCGATCTGGTGCGGGTGAAGGATGCGTCGGTGGTCCGCACCTTGCTGACCGCCCCCGACCCCTACAAGGGCTATCGGATGCCAAAGATCCAAACTGGCACCATCCTTGCGGCCGACGGTAAGACCCGACTCAACTACCGACTGACCTTGCCGCCCGATATGGATCAGAGCCAGAAGCACCCAACCATTGTCTATGTCTATGGCGGTCCGCATGCGCAGTTGGTCACAGGCGACTGGCTGCAAGGTGCACGAGGCTGGGACATTTACATGGCACTTCGTGGCTATGTGCTTTTCACGGTAGACGGACGAGGCTCAGCCAACCGTGGTCATGCGTTCGAGAGCGTGATTCATCGCAACTTAGGAGTCAACGAGATGGCCGACCAGATGCAAGGTGTCGCCTTCTTGAAATCTCTGCCCTACGTAGATGCCGACCGCATCGGCGTACATGGCTGGAGCTATGGCGGCTTCATGACCACCAACCTGATGCTTACACATCCCGATGTGTTTAAGGTGGGTGTAGCGGGCGGTCCCGTGATCGACTGGAGCAACTATGAGATTATGTATGGTGAGCGTTACATGGATCGTCCGCAAGACAATCCCGAGGGCTACAAGAATGCCAACTTGAAATTGAAAGCAGGCAACCTCAAGGGCCATTTGCTCATGATTCATGGCGATATTGATCCCGTCGTGGTATGGCAGCACAGCTTAGGCTTCTTGAAAGCCTGCGTAGAGGCCAACACCTATCCGGATTATTTCGTTTATCCCGGTCATGAGCACAATGTCATCGGCAAGGATCGTCCGCATCTGCACGAGAAGATCACCCGATACTTCGACGATTACCTCAAATAATAACACGATAAAACTAAAGTATAGAGACTATGAATATCTTATTGGTAGGTTCAGGCGGACGTGAGCATGCTATCGCCTGGAAAATCGCACAAAGCCCGAAAGTGGATCAGTTGTTTATCGCACCCGGCAACGCCGGAACAGCCTTGGTTGGAACCAATGTCAACATCAAGGCCGACGACTTCGACGCGATCAAAGCTTTCGTCTTGGCCAATCAGGTTCAGATGGTTGTCATCGGCCCTGAGGATCCCTTGGTAAAGGGCATCTACGACTACTTTAAGCAAGATGCTGCTTTGGCCGCAATCCCCGTGATCGGTCCCAGCAAGGCGGGTGCCCAGTTGGAGGGCAGCAAGGATTTTGCGAAAGCGTTCATGATGCGCCACCAGATCCCGACTGCACGCTACAAGAGCATCTCTGCCGAGAACTTGGCCGAAGGTTATGCCTTCTTGGAAGAGTTGGAGGCTCCTTATGTGCTGAAAGCCGATGGCTTAGCTGCAGGCAAAGGCGTGCTGATTATCGACAACTTAGAGGAGGCAAAGAAAGAGTTAGGCGACATGCTGGGCGGTATGTTTGGCGATGCCAGCAAGACGGTTGTCATTGAGGAGTTTCTCGATGGCATTGAGTGCTCTGTCTTTGTCTTGACCGACGGCAAAGACTATAAGGTGCTTCCCGTAGCGAAAGACTACAAGCGCATTGGCGAGGGAAACGTAGGCCTCAACACAGGCGGTATGGGTGCCGTTTCGCCCGTTCCATTCGCCGACGAGCAGTTTATGCAGAAGGTAGATAGCCGCATCATCCGTCCTACGATTGAGGGACTGCAAGCCGAAGGCATCGACTATAAGGGATTCATCTTCTTAGGCTTGATCAATGTGAAGGGCGAGCCGATGGTGATCGAATACAATTGCCGCATGGGCGATCCCGAGACGGAGGTTGTCATGCTGCGTATTGCCAGCGACTTGGTCGAGTTGATGGAGGGTGTAGCTGCCGGCACGTTGGCCCAGTGCGAACTGAAGGAAGACCCCCGTGCTGCCGTGACCGTAATGCTGGTGAGCGGAGGTTATCCTGAGGCATACGAGAAGGGCAAGGTTATCAGTGGCATCGACCAGGTAGACCCCGATAGCATCGTTTTCCATGCGGGCACAAAGCTGGCCGACGGTCAGTTGCTCACGAATGGCGGACGTGTGATCGCAGTCAGCTCCTACGGAGCGAACAAGGAGGAGGCTTTGGCCAAGTCGTTTGCGGGAGCAAAAACGATTCAATTCGATAAGAAGTATTTCCGCAGCGATATCGGCTTCGACCTCTAACTCCACCTATCGCATGAGAGGATCTTCCTATTACGGACAACGCTATCAGATAGGCACACAGGCGACCTACAGCTTTCTGCTGGTCGCCTGCCTTTTCTGTTGGCTCTTGGGCTACGTCACCTCCATTGGCTATCCAGTCTATGGCGAGGTCACAGCCACTCCGTTATGGAATAGCCTTTGTGCCTTAATGCCCGGGAAGCTATTGACTTACCTGATCGGCTTTCTGTTGATGCTGGGAGGCGCATTCTTTGTGCAGCGGGCCAACTACGCCTTGGTGCTGATTCGAGAGAAGAGCTATCTTCCGTTCCTGCTCTTCGCCCTGCTGACAAGCAGCAACCCCAATTTCTTCCCGTTGAAGGCCACCTCGGCGGCTGTATTCTGCCTTATCTTGGCGCTTTATCAGCTATTCATGTCGTATCACGACCCCGACTCGACCGACAAAGCCTACAACGCCGCATTCCTAATCGGCATTGGCAGCCTGTTGTGGATACACATCCTTTGGTTCTTCCCCCTCTTCTGGTTGGGCATGTACAACTTCAGGAGCTTCACGCTTCGCACTTTCATCGCCTCGCTGCTCGGTGTCAGCACGGTTTATTGGTTCTTGTTGGGCTGGTGTGTCTATGCCCACAACTACACCCCCTTCACGCAGCCCTTCGGCTCGTTGTTGAGAATCCAGCTGATGCATGTGGTTGGGACAGACTTGATGGATTGGATGCAGATCCTGTTGACGGCGCTGCTCTCGGTTGTGGCCTCCGCCAACATATTGACTCATGAATACGAAGACAACCTACGCACTCGGCAATTCCTCGCCTTTTTGATCCTGATGCTTGGCTGGTCGTTCGGACAGTTTTTCCTGTATGCGCAATCTTCGGAGGAGTTCTTAGAGATTAGCTGCATTCCCGCAGCCCTCTTGATCGCCCACTTCTTTACCGTGAAACGAGGGAGATACCTCTACTGGTCGTTCTATCTGTCGATCTTATTATACGTATCGTTATTGCTTTTTCGTTTATGGAATTCTTAATTGCCTACGGATTCATCGGCGTGTTTATCGCCTCTTTTTTAGCCGCTACTGTGCTTCCATTCAGCAGCGAGGTTGTGTTAACCGGTGTGCTCTTAGCGGGCTCCGCCTATTGGCCCTGTATGATTGCCGCCACATTGGGCAACTTCTTAGGAGGTATGAGCTGTTACTGGCTCGGCATGCTTGGCAAAACCGAATGGATTGAGAAATACCTCAAGCTCGACCCCGTGAAGCTGCAAAAGGTGCAACAGTGGATTCAGGGAAAAGGCTCTTGGATGGGCTTCTTTGTCTTTCTTCCGGGCATTGGCGACTTCATCGCCGTGGCACTCGGCTTTTTGCGTGCCAATGTCTATGTCGTTGCCATCTCGATGTTTATCGGGAAGGCCATCCGCTATTGGGTTTGGATGGAGTTCGTCTATCTCGTAGCGCCCTGATTCGTTCCGCTGTCCGAAAGACAAGTCTCCGCCGGTGCGTGAACCGAAAACAAAGCCGCACGCAACAAAAAAAGCCCCAACTCTTACGAGCCGGGGCCTTTATCGTCAAACTTCAGCGTATTAGCAACGGGGCTTCAACTGCTTGAAGAAATCGTTACCCTTGTTGTCAACCAAGATAAATGCCGGGAAGTCAACCACCTCGATCTTCCAGATAGCCTCCATACCCAACTCCGGATATTCAACACACTCGATGCTCTTGATGTTGTTCTGCGCCAAGATAGCCGCCGGACCACCGATTGAGCCCAAGTAGAAACCACCATGCTTCTTACAAGCATCGGTCACCTGCTGGCTGCGGTTGCCCTTCGCCAACATAATCATGCTGCCGCCATGGCTCTGGAAGAGATCCACGTAGGGATCCATACGACCTGCCGTCGTCGGGCCCATAGAGCCACAAGCCATGCCTGCCGGAGTCTTTGCCGGACCTGCGTAGTAGATAGGATGGTCTTTGATGTACTGCGGGAGCTCCTCGCCACGATCCAGACGCTCCTTCAGTTTCGCATGCGCGATGTCGCGACCAACGATGATCGTACCATTCAATGAGAGGCGTGTAGCAACAGGATACTTATCGAGGATCTTCAGGATGTCGGCCATCGGCTGGTTCAAGTCGATCTTCACTGCATCGCCCTCGCCTGCCTGACGCAACTCCTCCGGAATCAGCTCCGTGGGGTTTGAGTCGAGTTTCTCAATCCAGATACCATCCTTATTGATCTTACACTTGATGTTTCTGTCGGCCGAGCAGCTTACGCCCAAACCAATCGGGCAAGAAGCGCCGTGGCGAGGCAAACGCACGATGCGGATATCGTGGGCCATATACTTACCGCCGAACTGCGCACCCAAACCAATCTTATAAGCCTCCTCAAGCACCTTCTTCTCCAGCTCTACGTCGCGGAAAGCGCGGCCGAACTCATTACCCGTAGTAGGCAACTCGTCGTAGAAATGGGTAGAAGCCAGCTTCACTGTCAGCAAGTTCTTCTCAGCCGAAGTACCTCCAATCACAAAAGCCACGTGGTAAGGAGGACAAGCCGCTGTGCCGAGTGTCTTCATCTTCTCGATCAAGAAAGGCACCAGTGTGTTGGGGTTCAACACCGCCTTTGTCTCTTGATACAGATAGGTCTTGTTGGCCGAGCCGCCGCCCTTCGTCACGCAAAGGAACTCATACTCCATGCCCTCAGTAGCCTCGATGTCGATCTGAGCCGGCAAGTTGCACTTTGTGTTGACCTCCTCATACATGTTGAGGGGAGCGTTCTGTGAGTAGCGTAGGTTCTCCTCGGTATAGGTCTTGAACACGCCCTCTGAAAGAGCCTCTTCGTCGCAATAGCCAGTCCATACCTGCTGACCCTTCTCGCCATGGATAATCGCCGTACCCGTGTCTTGGCAAAGGGGCAGTTTGCCCTTGACCGAAACCTCAGCGTTGCGGAGGAAAGTCAATGCTACATATTTATCGTTGTCGCTGGCCTCGGGATCGCTCAGGATCTTGGCTACCTGCTCATTGTGCGAACGGCGCAACATGAACGATACATCGCGGAAAGCAGCGTTTGCCATAGCGGTCAAACCCTCTTTAGCGATCTTCAAAATCGGTTTCCCCTCAAACTCAGAGACGGAAACATAGTCTTTTGTAAGCAAATAATACTCTGTCTTGTCCGGTCCCTTCTGGAACATCGGCTCGTAATGAAACGGAGGTGTTGCCATAACTGCTAATATTAGTTTATGTTATTATTATAGGTATATCTTTCCGACTCGCAAACTTAGCAAAAAAAGCGGATAGTTGGTTGCGCTTCCCCGCTAAATCAGAATAAATTGTTGATTTCGTACTCTCTCATTAGGAGGCATTCGCAAAAATAACTATTTTTGGCGATTATGAAATTGCTATCTTTCAGAAACCTCGTTCTGGCCGTGGGCTGCATTGCCGCATGGCCCTTATCGGCTCAGGTGAGCCATGGCGGACAGCCTTTGCCTCTTGCCTCGCTGCGCAGCACGAAGGCCGAGTCGCAGCTGTTTCAATCCCTGCCCGCCTTCGACCTGCAGGAGCAATTGCGCATCGACTCGCTCGAACAAACCGACCTGCGCAATGGCCTGCGCTTCGCTTATAAGTTCCTCACCGACTATACGCCCGACAATGCCGGCATTCGCTTCACGACGGCCGATGGAACCAGCGTGTGGCGTTTGGGCATCCATTCGCCCGGAGCGTTATCCATCAATGTGCTGTTTAGCGAGTATCACCTGCCCGAAGGGGCGCAGCTCTTTCTCTACGATGCCAAGCAGCGGCAAGTGTTGGGTGCTTTCAATCACCTGAACAATTCGGAGTTAGGCCTATTGCCCGTAGCTCCGATCGAGGGCGACAGCCTCATCATCGAGTATCAAGAGCCTGCCAACGCCCCCTTCCATGGCCGACTGCGGATTGGCGAAGTAAACCACGGCTACCGTTCCCTGCGCGGGTTAGAGCCGATCGAGAACAATAGTGCCAACAGTGCCTCTCCTGCTGTCGTTTGCTATCAAGACAGCCAAGCCATCCTCGATCAGATTCGCCGCAGTGTGGTCTTGCTGGTTGTAGATGGCACGGTAGGTTGCACGGCCACACTGATCAACAACAGCAACAACGATGGCAAGCCCTATCTCCTGACCGCATCGCATTGCCTGAACAAGCAGTTTCAGCTTAAAAACCCCGACTACGAGGAGATCGCAGGGCGCATAGTCTGCTTCTATCAATACGAAAGCCCCTTCTGCGGCCCCATCCGCAGAGGCACAGAAGAGCTAACCACCGCCTCCGCCCACTTCCGGGCCGTAGATGAGCGGGGCGACATGGCCCTTTTGGAACTGCTCGAAACACCTCCCGTCTATTACCAACCCTTTTATGCGGGATGGGATCTCTCCGAGATGCCTTCGGGAGCTCCGTTTATCGGGATACACCATCCGCAGTATTCGGTGAAACGTTTCTGCTCCGCCGACGAGATAGAGGCATCCGACTTCAAGATAAGTGCCGTCGACTTCTACGACAGGGCACATTGGCATGTGCCGATTTGGCAAGTGGGCTACACCTATGCAGGCTCATCAGGCAGTCCGCTGTTTAATGCACAAGGCGAGGTGATCGGCGCGCTGACGGGAGGAAACTCAACGTCGAGCTCGCCCAAAGACGATTATTACTTCCGCCTCTCCGCCACATGGGATAGGCAGGCCGATCCGGCTCGCCAGCTGAAACATTGGCTCAACCCGACAGGCGACAACCGTAAGTCATGTGCCAGTCTCGACCCCTATGCCGCCTCGCCGGCCTACCGCTTGAGCAACATCGCCCAGTCTGGACGACAGGAGGAGGCAGAAGTGGCCTACTACAACGCACCGAGCGAAACGCCTCTCTTTGGCAATAACGAATTGGGGTTCACAGGCGCAGCCGAAGCCTACCAGACCCACAGCGAGGCCATCTTGCATGGTGTCTACCTGGTCACTCCCCCCTGCGGCAAGGCCTATGCGAACATGGAGGTAGAGGTCGCCGTCTACGACGGTCATCCCAGCCCCTCCACCTTATTATATAAGGAACGCTTCAAGCCCTCCTACACCCATTATCAGAGCGAGACTTTCACAAGCACACCTAAGTCGCTCGATCGCACACAAGAGAGCTTTATTCATTTCGCCCAGCCCGTCACGGTGAATGGCACATTCTATGTAGGCTACCAATGGCACGAAATGCCCGAGGGAACCCATTTTGCGGCCTACAGCCTCCCGAAGGGAATCACCTCGCACAACACGGCCTGGCTCAAGACCGCCCAAGGTTGGCAGCCCGCTACGACAGCAACCGGCATCGGCTACAGCACAGCTCTGTTTGTCGACCCCGTTGTACAATACGCCAGCCAAACGAGCAACGCCCCCATCGCCTCCGAGACCGAGCAGCCGCTTTTGGCACAAGAAGGTCCGGGACTCTATCGCATTTGGTTGCCTCATCCGGAGGCGGGAGCCATCTACCAGCTGCTTACGCCCGACGGAAGGAGCGTCGAGGAAGGAACAATGCATGGGGCGGATAACACCCTGCGCCTTTCGAGCGGTTCCAAAGGAATCCACCTCCTCACCATTCGCCAAGGCCAACAAAAGCGGACATGGAAAATACGCCTTTGAAAGGGTTAAGGCGACGAATGAAGGCTTGAATTGACATGAATATTAAAGTTTTTGCTCGTTTTATAGTAACATGACAAAAAAATAAGTAGTTTTGCGCGATAATGGATAGAGTAGAAAAAGAACGAGATATAATAACATTTTAAACTTACATCAACATTATGAACAAAAAGTTTTTATTGCCTTTCTTAGTATTGGCAGCCATTCTGACTTTTTCATCTTGTGCAAAGTTGAAACCGTTGTCAGAGCAGTACATTAAGGCCGTACCGCAGCCTTTAGAGGCTATTGGTGGTAAGGTTCCTGTAACTATCAACGCGACATTCCCCGCAAAGTGGTTCAACAAGAACGCTGTTGTTACTGTAACTCCCGTTTTGCGCTACCAAGGTGGCGAGGCTTGGGGTACAGCATACACCTATCAGGGCGAGAAGGTAAAGGGTAACAACCAAGTTATCCCGCAGGCAGCAGGCGCTAACGTAACCATGAAGTCTGCTTTCGCTTACAAGCCCGAAATGAAGAAATCAGAGTTGTATCTGACTTTCGATGCAAAGATCAAGAATAAGGTTGTAAAATTGCCGGAGATTAAGATCGGCGAGGGCGTTGTAGCAACTTCAGAGTTGGCCGACGCTGCTACAGCTACCGCAGCTATCGCTGCTGATAAGTTCCAGCGCATCATCAAGGAGGCTCACGACGCGAACATCATGTTCTTGATCCAGCAGGCTAACTTGCGTGCAAGCGAGACGAATTCAGACGCTATCAAGGAGTGGAAGGAGTTGGTTAAGAACGCCGACGAGGCTCCCAACCAGAACGTAGCTATCGAGATTGGTGCTTACGCATCTCCTGATGGTGGTGTGAAGTTGAACACAGGCTTGGCTGAGCGTCGTGAGGGCAACACCTCTAAGTTCTTGGCTAAGGAGTTGAAGAAGATGAAGGTTGAGATTCCGGTTGATGCGAAGTACACGGCTCAAGACTGGGACGGCTTCAAGGAGCTCGTTTCTAAGTCTAACTTGCAGGATAAGGACTTGGTATTGCGCGTATTGTCAATGTATCAGGATCCGGAGACTCGTGAGAAGGAGATCAAGAACATCTCTGCTGTTTACTCAGACTTGGCTGAGACAATCTTGCCGCAGTTGCGTCGTTCACGCTTGACTGCTAACGTTGAGATCATCGGTAAGTCAGACGAGGAGATCAGCGCATTGGCTAAGAGCAACCCAAGCGAGTTGAACATCGAGGAGATCCTCTACGCTGCAACGTTGACTAACAACGACGCAGAGAAGATGGCTATCTACACGAAGGCTTCTGAGCTTTATCCGAACTGCTACCGCACTTGGAACAACGTCGGTATGATGGCATTCAAGGCAGGCGATTTGAACAAGGCAGAGCAGATGTTCAACAAGTCAAACTCTGTAAAGAACAACCCGGAGGCTAACATGAACTTAGGTTTGATCGCTTTGACGAAGGGTGATCAGGCTAAGGCTCAGCAGTTGTTCGGCAACGCTGCAGGTGTTAACGAGTTGGGCGAGGCTCTTGGCGTGCTCTATCTGGAGCAGGGCGAGTGGGCTAAGGCTGCTAACTCTTTCGGTTCTGTAAAGACCAACAACGCTGCTTTGGCACAGATCTTGGTGAAGGACTACAGCAAGGCTTCTCAGACTTTGAACGCTGTAGCTAACCCCGATGCAACTACGGCTTACTTGAAGGCTATCGTAGCTGCTCGCACTAACGACGCTAACGGTGTTGTAAGCAACCTGAAGAACGCTATCGCTTTGGATAAGAACATGGCGAAAGAGGCTGCTATCGACTTGGAGTTTGCTAAGTATGCAACAAACTCAGACTTCCAGGCATTGGTTAAGTAATTAGCTATTTAGCATAAAGGTGGACCCCCATTCAAGCGTTGTTCTTGGATGGGGGTTCTTGTTTCCTAACGTAGCTATTGCATCTATGGTTCAAAATCAGTAGCTTTGCCACTATAAAACTAAACCATCATCAAAATGGACAATACACTTCAAGCCCCTCAGGGCGCTCGTTTCCCGAAAGAACGCATTCGCTATGCGGTTCTCTCCTTCTTCTTGGCTCAAGGCCTCTGCTTCTCCTCATGGGCCAGTCGTATTCCCGATGTTAAAGAGCTCTTTGCCGTCGATTATGCCTTCTATTGGGGATTGGTTCTCTTTCTTATCCCTGTAGGCAAGTTCATCGCCATCCCTTTGGCGGGCTATCTGGTCAGCCGTTTAGGTAGCCGCATCATGGTGCAGGTTAGCATCATGGGCTATGCGCTCTCGCTCTTTGCCATCGGATTAGCTTCCAACATCTATCTGTTGGGGCTTTGCCTTTTCTGCTTCGGAACGTTTTGGAACCTTTGCGACATATCGCTCAACACGCAAGGCATTGGCATTGAGCGACTCTACGGGCGAACCATTATGGCCTCCTTCCATGGTGGCTGGAGTCTAGCAGCCTGCATGGGCGCACTGATCGGTTTCATTATGATCATCTCGGGCATACCTCCTTTTTGGCACTTTACATTGATCGCCCTGTTGATCAGTCTGATTGTCATCGGCGGACGTCGTTATTTGCAAGAAGATGTAGAGGCCGAAGCCGAAGCCAAACAAGCAACAGCCGACGCCGGAGAGACAAAGAAAAACAGCGAGGCTCCGGCTTTGCTGAGTTTCGTGCGCAAGCCAGAGATGCTGTTGATTCAGCTGGGCATCGTGGGCCTGTTTGCGTTGGTGGTCGAGAGTGCCATGTTCGACTGGAGCGGACTCTATTTCGAATCGGTTGTGCAAGCGCCTAAATCGCTGCAAATCGGTTTCTTGGTCTTCATGGTAATGATGACAACCGGACGTTTCCTGACCAATTGGGCCTACGGCCTCATGGGGAAACAAAGGGTCTTGCAGCTCGCCGGATTCTTCATCTTCGCTGGATTTTTTATCACCTCCCTCTTAGGAGGCCTGTTTGAAAGCATGGCGTTGAAGGTTACGATCAACTCGTTAGGCTTTATGCTGGTCGGCTTAGGCATCTCTTGCATGGTGCCCACTATCTACAGTTTGGTCGGTGCCAAGTCGAAAACGCCAGTCAGCATCGCCCTGACCATCCTTTCCAGCATCAGTTTTATTGGCTCCTTGGTGGCACCGCTGCTTATTGGCTCCATCTCGCAGGTTTTCAACATGAAGTATGCCTACATGGTCGTTGGCCTGTTAGGTCTTTGCATCTGGATGATGACCACTTTCTGCAAAGCGTTCAAAACCGAATGATCATTTAATTGGCTCCTTTTTAAATTGTCCACCTATCAATTAAAGGCTTATTATGCTTAATCGGCTTATTTACAGTCAATAACGATAAGGAAAAGAACAATTCGCCAGACCTAATTTGTCCACCCATCCTATACTAATCCAGCCAAAAATCTTTCCTATTTTTGCAAAACAACAGAATTCACAGAAAAAAAAGCAAAGCAGAAATACGAAAATAAAAGCAATAGTATGGAGAGACTGAATACACTTGAACATTTGCGGCAAGAGCTGACGGCGAAGGAACAAGAGCTGACGGCAATGAAGCTGGAGTTTGAGGCAATGAAAGAACAGCTGGAGGCTGCGAAACGGAGGGAGCAGGTTGGTTCGGCGATTGCGGGATTCCGTGGGGAGCTGGAGAGGATGTTGTCCCGATGGCGATCGATGAAAAGACAGCCTTACGTGCACCAACACGAATGGCTGTTGCTCTATCTGTATATCGAGTTGCTGTATCCTGGTTTCGAGCAACGCCTACGTGCCGCCGTTGCGAACCTAACCTGTGCGCAATATCGGCTCTGCCTGCTGATCCGCTTAGGGTTTAGCACTAACAAAGAGCTGGGCGACATGTTGGGAGTGGCACCCCAATCTATCGCTAAGTATAAGCAACGGTTGCGCTATCGCATCATCGATGGAGAGCTTCCTTCCATCACATGGGTTCCGCAGTTTATTTACAATTTATAAATGAAAAGCTTTATGTATAAAACGATTCACTTTCTTCCTCTTTTCCTTCTCTCGCTTTTGGCAGCAACGTCTTGCCAAAGTGATAAGCCGGGAAGTTTGAAAACGATCTCTTATGAGTCTTGCTTGGCATCGAAACGTGCGATGCATCTGTCTGACATTGCGGATACGCTTATCTATCTTGAGCTTAAAGCACCTGAAGATATAGTGGTCTCTCGTGTGTGGAAAGTTCGATGGATTGACGATCGATGGATTGTCCATTCTAACACAGGGGTAATGGCCTTCTCGGAGGACGGAACGTATCTGACCACCTATGGGCGAAAAGGCGGAGGCCCGGGAGAGTACACGAGGATTTCTGATTTTGAGGTGGATGCAGAGAAGAAGGAGGTGGTCATGCTTGACAGCCACCAACTGATTTATTATGATCTGGATGGCCATTATTTGCGCTCGACAAATTGTGGTGAACATATTTCTAAAATCGGTATATCTCATTCTGTCGTGTGGGGATGCACACTCTCGCATCGGACCACACGAGATCGGGCTGTCGCTTTCGATGCGCAAGGCGACTCTTTGACATCGATTCCGAATCCCTTCTACATGGCTCCCTGCATAGATGCGGGTATGGGAGTTTCAACGTCAAAATACTGGGAATCATTCCATACGTATCAAGGCATATTGTATATGAAAACAAAGGAAGACAATGACACGCTCTATCAAGTGCAAGGCGAAAAGGCCATACCCTATCTGCTGTTCGACATGGGAAAATACAAGCAGCCTATGGAGTTGCAACCTTGGTATTGCTATGAGGATTTCCTTCATAAAGCATACAAATACTGGGGCATACTGTCGGTCTTAGCCGATGAGCGTTATTACTACCTGACCGCACAACGTTGCACCGATCCAGACGGAGAGATTTTCAAGCATAAGGAGTCGAACTTCCATTACATTTTGTATGATAAGGAGCTGGATGAGGGTTTCGTTACGGACGGCCCCGAAGGAACCCGCTTCACGGACGATTATCTGGGAGGTCCCGCCTTTTGGCCTCGTTGGGACGCTGGAGCGTATTTTGTGAGCACTATCGAGTGGTATGACTTGAAACAGTTGATAAATGAAGAGAAACTAACACTCTCTCCCGATTTACAGAAACAATACGATGAGTGGGGGTATGACACAAATGCCTTGCTCATCTTGGCAAGAAAAAAACATAAATGATCAGCATACAAAATAGGAAACAAGATGAATAGAAAAAGAAGTTGCGTTTTTATGGCTCTTTCTAAACTCATAATTTTTTTGCTTCTGCTCACAGCGTGCTCTTCGAGCCATACTGAAGAGCCAACGAGCGGTGTGTCTCATTCCACTGAATCGAAGGAAATATTCATTCCATTAACGAAGCGAGAATATTTTACTGTTGAAGATATGTTCTCTGAATACCATTATGTGCAGTTGGAGACCAATGACCACTGTTTGTTGCCTGATTGTGGTGAGCTGCGCCGCATTCTCGTGGATAAGGAGGGTAAGATATATATCGGTTGCTTGCACAAGGTGTTCGTATTCGGTCCGGATGGACAGTTCCGTTGGGTGCTGGATAGGAAAGGCGATGGCCCGGAATCCTATGCGCACTTGTGGAATTTCCAAGTATGGGACAATGGCGATATTTCTGTATTGCAGGTTTGCAGCTGCGTCACGACCTATTCCAAGGATGGAAAATTTATTTCTAATCATTCGTTCGGTGATTTACGTTTAGAAGACATGGCCTGCTTGGGCGATAGTTTGATGTTGCTCCGTTGGGATCAGATGGGTGGTTATGACCATCTGTATTATGTGGCCGATCGCTATACGGGCGAGCTGAAAAACTCCTACTGGCATCTAAAAGAAGTGCCAAGGCTGATTTATGCGATGCGCACCTTCTTCTATCGGTATGACGGCAAGCTGCTCTATCATGACTATCGGATGAATGACGTTTATGAGCTGTATGCGGACACGGCTATCGTTCGTTACCGCATCAACGTGGACAACCGCATACCTCCCGAAGGGTATTGGACTCAGCCCAATATGAGCAGCCACCAGCTGTTTGATGATTATGCCCAAAGCGACTACATCGGCCATATACCCTGTTACGTAGAATCCGATTCCTTGATATTCCTCCGGTTTGAGGGAGGGCGGAAGGATCTGATGGCCTATGCGGCGATTGATAAACAAACCTGGAAGAGCCGTTTGATGAAGCGTTTGATCTTCGACGACCGTTTCAACTTGGAGCCAGAAAAGGTTTACTCTCTTCAGGATGGTTGGTGTATAATCGTGCTTTATCCGAATGAAATCTTGACGAATCCCCTGTTCGCCGCCCGTTTCCCAGGCCTCAACGAGGAGAGCAACCCGGTGCTATTCATTGGAAAGCTGAAGTGATATTATATGTCAAGTATTAACAAGTGTGGAATATAAATTATTAATCTAAATGATATAGCAAAATGAAAAACTTATTTTATTTGATCATTGCATTGATCGGTTTTAGCTGTAAAGGATCCCTATCTGATAGAGAGGGGTTAAAAAGCGTTCATTTAGGCGTGATCAATGCTACGCCTAAACAAGAGAAAGTTGTATTGGAGGATTTGAACGCGACAATCAAATCGATTCGACTGGAAACGAATGATTCTTGTATCTTAAATAAGATTACACAGTTGGTGGATGTGGATTATTTGTGGATCGTAGCGGATAGGCAACTTTATAAGTTCGATAAAAGTGGAGCTTTCATCGGAACGATTGGGCAGAAAGGACAAGGTCCCGCTGAATATGTGGCACCCGAACGGATACAAGTAGACCGTGAGCAAAAGATCGTCTATGTGATAGACTATTTAGGGCGAAAGATGATGTCTTTCGATTATGAGGGGAATTTTTTACGAAGCTTGCCGCTTCCGGAAGATTATTCCTTGAATCGTATTGCTTTGGACAACAAACAGCTTTATTATTCGTCTTACACCAATAGCGTCATGCCGGATCTATTTGCTTGCGACATGACAACGGGTAAGATTGACACGATTAGTTTCCGCGAACGTACGATGGGGCAGGAAGCTTATGCCGGTGAGACATTCATGTATCACCTCAATGGCAAGGCTTACCTCTATCATTATTTCAATGATACGGTGTATACGTTTGCTGATAACCGCTTGACTCCCGCGTATCTTTTTGATTTAGGGGATAGCAAATTCTCTTTCAAGCAACTCACGGTTACGGGGGAGGCCACCTCGGAGGAGCCGATCGATCATCCCAAGATCCAGCTTTCCAATTTTATTGATACGGAGAAATATATTATCCTCTCCTATTCGGTTATCAATTCTTGGAGAATGGGAACGAAACCCGATCAACGCTTCGCACTTTATGATAAAGTGGGGCAAGTGATGTATCCCGATGTTTATTTAGTCAGTGAGAAACAAGACATTTTCAGTCTTGAACCCGAGGATCCGATCTTTGCCTCTACCGATGAACACTCAATCTTTACGTTTAAGCAAGCCTCCGATTTGTTAGAGGATCATGAGATAGAAGGATTGGATGTGGAGGATAACCCGGTGATCGTCCAATATACGTTTAACTAATTCAGGGAGTTTATTCTGACATGACAAAGTATTTGGTAATTTATGTCATGTAAATAAAATTAAATAATTATGAGTAGATTTTTTGTTGTTTCATGGTTTTTTTGTTTATATATAACCATGATAGGATGTGTGGAAAAACAGAATAAGCAAGATGTCATTTCCATAGATATAAAGTCCGACTATCCCGAACGTCTCCTTACGCTTCAAGATGTAGCGGATGTGGAATACGTGGCCTTGGAAACGACCGATGAGTTTGTGACGCATGGAGCCGTGCAAGCCGTGGGAAAGGAGATCCTATTGATCAAGAACTGGGGAAACAGTGGTGATTTCTTCTTGTTTGACAGGAAGACCGGGAAAGGCATCCGCAAGATCAATCGCCTCGGACAGGGACCGGAGGAGTACACGCAACTTACGGCTCTCTTGCTGGATGAGCGTAACAAAGAGATTTTCGTGAAAGATAATCCGGCTAAAAAGATATTGGTATACGATTACATGGGAAACTTCAAGAGGAAATTCGGGTTCCACGACGAGGGTTATTATATCGAGATGTTCGATTATGATAAAGACCATTTCTTGTGCTACAATGGATACCTGCCGGATATAGAAAATGATATGTCGGCATATCTGTTGGTCTCGAAGCTTGATGGCACGATCGCACGTACGATCAAATTGCCTTATGAGCGATTAGAGACCCCGGTGATTATAGAGAGAGAAGCGACGGTAACTCCTGGCTTTTGCTTCGCCGCACCTTTTGACGGGGATTGGGTACTTATGCGAGCTTCCTCCGATACCCTCTATAATTATTCCACGGATGGCAGCTTACGTCCCCTGTTGATCCGGACCCCATCCATTCATGGGATGGATACGCAGGTATTCCTTTTCCCTTATCTGTTCACGTCGCATTACTACTTCCTACAGCTTATGGAGAAGAGTATGGACTTTAAGACATTCAAGGGTTTCCCTACTACCGACTTGGTGTATGACACCCAGGAGAAAGCGATTTATGCGTATAAGATGCATAACCAAGACTTTACGGATAACCGTTCTTTCAGCCTAAGCCTCCATCCGAATACGACGTTGGATAGCGGAATATGGGCTTTCAAGGTCTTGCAATCGGATGATCTGATTAGCACCTTGAATGAAGGCAAGCTTCAAGGCCCGTTGAAGGATATTGTATCTACATTGGATGAGGAATCGAATCCTGTAATCATGTTGATAAAGCGTAAAAGCGAATAAAGTTCATGCTAATATCATTAAAACAATTGAATCAACGTTTGTTCAATACCCCGTTGATCGATTACCCCTATGGATTGGCACATGGTAAAATGGGGCTGATTATTTATTTGTATCATTTGTGGAGTTACACAAATGATACAAATTATAAAGACCGTGCGGAGCATTTATTGGAAGATCTCTTGGAACACGATCTATCCATCGACTCTGACTTATCCGTTGAAGAAGGCTTATGCGGAATCGCATTAGGGTTAGATTACCTAATTCGCCAAAAGTTTGTTGCCGGTGATGCCAATAAACTGTTAGGTGAAATTGATGACTTATTGTTCAAACAAATAGCTTTCTCTAAGATTGAATCAACCTATTTCCCACCTCAATTGGTCCATATCCTCTACTATATTCATAACAGATTGGAAATCCAAACAAATGATGAAGAACGTTTTCCGTTTGAAGGAATGGATGAGAACCTTCTCTTGCCTTATACAACACGATTTCTATAAAGAGTTACCTTTGCGACAGGGCATGCAAGCGATGGTGGAGGTGGTGACCGATGAACGCCGGTTGATCGAGTTGCTGCATCCCGGCTTCGAGCGACGCCTGCGTGCCGCCGTCAAGAACCTGACCGGCACGCAATATCAGCTTTGCCTGCTGATCCGTTTGGGCTTTGACAGCAATAAAGAGCTGGGCGACATGCTGGGTGTGGCGCCCCAATCAATCGCTAAGTATAAGCAGCGGTTGCGCAGTCGCATTATCGAAAAGGGGCTTCCGACCATCACATGGGTTTTGCAGTTTATTCACAACATATAAATGAAAAAACTTTATGTATAAAACGATTCACACGCTTTCCCTTATCCTTCTCTCGCTTTCGGCAGCAACGTCTTGCCAGAGTGATAAACCGGGGCGTTTGAAAACGAAAACGAGTGCTTACAAAAAGTATTATAGTATTACTTGGCAAAGTAATACGTTTGACTGAAAGTGGATAAAAATGCTTATCTTCGCCAGCAATAACAAAATAAAGCGATTGATCATGGAACGACAGCAGCTGCCACGTTGCCCGGTGGGCATCCAGACCTTCTCGAAACGGTGTGAGAAGGAGTGGGGACGCTACGGGCTGATCGAGCGCATGTAATCCCTAAAACAGACAACGAGGAAATGAGAAATACCATGAACGCCATTGCGTGCTGCCTAACCGTCTTGCTCTGCCTGGTGGCCACCGCCTGCCAAGAGCACACTGCCATAGACTTCGACCGGGTGGAGGCCCTGATGGATCCACATCCCGACAGCGCCCTGGCCCTGCTCGACACCCTGCATGCCGAGCCGCAGCATTATACGGCCAAGGATCGTGCCCGCTATTACCTGCTGCTGACTGAGGCGAAAGACAAGTGCTTCCTGACGCACACCACCGATACGCTGATCCGCTTCTCGGCCGAATACTACGAGCAGCACAACGACCGACATCATTATGCCAAGGCCCTCTACCTGCAAGGCCGCATCTACGAGGACTGGCGGGAGAACGAGCAGTCCGTAGCCTGCTGGGTAAAGGCTCTGGATTACGGGAAGGACTCCGAAGACCATTACCTGCTCTATCGCATCGCCTGTCAGTTGGCAACCATGTATGCCTATCATGGCATAGCGGATCGTGCGATGGATCTTTACAAAGAGACGCTTCGCTATGCGGTCAAGACGCAAGACAGCGGCCTGATTGCCTTGGGGCATTCCTATATAGGACGTGTATATGGCATGAAGAAAGACTGGGCAAATGCTTCAATCTGGTATGAGAAGGGATTGGCCATTTCCCAGAAAGCCAAGAGAAAAGGATCGCGCCATAAGATCTTGCAAGAATATATTGGTATTTGTAACAATTATCATCTTTATGAGAAGGCGGATTCCATCATTACGGTATTGAATGCGGATCCGAATTTCGAGAAAAATGCGCCCTATTATTTGTGTGTTGGTAATTATTACCGGCACAAAAAAGATACGGCCCGTGCGGTGCCTTTTCTGCAGCAAGCCCTCACTATGGAAGGAAATCTATATACAAAAAAAGTAGCATGCAAATCGCTATCTTATTTATACGATAGTTTTGGTCAGCCCCAATTGGCCTTGCACTACGATGATTTATATCATAGCTATGTCGATTCCATTCGAGCCAAAGAGGTCTCTAAACAGTTTTCACCCGAAGTGAATTTCAAAAAAGAGCAAGATCAGGCATCCATTCAGACGGCGAGAAGGATCGCCGCCTTGTTGCTTGTGCTTTTCCTCCTCATTCTTGTTGCATGGCAACGAAGGAAACGGGCGCAAGATGCCTTTGCCGCCGAGCAGGAGCGTCAGATCAAATCGTTGCTGCTTCTGCTGCACGACCTGGAAGCAGAGAAGGAGCGAATCGAGCAGGAGCAGTCTCGAATGCAGAGCGAAAACCTGGCCGCTCAGGCCCAAGAATTAGAGCTGTTGAGGGCAGACATCGAGCGGAAGAAAGAGGAGTATCAAAGGAAATTGGCTTCTATACAGTCGGAGCTGGAACGCCTGCTGCAACCCTCGCAGGCCCTGCTCGGCCAGATGAGAGACCCGAAACAGAGGAGGCCGCTAACGGAGGCACAATGGAAGGAGTTCTTCGTGTTGGTGGACTATAGCCAATCGAACTTCTACACGAACCTGACCATGGAGTATCCCGCCCTGAAGAAATCCGACCTTGAGCTGTGCTGCCTCATCCGTATGGGCATTCAGAGGAACGAGGAGATAGCGGCCCTGTGTGGCATCTCCATCGATGCCGTGAAAAAGCGCAAGCAGCGGCTGAAGGAACGCCTGCAAATTGCGGAATCGTGTGGAAACAATGGCGACTTAGAGGCTTTTATTGGCTCTTTGTGAATGAAAGGTCCGGTCTTGGAAGGAACACTCGATTGGAGTGCCTAATCCATGCCTTCAAAGTATCTTGTCAGTACCACCTAAGTATTACTGCAGTGTCAGCTAACTGAAACTCCAGTACCACCCGTATGAAACTCCAGTACCAGCTAAGAGGTACTAAAAGTGGTACTGAGAAGGGATGACTTAGAAAAGAGATGAATCCGATCTTGGTTATAGCTACGTTGAAATAGTAAATACATATGGATAAAAATGCTTATCTTCGCAGCAATAACAAAATAAATCGATCGATCATGGAACGACAACAACTGCAACGTTGCCCGGTGGGCATCCAGACCTTCTCGAAACTGCGAGAGGAGGATTACTTGTATGTGGATAAGACCGCCCTTGTCTATCGGCTGACGCATGGCGACGCACGTTCTGTGTTCTTGAATCGTCCCCGCCGCTTCGGCAAGTCGCTGCTGGTCTCCACCCTGGAGGCCTACTTCCAAGGACGCAAGGAACTGTTCAAAGGACTGGCCATTGAGCGATTGGAGCGGGAGTGGACCTGCTACCCGGTGCTGCGGTTCGACATGAGCCTGGGTAAGCACATGGAGAAGGCGGCATTGGAACGCTACTTAGGGGACCAACTGTCCACTTACGAACAGATGTATCGCATTGAGCAATCTGCTATCGACAGTAACATCCGATTGAAGAGATTAATCCAAACCGCCTACCAGCAGACGGGCCGGCAGGTGGTGGTGCTGATCGACGAATACGACGCACCTTTGCTTGACGTGGTGCACGAGGAGCGCGACCTGAAGGCGCTGCGCCACGTGATGCGCAACTTCTACTCGCCACTGAAGGCTTGCGACCCCTATCTGCGCTTCGTGTTCCTGACGGGCATCACGAAATTCTCGCAGCTGAGCATCTTCAGCGAGCTGAACAACATCAAGAACATCAGTATGGATGATACCTATGCCGCCCTTTGCGGTATCACGCAGGAGGAACTGCTGACCACGCTATCACCTTACATTGATCGCTTTGCGGAGAAGCTAAACATAAGCCGCGAGGAGACCATCTCAATGCTGAAGCAGAAATACGATGGCTATCACTTCTGTTGGCCTTCGCCGGATGTTTACAATCCCTTTAGCTTGCTAAACGCGTTTGTTGACAGTAAGTTCATTGACTATTGGTTTGGCAGCGGCACGCCCACCTACTTGATTGAGATGCTGCGTAAGTACCATACGCTTCCCACCCAGATCGGAGGGATGTGGATGAGGGCCTCCAGCTTCGATGCACCGACCGAGCGAATGGAGAACATAGCCCCCCTGCTTTATCAGAGCGGCTACCTGACCATCAAAGACTATAATCCCTACGCACAGCTTTACCTGCTGGATATTCCCAACAGTGAGATTCGCACGGGGTTGATGGAGAGCCTGTTGCCGAGCTACCTGCACCGCCAGACCGATGCTGGCCTTACGACCGTTGGCCTGATGTATGACGCCATTCGCCAAGAGAAGATGGACGAGGCGTTGCGCCTGATGCAGACGTTCCTGAGCACGGTGCCCTACACAGACAACACCCACTACGAGGGGCATTACCAGCAGGTGCTCTACATCCTGTTCTCCCTCTTCGGCATGTATGTGGACGTGGAGGTGCGCACGCCCAATGGGCGAGTCGACGTGGTGATGCAGACGAAGAGCACGTTATACCTTATCGAGCTGAAGCTGAACAAGAGCGCCGAGGCGGCGATGGCTCAGATCGACCTGAAGGACTATCCCTCTCGCTTCGCCCTCAGCGGCCTCCCGATCGTGAAGGTGGGCATCAACTTCGACGGCGAGCGGCACACGCTGAAGGACTGGCTGATCGAGCGTTTATAACCTTAAAATGAACAACGTGAAAATGAAAAGAAACATGAACACAATTGCGCGCTACCTAACTATCTTGCTCTGTCTGGTGGCCACCGCCTGCCAAGAGCACACTGCCATAGACTTCGACCGGGTGGAGGCCCTGATGGATCCACACCCCGACAGCGCCCTGGCCCTGCTCGACACCCTGCATGCCGAGCCGCAGCATTATACGGCCAAGGATCGGGCTCGCTATTACCTGCTGCTGACCGAAGCGATGGACAAGTGCTTCCTGACGCACACCACCGATACGCTGATCCGCTTCTCGGCCGAATACTACGAGCAGCACAACAACCGACACCATTACGCCAAGGCCCTCTACCTGCAAGGCCGCATCTACGAGGACTGGCGGGAGAACGACCAGTCCGTAGCCTGCTGGGTAAAGGCGCTGGATTACGGGAAGGACTCCGAGGACCATTTCCTGCTGTTTAGGATTGCTTCGAGTATAGGAACACGATATGCGTATCAGAACGAGGCTGATCAAGCTATGTTTTATTATCAGGAGTCTCTACGTTATGCCATTGCGACGGTTGATACCTCTTCTATTGCTTACGCTCATGCCTATTTGGCACGAGTGTATTCGTTGGAAAAGAATTGGTCTGCGGCAGAAAAAGAATATGAAATGGCCATAGCGTTAGCTTTATCTTCTGTTAATGCCACTGACGCACTTCAAATGGCAATGAAAGAAATTATAGGTATTTATTGTGACCAAAAGGCGTACGCAAAGGCTGATTCTGTTATAAAAGCCGTACAGGCTATGCCTACCTTCAAGTGTAATGGGACTTTTTGTTTATCGGCTGGCGATTTTTATCGGCATATTGATGATACAATCCAAGCTGTGTCCTATTTGAAACAGGCTGTTCTATTAGGGAATCTTTATACAAAAAAAAGTGCATGTTTAGCCCTGTCCTATCTATATGAGGAATATGGTTTAAGACAGGAGCAAACTGAATATGCAGCATTAGCTGAACTATATGCGGACTCAATTCATGGCACGGACGTAGGAAAAACTTTTATTCCTATTAAGGACTACCAACAGGCCGAATCGGAGCGTCGCTCATCGCAAAAGGTTATATGGATCATCACAATATCGTTTTGTTGCTTTTTATTAGGTTATGTGGTTTGGCAAAAAAAACAGCGTGATCACAATTTGTTTGTTTTGGAGCAAGAACGTCAGATCAAATCGTTGCTGCTTCAGCTGCATGACCTGGAGGCGGAGAAGGAACGAATCGAGCGGGAGCAGTCTCGAATGCAGAGCGAGCAATTGGTTGCTAAAAACCAGGAGTTGGAACGAGAGAAAGAGACGATAGTGCGAAAGAAAGAGGAATATCAAAGGAAATTAATTTCTATACAGTCGGAACTGGAACGCCTGCTGCAACCCTCGCAGACCCTGCTCGGCCAGATGAGAGACCCGAAACAGAGAAAGCCGCTAACGGAGGCGCAATGGAAGGAGTTCTTCGTGTTGGTGGACTATAGCCAATCGAACTTCTACACGAACCTGACCATGGAGTATCCCGACCTGAAAAAATCCGACCTTGAGCTGTGCTGCCTCATCCGTATGGGCATTCAGAAGAACGTGGAGATAGCGGCCTTGTGCAATATAAACGCACTTTCTGTAAAAAAGCGCAAGCATCGTTTGAAAGAACGTATGCACATAGTCGATTCTTGTGGAAATAGCGGCGACTTAGAAGCTTTTATTTGTTCTTTGTGGAAGCATGTCTACCCTTGATTCTCTCTTTTTGATCATGTAAATTGTTAACAGATAGACGAGTACATCGTTCTGTGCGACGGTTTGTCTCTGTTTATTTGTCTACCCCTCTGATGATGATCGATCCGGAATTAATACATACTTTTGCGGCCAATAATTAGTATAAGTGAAAAAGCATGAATAGAAAAAGAAGTTGTGTTTTTATGATTCTCTTTCTTGCTTTAGGGCTCCCGCCTCTGTTGGCTCAATTCCTACAGCAAGACACCATTTTCGTGAGCGACACGACCGTCGCCCTCTCGGATATCACAGTCACCGCCCAGCGGAATATCATCAAGCAGGCGGATAAAATCATCTACAAGGTGGATCCTTCAGCGTTCGTGGCACAGACCCGCGCCGAGAACGTGCTTAAGCAGATACCGAGCCTGTCCGTCAACGGGGCAGACATCCGCATCGACAACTATAAGGCAGCAAAGGTGTACATCGACGGCATGCCTGCGGGCACTGACGAGATGAATCATCTTAACGTGGAGGATATCGCATCCATCGAGGTGATCGAGAACCCATCGGCCATTTATGGCTCCGAGTTCACGGGAGGAGTAGTCAACATCATCCGCAAACAGCGAAAGGAGCGCTTCTACATGGGTGAGATTGAGGGATCTGCGTCCGCAAGATTAGGGCTGTTCGGCGTAAACCCGTCGCTATCCTTCAAGGCCGGGCCATTGACCGTTAACAGCTATTACTCCTTCATGAAAAACAACCAGAACATACACAGCGTGATCGAACGAGACTACCTCACGGAGAAGGAACTTCAAGAGAACGATCGAGAGACACGAGGCGGCCAGCATTATGCCTTTGTGCGCAGCCGTCTTGATTTCAACGACAAAGACAAACTGGTGGCCTCCTTGGATTTCGACCGTGTGCGTTTCCGTCATGCGAACCAAGGCCGGCTATCGAAGGGCGACCAAGCGGAGCCGATTGGCTACGAGAGCCGGGAGCACATCACGAAGTATGACGCCAACCTCTACTACAGCCACCAGTTTTCGCGCACCAGCCGCTTCGACGCCAAAGGACGCTATTTCAATTATGCCACTGATTTCCTGAATTCCTATACGGACACCCGCTCGAAAATACACGAGGGGAGCGGCGAGCTGTTCTTCGAGAAGCGGGCGATATCCCTGTTTGAGAATCCACTCGACATGGCTTTCGATTATAAGGCCATATTCCGTCGCTATCTGACGGGTGTAGAAAGCGCCTGGCTCTCCTCGCAGCAAGTGCATTCGCTCAACGCCTCCCTCAGCTACGCGATAGGCAACGTCTCGCTCTACGGGTCGCTGTCGTTCGACCAGACACGGCAGTCGATAGGCGAGTCGGTCTTACACGATCATCATTTCTTGCCGGTAGCCTCGCTGACCTATACCAATTCGGAGCTGCTCGACATCCGCCTGAATTACGCTCGTAAGATTACACGCCCTGGCGTGGACGATCTCAACCCGGCATACACGCAGATCGATCCCCTCACCATCCAATGCGGCAACACCGACTTAGAGGCGGGGCTGAACAACAGCCTCTCGCTGCGCCTGAGCCGCAACGTGAGCAACAGCACGCTCTCGCTGACCGGTTTCCACAACCAAAACAAGCAGGTGATAGGCCTGGTCATGATCCCGCAAGGGGAGCGGCTGATCTACACCTACGACAACATAGGCAAGATCAGGAGCAGTGGCCTTCGCATGGGCTGGTATTGCAGCCTGCCGGCCGGCGTTTATCTCAATGCCTCGGTCGGTCCCACACATAGGGATTTCCGTTTTTCCGACCCGCGGAGCGTCGTTCAGGAGAATGGAGGCTGGGCTTTCTCTACGTTTGTCAATGCGGGCATGACGATCAAGCGTTTCCTCTCGATCTACCTCAACCTGACGCACGACAACCGCGAGTACCTGCCTATAGGCACGATCCACAGCCGCCCGATGGTGGGAGTCGGGGCCAACGCCAACTTAAAGAATGGCAAATGGATTGTTGGCCTTAATTGCATGGATGTAGGAGGCTGGTCGGCCACCCGTCATACCTACACGAGAGGAGCCAATTTCAATCAGCATGCCATGACTCGCAATAACATGATGAACTTCACGCTCTCCATACGTAATACTTTCGGAAAAACGTTCGACAACAATTTGGACGTGGAGCGAATCGATAATTCCGATATTCGGACAAAGTAAAAGCTAAACATGATAAGAAGGAACGTCTGCAAATCGCAAAAAAACAATTTAGGCCTATGGATTTGTTGGATCCATAGGCCTAACGCTTATACGCTGTAAATCTATTTAGAGATATCGCTTCTCTCTCGTCTGCATACACTGAAGGACGTCGGCCTTCGTGCCACTGAACGGGCCCATGCCCTCGATCTTCAAGGTGGTCATCGCCGCCGCAAAGCATCCAGCCTCCTCGATGCTGGCTCCTTTCGCCCGCTGATACAGATAGCCCGTCATATAGGTGTCGCCTGCTCCCGTGGCATTCACCACCTCAGTGGGAAGGTAAGCCGGAATGCGATGGAACGTCTCGCCGTCATAGATCAACGAGCCCATGCTGCCAAAGGTCAGCAAGACCTCTTTCACGCCCCAACTGTAAATCTCTTTCGCCGCCTGCTCGGGATCCGTATAGCCCGTCAGCACCTCCATCTCATGCTCATTCGCCTTCAAGAAGTGCACATAGCGTAGCACCTCCTTCTTCTCTGGCCAGTCTACCGCATAGACATTCTGCTCGCGAACCTCGCGCAAATAGCCTTGCGAATCGACCGACACCAACCCTTTCTGCGAAAGATAGCGCACCACCTCTAAAGAGAAGTCGTCGGCCAACAGGCTGCCCAAATGGAAGATCTGGGCCTCGATCTGCCGCAGATAATCAATCGAGAAGGGATCGGCTTTCACCAAAACACGCTGTGTGCGGTTGTCTTGGTTCTCGCCATAGATGTTCTCGAAATAAACGGTATGCCGACTCGGCATAACCGCAACCTCCACGCCCTCAGCCCGCAACTCTTCGACCGATTGCATCTCGCTCTCGGCCAAGGCGGTCACCAAAGCATAGTTGATGTCGTCGAAATGCTTGATCGCATGGGAGAAATAATAGGACGTTCCTCCCGGCATATAGACCGTATTCTTCGGGGTCACAACCTTATCCAAGGTGATATGCCCTACGCAACAAAGTTCATATTTGTTCATTGCCTTCTTTGTCTTTATATTTTATGATGAACGCAAAAGTAGCAAAAAGCCCTCATTCTCACAACAGTTCGGCCACTTTCTCCAACCCCATGCTATGCGAGCCCTTGATCAAGACGTGGTAGCCCTCTAAGGGAGCAGCCTGCAAAGCCTGCATAAGCGCCTCCGTGTCTTTATAGGGAGCGAACGCTTGGCCCACCTTCGAGAAATGGTTGCCACACAGGATGACCTTGTCGAATCCTGCCGCCTTCAGCTGCTCAACCACCTCGGCGTGGAGCGCGTCGCTTGTCTCGCCCAGCTCGCGCATATCGCCCAATATGACCGCCTTTGGGCTCACCCGCATCTGCTTGAAGTTCTCGATAGCTACCTTCATGCTGCTGGGATTGGCATTATAGGCATCGACTATCAGGCTGTTCTTGGCGGTCTGCTTCAGCTGTGAGCGGTTGTTGGTCGGCTCATAAGCCGCAATCGCACGGCTGATACGCTCGGCCGGCACCTTCAGATAGCGCCCGATAGCCACCGCAGCCAAGACATTATCCAAGTTGTAGCCGCCTATCAAGTGGGTCTCTACGGTGTGGAGCTTGCCCTGCTGCTTCCAATCGAACGTCAAAAAAGGATCGCAACTTACCACATGGCCCGAAGCGAAAGCCTCATCGCTCTCTCCATACAGGATTTGCTCCAGCCCTTTGGCTTTCTGGCGCAACTCCTGGCTTTCAGCCTTGACGAACACCTTCCCCTTCGTGCGACGCAGGAAATCATACAGCTCGCACTTCGTGTTCAGCACGCCCTCATATGAGCCGAAGCCCTCCAGGTGGGCGCAACCTACGTTTGTGATCAAACCATAGTTGGGATGTACCAGTTCCACCAGCTCCTTGATATCGCCCGGATGGCTGGCTCCCATCTCGATCACGGCAAACTCATGGTCGGGATTCAGGCGCAACAGGGTTAAGGGCACACCAATTTGATTGTTGAGATTCCCCTCGGTGTAGAGCACATTGTATTTGGTGGCCAACACCGCGGCGACCAGCTCCTTGGTCGTGGTCTTTCCATTGGTGCCCGTGATGCCAAGGATGGGCAACCCCAACGCCCTGCGGTGATGCTGCGCCAGCTGCTGAAGCGTGGTGAGCACATCGTCTACCAAGATGGTCCGTTCGCCCTCGTAGCAAGCCGGATCGTCGATGATCGCATAGGCGCAACCAGCTTTCAGCGCCTTGCTGGCATATTGGTTACCATCAAAGCGCTCGCCCTTTAGCGCGAAGAAAAGCGAGCCTGCCGGACAATGGCGGCTGTCGGTCGTGACCTGCTGATGGTGTAAAAACAACTGATAAATATCGATCAAATTCATAACCTATCCTTATTCTTTTTGTTCAACGGGCGCGAATGTACAACTTAATTGGCAGCTTGACAACAAACGATAAAAAAAGCGTGTGAAGCCTTCGCCCCACACGCTCGTTTCGTTTGATAATCAGTATGTATCAGTCCAAATCCTTAGTCGGCCATGCGCTGAAAATCGGCATCCTTCGTCCATTTCGGCATCTCGTCGTTGTTTGCGATGATCAAGCCGATGCTGTACATCAGGTTGAGGTTCTCCATCGCGCCGTCGAAATCCCACCACGACTCGTCGTACTCGTCGTTGGGCTGGTGATAACGATACACCTTCGGCTTTGCCTCGTGGCGAGCCTTATCCACATAGTCGCGTCCGCCGCCGGCCAAAACCGTCGGGACACCCTTCTTCACGAAGTTGAAATGGTCTGAACGGAAGTAGCCGCCCGCGGGATCCTCGGTGATGATGTTCACCCGGCGACCTTGCGCAGCGGCCATCGCTACAACCAACGCATCGGTGTTGGTCTTTCCCGCCGCACGCAAAGAGACATCGTGCGTACGCTCCGCCGGAGCCGAACCATCGAAGTTGAGGCAGATAGCCGTCTTAGAGAGCGGGAAGAGCGGATGCTCGCAATAGTGCTGAGAGCCCAGCAGGCCGCACTCTTCGGAGGTGACAGCCACAAAGACGATCGAACGGCGCGGGTGTACAGGCGATTGCTGATACTTGCGTGCCAACCACATCAAGGCGGCTACGCCCGAAGCGTTATCGCTGGCGCCATTGTAGATGCTGTCGCCATTCACCGGCGTGCCGATGCCGAAATGATCCCAATGCGCTGTGCATACAAGATACTCGTCCTTCAAGTCGGTTCCGGGCAATACGGCCGCCACATTGTTCGACTCGCCAACCGACATCTTCACGTTCAGCTGCACCTTGCTCTTCGCCTTCATCGTGAAGCTCTTGAAGCCCGGCTGCTTAGCGGCCGCGATGGTCTCGTCGAAGTTCACGCCGCTCACCTGGAAGATGCGTCGGCATGCCTCCTCGGCCAACCAGCCCTTCATGGCGATGGCCGAAGCGTTCATCGTCTCGTCGCACAAGCCGATGTTATTCTGCACATGAGAGGATTGGCACACTTTCCAGCCGTAGGAAGCCGCAGCCTCGTTGTGCAGCACCAGGCAGCCAGCCGCTCCCTGACGCTCCGCCTCCTCGTGTTTGTAAGTCCAGCGGCCATAGTAGGTCATGTTCTTGCCACGGAACAACTTTGCGTCGTAGAAGCCCGGATCGTTCACCATGGCGATGACAATCTTGCCCTTCACATCGACGCCCTCGTAGTCGTTCCAGTTATACTCCGGTGCGTTGATGCCGAAGCCGACAAACACGTAATCGGTGTTGGGAATCACCACCTTCTCTTGTCCGCGATTGGTCCAAATCACGATGTCGTCGGAGAATTGCAGCTCCGTCTTGCCTTTCGCGCCCTTCACCGCAATCTTGTTGCCCTGCGGACGCGTAAACGTAGCGATCTCCTTCACCGGCTGGAAATAGCTCCCGTTGTTGGCAGGCTCCAAGCCCAGCTTCTTAAACTCATCGGCGATGTAGTTGATCGTCTTCGTCTCATACTCCGTCAGCGGTTTACGTCCGCCAAACTCATCCGAACTTAAGGTCTTGATCCGCTCCTTGAAGTAGGCCAACCCGTCGTCATCTGTCTGTGCGATAGCCGAGAGGCTCAAAGCCATCATGCAACAGAATGCCCAAAATAATCTCTTTTTCATCATTTCACTATATATTATACATGTCTTATAGAAACGCGCCGAGGCTCTTCCTTTCAATCTGCATGCAAAAATAACGTTTTTATTTTATTTTGAAGCAAAAACGAGGCATTTCCTACTGCAATTAAAACCAAGGACAATAG
This sequence comes from uncultured Parabacteroides sp., assembly GCA_934718155.1. Lineage (GTDB taxonomy): Bacteria > Bacteroidota > Bacteroidia > Bacteroidales > Tannerellaceae > Parabacteroides. The sequence goes on along the minus strand of CAKUZF010000009.1, from coordinate 30,719 downwards.
TGCGAAAAACCACGGCCATCGGCGTGAAAAAACATGGTGATTGGCGTGAAAAACGACGGGCAACGGCGTAAAAAAACACGGGCAACGGAAGATCAAAACGACGGGCAACAAAATTTATAACGACGGGCAACGAAATTTACGCCAACGGGCAACGAATTTTTGAGCATCGGGCAACGTGGTTTTGAACAACAGACATCAAATTTTACACAATACCTTTTATTTCTCGCAAATCGCGAGCATATCGTTTTTTTTACAATAAAAAATGGAACAAAAAAAGAGGCGGCGAAGCTCTCGCTGGGCCGTCTCTTCTACTTAACCGTTTTAAACAAAAAGAAAAAGTTAGTTAAGGCTTAGATAAACACTTTCACGTGTTGCCAACCCTTTTCTCTTTCGACAAAAGGATAGCAAACAAAAATAGCCATTCCTGCGCAACTCCCAAAGCATAAACTGTTCTTTTCATGATTTTTCACAGATTAATCGTCCTTTTGTCGTATCTTTGTCTTGCTGTTTACAGATTAGAATAAGACCATGGCAGATTTCGACGTTACGATTTTAGGATGCGGCTCCGCTTTGCCTACCACGCACCATTGGGCCACCTCGCAGGTGGTGGATTTGCGCGACAAGCTTTACATGATAGATTGCGGCGAGGGCACACAGGTGCAAATGCGCTACAATCACATAAAATTCAGCCGCCTAAACCACATATTCATTTCCCACTTGCATGGCGACCATTGCTTCGGCCTGCCCGGGTTGCTCTCTACGCTGGGCATGCTCGGACGGATGGGGGAGCTGGTGATTCATGGCCCCAAGGAGATCGAAGACTATATGCGCCCCATCCTCGCGCTCTTCTGCCAAGGGCTGCCCTTCGAGGTGCGCTTCAACCCGATCGACCCGACAAGCCACCAGCTGGTGATGGAGGATCGCTCGCTGCAGGTCTATTCGCTGCCGTTGAAACACCGTGTGCCCTGCTGCGGCTACCTGTTTGCCGAGAAGCCCAAGGCGCGCCACATCGTGCGCGACATGATAGACTTCTACCAAGTGCCCGTGGCCATGATTCAGCACCTGAAAGAGGGAGCCGACTTCGTGACCCCCGATGGAGAGGTGGTCCCCAACAGCCGACTGACACGTGCCGCCGAGCCGCCCAAGCGCTATGCCTACTGCTCCGACACGGCCTACCAGCCCTCGCTGATCCCGCTGCTCGAAGGGGTGGATCTGCTCTATCACGAGGCAACCTTCGCCGAATGCGACGCCGCACGGGCCAAAGAGACCTTCCACAGCACGGCTCGACAAGCGGCGCAGATCGCCAAGGATGCCCATGTGAAGCGGTTGGTAATTGGTCACTACTCAGCTCGTTACGAAAGCGTGAAGCATCTCAAGGAAGAGGCCGACGCCATCTTTCCCGACACGACACTCGCCAATGAAGGGCTCCGATTGACACTTTAGCCGCAAAAAGCCCGCAAACCCTTTCCGATATGCCAAAAACTTGTTATATTTGTGCCACTTTCGAATCAGTATATGAAGGCAGGCTATATCATTGCATTGACTCTTGCGCTCGTCGCAAGCCTTCCGGCTCACGCATCACAGCGCGATACGGGAGCGGAAGTTCATGCTGCCGAGCAGCCTCGCGCTGAAAAGATTGAGATCACGACCGTCGAGAACCGCATCTTGGTGAGCAACGCCCCGGTGGGCAGCCTGTTGGAAGTCTATAGCGTTGTAGGCATCAAGGTGAAAGAGATCAAAATCAAACAGCCAACCGCGGAGTACGCGCTGGATATCGCCAAGGGATATTACATCATACGCATAGGCGACACCGTGCTAAAAGTGGCGATTCGATAGGGCAAACATATAGAATATGTACACGCACGCGTGCGTACATTAAAATAAAGCAAGGAGGAAAGAAGATGAAAAGGCTGCTCATACTCATAGGGATCGCATTGACCCTGATCCTGCCCGCCCAAGCCCAAGTGGAGTTTGGCGTGAGGGCTGGTGGCGCTTATTCCAGTTTGATCCAGAAGGTGAACGACCGCTCAGAGTCGGGCGCTCGCTTCGGCTTTAGTGTGGCCGGCATCATGGAGGTCCCCCTTTCCGCCAACAAGAAATGGGTGCTTCGCCCGGAGGTGGTCCTGCTGAACCAAGGAGGATCCTACTATTCCAACCAAGACATCTATGGCATGGCGCAGCATAACAAGTGCTGGTATTACTCGTTGCAAACGCCTATCGACGTGGCCTATAAGATGAAGTTCACCGACGTTTATATGAGCGTGTTCGCCGGTCCGACCTTCGACTGGTCGTTCTACGGCAAGATGAAGACTCGCGAGACGAATCCCGAGCTGCACTTTGGCATCAGCGAAGAGAAAGACCTGAAGCCTTGCGACTTCGGCATCAACATCGGCCTGGCTGTTGAGTATAACAAGTTCTTCTTCCAGCTGAGCGCCCTGACGGGTTTGATCGACCGCCGGGCCACGAAACGAGAGGGAGAGACCTCGGTGTATCAGAACAACGTGACCCTATCGGTTGGCTACTTCTTCCGTCGATAAGCCCCGCTGCGGCATATCCACCGCATCAAAGAGCGTAATAACTTGAAAAATAATTGGATTTCTTTGTTTATTCAAAGAAAAGGCGTACCTTTGCAAGCCGATTATTATCAAATTGTACTAACAGTTTAGCACTTAACCCGTTGTGGAATCATAGTGTCCGAGGAAGCACGGGGAGAGGCTGGTTTTTTGAGTTATTAATTAATTTAATTTTAAAGCAGTGGATACTTTAAGTTTTAAGACCATTTCTGCAAACAAGGCAACTGTAAACAAAGAGTGGGTCATTGTTGACGCCGAGGGTCAGACGTTAGGTCGCCTTTGCGCAAAGGTAGCGAAGCTTTTGCGTGGTAAGTACAAACCCAATTTCACTCCGCACGTTGACTGTGGTGATAACGTAATCATCATCAATGCAGACAAAGTCGTTCTGTCTGGTAACAAGTGGAACGATCGTATTTATTTGAGATATACCGGATACCCCGGTGGACAGATCGCTTACACGCCTTCAGATCTTTTGAAGAAGGGTGCAGATCATCTGTTCCGTAAAGTAGTTAAGGGTATGTTGCCCAAGAATCGTCTGGGTGCAAAGTTGCTGACAAACATGTATGTTTACGCAGGCACAGAGCACAAGCACGAGGCACAGCAACCTAAGTTAATCGATATAAACTCATATAAATAATCACGATGGAAGTAGTAAATGCAATCGGAAGACGTAAAGCTGCAGTAGCACGCGTTTTCGTAAGCGAGGGTACAGGTAAGATCACCATCAACAAGCGTGAGTTGGACAAGTACTTCCCCTCTTCAATCCTTCAGTTTATCGTTAAGCAGCCGTTGGCAAAGCTGAACGTAGCTGAGCAATATGATATCAAGATCAACCTCGACGGTGGTGGTTTCAAGGGCCAGTCAGAGGCTGCTCGTTTGGCAATCGCACGTGCTTTGGTAAAGATCAATCCTGAGGATAAGGCTACGTTGAGAGCAGAGGGCTTCATCACTCGTGACCCCCGTGCTGTTGAGCGTAAGAAGCCGGGTCAGCCGAAGGCTCGTAGAAGATTCCAGTTCAGTAAGCGTTAATGTTATTTGTGACTTATTGCTCACAATAACAACGACGTGTTTAGTATCTAAACTATCGGGACTCTTTTCACATGTGGACATGCCGGAAGGCTACCTGATAGTTGAAAAGTAACAAGAAAGTAAACGAATTAAAGAAAAAACAATGTCAAGAGTAAATTTTGATCAATTATTAGAGGCAGGTGTACACTTCGGACACTTAAAAAGAAAGTGGAACCCCGCTATGGCTCCTTATATCTTCATGGAGCGCAATGGTATTCATATCATTGATCTTTATAAAACAGTTGCCAAAGTAGACGAAGCTGCTGAGGTATTGAAGAATCTGGCTAAGCAAGGCAAGAAAGTGCTTTTCGTAGCTACCAAAAAACAAGCTAAACAAGTTGTTGCCGACATGGCCACTTCAGTTGGTATGCCGTACGTGATCGAGCGTTGGCCGGGTGGTATGTTGACTAACTTCCCGACAATCCGCAAGGCTATCAAGAAGATGAACACGATCGACAAGATGGCTGAGGAGGGTACATTTGATAATCTGTCGAAGAGAGAGAAATTGCAAATCACACGTCAGCGTGCGAAGTTGGAGAAGACGTTGGGTTCTATCGTTGACCTGACTCGTCTGCCGTCGGCTTTGTTCGTTGTTGACGTAATGAAGGAGCACATCGCTGTCAGCGAGGCTAACCGTTTGGGTATCCCCGTATTCGCAATGGTCGATACGAACTCTAACCCCAACAACATTGACTACGTGATCCCGGCTAACGATGACGCTACAAAGTCTGTAGAGGTTATCTTGGGTGCTATCTGCGAGGCAATGAACGAGGGTTTGCAGGAGCGTAAGGCTGAGAAGCAGGATGCTGAGGCTGCTACTGAGGCCCAGAAGAAGGACCGCAAGGCTAAGGCTCCCGTGAAGCGTACAAAGAAAGAGGATGACGAGGCTTTGAACGCTAACGTTGCGGGTAAGTTCGCTAAGGACGAGGAATAATTCTTGAATAAAACATAGCGGTATGTCTGCTCGACGTTTGGCTTTGGTCATCCGCCCTGAGGACATACCGCTTTTTTTCAAAATAGGAACATAAACAATTTAAATTTAAAAGATTATGGCTGTTACAATGGCTGATATAACCAAGCTGCGCAAACTGAGTGGAGCTGGTATGATGGATTGCAAGAAGGCACTGACTGAGTCGGACGGCGACTTGGACAAGGCAATGGAGATTATCCGTAAGAAGGGACAGGCTATCGCCGCTAAGCGTTCTGACCGCGAGGCTGCTGAGGGCTGCGTTTTGGCTAAGAAGGATGGCAATTTCGCTGCAATCATCGCTTTAAAGTGTGAGACTGACTTCGTTGCAAAGAACGAGGATTTCGTTGCGTTGGCTCAGGCTATCCTCGACGCCGCTGTGGCTAAGAGATGCCAGAACATTGAGGAGGTTAAGGCTCTTCCGATGGGCAACGGCACGGTTCAAGACGCTGTTACGGATCGTAGCGGTATCACGGGCGAGAAGATGGAGCTGGATGGCTACAACTTCGTTGAGGGTCCGTTCACTACGGTTTACAACCACATGAACAAGAACCAGCTTTGCACAATCGCTGCGTTCAACAAGGAGAACGAAGAGGTGGCTCACAACATCGTTATGCAGATCGCGGCTATGAACCCGATGGCTATCGACGAGGATGGTATCTCTGAGCAGGTTAAGCAGCAGGAGATCGCTGTGGCTATCGAGAAGACAAAGGCTGAGCAGGTACAGAAGGCTGTTGAGGCTGCCTTGAAGAAGGCTGGCTTGAACCCCGCTCACTTCGATAGCGAGGCTCACATGGAGAGCAACATGGGTAAGGGCTGGATCACGGCTGAGGATGTAGAGAAGGCGAAGGAGATCATCGCTACGACTTCTGCTCAGAAGGCAGCTAACCTGCCGCAGCAGATGATCGAGAACATCGCTAAGGGTCGCCTTGGCAAGTTCTTGAAGGAGGTTTGCTTGCTGAACCAGGAGGATATCATGGATCCGAAGAAGTCGGTTCGTGAGGCAATGAAGGAAGCTGACGCTGATCTGAAGATCTTGTCGTTCAAGCGCTTCACTTTGCGTGCAGAATAATCGCATGTTCGTATCATAATACATTGAGAGGGGTTATCGGCCTTGGCCGGTAGCCCCTCTCTCTTTATGCTTACGCCATGCTTTTCGGGCCGACGTTATCAGTTGAACCGATAGGCCGCTTTACGCAAGGCCTTCACGTCGTGGAAAGGATGGGGAGGATTGAGATACTTCGCCATGAACTTATAGATGTCGAAACGGATCTCTGAAGCCTGCTTCGTGTCTACTCGGTCGAAACTGTGCGCACCAGGAGCCCGATCGAAGATGCGATACTCGAACTTCTTGCCCTCGGCCTTCAACGCGCGGATCATGTGCTCCACCTCCAAGACGCTCACGTCGTCGTCGCTCGTGTTGGTATGGATCAACAGGGGATCCTTCAGCTTCTCGGCATGCCAGACGGGAGAACGACGCTTATATTCTTGCAGGTCGCCTCGTGTGGTCTTTCCGATGTGGTTGGGGGCGGCAAACAGCTCCCGATAGTCGTCGGTCGAATAACCCATACGCATCACGACGTCGCTCACGGGCACGCCCGCAAAGCCGCATCGATACTGACCCGGATAGGTGAGCAGGTTCATCAACGTAATCATACCGCCGTGGCTCCACCCCATGATGCCGATGCGGTTCGCATCCACGATGCTGTAGTTCTCGACCATGTAGTTGCGGCTGACAAGGACATCTTCGTTCTCCAAGCCTCCGTAGTCGATGTTATTATAGGTGGCTGCTCCATAACCCGTGCTGCCACGATACTCCGCAGAGACAACAATGTAGCCCTGCGAAACCAGCTCGCGCACGATGTGGGCATAATAGGTGTTGAAATCGGCATGCACCCCGCTATGAGGCAACACCATCAACGGGTATTTCTTGCCCTCATCGACGCTTTTCGGGATGAAGACGTAAGTCCAAAACTTCAGCTCGTTGCCAGCACTCATGCCATTTGGATTGGCCTCTTTCCAACGAGCAGGGCCGCAGAGATACACCTTGTCGATGTAGGCCAAGTCGCCAACTTTCTCTTGCCAAAGCAGGTCGTCTACTTTCTTCAACACCTGGTCGAACTCATGTTGATAACTCTCTTGCGCTCTCGCCCAACCGCATAGACCGAGGAGGAGCATGATGGTAAAAATTCTTCTCATGGTTTATAGATTATTTGTTGCTTAATAAAATAACTGTCCCAAATAGCCACTCTGCCTCGGCTTGGAGGATTTCGGGATTGATCGTCGTTGTGTTGTCTTTCGGATGGTGGTAGAAGCCATTGCCGGCTGCACGGAAATCCATACAGGGGTAACCGGCTTGCATAAAGACCGCTCCGTCGGTGCGAGGACGCGTGCGATAAAAGTTCTCCCACTTCAGCAAGCGACGATGTATATAGGTGTCGTTAGCCTCTGCCGCCACCTCCGCTAATTCCGGGAAGCGATAGTTGTAGCTGGTGACAAGGCGTTCGCCTACGCCAACCTGCTCAAGGTTGATCACCGCTTTCACCTTCTCCTTCGGAAACAAGGGATGCTTGGTGTAGTAGGTGCTGCCTGTTAAGCCGGCCTCTTCGCCGTCGAGGCTCAAGAAGACCACGCTGCGCTTCGGCTTGATGGGCGACTTCGACAAGGTCTCGGCCACTCCCAACAGCACCGATGTGGCGGAGTTGTTGTCGTTAGCCCCCTCAATGTGATAGGGAATCATACCCAAGTGGTCTAAGTGTCCGGCAACGAGGATATACTCATTCTTCAATACGGGGTCGCTCCCCTCCACAACGCCTACGATGTTCTTTCCCGTAGCCGCAGGATTGTAGGTGGCGTTCATGCGTATATGCGCCCGTTTCCCCATCGCGAATGAGGCGGGTTTCTTTGTCTCGTAGATCTTTTTCACCACCTCGTCATAGCTTTTCCCTGTGCCTCTGAAAAGGTCGTTCACGACCGTGTCGGTCACGTGGCAATAGACAAACCCCTCGTTATAGGGCGCATTCGGACCTGGCACCCATTTATAAAGCAGACCAACGGCTCCGTGGGCAAAAGCGTTGTTGAGCTTCGTTGTATGCAGGGTGTGGTTATACCATTTCGCCAGGTCCTCCGGCTCGCGGCTCCGATTGGGAGTCTCGCCCTCTACCAAGACGATCTTGCCTTTCACATCCACATTCGCATAGTCGTCGTAGCCCAATTCGGGAGCGGTTACGCCGAATCCGCAATAAACCACGTCGGCTTCAACATCCCCATTGGCCGACATGCCTCCCGCAAACCAGCCATCGGCCCAATCGTATCCTTTTCGCATCCATACGGGCTCGCTCTTCTTCTGTCCCGCGAGCGGGAAAAGGATCTCCATGGTGCTTCCTGGCCTAATTTCCACACAGGGGTGTGGGAACTCTTGAATATAGGAGCCACCGTTGCCCGCAGGCCGCAAGCCCCATTGCTGAAAATAGTCTTTCACGATCTCTACCGCTTTCGCCATTCCAGGGGAACCCGCTAAGCGCCCCTCCAAGGCCGGGTCGGAGAGCTGTTTGACGTAGCCGAATAGCTTCTCGGAGGTGATTGTTCGATGCATCACATCCAAGTACTGCTCCTCAGGCGACGATTGCACCTCCTGGCGTGGCTGTGCCACGGCGGAAGAGGCGATGGCCAAGGCCATAATGGCCTGCAATCCGAATCTCTTTAACTTACTCATGTCTTTCTTGTTTCTATCCAGATTAATCTTTGCTTAACAACGTCGCAAAGATATAAAAAAATACGGAGAAGGTGCCTCACGGAACCTCCTCCGCCCAGTTTGAGAAAAAGTGTGTGTTTACATCGTTCGCAAGAACGTATTATCAGTTGTCTAAAGCATTATTCACAGTCGTCTCATACAGCGGGAATGCCCAGCAATAGGTCGTATGATCGGCCGCTTTGGCCACGACCTCCCAGCCGCCACCAGTCAACGGATGGCGATAATCCTCCGCACGACGAGAGATATCATAACCACGCATACCTTCTCCCAAGAATTCCCAGCGGCGCTCATTGTCGATTGCCGACCAAAGAGCCTCGCCCGTCTCCTTATACGATATCAACTTGTCGGCCGACTCGGAGATGGAACGTGTACGCACCTGCTTCAAGCAAGCGATAGCGTTTTGCTCGTCGCCAACCCGATAATAGCTTTCCGCCAAGTTGAGCAAGATCTCCGCATAGCGGAAGATCGGTATCCATTCCAGACGAGTGGAATACTCGTTGAACTTCTCGCAATAGGTGTATCCTTTCGTGTCGTGAAAGATAAACCCTGAACGTGCATCCTCGTCAACGCCATAGAGCGTCTGGATGCCATTGATATCGTTCACGCAGGTGATCTGACCTGCGCCATGATAAACAAAACCGACGGGATGCGCCTGGCTTCCACTCTTATCGCTGTCGGACATCGGGATGGAGAAGATGTTCTCCGCTGTCAGCGCATAAGGCGAGTCGAACATGGTCGCAATAGAGGGTATCAAACTAAACCCAACCACCTGTTTGCCTTCGGCAATGGCGCTCTGCCAATCCTGCATGCACATGAAGACACGCATGCGCAACGCATGGGCCGAGGCTTGAGAAGCCTTTGTCGCATCGAAGCCCTCTGCGCCAAAGCCTACGGGCAAGGCGCTGACATCCTCCGTGTCGGCCAAGATTTGGCTTAACACCTCCGAGGTTGTTGAAGGAGGACAGTCGTTCTCGCCCGCACCTGTTACGGCTTTCACACGCAAGGGAACATTCTTCGCATTCGGATCGTAGGCATAAGGCTGTCCAAACAATTGGCTCAAGTAGAAGTAGGAGACCGCACGAATAAACTTACACTCCTGCACGTAGCGCTTCGCTGTCGCCGCATCGCAAGGCAGCGCATTGGCATAGGTTCCCTCTATGCCATCAATAATCGTATTGGCATAGTTGATGCCTAAGTAGGCATATTGGTACAAGTAGTCGTTCTCCAAGGCAGAGGCATTGACCGCATGGTTGTAGGTGTCGCGCATGGTGTAGCCATTGTTTCCATAGTTACACATATCGTCGCTACGGTTGTCGCCGGCATCGGTCACGTAGCCGCCCAAGAAATATTGGTTCTTCGCCCGTGCGTAAACGCCCTCTACCGCAGCCGAAAGACGATCGGCGTTGGCGAAAATAGATTGCTCACTGACCTGCAAATCAGGGGTCTTCTCGATGAAATCTCCTTCGCAAGCGGTGCTCATCATCAAAGTGGCTACCGCAGCGGCTGAATATACTAAAACTCTTTTCATTGTGTTGCTACTGAATAAAATTAGAAGGACAAGTTGATACCAAAAGAATAGGTCTTCGTCAGCGGTGTTGTGTTCTTATCGATGCCGGAAACACGGTTGGAGATGTCGGCACGAGAGTTGATCTCGGGGTCCATACCTGAGTAGCCCGTGATGCAGAACAGATTGGTTGCTGAAGCGTAAAGACGAAGCTGAGAGATGCCGATCTTCTTCGGCCAGTTCTTCGTGTTGAAGGTGTAGCCGATCGAGATATTCTTCATGCGCAGGTAATCGCCGTTCTCCACCCAGTCGCTGATCGGATTGGCCGAACCATTCGAATAGTTATCGTTTTGCTCGGGCTTCGCATAGGTCGCATTGTCGCCCGGGTTGCGCCAAGCGTGCTCATAGACATCTACCGTGTTGTTCCAGAAGCGCATATCCGAAGTGGTGGCCTTCGTACCATTGTAGATCTTATTGCCTCCCGAGAACTGGAAGAAGAGCGTGGCGTCCCAATTCTTCCAACTGAAGTTGTTGGTCCAACCGCCGTAGTAGGTCGGTTTCGTATTGCCCCAGATATGGGATTTCCAATCGTTGATGTCCAACTTCTCGCCTGTTGAACGGTCATAAACCGAGGCTCCGGCTCCACGTGTGTAAACCAAAAGGGCTTCACGCGTCGGGTTGCCTTCGGCATCGTCTAAGAGCACGACACGACGGCCCGTCTCTTTGTCAATGCCGGCAGTAGGATAGATATACAATTGCGCCATAGACTTTCCCTCGACGGTGATGTTGGCCGCACCCGTTCCACTCTCCACGATGTCGCTCTCGAGCTCGGTCACCTTGTTCTTTACAAAGGTCACGTTGATGTTCGAATCCCATGTGAAGTCGCCGGCACGCAAGACGGTTCCACCGAAGTTGAACTCAACGCCTGAGTTCTGCGCCTTACCAATATTAGTCGTGATCGAAGCGCTGGGAATACCGGTGGAGTAAGACTGAGCCGAATCCAGGATCAAGTCTTTCGATTTAGACTTGAAGTAGGTCAACTCGAAGTTCCATCGATTGGCAATCTGACCCGTTACGCCCACGTCGGTCTTGGCTGTCTGCTCCCAGCCCAAATAGGTATCGGCAATCTTGGTTGGCCAATAAGCGCCTGTACCATTATAATAAGTAGAGGCATATTTCGAGATAGCCGCATAGTTGTCTGACACATTCGTGTTACCCACAACGCCATAGCTCACCTTGAAACGCATATCGTTCACTGCCTCCTTCAAAGGAGCGTAGAAGCCCTCGTCAGAGATACGCCATGAGGCGCTTGCTCCCCAGAAGTTACCCCATTTCGTGCCTAACGAAGAGAGGCCATCCCGGCGGAAACTTCCCTCCAAATAGTAACGATAGTTGTAGTTGTAGCTCAAGCGGCCCAAATAAGAGACCATTGTGCGCTCCTCGCGACGATTGGTAGAGGCGCTGCTGGCATAGGTCAGATAGGGAGCCTCTTCGTAAATCATGTTGGGATCGGAAAGTGTCGTTGCGCTGTAGTAGCGACGGCGCAGCTGCATCTCTTGAGCCTCCATACCGATTGTTGCACCAAAGTGATGATCATCCTTGATGTCAAACTGATAGTTGGCCGTGTTGGTCCAAGTCCAAGTCTTTCGAGTGGTGGCATAGGCATATAGATTGCCTCCCGAAGCGTAGCCATCGCCGCCAGTGGGCGAATACATGGTCGTTGAGTTGGTGATAAACCAGTCTATACCATATTGCGACTTGATGGAAAGTCCTGCGATCGGTGTAGCCTCCAAGAAGCCGCTGGCTATAATACGGTTGTTCTCCATGCGGCTGGCTTGCTGATCGATGTAAGACATCGGGTTGTAGTAGGTGCATCCAATCTTGTTGTTGCCATAGCCCAGATACTGGCCATTGTCCATATAAGGTGTGCCATCCTCGTTGTAGGCAGGTATGTTCGATGGCAAGATAGCTGCCATACGCGAGAAACCATTGATGGAGTATACTCCATCGCCATAACCACCGTCTACATTCTTCTGCTGTGTGTTCGAATAGCTACCGTTGAATCCACCCTTCAACCACTCGTTCATCTTGAAATTGGTGTTGGCCTTGAAGGAGTAACGCTTGAACTCATCGCCCACCGTGATGCCATCTTGATCCATGATACCTGTGCTGATGTAGTAGCTCATGTCTTCCGAACCTCCCGACACATTGATGTCGTGATTCATGATGCTACCTGTCTGAAACAGCAGGTCGGTCCAGTCTGTACTGATTATGTTGCCGTTGCTATCGGTCATCGTGCCATACTTATACTTATCGTAGAACCCCGTGTCGGCCACGCGTGCCGCAGTATTGCTAACGCCTAAGTTCTTGAACTCCGTGTAGCGTTCAGCGTCAAGAGTTTCAAACATACCTGTGGCCTGTGCGATCGTGTAGCCTCCGCTGTAAGAGACCTTAGCCTTGCCTTTTTGGCCAGAGTGTGTCGTGATCATGATTACGCCATTCGCCGCACGTGAGCCATACAAGGCAGTGGCCGCTGCATCCTTCAAGATCTCGATGCTCTTGATATCGGCGGAGTTGATATCGGCCAATGGGTTTTGGCGTGTGTTCGACGAGGTTTCCATCGAGATAATCATACCATCCACCACATAGAGCGGAGTGGTGCTGTTTGAGATCGAAGAGACGCCTCGGATATTGATAACCGGCGCTGCTCCGACCGAAGAAGAGGGCGTAGAGATCATGACACCCGAAGCACGTCCTTGCAACATTCCATCCACCGAAGGTCCCGGGATGTTCTTGATGGCTTCTCCTTTGACCGAGGAGACTGCTCCTGTTAAGTTGCGGGCGGATGTCGTACCATAAGCAACGACAACGACCTCGTCCAAATCTTGCGCATCCGATTTCAGTGTCACCTCCATATTGCTCTTGATGGTCAAGGTTTGCGACGCCATACCGATATAAGAGATTGTTACCTGCTTGGCTCCTTCCGGTGTATTCAGTGTGAATGTTCCATCGAAATTAGTTACAGTACCTGTCGTAGTTCCTACTACGATAACCGACGCTCCGATGACAGGTTCACCCGTCTCATCAACGACCGTTCCTTTAATTGTCGTTTGCGCTATAGCCATTGTCCCACTTAATGCTAAGCCAAGACCCAGAGATAGGAATTTTCTCATAAGATAAATTTTAATTAATGCGCTTCACACACATCATTGGTTCTACACTCTTTGTTTAAAATGATTCAGCTGATACCTAAACAGCGGCAAATGTAACGCGTATGATTGAAATATCAAAATATAAATAGCATTTTGTTATCAAAATATTATTTCGAAAAGATTTTTGATTTATCTCAACTGCGATAAAAACCTTGCATTATGACACAAAAAAGGCGTGTGTCCTATCAAAAGAACACACACCTTTCTAAATATTCCTAAACGAAATGTTAAAATCTTGTCTTATTTTCGTTTCTTATAGCTGGGAGCCTCTTCGAAGAATTTCTTTTTTTTGCCCTTCTCTTTCCCCTCTTTCTTGCCCTCTTTGCGGCCTTTTCGAGGAGCCTCATCGGCATATTTGTCTTTACGCTTACCCTCGCGCTTCGCCTTGAAACCTCCAAAGCCCATTCCCGCACGGCCACCTTTGCGCTCTTTGCGTCCCTTGCGCTCACGAGCCTCACCCGGTTCTACGCGGGCCTGCGAAGGCTCCACGTGAATGCGGCGGCCATCTACCTCGAAGCCGTTCATCCGCTCCATGACATGTTGCGCCTCCTCTTCGACAACCTCAAAGAAGGAGAAGTTGTCGTGCAGGTCGATACGGCCTATCTGCACATGGCCCGGCACACAACGGTTCACCAGCTCGATCAGTTGGGGAACGTTCAGCTCATCGGTCTTACCAAAGTTGAGGAACAGGCGCACATAGCCAGCCTCCGCCTCGCCTTTTATGCGTTTCGGGCGCTTCTCGTCCACCTCGGCGATGTCGTCGGCGTCCTTATAATAGTCGATCATGCGATTGAACTCCAAAGAAACCATACGCTTGATGATGTCTTCCTTGTCGAGCCATTCCAACTTACGATAGATGGAGGGCATCAAGGCTGCGATCTCGTCCTCGTTCACCTTCACCTTCTCAATCTGGTCCACCAAGTTGAAAAGCTGCTTCTCGCAGATCTGCTCGCCGCTCGGCATCACGCCCTTCTCGAACTGCTTATTGATTACTCGCTCAATTTGCTTGATCTTGCCCTTCTCGCGAATGTGGCAGATCGAGATAGAGATACCGGTCTTTCCCGCACGGCCCGTGCGGCCACGGCGATGCGTGTAAGACTCGATCTCGTCGGGCAATCCATAATTGATCACGTGCGTCAAGTCGTCAACATCCAATCCGCGTGCGGCCACATCGGTAGCGACAAGCAGCTGGAGATTCTTGATGCGGAACTTCTGCATCACGTAGTCGCGCTGGGCCTGGCTCAGCTCGCCATGCAACGAATCCGCATTGTAGCCATCCTGAATGAGCTTATCGGCAATCTCTTGCGTCTCCTTACGTGTACGGCAAAAGATGATGCCATAGATGTTGGGGTAAAAGTCGGCAATACGCTTCAGCGCAAGATACTTGTCTTGCGCGCGTACCATATAATAGATATCGCGGATATTCTTATTGCCCTCGTTCTTGTTGCCAATTACGATCTCCTTCGGATCGCGCATATACTTCTTCGTGATAACAGCAATCTCCTTAGGCATTGTGGCCGAGAAGAGGAGCATGTTGCGTGTCTCGGGGATAGCCGCCAGAATCTCATTGATGCTATCCGTGAAACCCATGTTGAGCATCTCGTCGGCCTCGTCGAGGATGACGTTCTTCACTGCGCTTAGATTCACCGTCTTGCGGTTCATCAAGTCGATAAGTCGTCCTGGGGTGGCCACCACCACGTGCACGCCACGCTTCAAGGCCTTTATCTGGCTCTCTATGCTCGAACCGCCATAAACGGGTTGCACACGTAAATGGTCGATGTATTTTGAGTAGTCGTTCAAATCGTCTGCGATCTGCAAGCAAAGCTCGCGAGTAGGGCAAAGCACCAAAGCTTGCGGATAGCAAGCGTCCACGTCGATTTTTTGCAGGATTGGTAAACCGTAAGCGGCCGTTTTTCCTGTACCTGTCTGTGCTAATGCAATAACGTCGTTGTCTTCTCCCAGCAAGAAGGGAATCACTTCCTCCTGTACCGGCATGGGCGATTCGTAGCCCATCTCTTGAATTGCCTTCAATATCGGTGCGGCAACTCCTAATTCTTCAAATGTTTTCAAAACGTGAATTGTATGTATGTATAATAGGATATTCCTTTGAGCCGGCAAAGTTACGCAAAATCTGTCACTTATCAGCTACAAAGGAATGGATCTTTTTTCTACGCAGGCCTATCTATTTGCCGTTCGGTAACGTTCGGCGAAATCGGCTGAGATATAGTTGTCGTAGCTTTGGCACACCTCGCTGGCTAACGCCATGCCATGACGGATGATTCGCTCCCATTTCTCGGGCGTCAAACAGGCTAAATCGTCGCGGCGCACATCCTCCTTCAGCAGCCCATAGACCAATCCCGCATTGAAGTTGTCGCCAGCGCCGATTGTGCTTTGCGGCTGGATGGCTGCAGCCTCGTAATGCCGCTTGAAATCGCGGGTGAATAGGTTCACGCCCGCGGCTCCGTGGGTCGTAATCAATCGGTCGCAATAGAACTGAATATGATCGCGATAGATCTGCTCGCCATCCTCTTTGCCAAAGAGGTTCATAAAGTCTTCGTCGGAACCCCTAACGATGTCTGCCATCTCAAGATTCTCTAAGACTGTAGGCATAAGGCGTATAGCCTCGTGCAGATGCGCCTTTCTGAAGTTTGGGTCGTAATAGAGTATGGCGCCTCGCTCGCGCGCATATTGCAGCAGCTCGAACACTTTCGGGCGCAACGCCGGATCGAGCACATAGTAGGAGCCATAGATAAAGATGTCGTCTTTCTCGATACGAGGCAGCGACACCTCCAGGCGTTGCTCGGGATAATTCTTGTAGAAGGAGTAGTTCGCATTTTTGTTCTCGTCTAAGAAAGCCAGCGAAACGGGGCTTTTCCCCTCCGTGAAACGGTCGATCCAATCTGCGGAGAGGTTGTTCTGCTCCATGAAACGCAGAATCAGGTCGCCCACTTGGTCTTGCCCCAGTTCGCTAATGAAAGAGACGGGCACTTGCAAACGCCCTAACGAGATCATTCCGTTGAACACCGAGCCTCCCGGAACGGCCTTATAGGGCTGATCGTTCTTGAAGATAATGTCGAGGATGGTCTCCCCAATGCCAAAAACCCGTCTCATAGTCCGCTCTGCTCTCTGCTCTTCGATCCTAAATAGCCGCCGTGGTGACGCTTGGCGTAATCGGCGCTGGTGAATCCAATCTTCTGCATGGTGCCTACCACCAAGATGTCGCCGATCACCGTCATCACGGTCGTAGAGGTCGTAGGTGTCAATCCCAGCGGGCACACCTCCTGCGGGTCGCCTGTGGGCAGACAAACGTTGGCCTGCGCAGCCAAGGGGCTATCGGCCTTCCCTGTGATGACAATGAATTGAATATGGGGCACTAAGCCGCGTGCCAAGTCGACCAGCTCCAAGATCTCGCGCGTCTTGCCCGAATTGGAGATCAGGAGGAAAATGTCATTCTCGCGCACGATGCCCAAGTCGCCATGCTGCGCCTCGCTGGGGTGTAAAAACGAAGCGGGCGTGCCCGTCGAGCTGAATGTTGTGGCAATGTTCATTGCGATCTGTCCGGCCTTACCCATACCACAGGTAATGAGTTTTCCGCCCCTACGGTGTACATGCTCCACGATCAGGTCGATCGCCTGCTCATAGTCTGACGAGACGGGGATATTGCGAACCGCCTCGGCTTCCTTCTCTAAGAGAGTTTGGATAAATGCTTTGTCCATTGTTCTGTTGTTCTTTTTTATTTTTCGCAAAAGTACGAAGAATTATCTATTTAACAGACGGGCGAACTCCGATTTCTCGTTCCACCGCGGGAAGTCTTCCGCCTGGCTCAATGTGTATCCCAAGTCGAAGAAGAGGTGTACCTCCTGCAGCAGACCGCTATAGTCGTCGGTCTCCGGATGGGTCTGGTCGGTCGGCTTATGATAGGTTTCCGCCCAGTATTTTGCGATTTGCTCTTTCGACCACTCCTTGCCATGCTTGCGGTTGTCGTTCCAGCCCTTGGCGAACATGGCGGGGACGCCCCTCTGCACGAAGGGGAAATGATCTGAGCGATAGAACATGCCGTTATACGCGTCGGGGTCGGGCATGATGTAGCGGCCGTATGGCTTTGCCAAGACTGCCAGCGTCGAGTCGAGATTGGAGTTGCCATACCCCGTGATGGTCACATCGTTGTTCTCGCCCCAAAGCGGGAACACATCCAGGTTGATAACCGCCGCGACCTTCTCTACCGGGAAGAGCGGATGCTCCACGTAAAACTTCGTACCCAGGAAGCCCGTCTCTTCGCAAGTGGGAGAGAGGAAGACGACGTTCCTTCGGGGCGACTCGGGGAGCGCTTGGAAGCAGCGTGCGATTTCGAGCATCCAGGCAATCGCCACGGCGTTGTCGGTCGCTCCATTGATCAAGCTGTCGCCATCAATCGGCGCGCCATAGCCCAGATGATCCCAATGCCCCAGATAGACCACGCTCTCGTCGGTCGCGCCCTGGCCGGGGATGTAGCCCACCACGTTAGGGCTCTGCTGGCGATCGAAGGTGTTGCGCATCTTCACGCTCACGCTCGACGGCAGGTCGAACGGCTTGAAGTCGGGCTTCTTAGCCTGGGCGATCAGCTCGTTCAGGTCGTAGCCGTTGTCGGCCAACAGCTGGCGAGCCGCCTCCTGCTGAATCCATCCATTCAGGGGGCAATGATAGGCCTCGCTGTCGCTCTCGACATACATCTTCGAGCGGGCCGAGGCGCGTACTACCGACCAGGGGTAGCCCGCCCCTCGATCGTCATGGATTATCAAGACTCCTTTCACGCCCTGGCGTGCGCCCTCTTCAAACTTATACATCCAGCGGCCATAATAGGTCATGATGTCGCCATTGAAGTAGCTCTCGTCGGTGCTGCCCAAGCCGGGGTCGTTTACGATCACTACCGCCACCTTTTCCTCGGGATGCGCAATGCCCGCATAGTCGTTCTTGCCATACTCGGGGGCCACGATGCCATAGCCGGCGAAAAAGAGCGGTGCGTCGGCCAGCGTTATCTCCGGCTCAATGCGGGCCGAGAAGGCCGTATAGCCCTCCAGCCACTCCAAGGAGAGCGTCTGCTTAGGCGTGCGCAGGCGCATCGGCTCGGGACAAACCGTGCGCGAGGAGATTATCGGGACTTCCTGAAAATAGCTGTCGCCTGCGATTGGTTTCAGCCCGACAGCCTTCATCTGCTCGGCGATATAGCCAACCGCTCGATCCGCTCCCGCCGAAAAGGGCCTACGCCCCTCGCAACTGTCGTGGGCAATCGCCTCTGTGTATTCTCTTAAATGTTCCACCGAAGCCGCCTGTTTGGCTTTCTCGGCTGGACGGCCTCCTTGGCATGCGCAAAGCACTGATAGGATGGCCAGTCCCCAAAATGCGATCTGTTTCATTCTGCTCTTGTTTTTAACCGCACAAATATAAGAATGAAAAGCCGTATTCTTGCCCTTCGGGCAATTAAACTTGCCGGCCTGTGCGAGCAAAGGGGGTTAAGACGTACATTTTTCGTATCTTTGCCTCTCAGAAAGCAAACAACTCATGGAATACTTGACACATACTTTGCCCAACGGCTTGCGCATGGCGCACCTGCCCGTCGATTCGCCCGTCTCTTACTGCGGCTATGCCGTCAACGCCGGCACGCGCGACGAGGAGGCTGGCGAGCGTGGATTGGCTCACTTCGTGGAACATACCCTTTTCAAAGGGACAACCCACCGCAAGGCGTGGCACATCCTCAACCGCATGGAGGCGGTTGGAGGGGAGTTGAATGCCTACACCACCAAGGAGGAGACCTTTCTCTACTCCATTTTTATGGAAAAAGATTTCGAGCGAGCCTTCGAGCTGCTGACCGACTTGGCCTTTCACGCCACCTTCCCGCAAGCGGAAATCGAGAAGGAGGTGGAGGTTATCCTCGACGAGATCGAGAGCTACAACGACAGCCCCTCTGAGCTGATCTTCGACGAGTTCGAACACCTGCTCTTCGCACGCCATCCCCTGGGGCGCATGATCTTAGGAGACAAACGGGCTCTGCAGACCTTCACGAGCGAATCGGGCCGCTCCTTCACCCGCCGCTTCTATGCCCCTCGAAACATGCTCTTCTTCTCGATGGGGCGAAACAATTTTGAACAAATCGTGCAGATGGGCGAGAAGTTGCTTGCCGACACCGACTTCCCCATGGCGGAGCGCAAGCGCAAACGGCCTAAGCAACTGGAGGCAAAGGAGGTGCATAAGCATAAAGACACACACCAAGCACACGTCTTGATAGGCGGGCAGGCCTACGACCTGTTCGACCCAGAGCGAGTGCCGCTTTATTTGCTGAACAACCTGCTGGGAGGTCCCGGCATGAACAGCCTGCTGAATGTGCTGTTGCGCGAACGCAACGGACTGGTCTATAATGTGGAAGGAAACGTTAGCCACTACACCGACGCCGGCATGGCTACCATCTATTTCGGCTGCGCACCCAAGAACAAAGACAAGGCCATCGAGCTGGTGCGCCAGCAGCTGGCAGAGATGCGGCAGCAGCCGCTCTCCGCCTCACGGCTGAGCCAAGCCAAGAAGCAGGCCATCGGTCAGATCGGTGTGGCCAGCGACAATCGCGAGAACCTCTTCTTGGGATTCGGAAAGAGCCTCCTGCATTACGACCGCTACGACTCGATGGAGCAAGTCGTGGCCCGTATCCAGCAGATCACGGCCGACGACATCCAGCGAGTGGCTAACGAGGTGTATGCTCCAGAGCGGCTCTCCACCCTGATCTACGATTAGTCTCTCTCGGCACGCACAAGCACGCCCTGCTTGCTGTAAAGCAGCTCCCAGCCGGTGATGTCGATCTCGTAGCCGCCCAGTTTCTTCTCTACCTTATAGATCACGGCATGCGGATAAAAGGTGGCGATGTCGGCCGCTATAGCCATAGGCAAGATGTCGCTCGGCACGCCCGCAAATTTGTTGGACACGCTCGTCCATTCGCCCCACTCGTCAAACTCCAGCTCCGTGCCGTCGTAGAGCTTCACCTCATATTCGATCTCCCCATCGTCGATGCCTCTCTCGATGCTCGCATACTCCACCGCGGGGAAATACTGCTCAACGAACAACTGCGCCTGTTCAGGCAACACAGCGGAATAGCCAAAGTTCTTCTCGTCGTCGCCGCAAGCCGCCGCGGTCAGTATCACAAACAGCAGCAGCAATGTTTTGATGAATGTCTGTTTCATACGCTTTTCTCTCTAATTTTTGTTTGATTATAACCACGGCCCAAAGATATAAAAAAAACGCCAACAGCCTCATCATCCACCAGATTGCGCTGAGATTTTAGCTCTGTTATTCCTTAAACCGCTCCTTGTCTACATGTTTTATCACCCGAGCCGGGCTTCCGACGGCTACGGCATAGTCGGGCACATCTTTGGTCACGACCGAGGCGGCTCCCACAATGGCATATTTGCCCACAGTCACCCCTGGCAAAATCGTGCTGCCAGCTCCGATCCATGCCCCTTTGCAGATATGCACTGGGCGGCAAATGATGACATCGCGCTCGTAGGGGTCGTGGTTATTGCTGATAAGCTGTACGTTGGCCGCAATCCGAACATCATCGTCGATGGTGATGGTCCCGGCCGACATCATCAGGCAGCCGTTCATCACAACCACACGATTGCCTATGCGCACATCATTCGGTCGCACCACGGTCAAGGGCGACATGACGCGCGAGCCTTCGCCCATATGCCCTTCGAATACTTTGCGTTGCAGGCTCCACCACTTGTCGCTGAAAGGCAGCGATTGATTAAATCTGTGTACGAGCTGCGCGTTATAAGCGGCAAGGCTCAACTCTTCCGCCGTCTGTTTTGCAACATCAATCCTAATCTCTTCCATCTTTTCCCAAAATTATAAACCTTTACCTTATTGTATAAAAAATAGAATAAATAAATCAGTCCCAGACCATCGCCCCGCTATCAGATATTTGTTTTATTATTTATTCCAATGCGTATATATATAATACGCATGAATAAATAATAATACAGATATGCCAGCCCTGTGGCGATAAACGACGGAGGTTTGTGTAAATTTCGATTTCCGTTATTCAAAATAAGATCACGTTGTCCGTTATTCAAAAAATCACGATGCCCATTGCTCAAAATTTCGTTGCCCATTGCTCAAAATTTTGTTGCCCGTCGTTATAAATTTTGTTGCCCGTTCCGATATATACTCATTGCCCGTTCCGATAAATTTCGTTGCCCATCGTTTTTCACGCCGTTGCCCGTGGTTTTTCACGCCAATGGCGATGCTTTTTTCACGCCGACAGCTGCCGTTCGTCGGGATGAGCCCCGAACGCCTAACTCATTGTGGTATAGCTGATAAAAAGAAAAGGCTCACTAATCATCGATTAGCAAGCCTTCGTTTGTTTTGTAGCGAGACCCGGGATTGAACCGGGGACCTCATGATTATGAATCATGCGCTCTAACCAGCTGAGCTATCTCGCCATCATGGTCAATCCCTCTCAGATTGACGCTGCAAAAGTAGGGCATATTTTTGGACTGCGCAACTTTTTCGGCGTTTTTTTTCGGCCTTTTTACGAGGCCACGCTCTAAGTAATTCATTTTGAATTGATTTTTTATTAAAAAAAACAGGGGTAAAACAAACGCCGTTTGGAATATAATGCGTATCTTGCGCCTGTTTCAAAATCTCGAATGCCATGGGAAAGAACAAATATCACATTGAATACCTTTTGGGTAAAGTGTCGCCCCGATGCCTTTGGAATCAGCTGACGACAGGTTTAGGCCTCACGGCCTGGTTTGCCGACGAAGTGATCATCACCGAGAAGCGCTACTCCTTCCGCTGGAACCGCGAGTGGCAGTCGGCCAGCATCATCGCCTCTGAACCGGAAGTCTTCATCCGCCTGCGATGGGAAGACGAGGAGCAAAACGACGCCTATTTCGAGTTTAAGATACACTGGTATGAGATGACAGGAACCACCGCGCTCGAGGTGACCGATTTCGCCGAGATAGACGAAAAATCAGACTCCATCGAGCTTTGGGATTCGCAAATCTGCAACCTGAAACGGTCGCTCGGCATCCTTTAGCGAAGTTTTCGCCGCCCGGAGCGAGGTAGTTAGCGTTTTTTCCATTACTTTTGTCGGCTGGTATATACATATATATATAGACAAGGCAATGTTGAGAATTAAACGACTATACACCTTCATGCTGCAAACGTTCGTGCCGCTATTCATGATGACCTTCGGCATTTGTCTTTTCATTGTCTTGATGCAGTTCCTCTGGCGCTACATCGACGACATGGTAGGAAAGGGTATCGGCATGGCGGTCTTGGCGGAAATGTTTATGTACGCGGCGCTCTACCTTGTGCCCATGGCGCTGCCGCTGGCCGTCTTGCTGGCCTCGCTCATGACCTTTGGCAACCTGGGCGAACGACTGGAGCTGTTGGCCATGAAGTCGGCCGGCATCTCGCTGATCCACATCATGCGCCCTTTGATCGTCGCCCTGGCGATGATCAGCGTAGGCACCTTCTTCTATCAAAACAACGCCATGCCCGTCGTGCAGGTGAAGCTCTTCACCCTGCTCTACTCCATGCGACAGAAATCGCCCGAGCTCGACATTCCTGAGGGCTCGTTCTACAAAGAGATACCCGGCCTCAACGTGTATGTGCACAAGAAGAACACCGAGACGGGCCTGCTGAGCGACCTGATGATCTACGACTACTCGGAGGGATTTAACAACGCCCGTGTGATCGTGGCCGACTCGGGCTGGCTGAAGACCTCGGCCGATAAGCTCTTCCTGGTGCTCTCGCTCTTCAACGGCGAGAGTTTCGAGAACCTGCGCAGCCAAGACGGAGGGTCGCAAGAGGCCACGGCTGTGCCCTACAGGCGCGAGAGTTTCGACACGAAGGAGATTCTCATCGAGTTCGACGCCAACTTCAAGCGCACCGACGACAGCTTCCTACAAAACCAATACATGGGCAAGAACCTCAGCGACCTGCAGGCCTCGATCGACTCGATGACGCTGAAGCTCGACAGCGTGAAAACCATCAACGCCCGAAGCATCTACGAGGCCAGCTACATACACACCGTGCGCACGATGAACCAGCAGGTCGACGCCGACGAGACGGGGGAGGCCTGCACGCCGCAGCTGCGTGTGAAGCCCCTGCCGAAACTGGCCGAGAACTTCCAGTTGAACTTCGACAGCCTCTTCCAGGCCGAGAAGAAAAGCAGCCAGGCCACCATCCTGAACCGGGCGAAGAACACGCTCGAAAACATGAAAACCGACTACTTCTTCCGTGCGGCGCAGGTGGGCGACGAGGCCTACAAGGTGCGACGCCACCTGACGGAGTGGCACAAGAAATTCACCGTCTCCTTCGCCTGCCTGATGTTCTTCTTCATCGGCGCCCCCTTAGGGGCTATCATCCGCAAGGGCGGACTGGGCGTGCCGGTGGTGATTTCGGTGATCCTCTTCATCTTCTATTACATCATCGACAACATGGGCTACAAGATGGCCCGCGACGGTGTGTGGGAGGCATGGCGGGGCATGTGGCTCAGCTCGGCCGTGCTCACCCCGATGGGAGCCTTCCTGACCTACAAGGCGGCCAAAGACTCGGTGATCATGAACGCCGACACCTACCTCAATGCGCTGAAGAACCTGCTGGGCAAGCGCGAGGGACGCAAGGTGGAGAAGAAGGAGGTGATCATCTTCGCCCCCAACTACGACGCGCTCGTGCCCCAGCTGGAGGCCCTCGAGGCCGACTGCCGCACCTATACGAACCAGCACCGCCGCTGGGTGAACTACCTTGACTATTGGCGCAACGGCGGGAAAGACGGCCGCGCCGAGGAGCTGGCGCAACGCATCGAGGCGGTGGTGGAGGAGCTGGGCAACTCCGACCAGAACCTTGTGCTCAACAAGCTGATGGACTATCCCGTGATTGGGGGCTACACCAACCAGCTGGGCGATCGGCTCAGCCGAAAGGCCTATCAATGCGTAGGCTGGTGCCTGCCGCTTGGCGTTCCGCTTTACCTGATTGCCGTTTATCAGCGCAAATTGCTGCGCCACGACATTTCGCAAGCACAAAAAGTGTCCAAAGAGCTGAAAGATATGATATATTCACTACATTTGCTGAATATTACAGATAATAAATAAAACAAGAATATGAGCAAGATTACATTAGACACCATCGAAGAGGCTATTGCCGATTTTCGCGAAGGAAAATTCGTTATCGTTGTTGATGACGAGGATCGCGAGAACGAAGGCGATTTGATCATCGCCGCCGAGAAGGTGACGCCAGAGAAAATCAACTTCATGCTGAAAAACGCACGTGGCGTGCTGTGCGCCCCGATCACCGTTTCGCGCTGCGAGGAGTTGGACCTGCCGCACCAAGTGACGAACAACACCTCCGTTTTAGGTACCCCTTTCACGGTGACCATCGATAAGCTGGAAGGCTGCTCAACGGGCGTTTCTGCCGCCGACCGCGCCGCTACGATACAGGCGCTGGCCGACCCCGCCTCCACCCCCGAGACCTTCGGCCGCCCGGGCCACATCAATCCGCTCTACGCCCAGGATAAGGGCGTGCTGCGTCGTGCGGGCCACACCGAGGCGAGCATCGACCTTTGCCGCCTGGCCGACCTCTATCCCGCAGCCGCGCTGATGGAGATCATGAGCGACGACGGCACCATGGCCCGCCTGCCTGAGCTGCGCAAGATGGCCGACGAACACCACATCAAGCTGGTATCGATCGCCGACCTGATCGCCTACCGCCTGAAACAGGAGTCGATCGTGGAGCGAGGCGAGGAGGTCGACATGCCGACCAAATACGGACACTTCCGCCTGATCCCCTTCTGCCAGAAGAGCAACGGACTGGAGCACATCGCCGTGATCAAGGGCGACGTGACGACCGAAGAGCCCGTCATGGTGCGCGTGCACTCATCGTGCGCTACGGGCGACATCTTCGGCTCTATGCGTTGCGACTGCGGCGACCAGCTGCATGAGGCGCTCCGCATGATCGAGAAAGAGGGCCGCGGAGCCGTGATCTACCTCAACCAAGAGGGACGTGGCATCGGCCTGATGGAGAAGATGAAGGCCTACAAGCTGCAGGAGAACGGCATGGACACGGTCGACGCCAACATCTGCCTGGGACACCAAGCCGACGAGCGCGACTATGGCGTGGGTGCGCAGATCCTTCGCCAGCTGGGCATCACGAAGATGCGCCTCATCAGCAACAACCCCGTGAAGCGGGTAGGCTTGGAGGCCTACGGACTCTCCGTGGTGGAGAACATCCCTATCGAAATCAACCCCAACCCATACAACGAGTTCTATATGAAGACTAAGAAGGAGCGTATGGGCCACATTTTGCACAATATTAAATAACCACTAATAATTCAGTAACAGATATGACACAAGTCTCAGATCGTTTAGCCTCTCTGTCGCCATCAGCTACACTGGCTATGTCACAAAAAAGCGGCGAGTTGAAAGCCCAAGGCGTTGACGTAATCAACCTTAGCGTAGGTGAGCCCGACTTCAACACGCCGGAGCACATCAAGCAAGCTGCGAAGCAGGCAATCGACGACAATTACTCTCGCTATTCACCCGTGGCGGGCTATCCCGCCTTGCGCAACGCAATCGTAGCCAAAATGAAGAATGAGAATGGCATGGACTTCACGGCCAACCAAATCTCATGTGGTAATGGAGCGAAGCAGTGCGTTTGCAACGCCATCCTGGCGCTCGTAAACCGCGGCGACGAGGTGATCATCCCCGCACCCTTCTGGGTGAGCTATCCGGAGATGGTGAAACTGGCCGAGGGTACCCCCGTGATCGTATCAGCAGGTATTGAGCAAGATTTCAAGATCACTCCCGCGCAGCTTGAGGCAGCCATCACGCCTAAGACCAAGGCGTTGATCCTCTGCTCGCCGTCCAACCCGACAGGCTCCGTGTATAGCGCCGAGGAGCTGGCAGGACTGGCCGAGGTGCTGAAAAGGCATCCCGAGGTGTTTGTCATCTCCGACGAGATCTACGAACACATCAACTATGTGGGCCGCCACAACAGCATCGCCACGATCGAGGGCATGCGTGAGCGCACGATCATCATAAACGGCGTGTCGAAGGCTTACGCCATGACAGGCTGGAGAATCGGCTTCGTGGCCGCAGAGGAGTGGATCATAAAGGCCATCAACAAATTGCAAGGCCAATACACGTCGGGGCCCTGCTCCGTGTCGCAAAAGGCAGCCGAGGCAGCCTACACCGGCACGCAAGCTCCCGTCGAGGAGATGCGCAAGGCCTTCGAGCGTCGACGCGACCTGATCGTGAAACTGGCCAAGGAGGTGCCTGGCCTTGAGGTGAACAGACCTGAGGGCGCATTCTATCTCTTCCCGAAATTCAGCTCCTATTTCGGCAAGAGCGACGGACAGCGCACCATCCACAACGCCGACGAGATGGCGATGTATCTTCTGGAGGTAGGCCACGTGGCTTGCGTGGGCGGAACCTCGTTTGGCGCACCCGAGTGCTTGCGCATGAGCTACGCTACGAGCGACGAGAACATCGTAGAGGCTATCAAGCGCATCAAGGAGGCGCTGGCTAAGCTGAAATAAAAAGAGAGAACAACTTAATTACATAAAAACAACCAGATAAAGAACTTATGACACACAACATCAAGAAAGTCCTCGTGTTAGGTTCAGGAGCCTTGAAAATCGGTCAGGCCGGAGAGTTTGACTACTCAGGATCGCAAGCGCTGAAGGCGATGCGTGAAGAGGGTATCAACACCGTTTTGATTAACCCGAACATCGCTACGATCCAGACTTCTGAGGGTGTGGCCGACAAGGTGTATTTCTTGCCGATCACGACCTACTTCGTCGAGGAGATCATCAAGAAAGAGCGCCCCGACGGCATCCTGCTTGCCTTTGGTGGACAAACCGCGTTGAACTGCGGTACGGAGCTCTACACGTCGGGCACGCTGGCAAAGTATGGCGTGCAGGTGTTGGGCACCTCGGTAGAGGCAATCATGTACACGGAGGATCGCGACCTCTTTGTAAAGAAACTGAACGAGATCGAGGTGAAGACCCCCGTCAGCCAGGCTGTAGAGAGCATGGACGACGCCATCACGGCCGCTAATCGCATTGGCTATCCCGTCATGATCCGTTCGGCCTATGCGCTGGGTGGCCTGGGTAGCGGTATCTGTAAGAATGAGGCAGAGCTGCGCACGCTGGCCGAGAGCGCTTTTGCCTACTCGCCGCAGATCCTCGTCGAGGAGTCGCTGAAGGGCTGGAAGGAGATCGAGTTTGAGGTAATCCGCGATAAGAACGACCATTGCTTCACGGTTGTAAGCATGGAGAACGTCGATCCGCTGGGCGTGCACACCGGCGAAAGCATCGTGGTTGCCCCCACCTGCTCACTGACCGAGAAAGAGCTGACGCTGCTGAAGGAGCTTTCGATCAAGACGATCCGCCACCTTGGCATTGTGGGCGAGTGTAACATCCAGTATGCGTTCAATTCTGAGACATGCGACTATCGCGTCATCGAGGTGAACGCTCGTTTGAGCCGTTCTTCGGCATTGGCTTCTAAGGCAAGTGGCTATCCCTTGGCTTTCGTTGCCGCTAAGTTGGCGTTGGGCTACGGCCTCGACCAGATTGGCGAGATGGGCACACCGAACTCGGCCTACAAGGCACCTGAGGTGGACTATATCATTGCGAAAATCCCCCGTTGGGACTTGACGAAGTTTGAGGGCGTGAGCCGTTTGATTGGCTCAAGCATGAAGTCGGTCGGCGAAATCATGTCGATTGGTAAGAGCTTCGAGGAGATCATCCAGAAGGGCTTGCGTATGATTGGCCAGGGCATGCATGGCTTCGTGGGCAACAACGACATCCACTTCGACAACCTCGACGACGAGTTGGCCAACCCGACCGACCTCCGTATCTTCGCCGTGGCTGAGGCCTTGATGAAGGGCTACAGCGTAGAACGCATCCACGAGCTGACGAAGATCACTCCCTGGTTCTTGGATAAACTGAAGAACATCGTCGACTATGTAGCGGTGTTGAAGAAATACGACAAGATCGAGGAGCTGCCCGCCGATGTGCTGTTGGAGGCTAAGCGATTGGGCTTCTCCGACTTCCAGATTGCCCGCTTCGTAGAGAATCCTGCGGGAAACATGGAGAAGGAGAACATCCGCGTGCGCAACCGACGCAAGAAACTCGACGTGCTGCCTACCGTGAAGCGCATCAACACAATCGCTTCTGAGCACCCCGAACTGACCAACTACCTCTATATGACCTACGATCGTGAGCCGCACGACGTCACCTACTATCCGAACGATAAGAACGTGATCATCCTGGGCTCAGGAGCCTACCGCATCGGTTCGTCGGTAGAGTTCGACTGGTGTTCGGTCAATGCGGCGCAGACAGCCCGTAAGCTGGGTTATAAGTCGATCATGATCAACTACAACCCCGAGACGGTCTCTACCGACTACGACATGTGCGACCGCCTCTACTTCGACGAGCTCTCGTTCGAGCGCGTGTTAGACGTGATCGACTTGGAGTTGCCGAGGGGCGTAATCGTTTCAGTAGGAGGTCAGATTCCTAACAACTTGGCCATGAAGTTGCATCGCCAGAATGTGCCCATCCTCGGCACATCGCCCATCTCGATCGACCGTGCGGAGAACCGCCACAAGTTCTCGGCTATGCTTGATCAGCTGGGTATCGACCAGCCGCGTTGGGCTGAGCTGACAAGCATGGAAGAGATCGACGCCTTCATCGAGGAGGTTGGATTCCCCATCTTGATCCGCCCTTCCTACGTGCTTTCGGGTGCGGCAATGAACGTGTGCCACACGAAGGAGCAGATGATCGAGTTCCTCGGCCTGGCCGCAAAGGTTTCGAAGGAGTATCCCGTTGTCGTGTCGGAGTTTATGCAGGGCACGAAGGAGATCGAGTTCGACGCCGTAGCACGCAACGGCGAGGTGGTGGAGTATGCCATCAGCGAGCACATCGAGTTTGCCGGTGTTCACTCGGGCGACGCAACCCTGGTGTTCCCCGCACAGAAGATCTACTTCGAGACGGCACGCCGCATCAAGAAGGTCAGCAAGATGATCGCCAAGGAGCTCAATATCTCAGGTCCGTTCAACATCCAGTTCTTGGCTAAGAACAACTTCGTAAAGGTTATCGAGTGTAACTTGCGTGCGTCACGCAGCTTCCCGTTCGTATCGAAGGTGCTGAAGCGCAACTTCATCGAGACAGCGACACGCATCATGCTCGACGCTCCCTATGCGAAGCCCGATAAGAGCGCGTTCGACATCGACTGGATTGGCGTTAAGGCCTCTCAGTTCTCATTCGCCCGTCTGCACAAGGCAGACCCTGTTTTGGGCGTCGACATGAGCTCAACTGGCGAGGTAGGCTGCATCGGCGACGACTTCAACGAGGCGCTGCTCTCGGCTATGATCGCCGTAGGCAACACCATCCCGAAGAAGAACATCCTCGTTTCGTCGGGTGCCGCTAAGAGCAAGGTAGACCTACTGGAGCCCTGCCGCGCATTGGCCGCTAAGGGTTACACCATCTATGGCACGCAAGGAACGGCTAAGTTCTTGAACGAAAATCAGATTCCTGCGATTGCCGTAAGCTGGCCCGACGAGGAAGGCGACCTGAACATCATGGAAATGTTCAGCAACCACGTGTTCGAACTGGTTGTCAACATCCCGAAGGATCACAGCAAGCGTGAGTTGACGAATGGTTATAAGATCCGTCGCGCAGCGATCGATCACAACATTCCGTTGATCACCAACGCTCGCTTGGCAAGCGCCTTCATCGACGCGTTCTGCCAGATGAAGATGGAAGACATCCAAATCAAGAGCTGGCAAGAGTACAAATAAAACCGCATAGCGTTTAATTTGCGCATAAAAAAGCCCCCACGGGATGGCCATCAGACCAATCCGTGGGGGCTTTTTCTATGCGTGTGAACGCCTACTCTTGGCTGCGTTTGAAGTGCATGTAGTCGCTGCTTAGAGTACCCAAAGAGTAGGTAGTGCCTATGCGCTGCCAAGCCATCTCGCTGGGCTTATAGCTCACAATCTGGAAGCTGTCTTGCAAGGCGGAGGGCAGCTCCGTGCGAAGCACGAGCAGGTCGCCATTCAGCTGATAGGAGTGCGACGTTAGGGTCGTCTGATCCGAAAAGACATCGTAGACGCTCACCTTGTAGGTGCCGTCAGTCTTGAACTTGTATTCCACTAAGCCATCCATTTGGAAAAGCGGAGTGTCATAGCACTCATACCAATCGCCTTCGAGTTGCGCCGCAGAGATAATCACAGGATCGTCGTCGTCGGAGCAAGCGGTTGCCGAGAGCATCGCTGCTGACGCCGCTGCGTAAAACCAATGTTTAAACTTCTTCATGTTGATAACTATTAATTATGTGAGTGTTTTACTTCAATAGAGGTAATAATTTAGCAACAGTTCTAATTTCTGTAATGTGCATATGTTTGCTTGTCAAACAAATCTTTTCGTTTGCAAAAATATAACAAATATTGGATACACAATAAAATGTATGCTTTTTAACGATTGATATTGATAAGTGAAAATTCTGTGGATGAACATCTCGGTTAATAAATCCTGATATATTCATCACACAGAATTTGGGTATTGCATTTTAGAGGTTGATTTGAAAACCAATACTTTTCTAAAAACGATTAA
>CAKUZF010000008.1 GCA_934718155.1 uncultured Parabacteroides sp. | reverse complement strand
ACGGCACGTACGGTGGTGTGAGAGGAAAGGAAACGAAAGTAGGTCAGAAAACTTTTGTTTCCCGACCTACTCGATTTCTTTAGCGTCGGTGCCTTTCGTTTTTCACTTTAGGTTGGTTGCTCAGCGGATTAGCTCCTCCATATCGTGGTGATTTGCGGCTCTTAGTGGGCGTAGAGCGTGAAGTAGGTTGCCTGCTCGTCGTGAGAGGCTTGCAGGTCGAGTGCGGCCTCGGGAAGAAGGCGATGAAGCGAGAAGCGCAAGCTATCTCGCAGCGGATGAAGCCATTGCTCGACAATGAGCGAGTCGGGCAAGCTCTGGGGAAGCGGCCATTCCTGCAGGCCGCAAAGGTTGCCGTCGTTGAAGAAAAAGGGGATGGAAAGCCACTTAGCAGGCCGTTCCTCTCCAAAGAATACTTCTGCGAGAGAGTCGTTGAGCAGTGTCTCTGTAGGGAGGTAGAGTTGTAGCGGAGCATCGGTTGGCCGATTGCTAAGGGCGCACAAACGCTCTATCTCGGGCGATATAGGCTGGGGACGCAGTGCCTGCCGCAGGGTAGACAGTAGGAGCTTACGCTGGTAGGAGGCCATGAAGATGCCCTGCCGGTAGGTGCATCCTAAGAATCGTTTCCCCTCTTCGGGGTAATAGCGCACGACCTGCTTCCATACCTCCTCTTCGGTGGGTGCGAAACCATGGTTCTCGTTTAATCGGTTGAACAGCGATTGGGCCTCTATATAGCTCAATGCCGCCAGCCAAACCTCGCCCTCGGGATAATAGATCAAGGTGAAAGCGGGCTGCTTATCGGCTCCGTTCAGCTGGCAGAGCACATTGTTGGGCAGACAGGAGGCCAGCAACTGCTCCGCATGGGGTGTGCTTGGCAGCATCAGTTGCAGAAGCTCCGGGCGCAGCACGCGCACGATGGCCTCTGGCCTCTGTGTGATGAGTGCGCAAAGGTTCACCTCGCCTTTCGATTGGGCGTGATGGATTCGCCGATAGAGCGACAGGATGCCCGTGAGGGCTACTGCCAACAGCAGGAGGATCCAGACGATGTCGCGAGGTGTGCGCTGGCTCATACTAACGGATGGGTTTGAAAATAGTGACACCAAGGCTTCAGGCCGCATACGTCGCACTTAGGCTTGCGGGCCAGGCAGGTGTAACGGCCGTGCAAGATCAGCCAATGATGGGCAATCGGTATCAACTCTTTGGGGATATGCTTAACCAGTTCCTGCTCTGTCTCGAAGGGCGTTTTGCTATTGCGGGTCAATCCAATGCGGTTGGAGACGCGAAACACGTGAGTGTCGACTGCCATTGCGGGCTTGTCGAACACGACTGAGGCGATTACATTAGCCGTTTTGCGGCCAACGCCGGGCAGCTTCTGCAGGTCGTTTATGTCGGAGGGAACTTTGCCCCCGAAGAGGGTTGTCAGTCCTTGTGCCATGCCGACCAGGTGTTTCGCCTTGTTGTTTGGGTAAGAGACGCTTCGTATATAGGTGTATACCACCTCCGGCGAGCTTGCCGCCAAGACCTCGGGCGTTGGAAACGCCTCGAAAAGGGCCGGAGTGACTTGATTGACACGTTTGTCTGTGCATTGCGCCGAGAGGATAACAGCGATCAGTAGCTGAAACGGATTCTCGTAGTGCAGCTCTGTCTCCGCCACGGGCACGTTGGTCTGAAACCAATCGAGCACGCCTTTGTATCGTTCTTCTTTTCTCATGGTCTGCTTTGTCCTTTTTTTTAAGCCGACCGAAAGATAGTTTATTTCTGAAGAATATGCAAATTATTTGAGCAATGCAACCGCTTGCTTGCCCAAGGCCAGTCCGGCGAAGACCGCAATCAGTCCCAGCGCATTGCTGACGAATAGGTTCAGCACGGCCAACTTCGGCTCGCCATTGCGCAGTAGTGCGCTCGTGTCTAAGGCGAAGGAAGAGAAGGTGGTGAACCCGCCGAAGAGTCCCGTGAAGAGGAATGCCCTGGCGGAGGTGGAAAAATGAAAGGCCTCTGCTATGCTCCAGCAGAAGCCTATGAAAAATGAGCCGATCGTATTGACCGACAAGATACCAAGAGGAAAGGAGTGAGGCATCGATTGCTGAACCCACGAGGATATTCCGAACCGCAAGCCAGTTCCGATTGCTCCTCCTACCATCATTAGTAAAACCTTAATCATTTGTTTTGTGTGTTTCTTCCCCGGACCAGGTTAAGGGTCCGGGGAAAGATGGTAAAATGATCTAGGTTTTCAATTTAATTGGCCGACTCAAACTGTTTCAGGAAACGAATGTCGTTTTCTGAGAACATGCGTAAGTCTTTTACTTGGTATTTCAAATTCGTGATTCGCTCAATACCCATACCCAACGCATAGCCGGAGTAAACCTTGCTGTCGATGCCGCAATTCTCCAATACGTTCGGATCTACCATTCCGCA
This sequence comes from uncultured Parabacteroides sp., assembly GCA_934718155.1. GTDB lineage: Bacteria > Bacteroidota > Bacteroidia > Bacteroidales > Tannerellaceae > Parabacteroides. The sequence continues at coordinate 79,391 of CAKUZF010000008.1, read as the reverse complement.
ACCGAGGATCTCTACCCAACCGGTGCCTTTGCAGAAGGGGCAACCCTTACCACCACAGATGTTGCACGAGATATCCATCTCAGCCGATGGCTCCGTGAACGGGAAGTAAGAGGGGCGTAAGCGAATTTTCGTCTCCGGGCTGAACATTTCCTTCGCGAAGAAGAGCAATGCTTGCTTCAGGTCGGCAAACGATACATTCTTGTCTACATACAACGCCTCGACCTGATGGAAGAAGCAGTGCGCACGATAGGAAATCGCCTCATTGCGATACACGCGGCCCGGACAGATGATGCGGATGGGCGGCTGTTGCTTTTCCATCACACGGCTCTGCACCGAAGATGTATGTGTACGGAGCAATACATCCGGATTGTGCTGGATGAAGAAGGTATCCTGCATATCGCGCGCAGGGTGATCCTCGGCGAAGTTCAAGGATGAGAAGACATGCCAATCGTCCTCGATCTCCGGACCTTCAGCGATGCTGAAGCCCAGCCTTCCAAATATATCGCATATTTCTTTTTTCACAAGTGACAAAGGATGACGAGTGCCCAGCTCGATGGGATAGGATGTACGCGTCAAGTCCAAATCATCATCGACCGTCTGCACGTTTTCGAAGCTGGCCTTAAGCTCGTTGATGCGATCCTGCGCTTTTTCCTTCAGCTGGTTCAGGTGCATACCCATCTCTCGCTTCTGGTCTGCCGCAACATTTCGGAAATCGTTCATCAACGCCGAGATCTCGCCTTTCTTGCTGAGATACTTAATGCGTAAAGCTTCCAATTCTTCGGCATTCGCCGCTTTCATTTGCTCTACTTCTTGCAGTAGTGCGTTAATTTTGTCGAGCATTTCTAATCAACTTTGTATTTTGTGATGCAAAAGTACGCTTTCTTTTGGATTTGGCAAGGTTTTCCCGTGGAAAAATGTAAATTTATTGAATATTTTACTTTTTCCCGAAATGATTGTAATCAACCGCCTGACGGGTGCGTCTTACGCTCATTGTGGGGAACCACAGGTCGTTGGGCGTGATGCCGCATGCCTTGATCGCCTCGATCGCGTATTCCAGTTTGCCGAAGTTGGCATCCACGTTGTTTGTGCCGAACGTGAACTTCAAGCCGCGGGCTTTAGCCTTCTTGATGATGTCGAAGCTTGGGATCTTGTAGCGGGGGTTGATCTCCAGGGCGATGTGGTATTTCTCGAGCACGTCGAGCACTTTGTCAACACGCGCGTCGGTCCAATACTTATCATAGTCGGGCTGCATATCGTCGGGGATGTAGGTCGGGTTGGCATAGATGTCGGCTGGCTCGTTGGTCAGGATCTTTACGGTCTGATCTACAATCACGTCCATGTATTGCTGCTTGCTGCGTCCGTCGTAATAGACCTCCTCGGGGCGATAGATGCGGCTGATGCGTCCCTTATCCACGATGGTCATCGCGTCGGTGAAGAGGTAGTCGAAGATGCCTAAGGCCTCGGGCGAGAACTGGGTGATCCAGCGGCGTCCCTCGCCTTGCACGCCGAACAGGAAGGGATAGTCTTTCACCTCTTCGTGGTAGGCATATACCTCCTCGTCGTTGGCCAGCATACGGCCCACGCCGCCCTCGCCAGCGTTGGGGGCTACACCATAATTAATACCGTAGTTCATCGAGAGGCCATGCGCCTGCTCCTTGGTGAGTCCACCTTTCAGGTGTACGTGCCAGTCGATCACGGGGAATCCCTGCTGTTGCAGGCGGATGATCTCGTCGTGCTGCTCGTCGATGGCGGGCAGGGTGTCGTTGGGGTTGACCGCGTCGGCCGGAAGGACGGTTACGTGTAGGTTCTTGAATGCGCTCTTTCCTGATTTACCTACCAGGGCGAATGAGCCTTTGCTCAGCAGGCGGTCGGCATATTCGGCGATGCGGTAGGGGGCGTCGGGCTCGGTGTAGCAAACTACGTCTACTCCATTGATGCTGACTGCGATGTTCTTGCCTCTCACCGCCATGCTGAAGTCGCACCAATCGCCGTCCTTGGCCAAGGAGCTATACAGGTTGCGCACGCTTGTCAAGCTGCCCGTCTTGGTCGTCCCGTCGATGGCTCCGTTGCTGAAGAGCACCTCATAGCCTCCCTTGCCGTCGTGGGTGTGGAAAAGCAGGGCCGATGTTGCGCCCGGCTCGGTGTAGGCCTGTCCGGTCAGTTCGAAGTTGGTGTAGTTGCCCGGTGTGAGCAGTGTATCGCCGGCTTGTACGCTGATCTCGGCACCGCCAACGGCTGTTCCCTTGTTTGTCCAGTTGCTTAATGCGCCCGTTTTGCCTTCTGAGCTGTCGCAGGAGGTGAAAGCGAATGCGATGAGACCCATGGCTGCTACAGCCAGCGGAGTCGCTTTCAATGAAAAGTGTTTCATGCTATCTCTCGATGATTTAAATTGTAAATATAAAACTTAATCCTTGCAAAGTTATATATTTTTCAGAGACGGACAAGATGGATTCTTTATTTATTGCCGCAGGGCTTTCATTTTGTTAGCGGGTGGGTGCCGAAGTAGTCTGAGCGAATCAGTTGGTCGGAGAGGGCGTAGTCTGTTTGGAGCCGTTCCACTAGGGTGTCGCCTGCGGCCAGCATCTGCGGGCTGACTGCCGCCGAAGGCTTGGCGGGATCGAGTATGCTTTGTCCCAGTCCGTGCCAAGCGTAGCTGTCCAACCCTAACAGCGATTGCAGGGTGGGATAGATGTCGATCTGCCCCATGACGGCCTCGTAGCGCAGCGTGAGCGGTGCGTTCAGGATGAGGAGGGGCGTGTAGGGTTTGGGCGACACGACGCCTTCTCCTGCTGTCGAGGCGCAAAGCTCCTGCCGATGGCTGGCCAGTCCCTCATGGTCGCCCGTGATGACGATCAGCGTCTCCGCGTAGTCGGGGCGGCTCTGCAGGTAATCCACCAGTTGGCCTATCGCCGCGTCGGTGTAGTGGGCCACGCTCATATAGTCGTTCATCATCTGGGGGATGTCCTTCGAGAAACGCAGCTCTTTCAGTTCCTCGGGCATCCGGAAGGGGAAATGGCCGGAGTAGGTGATGAAGAGGCTGAAAGCCTTTTCGCCGATGGGCCACACCTCGCCTCGACGCATCTTGCCGATGCATTGCTGGGCAAAAGGTCGGTCGCCAATCCGTTTGCGGCTGCCGAAGGCCTCGCTCGAGGGATCGAAGTCGGTGTCGGCCAGCAGGGTGTCGATTCCGAAGCTGCGGGCCACGGCCGCTTGGTTCCAAGTGGTCGGGCGGTCGCCCGTCAATAGATAGCTGCGTGCGCCACGCTGCTCCTTCAGGGCCTTCACCAGCGTGGGGTAGGCGTGGTCGGGATAGAGTGAGCTGTATGTTCCGCTGCTGATGGGCAGCAGACCCGCCAGCATCAGCAGTTGGGCGTCGATGGAGCGTCCACCGTTCACCTGGGTCAGCACGTGGGGTGCGTAGATGGTCTGCGGCGCATGCGCCAGGCGGTTGAGGCAGGGGGTGAGCTCCTGTCCCTCCACTTCCCGCTCCAGCACCCAGCTCTCCAGCGACTCCGCCAAGATAATCACGCAGTTCTGTCGGCGGGGTAGCGAGTCGGGCAGGGCGTAGAAGGGCGGTCGCTCGGCGAGAGCCTTGGCGATCAGCGCCTGTTTGGCCGGGTCGGGGGCGGTGTGTTGCTCATTCCAGTCGTAATAGAGCGTGCCCGCCAGGGTGAACATCGGTGTGCCGCTGGCGTAGAGGTAGGCCGAGACGCGCAGCTCCTTGTAGCGCGAGCGAAACCCGCCATGCGGATGAAGCCAAGCCGCAAGAAGCAATAGGCAGCCGCCCCAAACGGCGAGGTAGGGGAGCGGCCGTTGGCGCAACGCAATGTGTCGCCCTCGCCAAAGCCCGAAGCCGATCAGCAAGCTGGTCAGCGGAAAGAGCAGGTCGCAGGGGCGGAATGAGCCATAGATGCTCTGTGTGAAGTCTTTCAGGTTGCCCATGATGGCGTAGCTGCTCGGCGGGATGGCCGTGAAGTAGGTGCGGTAATACATCAAGTTGGCCACCAGCCAGCCGTCAAGCAGGCAAAGCAGCACGAATCCCGTCGTGCGCGAGCGCAGGAGCAGGGCAGGCAGGAGCAGGGTGATGCTCAGTGCCACCGACGAAAGGTAGAGCTCCGGATGGGAGAAGGGGGTGAAGGTGGTGTAGGCGCACCAAATGCCGTTGAACAGCATCAGTTTCAGCCATAATCCCCATCCCACGATCCGCAATGGATCTTGGCTTCCGAAGAACCGCTTGATACGATATTCCCAATCCTTTCTCATAACGGGGCACAAAGGTAAGCATATCTGCCTCACTACGCAAGGTTTTTGTCGGCTCGCTTGGCAAAAGGCTCACTTCCTCCTTCAATGCCTCGGGTTGGAGAAGGAAGTGGAGCCGTCACCATTCAAATTGACTTTAAAAAAGTAATATGACTTAAATGGGCAAGTAATACGTATTAAATGGCAAAGTAAGTCATATTAAATGGCAAAGTAAGACGTATTCATTTTTGAACAGGTTCCGCATGCCTCGGGCTGGAGAAGGAAGTGGAGCTGTTGGTTCACTCTTTTAACGAGAATAGCAACCTCTCGTGTCCGCCGAATTGATAAATTGCGAATTGATTTATCCATAAGTAATCCATGCGGTAGGCCTCTTGTTTGCCCGCCGATCCGTCGGCGAGCAGTTCCGTCAGATAGAGCGAGTCGGTTGTGGTCTTATAGGCATAGCGCTTCTCGAGGGTGGCGTTGCTGTAGGTCATCTTGCCTTCCTCAAACCGGCAAGTGTCGTTCGTAAAGCTCACCCAGGGGTGCGTGCTTTCGTCGAGCGGCGTCCAGCCATCCATCTGTTCGTCCATCCGCTTATGGGCGTCGTTTGCCGAGTCGAACACTTCGTAGGGCTTAACCTGCTTGTTGGGAGCGAGCCCCTCCGTGTAGAGCATGCGCAGATGGGCATGACGTATGCTGCCCTTGTCTACGTACTCCTTAGCGACGTAGAGGTCGCCTTGCAGGGTGCCGTCGGGCAGAAGGGTCAGCTGGATGGTGCCATCATAGATGTCCCAAGCGGCTGAACTGTTGGTGATGCGCAGCTTGCTTGTCACCGGATCGAAGGTGTAGGGATTGCGCATAAGAAACCAAATGGCGTTTTCGCCCTTGTCTTTAAACTTTTCCCATTGGTAATACAGCCCTGTGGGGCTCTTCGTCGTGCATAGTTCTCCCTCATTGAACCATAAGTCGGAAGGTATTCCTTCTTCTCGGTGTATGTCTTGGCAGTCGCAGTCTATCACCGGCACCTCGTTTCCTTCTTTGTCATAAAACTTATGTGAGGTTGCTTCGAAATAGCGTCCTTCAACGGCCGATAGCATTTCTGCGCCGTAAATGCGCTCTTCGTCATCCGAACAGTTGGATAGGATGAAAGGCAGCAGGAATAAAAGCCAGATGCAATTGTTGTTCTTCTTCTTCTTCATGATCATACGTTTTTTAGAATTTGATGATTTGTGTTAAAGTAGATTCCTCCTGGCAAGGGCGCACGGAGGAGTTTCTAGGGGGGGGTAAAGTTTAAAAATTAATTTGAACTATCCAAATAAAATGGTGATAAAAAGCTGTGTATGTCTTCATTTTGTCCTAAGAAGGGTGGACTTGGCCGTTTGAATTTGTTCTTGCGTGCAAAACGGTGCGCAATGGCTGCTGTTTTTACCCCATGGTGTAGGCGTTTTTACCCCATGGTGTAGGCGTCCAAATCCCATGGTCGTAGGGTGTGAACCATGGGGTCTGTGAGGTTCGGCCGAAGCATGGCTGAAAAACGACGGCCGTCGGCATGAAAGACCATGGTGATGGGAGTAAATTTTCACGGCCGTCGGCATAGTAAACCATCGCCGTGGAAATTTATCGGCACGGGCAACGAAATTTATAACGACGGGCTTCGAAAATCGGAACGAAGCCCATCGTTATTTTTATGCTCCAGCTCTGCCTCTGTTAGTATCTCGCCTCGACGGTTGCACCTGGGAAGTAGTGGGTGAGGATGGCGTCGTAGGCGTAACCCTTGGCACCCATAACGGCGGCTCCGATCTGGCAGAGGCCTACGCCGTGTCCCCATCCTGCGCCGGTCAGCACGAAGCGGGCGGGGATGCCGTTCTCGCCCATCTCCTTGTCTACCACGAAGGCTGAGCTGTAGAGGTGCGACTCCGACAAGGTTCTGCGGATCTCCAGCTCTTTGCCGATGATCAGTGTGCGTGTGGTACCCACGATCTTCAGGCGGACAATGCGCCCTGAGCCGCCTCGTTCGAGCGGAATCAGGTCGATGATCGTTCCGAAGTCGATGCCGCTCTTGCGGCGGATCAGCTCCGACAATTCAGCTTGCGTGTAGCTCACCTTCCAGCGGTAGAAGTCGGTCGTCTCCTGGTCGTAGTTGTTGAGCACTTGGCTCAAGATGGCCTGATCGGTCGTGTGGCAGAAGGCTTCGGGGGCAGTGCGGATCCATTGCTCGGCCGCCGCCTCTTGGGTGAGGTCGGGCAGCGTGCCTTCGGGGGCGTCGCGCAAGACGGCCAGATAGGGGTGCGGCACGGGCTCCCAGCAGTTCTCGAACAGTTCGGTGGCTCCGCCGCAACACTTCGAGAAGCGGGCGTCGCAGATCTTTCCGTCGTAGAGCAGCACCTCGCCGCGGGTCTCGGCAATGGCCTCTTTCACCACAGGGTTCGTCTCGCGTGTGATGCCTTGGTAGCGTTGGCAATGGTCGTCGGCGCAAACGTCGAACAGGGTGTGGTCCTCTCGGTCGTACCAGCGGATCAGCTGCTCGTCGTCTTGTTGGCAGCTGTTATAGGTGTCGCCCTTGTCCACGATCTGTTGGTTCTTCTCGATTTGCGCCAAGAGCCAGCTGCGTGAGATCACGGCGTGTGCCTTCAGCAGCGGCTTGGAGGCGTTGGCGCTCATCTCTGACGAGATTACGCTGGTTAGGTATTCCTCGGCGTCAACCTGATTGATGGCAATGATGCCCGCCTCGACGACCGCCAGGTTGAGCGCGCCGCGGAAGCGTTGGTCTTCGCGGCGTTGCCAGTGGAAATCTACGCCGATCGTCACGGCCTTCAGGTCGAAGGAGCACTGCTTATCGGCGGGCTCGAAGAACAGGTCGTCGTGCAGCTTGCCGTTGAACAGGATGCGCCCGTTGGTCCAGATGGCTCGCTGTTCGCCTTGGAGCGTCTCGCCCGTCTCGGTCTCGACGTATTTGCCATTTAAGACGAACACGATGGATTTTTGGGTCATGATGCCCACGTTGACCATGGGCACCCGCTTTTTATCTACGGTTTTGTTCATGCTTCTTTTTTTGCGTTGAGAGAATTGAATATCAAATAGGCGATGAGGGCGATGTAGATCACGATAGACAACAGCTCCGCGCCCTGGCTAACGGCCCAAGCCTCGTTGAAGAGGTTGATGCCTGCGAAGCGGAGTGCCGCGCTGACAACGCCCATCAGAGCGCCACCGGCTATGAATCCCGAAGCCAACAGGGTGCCTTTCTCCAGGCGTGCGCTATTGACCGCTTGGTCTTTGCTGCGGCTGCCTACGTACCAGCTGATGGCTCCACCAATCAGCAACGGTGTGTTCAGGTCGAGCGGGATGAACATGCCCAAGGCGAAGGCCAACGCTGGGACCTTGAACGCATTGAGCACAATGGCTAAGACGGCGCCGATGCCGTAGAGAATCCAAGGTGCGCCCGCACCACTCATGAGCGGCTCGATGACGGCTGCCATGGCGTTGGCCTGCGGAGCGGCCAGCTGACCCGTGGTGAAACCATACGTCTGGTTGAGGATGAGGATCACGCCGCCTACCGTCGCGGCCGAAACCAATGTGCCGAGGAACTTCCATGTCTGTTGCTTCGCGGGGGTGCTGCCCAGCCAATAGCCGATCTTTAGGTCGGTGATGAAACCTCCTGCCATGGAGAGGGCGGTGCAAACCACGCCGCCGATGATCAGGGCGGAAACCATGCCGGCCGGACCGTTGAGGCCTACGGCTACGAGGATGATGGAGGCGAGGATGAGCGTCATCAGCGTCATGCCCGACACGGGGTTCGTGCCTACGATGGCGATGGCGTTGGCTGCCACCGTGGTGAAAAGGAAGGCGATCACGCCCACCAGCAGCAGGCCGATAGCGGCATGGAACCAGTTGTCGAGCACGCCGAACTGGAAGAAGAGCAGCGTGACGATCAGCGAGGCGATGATGCCGAAGGTGATCACACGCATGGAGAGGTCGCGCTGTGTGCGCTCGCCTTGGTCGGTTGCCGCTCCGCTTTTGCCTTTCAGCTCCTTAGCGGCCAAGCCTACGGCACCCTGGATGATCGGCCACGACTTGATGATGCCGATCACGCCCGCTGTGGCGATGCCGCCGATACCGATGTGGCGGGCGTAGGTGGTGAAGATCTGCTCCGCACTCATGCTGCCCACCGTAGCGGTGATGGCATCGTTGCCCAGCGTCAGCACCTCCGATCCGAAGAAGAGCGAGAGCAGCGGGATGATGATGAGCCAAACGAGGAAGGAGCCTGCGCAGATGATGGAGGCGTATTTCAGTCCGATAATGTAGCCTAAGCCCAAGACGGCGGCGCCGCTGTTCACCTTGAAGACCAGCTTCGCCTTGTCGGCCAGCAGCACGCCAGCCTCGACCACGCGGGTGCTGATCGTCTCGCTCCACCAGCCGAACGTGGCGATGATGAAGTCGTAAAGTCCGCCGATCAATCCGGCGAAGAGCAACGGCTTGGCCTGGTCGCCCCCTTTCTCGCCCGAGACGAGCACCTGCGTTGTCGCGGTGGCCTCGGGGAAGGGATATTTACCATGCATGTCTGACACGAAGTACTTGCGGAAGGGGATGAGCAGCAGGATGCCGATGATGCCGCCCAGCAGCGAGCTCATGAACACCTCGAAGAAGTTTACGCTGATCTCGGGATACTTGTCTTGCAGGATGTAGAGGGCGGGAAGGGTGAAGATGGCTCCGGCCACGATCACACCGCTGCTGGCTCCGATAGACTGGATCATGACGTTCTCGCCCAGGGCGTTCTTGCGCTTCGATGCGCTCGAAAGGCCAACGGCGATGATGGCGATGGGGATGGCGGCCTCGAACACTTGTCCGACCTTCAGCCCTAAATAGGCAGCCGCAGCACTGAATATGACGGCCATCAGCAAGCCCCAGAGAACCGACCAAGGGGTCACTTCCGGATAGTTTTTCTTAGGCGACATGAGCGGCTCATAGTGCTCGCCCGGTTTCAACTCACGATAGGCATTCTCGGGAAGCCCAGTTGCCTTTTCTTCGTTTTCAGCTTTCATGGATATCAAAATATTAGTTATAACTCGTTGTGCGAACCCCTTTGAAGGAGGTTCAGGTGACAAATGTACGCTTTTGGGTTGATAACTGCAAGGGGATGCGTTTATTTGCGCTAATTTTTATACCTTCGCAGACTAAAAAATAACAGCATACAGACGGAATGAATCAACGATACCCTTCCACGTTGTTGGAGCAGGCGGTGAACGAATTGTCCACCCTTCCGGGCATTGGCCGAAAGACGGCCTTGCGTTTGGCCCTTTACATGTTGCGGCGCGATCCCGATTACACGGAGCGCTTCGCTTCCTCGCTATTGGCTTTGCGTCGTGACGTGAAGTATTGTCAGGTTTGCCATAACTTGTCAGACGTGGATGTCTGTCCCATTTGCGCCAATCCCGCCCGCGACCACTCGGTGGTGTGTGTGGTGGAGAACGTGAAGGAGGTGATGGCGATCGAGAACACCGGTCAGTTCAAAGGGGTGTATCACGTGCTGGGCGGCATCATCTCGCCCATGGAGGGCATTGGCCCGAACGATTTGCAGATCGAGAGCTTGGTGGCCCGTGTGGCCGAAGGCGAGGTGAACGAGGTGATCTTGGCGTTAAGCACCACCATGGAGGGCGACACGACCAACTTCTTTCTCTACCGGAAACTGAAGCCGCTCGGTGTGAAGGTGAGCGTGATTGCCCGTGGCGTGGCGATCGGCGACGAGATTGAGTATGCCGACGAGGTGACCTTGGGCCGTTCGATTCTTGATCGGACTACTTTCGCTCCGCGGGGGCTGTGAGTAGTGGCGAGGTCTTCTGTTTACATATATAATAATGTATACATATATAATAATGTATAGATAGCTTATGGTTTACGACGAGATAAAACTTTCGATAGTCATTGTAAATTACAATGTGAAATATTTCTTGGAGCAATGTCTCCATTCGGTGGAGGCGGCCACGAAGGATTTGGCAACGGAGGTGTTTGTGGTTGATAATCTTTCGACGGATGGCTCCATGGAGTATCTGAAGCCGAAGTTCCCCGGTGTGCGTTTCATCGAGAACACTGAAAACGTAGGGTTCGCCCGAGCCAACAACCAAGCGATCCGCCTGGCTCGTGGCCAGTATGTCTTGCTGCTCAACCCCGACACGGTAGTGGGCGAGGATAGCCTGCGCGGCCTTTGCTTCCAGATGGACGAAGACGAGGCGATCGGTGCGATCGGCGTGAAGATGATCAATGCCCATGGCGAATTCCTTGCCGAGAGCAAACGCTCGTTCCCCTCGCCGTGGGTCTCTTTCTGCAAGCTGTTTGGCCTGGCGAAGCTGTTTCCCTATAGTCCGAAGTTCGCCCGGTATAGTTTGCCTTACCTGCGCGCCAACCGGCAGCATTCGGTCGAGGTGCTGGCTGGGGCCTTTATGCTGATTCGTCATGAGGCGTTAGACAAGGCTGGCCTTTTCGATGAGTCTTTTTTCATGTATGGCGAAGACATCGACCTCTCTTACCGCATTGTGCAGGCGGGCTATAAGAACCTTTATTACCCCGAGCGGCTTTTGCATTATAAGGGGGAGAGCGCCAAGCAAGACGATAAGCGTTACATCGAGGCTTTCTACGGGGCGATGCTCATTTTCTATCAGAAGTATTACCCTTCGTCGAGCGGTTTCTTGCGCGGCTTGATCAAGATGGCGGTCGGGCTGAAGGCTGCGATGGCCTCGCTGCGTGGTCCCTCGAAGAAGAAGCGCGCGGGGTTGCCCCACAAGCGCCTGCTGGTGATCTGCAACGAGGCGCATTATGAGCAGGTGAAGGCGGCTTGCCTGAAGGCTATGCCTTCTTTGGAGCGAGTGAATCTTTGGGATCTGGACGAGAACAGGGTGATGGATGCCATCTGCAGGCGCAACCAGATGAAGGGCTTCACCGACTATGTGTTTTGCTGCCCCGATGTGCGTTATGAGCAGGCATTGCTTTTCATGGATAAACTGGAGAATAAGCGGGTGTCTCACCATCTCTATTCCCTAAAGAGCGAGCGGCTGATTTCGGCCGGGATGGCATGAGCTACTTGAATAACGCCACGATTCGGCTTCGTGCGCTCGAGCCGGAGGATCTGGAGCCGCTCTACCGCTGGGAGAATGACACGACATTATGGTCGGTGGGAAGCACGTTGGCTCCTTTCTCGCGTTACGTCTTGCGGCAGTACATCGCCGAGAGCGGTAGGCCTCTGCACGAGACGGGCCAGTTGCGGTTGGCCATCGAGCTGCGCACGACCAAAGAACTTGTGGGGCTGGTTGATTTGTTCGACTACGACCCGCACGCCCGTCGGGCGGCTTGCGGTATCTTGGTCGATCGCACGCACCAAGGGCAGAGACTTGCCACGCAAGCGGTCAGTCTTTTGAAGGCCTATGCCTTTGGCCATTTAGACCTGCGTCAGCTTTACGTGCATGTGCCTGTCGGGAATGAGCCGAGCCTTAGGCTCTTCGCGGGGTGTGGCTTCGCCCGCAGCGGTATCTTGCGCGATTGGGTGCGCCTGCCTAACGGGGGCTTTTCGGATGCGATCGTGATGCAATGCTTGCAAAGCCGCTGAGCCGCATGCTTGCGCTTATGATGGCCGCTGAGCCTTCGTAAGTTTATCTCTGTACGGCATGGAGCCAGCCTTAGCAGCGGCATATAAACAAAGAGGGGAGCGAAGCTCTTGCGAGCCTGCTCCCCCTGATGTTAAAAATGAGTGTTAAGTCTTTCTATGACTTAATTATTCATCTCCTTCTCGATAGCCTCGAACTTGTCGCCCATGTTGAGGTTGTAGTAGATACCTCTCAAAGCCACCATGTAGTCGCGCTCGTCCGGCTTCATTTGGTGAGCCTTCTCGAAGTAAGGCATAGCCTTCTTGAACAACTCCTTAGCTTTAGCAACCTCTTCCTGATACTGCTTAGCGTCGTTGATCATGTTAGCTTCGCCTTGCTTGTTTACGCCCTGGTTGTAGTATACACGACCCAGGTTAGAGATCGACTCGATGTAGTCGGGGTTGATAGCGAGAGCCTTCTGGAAGTACTCCTCAGCCTTAGCGTAGTCTTTCAAGCCTGTTTCATACACACGGCCCATAACGTCGAGCAACTGCGGATTGTTCTGATCCTTAGCGATTGCCTGGCTCAGGTAGTTGATAGCCTCGTCGTTGCGGTTAGAGTAGATGTAGTTGTTGATCAAGCTCAACAGGTAGTATGACTCCTCGGGGAACAACTCCATACCCTCTTTCAAGGTCTTCTCCAGGTTGGCCTCGTCTTTGGCCTGCTCATACTCGTAGCAGAGATACTGGTAGATGTCGTTGCGACGATAGTCGGTGCCCTTCGCACGCTCCAAGGCAGCAACAGCCTTCTCGTGGTTGTTGAGCTGAGTAGCTGCTACAGCTGCGTAGAACTGAACAGTCATGAAGTTAGAGTCGCGCTCTGCTGTCGGTGTGCCCTTGAACATGTCGAGGTCTGAGATCTCCAGATACTGCTCGAAGAAGTTGGAAGCCTTGTTGTAGTCCTTCTGATCGAAGTAGTAAGCGCCACCGTTGATGTAATACACGTGGTTTGCGCTCAAGATACCCTTGATGTCTTTTGTGTAACGGGGTTTGATCTTGCCCTTCTCGTTTGGCTGCTGATCCAGCTTGTAAGCCTCCTTGAAGTAGGGCAGTACAGCGCCCAGAGCCTCATACATCTTAGCCTCGTCGGGCTTCTGGCCCAACATCTGCTTCGTACGCTCGTTGCTGAACTGCTGATCCTCAACGAAACCTGCCACAAACCAGGTCTTGGCGTCGCCCTTCGTCTCGGCATTCTCCAAAGCACCCTTGATCAGTGATCTTGCCTCAGCGTAGTCGGCATTCTGACTTTTGGCGATTGATTGCGCTTGGTTCACTGCGCTCTTCTGTGCGTAAGCGGCGGTTGCAGCCACACACAGAGCCATTGTTAACAATACTTTTTTCATCGTCTTTTCTGTTTTGAAATTAATATTAATATTCAGTCTTATAAAAATTACTCCTTGTTATTCTCTTCGGTCTGTCCGGCGTTCTCTGTAGGCTCGGTTGACTCGTCGATGCCCTCGACCTTTTCCTCTTCATTCTCTGAGAGCACTTTGCAGACGGATGCGATCTCGTCGTTTCGTTTCTCGAGATTGATCAGGCGAACACCTTGAGTGGCACGGCCTATAACGCTCAGGTTGGCCACGTTCAGTCGGATCGTGATGCCCGACTTGTTGATGATCATCAGGTCGTTCTCGTCGGTCACGTTCTTGATGGCTACCAACTTGCCTGTCCTTTCAGTGATGTTGATGGTCTTTACGCCCTTACCGCCACGGTTGGTGATGCGATAATCGTCGATCGAGGAGCGTTTGCCATAGCCCTGTTCCGAAACTACCAGGATGGTCTCCTTCTCCAGGTCTTTGATGCACACCATGCCTACAGCCTCGTCGTCGCCCTCATCGAGCGTCATGCCTCGCACGCCCGATGCCGTACGTCCCATCGCACGCACTTTGCTCTCGTGGAAGCGGATCGCACGTCCGTTGCGGTTGGCGATGATCACTTCGTTGTTGCCGTTTGTCATGCACACCTGAATCAAGCCGTCGTCTTCGGCCAGCGTGATGGCGTTCACGCCGTCGCGGCGCGGGCGTGAGTAGGCCTCGAGCAGGGTTTTCTTGATGACACCCTTCTTGGTGCAGAACAGCAGGTAGTGTGAGTTGATGAACTCGGTGTCGCGTGTCAAGTTCTTCACACGTATGAACGCCTGTATCTTGTCGTCGGCTTCGATGTTGAGCAGGTTCTGGATTGCGCGTCCCTTGGCGTTCTTCGCCCCCTCGGGTATCTCATACACTTTCAGCCAGAAGCAGCGTCCCTTTGCTGTAAAGAAGAGCAGAGTTGCATGCATAGAGGCCGGATAGATGTATTCCACGAAGTCTTCGTCGCGCGTTTCCGATCCCTTCACGCCAACGCCACCACGGCCTTGCGCACGGAACTCGCTCAGCGGCGTGCGCTTGATGTAACCCATGTGGGAGAGTGTGATGATCATCTCGTCGTCGGCATAGAAATCTTCGGGGTTCAGCTCCTCTGAGGCATAAACGATGTCGGTCTTGCGCTCGTCGCCCCATGCGGCCTTGATCTCCAGGAGTTCATCCTTAATTACCTTCATACAAAGATCGTCGTTCTCTAAAATCTCCTTTAAGTAAGCAATCAGTTTCTCTATCTCCTCATATTCGGCGCGCAGCTTGCTTTGCTCGAGTCCCGTCAGCTGGCGAAGTCGCATCTCTACGATGGCGCGTGCCTGCACGTCGGAGAGCGAGAAGCGCTCCTTTAGTCGTTCGATGGCCTCCTGCGGGCTCTTCGAAGCCTTGATGATGGCGATCACCTCGTCGATGTTGTCGGAGGCGATGATCAGTCCCTCCAGAATATGGGCGCGCTCCTCTGCCTTCTTCAGGTCGAATCTCGTGCGGCGGATCACCACCTCGTGGCGATGCTCGACGAAGGCCTTGATTAGGTCTTTCAGGTTGAGCAATCTCGGTCGGCCGTTGACCAGGGCGATGTTGTTTACGCTGAACGAAGATTGCAGGGCGGTCATCTTATAGAGCTTATTGAGCACGACACTCGAGTTGGCGTCGCGCTTCACGTCGACCACGATGCGCATACCCTGACGGTCGGTCTCGTCGTTGACGTTAGAGATGCCGTCGAGCCGCTTCTCGTTGACGAGGTTGGCGATGTCTTTGATCAACTCGGCCTTATTTACGCCGTAAGGAATCTCGCTGATGACGATGCGCTCATGATTGTTCTCAACCTCGATCTCGGCTTTTCCGCGCAGTACGATACGTCCGCGTCCAGTCTCGAAGGCTTCCTTCACGCCGGCGTAGCCGTAGATGGTGGCTCCGGTGGGGAAGTCGGGGGCCTTGATGAATTGCATCAGTCCCGCCACGTCGATGTCGCCCTTGGTGTCAATGTAGGCCACGCAGCCGTCAAGCACCTCGCTCAGGTTGTGCGTGGGCATGTTGGTGGCCATGCCGACGGCGATGCCCGACGCTCCGTTCACCAGCAAATTGGGAATGCGAGTCGGCAGAACGGTCGGCTCCTTGAGCGTGTCGTCGAAGTTCAGCTGAAAATCGACCGTGTCCTTGTCGATGTCTCGCAGCATCTCCTCGGCCAGCTTACTCAAGCGGGCCTCGGTGTAACGCATGGCAGCGGGGCTGTCGCCATCCACCGAGCCAAAGTTTCCTTGGCCATCCACCAGGCAATAGCGCATCGCCCACTTCTGGGCCATACGCACCATTGCAAAATAGACGGATGAATCGCCATGCGGGTGGTACTTACCGAGCACTTCACCTACAATTCTCGCAGATTTTTTATAAGGTTTGTCGGAGGTGTTACCCAGTTCGTTCATGCCGAATAGGATACGGCGGTGGACCGGCTTAAAACCATCCCTAACATCTGGAAGAGCACGCGAGACAATCACCGACATTGAGTAATCAATGTAGGCCGACTTCATCTCCTCTTCAATGTTAATCTTAATAATTCTGTCTTGATCAACCATTTAGATTCTTATTTGTTACACTAAATTTCTCACTTCTGAAAAATTGCACTAAGGTAAGGGTTTTTCCGCATTCCACGAAAGAATTCTATCCTAAATTTTGATTTTAGCTCTTTTTACGAAGCTCCGATGGCATAATGGCACGAATGTTGATGCTTAATCAAAATAGATTGCGTACTTTTGCCGATAGCAGAGACGCATATCGTTTTTACATATATAATATATATAAACATGATAAGGTATTCGAAAAGATTGATGGATGTGGTAGAGTATAGCCGCGAGGAAGCCGTAAGGCTTCATAACAGCTATATTGGCCCCGAGCACCTGATGCTGGGGCTCCTTCGCGAGGGCGAGAGCTTGGCATTTCAGGCAATTGAGCGACTGCAAGCCAGCCCGCGGGAGATCCGCCGCCGAATTGAGCAAGAGATCAACCACGTGCCTGATCAATCCGTTTCCGACTCGAGCGAGGTTGTGATTAGCAAAACCGCCGAGCGTTTGCTCCGGATGAGCCAGCTTGAATCGCGCAAGTTCAAACGCGATGAGGCGGACGTGGAGCATCTGTTATTAGCTATTTTGAAAGACGCCAACTCTGGTTTGGCGCGATTGTTGGACGAGATGGGAATCACCTACGATTCCCTCTATAAAACGTTGAATGTTATGCATTATAACACTGAGATAAATCCGCTTGACGAGGAATTCGCCTTTGGCGATGACTTCGATACGAAGGGCGAGGTGAAATCCGATGGCTTTTCGGCAGGCTACACCGATGAGGAGGATGACGAAGACGAGGAGGACTTTCCGGGCAAGGATTACGCTCGGCAGCCGGGTTCGGCAGCCGGCTCCACGCAAGGTAAGAGCGACACGCCAGTGTTGGACAATTTCGGAACCGACATGACTCGCGCCGCTAGCGAGGGGCGGTTGGATCCGATCGTAGGCCGCGAGAAGGAGATCGAGCGACTGGCGCAGATCTTGAGTCGGCGTAAGAAGAACAACCCGGTGCTGATTGGCGAGCCGGGAGTGGGCAAGTCGGCCATCGTAGAAGGTTTGGCCACACGCATCGTACAGCGCAAGGTCTCTCGCATCCTGTTCGACAAGCGAGTCATCAACCTTGACATGGCCTCCATTGTGGCTGGCACGAAATATCGTGGCCAGTTTGAGGAGCGCATCAAGGCCATTCTGAACGAGATTTCGAAAAACCCCAATATCATCCTCTTCATCGATGAGATTCACACCATCGTGGGTGCTGGTTCGGCGGCGGGCACGATGGATGCGGCCAACATGCTGAAGCCAGCCTTGGCGCGTGGCGAGATTCAGTGCATCGGAGCCACTACGCTCGACGAGTATCGCAAGAACATCGAGAAAGATGGTGCGCTGGAGCGTCGTTTCCAGAAGGTGATTGTTGATCCGACAACTGCCTCCGAGACTCTTCAGATCCTGCATAACATCAAGGAGCGCTACGAGGAGCATCACAACGTGATTTACACCGACGAGGCCTTGGCCGCTTGCGTGAAACTGACGGAGCGTTATATCAGCGACCGGAACTTTCCCGACAAGGCGATCGACGCCTTAGACGAGGCGGGCTCGCGTGTGCACGTAGCCAACATCGTGGTGCCGAAGAGCATCGAGGAGCTGGAGGTGCGTATCGAGCGCACGAAGGAGGAGAAGCTTTCGGCTGTGAAGGCGCAGAATTTCGAATTGGCCGCCAGCTTCCGCGACCAAGAGCGGCAGCTGTTGTTGCAGCTTGAGGCCGCTAAGGCGAAATGGGAGAAGGAAATGGGCGAGCATCGTGAAGTGGTGGATGAAGACAAAGTGGCCGAGGTAGTTGCCATGATGTCAGGCGTGCCCGTGCAGCGTATCGCCAAGGCCGAGAATGTGCGCCTGCTGGAGATGGCTGACGTGCTGAAGTCGAAGGTCATCGGCCAAGACGAGGCGGTGAAAAAGATTGTGAAGGCTATCCAGCGCAACCGCGTGGGCCTGAAGGATCCGAACAAACCGATCGGCACCTTCATGTTCCTGGGTCCGACCGGCGTGGGTAAGACGCATCTGGCCAAGAAGTTGGCTGAGTATCTTTTCGACTCGGCCGATGCGCTGATCCGTGTTGATATGAGCGAGTATCTGGAGAAGTTCGCCGTCTCGCGCCTCGTTGGAGCGCCTCCGGGCTACGTAGGTTACGAGGAGGGAGGCCAGCTCACCGAGAAGGTGCGCCGCAAGCCCTACTCTGTCGTTCTGCTCGACGAGATTGAGAAGGCGCATCCCGACGTGTTCAACCTCCTGCTGCAAGTGCTCGACGAGGGTCGGTTGACCGACAGCCTGGGCCGTCGCATCGACTTTAAGAACACGATCCTGATCATGACCTCCAACATCGGCACACGTCAGCTGAAAGACTTCGGTCGCGGCGTAGGCTTCAGTACACCTGGCAGTGAGGCCGATAAGGACTTCTCGCGTGGTGTGATCCAAAAGGCGCTGAACAAGGCCTTCGCCCCCGAGTTCCTCAACCGCATCGACGACATCATCATGTTCGACCAGCTTGACAAGGAGGCCATCCGCCGAATCATCGAGATCGAGCTGAAGGGACTCTATAAGCGAGTTGAGGCTTTGGGCTTCACGCTCCAGATCTCTGAGGCGGCCAAAGACTTCATCGCTACCAAGGGTTACGATGTGCAGTTTGGCGCCCGCCCGCTGAAGCGTGCGATCCAGAAGTATCTCGAAGACGAGATGGCCGAATTGATCATCCGCGCCACGGTGGAGCATGGCGATCTAATCACTGTCGATTTCGATGAGGCCGAGCAGCGCATTACAACCGCTGTCAGGAAGATCGAAAGCGCAAAACAATAACAAATAAAAAGGTATTATGTCAGTTGCAAAAGTAGACGACAACAGGAAGGTGACTACACGTCGCCTGATTGAGATGAAGCAGCGTGGAGAGAAGATCTCCATGCTGACTGCTTATGATTATTCAATGGCCAAACTGATTGACCAAGCGGGAATGGATGTGATTTTGGTAGGCGATTCCGCCTCCAACGTGATGGCGGGCAACGTAACGACCCTCCCGATCACGCTTGACCAGATGATTTATCACGGCAAATCGGTGATGAAGGCGGTCAATCGTGCGTTGGTAGTGGTCGATCTGCCCTTCGGTTCCTATCAGGGCAACTCTAAGGAGGCGTTAGCTTCGGCCATCCGCGTGATGAAGGAGACGCATGCCGATTGCATCAAGCTCGAGGGCGGCTCTGAGGTGCGTGAGTCCATCGAGCGCATCCTCTGCGCTGGCATTCCGGTGATGGGCCATTTGGGTCTGACACCGCAGTCGATCAATAAGTTTGGCACCTACGCTGTGCGTGCGAAGGAGGAGGCCGAGGCCAACAAGTTGATCGAAGATGCGCTCTTGCTGCAGGAGATCGGCTGCTTCAGCTTGGTGCTCGAAAAGATTCCCGCCGCGCTGGCCACACGTGTCTCTCAGCAATTGGCCATCCCGACCATCGGCATCGGAGCGGGGCATGGAACCGACGGGCAGGTGCTCGTGATGCACGACATGCTAGGCATCAACCAGGGCTTCTCGCCTCGCTTCTTGCGTCGTTACGCCAATCTGGGCGAGGAGATCACTCGTGCGGTGCAAGCCTATATTGAGGATGTGAAGACGGGCGACTTCCCCAACGATAAGGAGCAATATTAATATAGCTGTAAAAAAAACTATAATTGGACCATGGAAAAGTATGTTGTGCAGCATGTATGATATAAATAAAGTTAACGCACGGCGTTTTTAGGCGCAGGACTATTGCGCTTATGAAAAAGAGCCCTATATTTGCAACGTGTTTTTCATGGTATTAGATTTAAGGTTAACAATGAGATTGGCTGTCCGTGATGGATGGCCTTTTTCTTTTTATAGCCCCGCCAGAACGGAGCCTTTTTGGGGCTCACCCGATAAACCTGGGGAATGAAAAGCTCTCTCCCCGTTTTGTCTAACAAAGTTTGTCTAATCCCCCAATCATCTCTTGTCTATTCCTACGCAATCCGCTTATTCGATTTTAGCTTATTGTATAAAGAATAAATAAAATACATCTGTTTTAGACAGCCGCCCGCTATCAGATATTTATTTTATTATTTATTCCAATGCGTATATATATAACGCATGGATAAATAATAAAATAGATATGCCAGCCCAGCGGCGAATAAATACGGGTGTTCGTGTAAATTTCGTTGCCCGTGCCGATAAATTTCGTTGCCCGTGGTTTCATACGCCGACGGCCGTGGTTTATCATAACGATGGGCTTTGTTTTTCACGTCCATCACCATGTTTTTTCACACCTACGGCCGCGGCTTTTCAGTGCTATTTCTCACGCTCTTTTTTATAGGCCGCTGAAATCTACGTTGCCGAACGCCATCGAGGGGATGCGCCAGCTGGAAGCGAGGCGTGGGTCGTTGCCGATTGCCGCCACGTTGCCCCAAAGGGTCAGCATGTTGCCCGTTACGTTCATCTCCGAGACGGGGTGGGCGAGTCGGCCTTTATCGATCAGGAAGCCCTCAACGCCATACGAGAAGTCGCCCGTTGTGCTGTTGCAGTTGCCGCCGTTGAATCCGGTCACCAAGATGCCCTTGTCTATGCCGCCTATCAGACCGTTCAGGTCGGTTGCGCCCGGTTGCATGACCAGCAGCGAGGGGGAGCTGATGGTTGGCTTTACGCCCATCTTGTTGGCCCTGTAGGTGTCGATGAAGTAGGTGCGCAACACGCCTTGCTCGAAGATGGGCATGCGCTTCGTGGCCACGCCCTCATTGTCGAAGTAGCGGGCTCCCATCGCTTTGGCGGTGTGCGGCTCGTCTGTCAAGACGATCTTCTCGCTCAGTACCTTTTGGCCCAGCTTGTCGAGCAAGAATGAGTTTTTCTGCTGGATGGCCGATCCGTCGAGGGCCTCGATCAGGGGCGAGAGCAGGTTGGCTGCGTTCATGTTGTCGACCACCATCGTGTATTTGCCCGACGCTGCCTTGCGTTGACCCAGCTTGTTGAGCACACGCTCCAGGGCCTTCCGCCCGATGCCCTCCTTCTTCAGGTCCTTGAAGTAGAGAGCTGCGTCGTACCAATAAGACTCGGGGCGCGCCTCGCCTTCGCCTCGGATGCTGAGGCTGGCCACGAGGCTGAAGGTGCTGTTGGTCGTCTCGCCCTCGAATCCGTTGCTAGCCACCAGGTAGCGTGAGGCCTCGTCGCTGCTGAACGAGGAGTTGGCCGAGATGATGCGCTCGTCTTTGCCTTGCATCTCGGCGCAGGTTTGCATGGCTAATCCGAGCATCTCGTCGGGGTTGACCTTTTCGAAGTCGGGGTCGCGCAGCTGCAGGTCGGGCTGTCCACCTTTGTAGTAGCGGCTTGCGTCGGGCAGGGTGCGCGCCTCATCTTCGGCCAGGAAGCGTGTCGTGGCGATGCCCTCCTTGATGAATCGCTCAATCTCCATCTTGTCTAGGCGGTTTGTCGAGTAGGTTCCGAAGCGTCCGTCTACGAAGAGTTGGATGGCCAGGCTGTTTTCGGAGGCTTGCTGCAGGCGATCGATCTTCATATCTCTCACTTCGAACGAGTTGCTCGATCCGTTGTATAGTTGCACACGTGAGGCTTGACAGCCGTTTTTCAAGGCGTATTCCATGGCCCATTGAGCCAATTTCTTGTTTTCTTTCGTTATCATGTTAGTTTTCTCCTCCTACTGTTAGTTTGCTGACTAAGGCCGACGGCATTCCGCACGTCACGGGGCAAGACTGTCCGTCTTTTCCACACGTCCAAGTGCCGTTGTCCATGATGTAATTGTTGCCTACCATCGTGATGTCGGCCAGGGCCTTCGGTCCGTTGCCGATGATGTTGATGTCTTTGATGGGTTGCGTCAGGCGCCCGTTTTCGATCAGGTAGCCGCTCTTGACGTAGAACGTGAAGTCGCCCGCTCCGATCTGCACCTGTCCGTTGGTGAAGTTGGCGGCATAGATGCCCTTCTTGACGGTGGAGATGATGTCTTCCTCGCTGACGTTGCCGGCCTCCATGTAGGTGGCGCGCATGCGGGGGATTGGCATCATGCGGAATGATTCGCGGCGGCCGTTGCCGGTCGGGGCGATGCCGTAATACTTGGCGCTGATGCGGTCGTGTAGGTAGCTGGTCAAGACGCCTTCCCTTACGATGTAGGTCTTTTGTCCCTCAACGCCCTCGTCGTCGAAGTTCACCGAGCCTCGGTTGAAGGGGATCGTGCCGTCGTCGACCACGTTGATGTGCTGGTCGCAGATCTTCTTGTTGAGCTGGTCGGAGAAGATCGAGGTGTTCTTCCGGTTGAAGTCAGCCTCGAAGGCATGGCCGATCGCCTCGTGCAGCAGGATGCCCGAGCCTCCAGCGCCCATCACCACGGGCATTTCGCCGCCCTTGGGCTTGACGGCCTTGAAGAGGATGGCCGTCCGCTCGACGGCCTCGTTGGCCAGTTCGCCGATCAGCTTGTCGGTCAGGAACTCGGCTCCCATGCGGAAGGCTCTTGCGGCGTAGGAGTTTTCGATGCGTCCGTTTTCCTCCATGATGCAGACGGCGGCCAGCGTGACCATTGGCCGATAGTCGTAATACATGTCGCCCAGCGAATTGCAGAAGAAGATGTGTGAGGTGGTGTCGCCCAGCGTGGCCTGCACCTTGCGCACGCGCTCATCGGTGGCGAAGATCTGGTCGTTCAGCTTCTGTAGGTAGGGCATCTTGTCGGTGATGGCGACGGTGTCCCAAGCGGTTTGCACTTTATAAAGGTCTTGGCTGGGTTTGAGCTCCGTCAGACCGACAGGGCCGTCTGCCGCCACGTTGCCGCTGGCGATGCGTGCGGCGGTGCGTGCGGCCTTCAGCATCTCGTCGAGCGTTACGTTCTCAACGTAGGCATAGCCCGTTTGGTCGCCCGATAGCACCCTCACGCCCATGCCGAAGTCGATGTTCGACGAGGCACGGTTTACGGAGCCGTCTTGCAATCCGATGTTATTTCGATAGGAGTGTTCGAAGAAGAGGTCGGCGTAGTCGCCTCCTTTCTCCAACGCTGCTGTCAATACTTTTTTTAAATCGCTCTCGCTCACCTTGAAATAGTTCATGGCGAAAGCAACGCCGGCCGCCCTGGTGGCCGCGTCTGGCTGGCAACCCGTCAGGAAGGAGGGTGCCGCTAATGCGCCTAACATTGCCATGCTGCTTGTTTTGATAAAATCACGTCTGTTAACATTCATATTCTTGCATTGTTTTATGAGTCTTTGTTATTTCTTTGCGCCTTTTCCGGCAGGTTTTTTGGCGGCCTGCTGGTTCTGTCGCTTGTTTTGCTTATAGTCTTTCACGAAGCCCTCGGCCATCCAGTTGGCCAGCGCTTGCCTGTTGTTGCTCAAGATGATGCGCTGCTGGTCGTAGGCGTTTTGGATGTTACCCAGTTCGACGAACAGCGAGGGGGGCGTGGTGTGGCGCAGCACGTAGAGGTTGCGTCCCTCCACCGTGCCGGCGAAGCCCCGGTTGGGTTGGTGGCGGTCGTACTTCTGTGCGAATGTCTCCCTCACCGTGTTAGCGAACCGTTTGCTGGCCGCCTTATCTTGCTGGTAATAGAAGAACACGTCTGCTCGCTTGCTCTTGCTCCGGCTGTCGACATGGACGAAAACAGCTCTTTTATAGCGGCTTTTGTCGTCTTTGGCCATGGCGTTGATCATCTTCACACGCTGGTCGAGGCGGGCCACTTGGCCCAGCGGGATGGGGCTGCCCATGCAGGTCTCGCGCTTGCTTCCTTTCAGAAACTTATCGTCTCGAATGCCGTCGTGGGCATCTTGGATAACGATTTCCACCTTGGCTCCTTTCTGCAGCAGGAGGCGGGCCAGGCGCAGCACGATGTCGTAGGCATACTCATCCTCGTGCAGTTGGTGGCCGTTCATGTAGCCTATGGCTCCGGGGTCGGGGCCTCCATGGCCGCTGACGAGGTAGAAGCAGGCGCCTTTCAGCTCCGAGGAGGCGACATCGTAACGGGCCAGCCTCTTCCCGAAAAGCTTTTGGTAATGCGGCCCTTTTTCGGCGTTGGCCTGTGCGGGCTTCGCTAGGGCGGAGGAGGGCTTCGAGGCCGTGTCCTTAGGCGGCAGCGTGTAGCTCACGCCGAGCCGTAGGCTGTTGTTTTTCCCTAATTTATCTTTGTTTAGTTGGATAAACGCCTTGCGATAGGCGGCTCCTTCGCGGTTAAACCGCTTGAGAAACAGTTCGATGCCTTCGCCTTCTTTCGGTTTTGCTCGCTCTTGTGCAAACAGGTTTATGCCTCCCGACAGCAGCAGGAGAAGCACGAGCAGGGGGATGTGCTTGTCGAATCGGATCATTTTACTAAGTGTCGCATTCAGTTTAGTCATTCTGAAAAGCAAAGATACGGATAATATTCGGAATGCAGAGGGAAAAACGTAGGCGAGTCGCTGTCATTGCGCATGATAATGCGAGACTAATCGTTATGAAGGAAAAGAAAAATCGAGCTTTTTTGATTTTTTTGTAGTTTCGTGAGCTCAATTAATGGAAACTATGTATCTTTGCCCCGATATACATATGTAGCCAATACTTTGTCTATGAACCGTTGGATAAGAAAACAGAACAGGAGATTCCTTTTACTGGGTGCCAGTTTGGCCCTCTCTTTGGCAACACAGGCCCAGGAGGTGGCGGAACGGGCTCATGTGGATTTCTTCTTAGGAGCGGAGCTGAACTATCGAGACATCATGCACAATAAGGTGTATGAATGGTTGATCAACCTGACTCCTGGCGTAAAATGGCAAATGGGCTATCATTGGCAGGTGGCTGCGCAGGCCATCATCCCGGTCGTAAATGATTATGGCGATCGCTACAAGAAGGTGCGCTTGAACGTGGCGGCGTTGTCGAAGGAGCTTTATGTGGGCCAACGGGGCTTCTTGAAGTTCAGCGGCGGCTGGTTTACCGACGAGCGTTATGGCCTCGATGCGAAAACGTTTTGGGTCGTGAACGACTGGCTGGGCTTCGAGGCGCAAGCCGGTTTGACGGGACACGTCTCGATGGCAGGCCCGAAATGGGAGTCGAGCAAGCCCAGGCGTCTGACGGCCTTGGCAGGTGCGGATGTCTATTTGCGCCCGTGGAACACACAGTTCCGCTTCAGGGGAGGTCGTTATGTGATGGAGGACCTTGGGTTTTCTGGCGATGCGATGCGCCATTTCACCCATTGCTCGGTTGGTCTTTATGGCGAATACAGCAACAAGGGCGATTGGAATGCGGGCTTCAAGATCATCGTGATGGTGCCGCCCTACAAGCGCAAGATGCGAAGGGTGAACTTCAGACCGGCCTCTTGCTTCACGCAGACCTATAATATGTGGGCCGATGTTTATCAAAACCGGATGTATCGTACGGATCCTGAGGAGAACGAGCGTGAGGGCTGGTTCGACAGGTCGCGGCTTCGCTGGGGCAGCAATCTGATGGAGCCAGACTTTCGGTATGTAGAGCAGAAAGGAGGTGCGGAATGAGCAAAAAGGCGTTGTTCGGATTGTGTATGTTGCTGTCAGGCGGACTGGTCTCTTTGAAGGCGCAGGATTATACGGGCATTTCGGGCTTGGTTCATGTCCCCACGGCCGAGATTCAGCCCGAGGGCGAGGCGCGGTTTGGTAGTTATTACCTGAATAGCCATTTCTTGCCCGACAATTTCCAGCATACCGACATTGGCCGCTACAATACGTTTAACTATTTCCTGGCGTTGGCCCCCTTCTCGTGGATGGAGATTTCGTATGTATGTACCTTCTTTAAGGCGCATCAATACAACGATCCGGAGGCGAAGGTGGGTTATTACATGAAGGATCGCCATTTCAACGTGAAGCTGCGGCCCTTGAAGGAGGGACGTTATTGGCCGGCCATCGCGGTGGGAGCGCAGGATCCGACTCGCTCGGTAAAGGATTCGAGCGGCGATAACACCTATTTCCAGAACTTCTACGCCGTGGCGAGCAAGCATCTGGATTTGCAGGGGCATGAGCTCTCGGCTCATTTGGCCTACCGCTATTATCGTTCCGACCTCAACCGGAAGTGGCGAGGCGTGGCAGGCGGCGTGGCTTATCGGCCGGCTTTCGCCCGCAATCTGCGAGTGACAGGCGAATATACGAACGATGCGTTTATCGTGGGTGCGGATTGCCTTTTGTGGAGGCATCTCTTCTTGCAGGCCTCTTTGCAAGATGGAAAGTATTTCTCGGGAGGCTTGAGTTTACAAATGAATTTGTTTTAATTACTATAATTATTTTCATGTTTAAAAAGGTTATGACAATGAAAAATGCAATGAAATGGAGCGCATGGATGCTCCTCGGAGGTATGTTGGTCTTCGGATTGCCCAGCTGTGGCGACGATGATGATCCTAATTATAATAATGTGACTCCTCCTACGGTAACGATTGCCACTCATGGTATTTCGGGTATGGTAACAGCAATCAGTGGCGATCCGATCAGCGGTGCTACGATTACGGCTACAGCTGCTGGCAAGAGCTTCACGGCTCAGACAGGTGCTGATGGTTCTTACACGATCGGCGATGTAAACGCTACGGGTAAGATCGAGTTGACCGCTGCCGCAGATGGCAAGCAGGCCGGTGCCGCTACGGTTGAGATTCCGAGCGATGGCAAGGCTCATCAGGCTGCCGCTAACTTCGTGTTGGCTAACGTTGCTCAGGAGGTTGCATTCACGGGCGAGGCTCAGGAAGTAGCTGTAGAGATAGAGAAGCCTAATGTTGTTGCGGCTGAGGACGCTGTAACGATGTCATTGTCCATTCCGGCTGGAGCCGCTAAGGGTAAGGTGACGATCGCTCCGATCTATCCGGGAGCCGACAATTCAGGCTTGCGTGCCGCTCAGCAGATGACTGTTGGCGGTTTCGAGCTGGCTTCTGCAGAGGTAGAAAATAATGGTATTGTCGATCCTATCGGTGTGTCTGTAAACTTGGGCGCTGAGGTTGCTTCTGCTTGTAAGGTGATGAATGGAGACATAGAGGTTGCCTCAAAGGTTAAGGGCGGTATTTTGCTGTTCGATGTTACTGGTTTAGGTATCTATAGAATCGTTTCCTCCATCGACATCTCTACGAAGACGAGCACTGAGAAGATTTCTGTTTCAGGCAACTTCGACAACTTGTACGGTGCTGCTAATCTGACAGTCGATGCTGTTAACTACACCTACAAGGTGGGCGGTAAGATCGATGCTCCTAAGGGCAAGTCTGCTGCTTTCGCTTACAGCATTTTGTCTGGTATCGTTAATGTTTCGACGGTTAAGGAGATGACTGGTTCTTATCCTTTGAACCTGGTATTGCCGATCGGTACGGCTGCAAGCGTAAGTGGCGCACAGGCTGTTGAGACTACAACGGTTTCTTGCTTTGGCTCAAGCTTGTCAGCAACAAAATATGGTGCTGTTGCTTTGTCTATCAGCACTTACAATCGTCAGCACACTGGCGGTAGCATCAACTAATGCTTTAAATATTAGAGCTATAATTTAGGGCGTCCCCAAGGGCTTTGCGAATGGCGAGTTCTTGGGGACGTTTAATTTGGAATCAAGATGGTTACTTTATCAAACGAAAAACTGACTATTCAGGTGGCCGAGCAAGGGGCTGAGCTGAGTAGTATTGTGGCGAAGACAACAGGAAGGGAGTATCTGTGGCAAGCCGATCCGGTTTTCTGGAAGCGTCATTCGCCTGTGCTTTTCCCTATCGTGGGCAGCGTGTGGAATCAGACCTATCGAGCAGAGGGGCGTGAGTTTACACTTTCGCAGCATGGCTTTGCCCGTGATCGGGCATTCCATTTAGTTGAGGCCGACGATCGTTCGGCTCGTTTCCTGCTTGAGAGCGATGCCGACACCTTTAAGATCTATCCCTACCACTTTGCCTTGGAGATTGGCTATCGACTGAACGATGATCAGATTGAGGTGATTTGGAAGGTGAGCAACCGAGGCGATAAACAGATGCACTTCCAGATAGGAGCTCATCCGGCCTTTTATTATCCCAATTACGTGGCCGATCAGCCCGAGCGAGGCTACTTTAGCTTTGGCGGGGTGAAGTCGCTCGAGTATCGGGCGCTGGCCGAGAAGGGTTGCGTGGGCGATGAGGTGCGCCCTGTGCCTTTGGATGCGGAAGGCTTGTTGCCGTTGGATGTCCACACATTCGACATCGATACTTTTATCGTTGAGAACAGCCAGATTCAGCAGGTCGATCTCTTGGATGTCGAGAAGCGTCGCTATTTATCATTGCGATTCACGGCCCCGGTGGTTGGCTTGTGGTCGCCCCCAACGAAGAATGCCCCCTTCGTCTGTATAGAGCCTTGGTATGGGCGTTGCGATCGTGCAAACTATGTGGGCGAGTTTAAGGATCGGGATTGGATGAACCACTTAGATGCGGGAGAGACCTTCGAAGCCTCTTACACCATACAGATCTACTAGCGGATGAAAAAAAGACCGACAAGGCACATACGCTCCTTCTTTTTGGGAAAGGATGCGTTAGCCTTGTCGGTCTTTTTTTGTAAAGCTGTTTTTATTTCTCTTTTCTTTTTTTCTGTACAGACCAGCCAAACTTGCCTACGAGCTCGCCCAGTTCGTAGTATTTTCCGTGGGCGTAGGCCAATGGGTTGGCTTTGCGCAGATCGAACGCACCCGTTTCTTGATCAAGGTATCGATCGTCGGCTTGCACGTTGACCACCTCGGCGATGAACATGTCGTGGCTGCCTAAGGCCATGATTTCCTTGATGCGGCATTCGATGCAGAGGGGCGACTCCTCAACGGTGGGGGCGTTCACGATAGTCGCTTTGCCCGGTGTGAGGCGCATCTCCTCGAACTTCGCATGTTCCCGCCCAGAATTTACGCCACACCAATCTGTAGCGTAAGCCAAATCCTTTGTGGTCAGGTTGATCACAAACTCCATGTTCTTTTTCAAGATCGGGTAGGAGTGTCGCTCAGGGCGTACAGAAATGTAGCACATCGCTGGGTTGGTGCAGATTGTGCCTACCCAAGCGACTGTGATGAGATTGTATTCCGACGGTTCACTGCCGCAACTGACCAATACGGCCGGAAGCGGATAAATCATTGTCCCTGGTTTCCAGTCCTGCTTCACTTGATGATGATGTCTTCCTTGTTGATCTTACGTTCGCAATAATGGCATTTGATTGTGCCCGTCTCCTTGTTGATCACGTGGAAGCGAGTCGCCATCGGCTCGTTGTTGGTGATACACTTCGGGTTGTTACACTTCACCAAGCCAATCAGCTCGTCGGGCAGGGTGACGGTCTTCTTCTCGGCCACCTTGTAGTTGCGAATCTCGTTGAGCACTACGTTGGGAGCGATCAGTGCGATGCGGCTGATCTCGTCTTCCTCGAAGAACTTATTGGCAATCTTGATTACGCCTTTGCTTCCCATCTTGTTGCTCGGGAAGTTGTTGCCGATCGTGATCTGGTGCTCCAGTTTGTCCAGTCCCAACAGCGATGTCACTTTAAACAGCTTATCGGAGGGAATATGGTCGATAACGGTGCCGTTCTCTATGGCGGCAACCTGCAATTCTTTATTCTTAACTTCTGACATACGTATCCTAATTATTATATAATTAATCTGTTACCTCTAATCCTAAAACCTCGCTGATGATGGCCTGACGGGCGAACAGGCCGTTGCGTGCTTGCTGGATGTAGTAGGCCTTTGGGTTGTCGTCAACGTCGTAAGCGATCTCGTTCACGCGGGGCAGCGGGTGGAGAATACGCAGGTTCTCGCGGCTGTTCTTCAGCATATCGTTGCGCAGGATGTAAACGTTCTTCACTCGCTCATACTCCTCCATGTCGGTGAAACGCTCGCGCTGCACACGTGTCATGTAGAGGATGTCAGTCTGATTGATGATCTCCTCGGTGAAGTCGGTGTGCTCGGTATATTTCAACCCGTGCTGGTCGCAGAAGTTCTTTTGCTCGTCGGGCATGCGCAGCTCGTTGGGGGCTACGAAGTGGAACGTAGGATTAAAGTGCGACATACCTACGATTAGAGAGTGAACCGTACGGCCATATTTCAAGTCGCCAACCATCGTGATAGTCAGGTTGTCAAGTTTGCCTTGTGTCTTACGGATCGAATAGAGGTCGAGCATCGTTTGTGAGGGATGCTGGTTGGCTCCGTCGCCCGCATTGATGATAGGCACATTGGTTACCTCTGATGCATAGCGTGCGGCCCCCTCCAGATGATGTCTCATGATGATCAAATCCACATAGTTGCTAACCATCAAGATGGTGTCTTTCAAGGTTTCGCCTTTTGAGGAACTGGTCGTGGAAGCATCAGAGAAGCCGATCACGCGGCCTCCCAGACGATTGACTGCTGTCTCAAAGCTCAATCGGGTACGGGTGGAAGGCTCAAAGAACAGCGTGGCTGCTACTTTGCCTTCGAGTAACTTCCGGTTGGGATTTTTCTCAAACTTAGCGGCGTTATCCAAGATGCGAATAATGTCTTCCTTGGAACATTGATCGATTGAAACTAAACTTTTGCTCTTCATAGATTGTACTTTGTTTCTTATGTACGCGAATGTATAAAAAAAGCGGAGACCGAAACGCCTCCGCTTTCATTTTTTTACTTTAATAAATCAGCCAATTGCTTGGGAACGTAGAAAGTGTTGTTCTTATCTACATAAACCACTACGGAATGCAGACGAACCTCCTCTTGTGCCTTCTTGCCTACCTTGACTACATTGGTGAAGGGGGCGATGCTCAATTGTTTTTTCTTGTTCTTCTTGTTCTTGACTACTAATGAGGGCGAACCCTTCTCATCGGCTGCCGGGATGATTTGGCAGTCATAGCCCTCGAACACCTGTGTGTGTGGCACGAAGTTCTCGGCGGTCAGGGCCTCCAGGCTGTCGTGGGTCAAACCGAAGAGGTTGCAGAGATACTCGTTGATTTCGATGTTGGTGTTCATGCCGATAGGCAGTGAGCCTTGCGGATGGTAAGCTGCCAAAAAGACCTCCTCGCCCGTGTGGCCACCCGTGGTGAAGCCGAAGCAGGTGCGGCTGGTAATGATGTGGGCCATCAAACCTGTCAGGTTGCCGCTGTACATGGAGCTGTTGTCATCGGTCTTACGCTGCTCTGCGGGGATCGGGCTGTTTTTATAGTCCTTGCAGTTGTCCAATGCGTTCATCTCTTCGTCGGTCAGCTCGAAGCCAGCGTACTGGCTGAACATCTGTTGCACCTCGCTGTTGGGGATGCTGTTCACCTTTTTGGCAAATCCCTCGGCGGTGAGCTTATAGAGCGAGAACTGGTGGAACAGCTGGTCTTTCGACAGTTTGTCATAACCTGTGCAGCTGCGACGACCCAAGCTGATGCCGCTATTGCCGTGGTCGGGAAGGATCACTACGGCTGTCTCGCCGTTCTTACGGGCGAACTCCAAGGCTGCGCCGCAGGCGCGGTCGAACGCCAAGAAGTCTGTCGCCATGCCAACGGGGTCGTTGCCATGAGCGGCCCAGTCCACCTTACTTCCTTCTACCATCAGGAAGAAACCGTCAGGATCCTTCGAGAGCTTCTCGATTGCTTTTCGGGTCATCTCTTCGATGGACGGTTGCTGATTCGGGTCGCGGTCGAGATCGTAAGCCATCTCCTTGTCGCCATAGAGAGCCCACATCTTCTCGCCCTTGTCGGCACGCATTCCTTGCAAGTCGTTGCGATATACATTGTAGCCGTTCGCTACCAACTCGTTCTCCATCTCATCGGTCAGGATTGAAACTCCGCCGCCGATCACTACGTCCAGCTCGTTGTGCACCATCTGTGGAGCGATCCAGTCGTAGCGGCCGCGCTTATAGCTGTGAGCGGAGCAGTCGGCCGGAGTGGCGTGCGGAAACTCGCAAGTGAAAACCAATCCTGTAGCCTTACCTTGCAGAATCTTACCTGCCTCCAACACGGTGGTCAGCGGCTGGAAGGCACGTTCGGCCTCCGTGGGATAAATGTCATTGTCTTTGTCTTGCTCCGGATAGGTGGAAACGTATCCCGTGCGGCTGGGCTGTCCTGTCATGTAGCAGGAGGTAGTCGGCGCAGAGTCGCCAATCGGTGCGTTGGACGAATGGGTGCGCACGGTGCCACACAGATAGGGGTCGATGTTTAATTTGGGTTTTGAGGGATCCTGGTACCATTGCAACCAACGAGCGATGGAGACGGTGGCCAAAGAGGTTCCGTCGGGGATCATGACGATCACATTCTTGACCGGCTTAACTTCTTCTTTTTGGATGGCCTGCATGGGCATGATCGCCGCAGCCATCAAGAAGAGTGAAAGAAATTGCTTTTTCATGTTATTCCTATATTTATATATGTAACTAATATGTCTGTTTTAGTCGAGGCGGATAATCTCCTCGGGAGCGAGTGTCAGTTGCTCGCCGCCATCCTCTGTCACTAAGAAACTATTCTCAATACCTACCGCTCCAATGCCAGGCAACACAAACTTCGGCTCTAAGGCGAACACCATGTTCGCTTGCAGGGCATCTTTCGAGCGAGGGGTCAGAACTGGCAGTTCATTGATTTGCAAGCCAATGCCATGGCCGACGAACTTAGCCTGCTGGCGAGTTCCCATGAAGTTGGCTGCCAATCCGGCTTGCTGTGCCTTCTCTGCCGCGATGATGTAAAGCTCCGAGCAGGGCGTGCCTGGCTTGATCTGGGCTTTCACCGCCTCTTGAATCTCCAGAGCCACTTGGTGTGCACGGTAGGCCTCTTCGGGAAGTTTACCGATGGAGAAGACACGGGTCATGTCGGTCATGTAGGGCGTGTAGTTGCCTGCCATGTCGATCATTACGGCCATTCCTTCCTTCAGTGGAGTGCCGTTCGCTCCCAAGGGGCAGGCCGCATTCACGCCTTCTCCGCCCAAGGCGAAGTCGAAAGGCGAGGGGGTCTCGGCGTTCTCGCCTGTCAGGAGGCTACCCATGAAGATGTCCATATTCGGGCCGAACGCACGGAAAAGGCCCATGGAGCCATTGCGTCGCATGCGCAGCTCAATCTCGAATTGCAGCTCCAAGTCGGTCATGCCTGGACGGTAACAAGCGGGAATCTCGCGGTAGGTGGCCTCGTGCTTGCGTGCGGCGATGCGGAATTGCTCAATCTCCATAGGCGTTTTGATGCGTCGCATCATGCGCATGAAGAGGGTTCCGTTGCCAACCTCTTTCGGCTCCCAAGCCTTCAGTAGTCGTTGCGCCTCGTTGTAACTTAACTCGTCAAGCTCTAACAGCAGACGCTCCGGGCGTTCCAATCCTGCGTCGGCCAAGATGCCGGGGATTTCCTCCGGCTTACAGATATAAACCACCTGCTCGCCACTCAGTCCATTCGGACGTTTCACGAAGAACCAAGGTTTTCCCTCGGTAGGCAGGTAGAAGTAGCCTCCATAGATGCGGCCTGTTGTATAGAAAAGATTCACATCTACGCTCAACAGGCAGGCGTCCATGCCCATCTCCTTGAGCTCTTTTTGCATCCGATCCCATTTGAGGATCAAATCGCTCTTGATTGCTTCTGGTATCATGCTCATTAATTAATGCTGTTATCGGTGTCGAAACCTATTCTTTCGCCCAAGTCTTCGTCGAGCTCCTCGTCCAGCTCTTCGGGTTGATCTTCGGTCAGGCTGTTGTTGATCTCCTCAATGTAGTCGAGAATCTCCTCGCGCCCCTCTTTCTTCTCTGATGAGGAAACGAACATCGGGGGAAGCTCTTCCCACGTCTCAAGCATCTTGGCATGGTAGGCTTGGAGGTTTTGCTTCAGGCGGCCCTTGCTGATCTTGTCGGTCTTGGTGAAGATAATACTGAAGGGAACGCCGTTCTCGCCCAACCATTCCATAAACTCCAGGTCGATCTTCTGCGCCTCGTGGCGGCAATCGAGCAAGACAAAGAGACACACCAGCTGCTCACGTTCTAAGATGTAGCTCTCGATGATCTGCTTCAGCTGCTCACGCTGCGCCATGCCTCGCTGTGCGAAGCCGTAGCCAGGCAAGTCAACCAAATACCACTCCTCGTTGATTAAGAAATGGTTGATGAGAAGCGTCTTTCCCGGTGTGGATGATGTGATGGCCAAGCCTTTACGGTTTGACAGCATATTGATTAGCGATGACTTTCCTACGTTGCTTCGGCCAATGAAGGCATACTCAGGCAGGTTGCCTTCTGGGCATTTCTGCACGTCGGTGTTGCTAATGACGAATTTTGCGCTTTTAATAATCATGTGTCGAAACTTTTTGGGGTTGATTAATCGAGGTGGCCCACAGACCGGCGAAGGTCAGTCCACCATTTAGCATCAGCATCTCGTAGCCGAACGTATAGCCTACGTATTGCTTTGCCGCGTAGTCGAGTGCGAAGCAAAGCAGGGGAGAGGCGATGCAAATATAGGGCACGAAGCGATCTTTCGGCTGTCGCTTCGTGAATAGTCCGAAGGTGAAGAGGCCCAGCAGCGGGCCATAGGTGTAGGATGCGATCAGGTAGATCGCATCGATCACGCTCTTGTTGTTTACGGCCTTGAAGGCCAAGATGATCAAGACGAAGAGGATCGAGATCAGCACATGCGCCTTCAGTCGGGTGCGCTTGGCCTGCTGCGCCTCCTGTTTATCGACGCCTAAGATGTCGATGCAAAAAGAGGTGGTGAGGGCCGTCAGGGCCGAGTCGGCACTGCTGAAAGCGGCCGCGATGATGCCGATTGTGAAGAATATCAAAATCGTATTGCCCAGCAAGCCCGAGGTGCAGAACATCGGGAGGATGTCGTCGCTCAAGGCGGGCAAGGTTATGTTTTGCTGTGCGGCCATGGTGAGCAGCAAGACACCCAACGAGAGGAACAGGAAGTTCACCGGTGTGAAGGCGAACCCATAGGCGTACATGTTCTTTTGCGCGTCGCGCAGGGTTTTGCAGGAGAGGTTCTTCTGCATCATGTCTTGGTCGAGCCCGGTCATCACGATGGTGATGAAGATGCCGCTGATGAATTGCTTAAAGAAGTTCTGCGTGCTGTGCCAGTCGCCAAACTCGAAGAGGCGGAAATGGGGGCTCTCCACCAAGGTTTGGGCCATGCCGGCGAAGTCCAGCCCCATGCGTTCTTTCACCTGCCAGATGATCACCACCAACATGCCGACCAGGCAGAGCGCCTGCAGGGTGTCGGTCCATATAATGGTCTTGATGCCGCTGCGATAGGTGTAGAGCCAAACCAACAGGATGCTGAGGATGGCGGTCAGGGCGAAAGGCACGTGCCAAGTGTTGAACACGTAGGTTTGCAGGATTAGCACCACCAGGTAGAGGCGGGCCGCCGCTCCCACGATCTTCGAGAGCAGGAAGAAGGAGGCTCCCGTCTTGTAGCTCCTGCGTCCGATTCGCTCGTCGAGATAGGAGTAGATGGAGGTGAGCCGCAACTTGTAGTATAACGGTAGGAGCACGTGCGCGATCACGATGTAGCCGAAGAAGAAGCCGAAGACGGTCTGCATGTAGGTCATGTCGATCGATCGCACCATGCCGGGCACCGACACGAAGGTGACGCCTGACAGCGAGGTGCCTACCATACCAATGGAGACGATGTACCAAGGCGACTTGCGGTTGCCTAAGAAAAAAGCTTCGTTGCTGTTGTTGCGCCCTGTGAGCCATGCGATAAGCAGGAGCAGCGCAAAGTAGGCGGCAATGATTGCCAGGATCAAATAACTGTTCATCGTACGGGAAGTTTGCTCTTCGAGAGCACAAAGGTAAGAAAAAGCCTTTATTCCCGGGAGTCTGCGCCTATCTTTTTCTTTTAAAAAGCTGGGCAACTTGGCGAGCCGCCTCTTTATGTAAGCCTGCGAATTTCCGTTTTTGCCCTGAAAATTGTAATTTCGCGCCATGGTAAAACAACATGACACTTTAACACTGGGCACCGATCCGATAGGACGGTTGTTGACCCAGTATGCGATCCCGGCGATTATCGCCATGACCGCCTCTTCCTTATATAACATGGCCGACAGCATCTTCATCGGGCAAGGAGTGGGCGCGATGGCGATATCGGGATTGGCGCTGACCTTCCCGATGATGAACCTGGCTGCCGCTTTCGGCTCGCTGGTTGGCGTGGGAGCCTCCACGCTGGTGGCGATGAAGTTAGGACAGAAGGATTACGCCGGAGCCAACCACGTGCTGGGCAACGTGCTTGCCCTGAACGTAATCTTGGGATTCCTCTTCATGGTCGTATTCTTGGCCTTCTTGGATCCGGTCTTGATCTTCTTTGGCGGTAGCGAGCAGACCATTCCTTATGCCAAGGATTACATGCGCATCATTCTTTATGGCAACATTATCACCCACATGTACTTGGGTCTCAACGCTGTGCTTCGCTCGTCAGGATTTCCTCGCATGGCGATGTACACCACGCTGCTCTCGGTCGTGGTGAACTGCGTGTTGAATCCCATCTTCATCTTCTCGTGGGGATGGGGCATCAAGGGCGCCGCTTGGGCGACCGTGATCTCGCAGACCATCTCGCTGCTCTTCCAGCTTGTGCATTTCGCGAAACCGCAAAGCCTGCTGCATTTCCAGCGGGGCATCTATCGCTTGCGGGGCGAGATTGTGCGGGGCATCCTCTCGATCGGCCTTTCGCCCTTCTTGATGAACCTTTGCTCCTGCCTGATCGTGATCTTGATCAACCGCGGCTTGAAAGAGCATGGCGGCGATATGGCCATTGGCGCCTACGGCATTGTCAACCGCATCGCCTTCCTCTTCGTGATGATCATCATGGGCTTCAACCAAGGCATGCAGCCAATCGCCGGCTACAATTATGGCGCTCGGCTCTATCCGCGTGTGTTGCAAGTCACCCGCCTCACGATGCTGTGCGGTGTGGGCGTTGCCACGTTGGGCTTTCTGCTCTGCGAGTTTATGCCAGAGTGGATTGTCAGGATGTTTACCACCGACGCCGACTTGATCGCGAAGTCGGTCTATGGCTTGCGCATCGTGTTCGCGGCCTTCCCCTTGGTGGGCTTCCAGATGGTATCGACCAACTTCTTCCTTTCGATTGGCATGTCGAAGAAGGCGATTTTCCTTTCCTTGACCCGCCAGATGCTCTTCTTGCTGCCGGGGCTGCTCATCTTGCCGCCCCTGCTTGGCACGTTGGGCGTATGGATCAGTATGCCGATCTCCGACACCGTCGCTTTTTTGGCCACGGCCGTCTTGTTGCAACGACAGTTTAAGCATTTCAAAGCCTTGTGATTTTAAGTATGGAAAAGAAAACAATATTACCTGCGGAGTGGGCTCCGCAGAGCGCGGTGCAGCTCACGTGGCCGCACGAGGAGACCGACTGGGCTCCGATTTTAGACGAGGTGATTCCCTGTTTCGTGGCGATCGCCAAGGAGATTATCAAGCGAGAGAAACTCTTGATCGTATGCCCGGATGAGCAGGCCGTCAGGGCGCAACTGGGCGATGTGGATTACGAGCGCATCCGTTTCTACGAGATGGAGACCAACGACACCTGGGCGCGCGACCATGGCGGCATCTCCGTGTTCGACGAGGGCACGCCGATGCTGTATGATTTCGTGTTCAATGGTTGGGGCATGAAGTTCGCCGCCGGGCTCGACAACCTGATTACGCGCAACCTTTGCCACATGGGCGCGTTTGCCGACGAGGTCGTGCCTGCCAACATGCAGCCGTTTGTGCTGGAGGGTGGCAGCATCGAGTCGGACGGAAAGGGCACCTTGATGACCACCGTCGAATGCCTCTCGTCTGTCAATCGCAATGAGTATTTGGATCAGGAGGCCTTGGAGCACTACCTCAAAGATGTGTTCGGCCTGGATCGTATCTTGTGGATCAACAGCGGCTACTTGGCTGGCGACGACACCGATAGCCATGTAGACACCTTGGCCCGCTTCTGCGACGAGCAGACGATTGCCTACGTGCGTTGCACCGACGAGGCCGATGAGCATTACGCCGAGCTGCACGAGATGGAGCAGGAGATCCAATCCTTTACGCAGGCCGATGGCACGCCTTACCGACTGATTGCTCTCCCGATGGCCGACTGTGTGGAGTGGGAGGGAGAACGCCTCCCGGCCACTTACGCCAACTTCCTGATCGTCAACGAGGCCGTCTTGCTGCCTTTCTACGACTCGCCGAAAGACGAAGAGGCTCGCTCGGCTTTGCAGGCTGCCTTCCCCGACCGCGAGATCGTGGGCATCAACTGCCTGCCCTTGATCAAGCAGCATGGCTCCCTGCACTGCGTGACGATGCAATATCCCGAGGGTTACATTCTTTAATCAAGTTATAGGAAACGATGAAAGTAGGATTAATACAACAACAGAATAGCGCCGATCGTGCGGCCAATATCACGAAGTTGCAACAGCGCATCCGCCAGGCTGCGGCCGAGGGCGCCGAGCTGGTGGTGCTGCAAGAGTTGCACAACGGGCTTTATTTTTGCCAGACGGAAGACACGCAGCTGTTCGACCAGGCGGAACCGATCCCCGGCCCCTCCACGGAGCTGTTTGGCGCGCTGGCCAAGGAGCTGGGCGTCGTGTTGGTGCTGTCGCTTTTCGAGCGTCGCGCCCCGGGCTTGTATCACAACACGGCCGTAGTCATCGAGCGCGATGGTTCCATCGCGGGTAAGTATCGCAAGATGCACATCCCCGACGATCCTGCCTACTACGAGAAGTTCTATTTCACGCCGGGCGACCTGGGCTTCGAGCCGATCGACACCTCTGTGGGCCGCTTGGGCGTGTTGGTCTGCTGGGACCAGTGGTATCCCGAGGCAGCTCGCTTGATGGCGATGCGCGGTGCGGAGATGCTGATCTATCCCACGGCGATTGGCTGGGAGAGCAGCGACACCGAGGCGGAGAAGGCGCGCCAGCTGGGCGCCTGGGTGACGGTGCAGCGGGGCCATGCCGTGGCCAACGGGCTTCCGGTCGTCAGCGTGAACCGCACGGGGCATGAGCCCGACCCTTCGGGCCAGACCAATGGCATCCAGTTCTGGGGCAATAGCTTCGTGGCTGGCCCGCAGGGCGAGCTGTTGGCTACGCTGCCCAACAACGAAGAGGCCGTGCAGGTTGTCGAGGTGGATAAGTTGCGCAGCGAGCAGGTGCGTCGCTGGTGGCCCTTCTTCCGCGATCGTCGCATCGACGCTTTCGAGGGCTTAACGAAGCGATTTCTGTTGTAAGAAAAGTGGCCGAAGTATGAGTGTGAGGCGGGGCTGTCGCTCCTGGGTATTTCGCTTGAAAATGCCTTGGGCGACAGCCCTAATTTTTGACGGGCAACGGCGTAAAAATTGACGGGCAACGAAATAAATTTCCACGGGCAACGAAATATATTTTCACGGGCAACGAAATAAATTTTCACGGGCAACGAAATTTACGCCGTTGCCCGTCGTTTTTTTTTAGCCCGTCTGTTCGATGAATTTTGCCTCTTCGAGAGGGGTGTGGATTTAGTACCACTTCTGTGCGTCGCGATAGTTGCTGTGCTTGTCGTACTTCAGGTCTCTGAGCAGCGACGAGCTGACCGCTACACTGAAGGTATAGGATTTGAAGCGGCCAATCGGAACGAAGTTGGCCGACATGTTCCAACAGTGCAGGTCGCGGGTGATGCTGCAGGTGATATAAGAGATCTTATGCTTGTCGAAATCATACGTCGCATTGAAGTTCATACGCCAGTTCTTGGTCGGCTGGATGTTGCCGTTGAAGTTCAAGGAGTGGGTGAGCCTATACTTAAACTCTCGTCTTTCCCTGTCGAATTCTCCGTAGCTTAATGCCAGGCCATAGCTGAAGGAGAGGCTCCACGGAACGTTCACGACCATGTAGCCGTCTTCGTCGGTCTCGCCCGAAGACTTCTTTTTGCCCAGCAGGCGGCCGCCCTTATTCTCGGTGTTCTCTTCGTTGGTGCCCTCCGATTGCGGGTCGGTCGGGTCGGTGGGCGCATTGTTGTTGGCCGCTGCGCTCGTCTTCGAGTCGCTGTCGCCACCTCCAAACAGTTTCTTGAAAGTGTCGTTGTTGAAGGTGTAGGAGAAGCTGGTGCTTGTCGATTTCAGGCGGCCGATTCCTTTGCCTGCCTTCCAGCGGGGCACATCGATGCGGCGCCCGTTTTCGTCGTAGGTGTAGGTGTCGAACGTGCCCTTGAGGTTCAGGATCTGGTTCTTCGATAGCTTCAAGCGTAGGTCCATGTTCAAATCGCTCCATTTGAAGGAGTCGGCGGCCATGTTGTAGCTCATGCTCATCGAGAGCTTGTCGATCAAGCTGATCTTGCGAAACCCTGTTGAATCCCTGTCGGAGCGGATCTTCATCTCGATGTTGTTGTTGACGGAGAAGCTCACGCTACCCTGCTTGCCTTTGCTGGGCACGCCATACATGTTTTGGGCGAAGGGCGAGTAGGTGTACTCGTGATCCTCGCCATTGGCGTCTTGATAGACGAAGGTTTGGTAGAAGCCAAAATGGTTGGAGGCGAAGTCGGGGGCTGCGCTGAGCGAAACCGAAGGCTCCATGCGATGGCGAATCATCTCCACCTTCTTGCCCAGGAAGGGCAGGGGCTTGAAGAAGCCATACAGCGTGGTCGAGGCCGAGATGGACCCGCTATAGTCGTAGACGCGGTAGAAGCCGTAGGTGGTGTCGCGTGCCACAACGGCTTGCCTTTGCGGGTCGTAGGCCTGCTCAACCTTGTTGGTATACCATCGCTCCTTGTAGTTGAACGAGGGCGATATGTTGATGTATTTGAAGAGCTGGAAGGTCGCGCTCACGGGGATGCTGTGCTGCATGGCGTTTCTCCAGTCTTTCACCAGGTTCGACTTGAAGAGCTTGTCTTCCTTGGTCGTGATGCTGTTGCTCAGGGTTCCTGAGTAGCTCATCGCGATTTTCTCATACCAGCGCTCCTTGCCCACGGCGTGCTTCCGCTTGAAGGGGAAGATGCGGCTCATGGTGATGGTCATGTTGGGCAGGGTGACGGCGATCGAAGAGTCGCGCGTGATCTGGTTGATGCTCATGTTGGCCGAGATGGTGAAGGGGTTGTTGGGGAAGCGCTTCGTGATGTTGATCGAAGAGCTTTTCGTGTTCTGGTTCACCGCCGCATAGCTGCCCGACTGGGCATAGTAGCTGTTCTGGTTGTTTCGGTCGTAGGATGAGGTCGAGAAGTTTACGCTGGCCGAGAAGGAGAGGTAGGGGTTCGCCTTCGGGTCTTGCGTGTGCGACCATCTCAACTGGAAATCTTTCGAGAGGCTGTAGTCGGGCAAGTCCTTGTCGCCCGTCTTGGTCACCAAGTAGGAGGCGTTGAAGGAGCCGGAGTATTTGTAGCGTTTCTTATAGCCCGATTTGGCGGCGAGTCCCCACGATCCCTTCGTGTAGATCTCGCCCGTCACGGCCAGGTCGATGTAGTCGCTCAGTGCGAAGTAGTAGCCACCGTCGCGCAGGAAGAAGCCTCTCGACGACTCGTCGCCGAAGGTGGGCATGATGATACCCGATGAGTAGGTGCTCGAGAAGGGGAAGAAGCAGAACGGCAGTCCGATCGGGTAGAGGGGAACGTCTTCCATGACGAGATAGACCGGGCCGGTCACGATGTTCTTGTTGGGGCGCACCTTCGCCCGGGTCATCTTGATGTAGAAGTGCGGGTGCTCATGCTCGTCGCAGGTGGTGTAGCGTCCGCCTACCATGTTCAGGATGTCGCCCTCCATCTTCTTGGTGCGTCCCGCGGTGACGTAGCCCTCGCCCTGCTGGGTGATCACGTCGGTGATGTAGCCTTTCTTCGAGCCGAAGTTATAGCGCATGGTCTTCGACTCATATTCCTGCTCGCCCTCCTTGAAGAGCGGGTAGCCAAACTCCTGCCCGATGGAATCGAGGCCGAACTTGGCATACACCACGCTGCTATCCATGTTCATCTCGATCTGCTCGGATTGCAGCTGGATGTTTTGGTATTTCACGTCGGCTTCGCCAAAGAGGTAGGCCCAGTTGCCTGCCGTCATCACGATGGAGTCGGCCGCCTCGTAGGAGACGGGCGCGTCGAGGGCATTCTTCTTGCGTAGGGTGTCGGTTGCCAAGATGCTGCTGTCTCCCTCGACAAGAAGCGTGTCGGAGGAGGCCACACGCTCGGCAGCCAAGGGGGCCATAGTGGAGGCTTGCTGTCCGGAAGCGCTCACGCTCCAGGCAAAGCCCATACATAGTATAAAGAGGACTCTATAGATAATTCGCATTATTCTTTGCTTG
Source organism: uncultured Parabacteroides sp. (assembly GCA_934718155.1). Taxonomy (GTDB): domain Bacteria; phylum Bacteroidota; class Bacteroidia; order Bacteroidales; family Tannerellaceae; genus Parabacteroides. The sequence continues at coordinate 37,526 of CAKUZF010000008.1, read as the reverse complement.
CAGTCAGTAACAGCGTGCAAATTTATAACAAATTAGTGAGCCCTCTCGAATTATTCCCCTAAAAAGAGTTTACACCAGGCTGAGAAACGGGCCGCCGTGTCGCTTCCGTAGCGGGAGAGGCTGATGCGAATCTTATCGATCGACTTCTCCTTGCCCAGCTTGGTTTTGCTGAAAAACTTGTCGGCGAAGCAGATAAGCTGCTCTTCCAGCGATATGGGCAGCATGTCGCGATGGGGGATGGGCCATTTCATCAGTTCGATCATCTCTAAGGAGAGGCCGGTGCCCGTGTGGCGCTCGCACACCAGGGCGTGGCGCGGATAGCCTTCCGCCCGCATCAGTTTCGCTCCCAGATAGCCGTGGCAGATGTATTCTGCCTCGCCGTAGCAACCAATGCCCGGGGCGTTGCATTTAAAGATGCCGATGTCGTGCAGCATGGCGGCCTCTTCGACAAAGGGGAGGTCTAAGTTCATTTCGGGATGCATACGCCCGATGGCCAACGCCTTGTCGGCCACGCTGCGGCTATGATCCACCAGTATGCGGTAGGCATCCGACTCTACCGGGTAGTATTTCTCGATGATTTGTATAGGATCCATGTCGTGTGAATTATGAATTATGCTTTATGCTTTTGTTGGCGGTAGGCCGTTGTTTATTGATAGCCTTGAAACCAGTTGCCCAGCTTCAGGTCTTTGATGTCGATGCTTTGCTCGCGTTGGCCCTTCAGGTGTTCGGAGAAGTAATCCACCATGCGCCAGTAGAGGTACTCGTTGTACTCTTCGAAGTGGTGGCGTTGCCCCGGGATGAAGAGCATGTCGAAGCGTTTGCCGGCTTTGATCAGGGCGTCTACCACGACGGTGGTGTTGGCCGGGTGTACGTTGTTGTCTACGTCGCCATGCACCAGCAGCAGGTGTCCCTTCAGGTTCTTCGCCAGCTCCTGGTTGGTGGGGATGTGGCTCTTGAACGTGGTCTCGCCCTGCTCGTCGGTCACCTCCTCAACGCCGTGGTGTTTCTCGCCCCACCAGCGGTTGTAGATGTTGTTGTCGTGGTTGCCTGCGCAGGAGACCGCCACCTTGAAGAAGTCGGGGTAGAGCAGCATGGCCGCGGTGCTCATGAAGCCGCCGCCCGAGTGGCCGTGTATGCCTACGCGGTTGATGTCCATATAGGGATGCTGGGCGCAGAGCTGCTCGATGGCTGCCTTGTGGTCGGCCATAGGATAGTCGCGCAGGTTGCCGTAGCCGTAGTTGTGATACCATTTCGAGCGGCTGGGATGGCCGCCTCGATGGCCTACGCACACCACGATGAAGCCGGCCTGCGCCAGGCGATCGGTGCGGGGGTTCAAGGGGATGTAGCGGAAGAAGGTGCCCTCGGTCTGCGGTCCGGGATAGACATAGTTGATGACTGGATACACCTTCGTAGAGTCGAAGTCGAAGGGCTTGAACATCACGCCGTAGAGGTCGGTCACACCGTCGGCGGCCTTCACTTGGAAAGGCTCCGGGAATTGGTAGCCCGCTTGTTTCAGCTGCGAGAAGTCGCTCTCTTCCAGAGTCATCAGCTTGTTGCCTTGGTTGTCGTAGAGAGCCGTCGCGGGAACGGTGTTCACCCGCGAGTAGTTGTCTACCACGTAGCGGCCCTGCCGATCCATGCTTGTCAGGTGGAAATAGTTGCCGGGCGTTACCAGTTTCAAGCCCGAACCGTCGAAGTTCACGCGGTAGAGGTGCTCATAGTAGGGCGTGGTGTCGTCTTTCTCGCGGCCATTGGCGATGAAGTAGACCACGCGGCTCTTGCTGTCCACTTCCACGATCGAGTTCACGTGCCATGCGCCCTTGGTGATGCGGTTCTTCAGCTTCCCGGTGTTATCATATAGGTAGAGGTGCGCCCATCCGTCGCGCTCGCTCCATTGTATCATCTCTTTGCCATTCTCTGTGAGGGCCAAGGGGCGGCTCTCCATCGAGGTCTTCATGCGCTCCTCAATCAGTGGGCGGATGGAGTCTTGCCCCATCGTGTAGGCGCAAATGTCGATGCGCTTCATGTCGCGGCTTGTGCGGGTCAGGTAGAAGGTCTCGTTGTCGCCCAGCCAGACGGATTGTTGGTCGTCGCCATCGTTCAGCTTATCGGGCTTGGTGGCGAGGCTGATGACCTGATCCTTGAAGCGGTCTGTCTTGATCTCCTTGCGCTGGCCTTGCTGCAGGTCGAACAGGTAGAGATGGGTGATGGGCGAGCCTGCCTCGCCCGGCATCTGATACTTATAGGTCTCTAAGGTGGGGCGGGGCTTCGCCGTGTTGTGCACCACCCACAGCTCCTTCACGGCCCGTTGGTCGGTCAGGGTGGCCACAAAGTAGCGGCCGTCGGGCGACCAGTTTCCGCCTACGTATTTACGCTTGTGGTTGAGCAGCGTGTCTCCGCTCATGATGTTGCGGGGCATGCCAAAGCCGAAGTGGGGCTCGCCGTCGGTGGTGAGGGCCGTCTCTTGGAGTCCTTCCGCCTTCGGATCCTTTTGCAGGCGTTCGAAGTCGGCGTAGCTCATCGTGTAGAGGTTCAGGTCTTTGGCGTAGACAACCCGCTGTTTGTCGGGCGAGATGTTGGCCCAACGATTAGGCACGGGCAGGTCGCTTTTTTCGATTTGCTTCAGTGCTTGCGACTGATAGTCGTAGGCGAAGAGGTAGCTGCCGTGTGCCCCCTTCAGCGTGAAGGTGAAGGTGCGGTCGTCGTCGCTCAGTCGCAGTTCTTTCAGTTCCAGCTGCTGACCGGCGAAGGGCTCTTGGGTGATTTCGCTCAGGCGGGCGGCCAGCTCGTCGCGGTCGAAGAGCTCCTGCTTCCTGCGAGAGTCGGGATCTACTACATACCAACGGGTGCCATCGCTGGTCTTATAATCGTACCAAAACTTAGAACTCCCTTTGAAGTAATGAGGCGTGACCGTGTAGGAGAACAGCCATTGCTCGGCATTAGAGGGAGCAAACTTGCGGGCTTGGGTGTACTCGGGTAAGACCTCTTGCGCCTGCATGGCAGGCGCGAATGAAAGCCCTGTCAGACAGAGCGCATAACACAGAAACTTTATGTTCATAAGGCATTATTATCAAATTCGCTCCAAAAGTATAAATTTCTGTGAAAATAATTCGTACTTTTGCCGCAAAATAAAACTTGTCTCATGCCGATGCGCATGGGCGGTGAGGTGTATATTATATATGTATAAGATACTAAATTTGATTCATCGAATATGAAAAGGCTGCTAATTGCCGTGATAGGCTGCCTCTGTTGCTTCTCGATGTGGGGAGCCGAAGGCGGCGAGCTTCGCCTCGGAGCGGAGCGTATGGAGGTGATCACCTCGTTGCTTCAAGGGAAGCGAGTGGGATTGGTGGTTAATCAGACCTCTATCTTGGAACAATCGCAGGTACACCTGTTGGATGCGCTCCTGTCAAAGGGCATCTATGTGCGCAAGGTGTTTGCCCCTGAGCATGGATTCCGTGGGACAGGCGATGCCGGTGCGGAAATCAAGGATAGCCGCGACACGAAGACGGGCGTCCCCATCATCTCTATTTATGGCAAAAACAAAAAGCCAACGGCCGAGCAGATGGCCGACATCGATATTATGGTGTTCGACATTCAAGACGTGGGGGCTCGATTCTATACGTATATCAGCACGATGCACTATGTGATGGAGGCCTGCGCCGAGCAGCACAAGCCCTTCGTAGTGCTTGATCGACCTAATCCGAACGACTTTGTTGATGGTCCGATGCGCCAACCTGGCTTCGAGAGCTTCGTGGGCGTAGATCCGTTGCCCATTCTTCATGGCTTGACCGTGGGCGAGCTCGCCCGCATGATCAATGGCGAGAAATGGCTGAAGAACCCCGCCGACAGTTGCGAGCTGACGGTGGTCACGATGGAGAATTGGCGGCATGGCGATCCCTATTGGTTGCCGGTGAAGCCTTCGCCCAACCTTTCCAACGACCAGGCTATCCGCCTGTATCCCTCGCTCTGCTTCTTCGAGGCTACACAAGTTAGCGTGGGTAGAGGCACCTATTTCCCGTTTCAGGTGTTAGGCTTCCCCGACCCGAAGTTTGGCGATTTCACGTTCACGCCCACCGCCTTGCCAGGTTTCGACACCAACCCCTTGCAGAAAGATAAGCTTTGCTATGGCGTCGACCTGCGTGAGCTGCCTTTCGAGGGCGGATTGACGCTGCGCTTCTTCCTCGATTTCTACGAGAAGTCGGGCGATCAGAAGGCCTTCTTCTTCTCTCGCCCCCAGTGGTTCGACCTCTTGGCCGGCTCGAAGCAGTTGCGCTTCCAGATCATTCGTGGCTTCAGCGAAGAGGAGATCCGTGCCAGCTGGCAGCCCGAGCTGGAGAAGTATAAACAGATCCGAAAGAAATATTTACTCTATCCCGATTATCCAACACAATCCAATACGAACCTAAAAAAGAAGAAATGAAAGATTGGAGATCTGCCGCTGCGGCGGAGACCGTTCGTTTCCGTCACTTCGAGCGGCGGAGCTATGCGGCCTTTCGCAGTATGCACAAAGTGATCAACATTGGAGTGATCAGCGCTTCGACCCTGCTCTTTGCCTTGCCGGCTAATGCGCAGGTGCAAAAACGGGCTGAACAAAAGGCCAATAGCGCATCCACTCAAGTCGAGCTGGAGGAGATCGAGGTGACGGCTTCCCGTGCGCCTATCGCACTCAACCAAGCGACAAAGATTGTGACGGTCATCTCCGCCCGCGAGATCGAGGCGGCCCCTGTCACCAGTATCCAAGACCTATTAGAATATGCCGCAGGCGTCGATGTGCGCCAGCGAGGAGAGGGCGGTACGCAAGCCGACATCTCCATCCGAGGCGGTACGTTCGACCAGATTGCGGTGCTCCTCAACGGAGTGAACCTTTCTAACCCTCAGACGGGCCATTACAGTTTCGACATCCCGGTCAACCTTTCCGACATCGAACGTATTGAGGTGATTTCTGGTCCCTCATCCCGCGTCTTTGGAGCCAGTGCCTTCGCTGGAGCGATCAACATCATCACCAAGAGCAGCGCATCGAACACCATCACGACCGACAACTATGCCGGAATGCACAAGCTTTGGAAGCTGGAGGCGGGCGTGAACCAGGCTAAAGGAAACTTCAGCCAGCGTCTCTCGGCAGGTTATGCCCACTCGGGAGGATACACCGATAACACCGACTTTAAGCAACTGAACCTCTTCTGGCAATCGCAGGTGAAGAGCCAGGAGGCCGACTTCCAATTCCAGGCGGGCTATAACGACAAGGGGTATGGTGCCAATAGCTTCTATTCGGCTGCCTATCCCAACCAGTACGACAAGACTCGCCGCTTTTTCCTTTCGGCGGGAGGCGAGACCAAAGGTAAAATCCGTTTCACCCCGAAGGTGTATTGGACGCGCCACACCGACCGCTTCGAGCTTTTCAGAAGCGATCCCGCCTCTTGGTACACGGGGTACAATTACCACGAGACCAACGTGTATGGCACGAACCTCAACGCCGCTACCACTTGGCAGCTGGGAACGACCAGCATGGGCGTAGAGTTTCGGAGCGAGAGCGTGCGAAGCAATGTGCTGGGCAATCCGATGAAGGAGCCTCAGGATGTCCCTTTCGAGAAGGAGGGGCAATTCACGAAGAGCTACAGCCGAAGCAACATCAGCTACTTCTTGGAGCACAACCTCTTGCTGGGCAACTTCTCCCTCTCGGCGGGTGTCTTGGCCAACTATAATTCGGCGCTCAATCAGGGCGTGCGCTTCTATCCGGGTGTAGACGCAAGCTTCCGTTTCGCTTCCGACTTCAGCCTCTATGGCAGCTGGAACCGAGCGTTGCGAATGCCTACCTTCACCGACCTGTTCTATAGCAGCAAGACCAACATAGGCAACCCCGACTTGAAGCCGGAGAAGAGCGAGGCCTTCGAGCTGGGCGTGAAGTATGGCAGCTATTTCTTCCGGGCGCATGTGGCCGGGTTTTATCGCAAGGGCACAGACATGATCGACTGGGTGAAGAAAAACCCCGAAGACCTGTGGGAGAGCCGCAACCTGACCGATGTGGACAACTTAGGCGTAGAGACCAACGTTAGCATCCTGCCGAAAGAGTGGCTGGGCGGCCGTGGTTTCGTGCGCAAGATTGAGCTGGGCTACGCCTATATCCATCAGAAGAAGGAGAGCGAGGATCTCATCTCTAATTATGCCTTGGATTACCTGAAGCATAAGTTCACGGCGCAGTTGAGTCATGACATTTGGCGAGGTTTCTCTGCCTCTTGGTATCTGCGTTGGCAAGATCGTGCGGGCAGCTACACGAAGTTCGAGGCGCAGAAGCCCGCCTACGAAGAGCCCTACGCTCCCTATTGCGTGGTCGATCTGAAGCTGAACTGGCAGCATAAGGCGTTGAATATCTATGCCGAATTGAACAACCTGTTTGATGCCACCTATTACGACTTGGGCAATATTCCCCAACCGGGATTTTGGTTGAAGGCGGGTTTTAACTACACGTTCGCTTATTAAACATTGCGGCAGCCAGCCGATGGAGGTGTACGACCTGACTTTCCAGTCGCTTTCGCTGGAGCAGATTACGGATGGAGCTTATACGTTTAATCAACAATTGGTAAGAATATAAGAGAGAAATGATTGTAGCGGATTTATCGCAGGCGGAGCGCTATGAGGCGCTTCACCCGCTGTTTAAGGAGTTGTTTGCTTACATGCGTCAGCACGACCTCACGAAGGTTCCTGCCGGACGCATCAATTTGAAGGGCGAAGAGTTGTTTATCAATGTAGACGATGCGCAGATGCAGCCCGCCGAGGAGCGTCGATTGGAGGTGCATCGCAAGTATATCGACATCCAATTTCCGCTTAGTGCCAGCGAGGTGGTAGGCTGGAAAGCCCTAAGCGATGTAAAAGGCGCGAGCGATGCGCCTTTCGATGAGGCGCGTGATATCGCCTTCTATACCCAGCCTGCCGCAGCCTACATCGAGGTGCGTCCGGGCCAGTTCTACCTGCTCTATCCCGAGGATGCCCATGCGCCCCTTGTGGGTGAAGGCCCTATCCGCAAGGCAATCGCCAAGGTGCGGATCGATGGCTTGGCGGCACGATGAGTCGCTGACAAAAGAAAGCAGGACACTCGTTACCGGGTGTCCTGCTCAAGCGATCAATTATAGGTTCGTTTATTGATAATCCTCGCCGTTCATCCATGCATCAGCATCCCACTGCTCACGCATGTGCTTAACCCAAATCTTACGGATTTCAGGATAGCTACCCAATGCCTTGATGTTGCAACCTGACACGATACCATGATCTGCGCCAACCTGCGAACTCGGGTGAGCCTCGAAGTCGCGCTGCACCTGGAAGCCCATCTTCTCCAGACGCTCACGCCAGCTGAACTCGTTGCTGTTCAACTCTACATCGTCTAAGCTTGCGTCCTCGGCCAAAGCCTCCAGACCCCACAAGTCGTTGTGAGCGTGGTCTCCGGCGATTGACATAAACGGAGCGATAAATACCTTCACGTCGGCCGGTTTCAAGTTGTGAGCTTCGCAGTATGACATGATCTGTGAGTACATACAAGCCGGATATTCGCTGCGAACCACCTTCTCGTCAGAGATACGGTCAGCCGGATTCTCCTCTTCTTCCTTCGGCCAGAACAACATATCGCCATAGTCAACTGTACCTACGAATACGTTCTTGAACGTTGTCTTAGCCTGAATTGCTTTCTGTACGTCGGCATATTTCTGGTTGGCATTGTAATTCTCGTCGGGGTTACCATGGCCCATCAGCAAGACGATGTTTTTCTCGTCGTTCAGCTGCTCCTTGTAGTGGTTAGCCAAAACACTGGCTACCGCCTCTGTATCCTCGTCGGTAGAGAGCAAGTTGGCGCTTCTCAATACATCGATGGTGGGGAACCACTGAATCATGAAATACTTCTTGATATCGGTGTTCATCAAAGAGAGGTACTCCTCGCCTGGGATTACGTGCAATGACTGTACGGCTACTCGCTTGTAACCGGCGTCGCCGATGGCGTGCAACCATTGATCCAGCTCGTAGCGCTCAATGCCTGTAGATGCCTGCACACGGTTGATACAGGTTCTTGAAGTGAACGACATGTAGATATCCACGCCGGGAAACTCAGCGGCGTAGTCTTTAATAATGTCGTCATACACTGAGAGTGACTCGTTGTAGGTGCTACCAAACGTACAGAGCAACAGCGCCGTGTCGTTCTTTTTGGTGTTGGCTACCTGCTGCTCAGCCGGATTTAGTGTAGTCTCGGGATCGTCGTCATCGCTACAAGAAGCGAAACCTGCGCTCAATGCTACAGCCATCATGGCTGCTACCATCTTAGATTTGAATAAATTCTTTAACATGATGTTTAGTGAATAAAATTATTGATAATTTGTTGCTTACTTACTTTTGTATTTCAACACCACGGAGGCGTAGAAGTTGCGCCCCGGTGTGGTGGTCGCACGGTTGCGCCCGAAGGGCGTGCGGTCAACGTAGTCGAAGAGGTTGTCTACGCCCACGTTGAGTGTCATCGTCCAGCGTTTCATGCCTAACAATGTGTGCGCCGTGTTGATGCGCCAAGTCTGAAACCCCTCAGGGTTGTTGTTTACCACGTAGCGACGCTCCGACTGGTAACGCCCGTTCACGGTTAGTCCCAACTTGTAGCGTTTCCACGCGTGCTGCCAAGAGGCGTTGAGCGACGCGTTATGCTGCGAGGTCGCATCGATGGGGATGTATTGCATGTAGTTCGCCCCTTGGTTGGGATATTGTGCCTTGGGGTCGGCGAAGCTGTAGCCACCGCTCACGTTGAACGCTTTCGTGGGTTGATAGCGGAAGGTGAAGTCTACGCCCCATATCCGCGCCTTCGTCAAGTTGCGATAGGCTTTGCTGCGCTCAATCTCATTCAGCTTTTCCTCGGGAGTCACCTTGATATCAATCAATTCGATCATGTTGCGCAACTGGTTGGTGTAGCCCGTCAAGCTGGCTTGAAAGGTTTTGCCCGTGTATTCCACGCCGATCGACGCATATTGCGAGGTCTGCGCCTTCAAGTCGGTGTTGCCGTGATAAGCCGTTAAGGCTCCTCCGCCCAAGGTGGCCACGTAGTTGTAGTACAGCTCTTTGACCGTAGGTGATTTGTAGCCTAACGCATAGGAGGCACGCAGGTTGAAGTCGTTTACTTTGTAAAGGGCTGACACTTTTGGACTCATGTTGAACCCTGTCTCTTTGTGCAGCGTGCCTCGTGCGCCCACGGTCAATACCCAGTGGTCTGAGGCTGTCCATTCCTCCTGTCCGTAGGCAGCCACGGTATAGACCGAAGCCTCATCGCCGTCGATGTGGTGAGGCGATTCGAGGTGGTTATAGAGGTATTCGAAGCCGGCGTTCACGATGTGGCTCTCTCCGAAGTAGAACACGCCCTTCAGTTGGCCTAACACCTGCTGCTGCACGCTTTGCTTGATGCGCTGACCCGGATAGTGTGTCACGCGTTTCCCATCGATGAAGTAGTCGGTCACCTCTTGCAACTTATAGTCGTAGAAGTAGCCATAGCGATCGTATGAGAGGTCGGCGGTCAGTTGGTTGCGTCCGTTCAACTTGTACTTCGCGCCTCCCGCCACGCTGTAGTTGCGGTAGTAGAAGTCGTTGGGCAAGTAGCTCCACGCTCCATGCGAGCGAGCTACCCATCGTTCGTAGTACGAGCCGCTTCCAGTCAGTGTCAATCGTTTGTTGAGTGCCCACTCCAAGTTCTCGCTCACGGTGTAGTTGGTGGCACGGTTCACCGTCTTCATGGTCGACCCTGGTTTCAGTTGCTGCTGCGTCCATTGCAGGTCGGTGTTGCGCCAGCCATCCGTGTGACGCATGTTTAAGCCAGTGACACTCTTTACTTTGCCTATGGTCAGACCGACGGATGCGCTTTCACGCACGTCGCCATATTCGCCGACGCGAGAGGTGCTGCTCACCTCCACCTTGTCGTGAGTCTTCTTGGTGATGATATTGATCACACCCGCTATGGCATCGCTGCCATAGAGCGATGAGGCTGCTCCCTTCACGATCTCGATGCGCTCGATGTTTGACAGGTTCAGCAGGTTCAGGTCGTTTTGTCCGCCCACGTCGCCATTCATGCGCTTCCCGTCTATCATGATCAAGATGTAGTCGTTCCCTAAGCCGTTCAGCTGAATGCGGCTGCCCATGTCGCCGTCGTGAAACGTCAGCGAGGGCGAGAGGCCGTTGAGCAACTCCTCTATGTTGCGCGCTTGGTATTGCTCTAACGCCTTGCGTGTGATCACCTCTGTCTGCACAGGGGCATCCTTCAGGTAGTGCTCCGTGCCGGTGCCTGTCACCACGATCTCGTCGAGAAGCACCGAGAGTTCTTCCGCTTTCTTACCATCCAAAATACTTTGTGCCGAGGCGAATGAAGCCATGCCAGCGCCAATCAATATCAGTCCGAGTTTCATCTTAAATCGTTCTTGCGCAATTAGTAACAGCGCACTTCGCCTTTGGAGGATGAAGAGGTGGAACGCAAATAGAAATCCCCTTGCCTGTTTGGGAAAACAGACAATTGAAAAACCAATTATTTAGCTAAAAATCCTACCGCCTCGCTCCTTATTCCCGGAAGCGTCGTGCGTTTATTGTCTTGATCTTGGCAGGTCTTCTGGCTCCCTCCTCGGTCTGTGTTGCCTTCCCGTCGCTCAAGGCGATAGTGGCTCTGTGGATACAGACGATTTTTGGTGGAGGTTACAGCTGCGGGTACAGCTCCGGTCTTACACCGGATTCCCTTGCATCCTTCGGTCGATTTGCCGACAGGATTACCAAATCGACCGCAAAGTAAAGCAAAATTTTAATTGGTTGTTCGTTTTGCTCGCATGAAAATAGTATGTATTTTTACGACAGGCTTAATTTAGTTTAGCAAATAGAGATGAAAAATGTAATTCGTTTTTTGCGCGACTTGGCGCAACATAATGACAGAGAATGGTTTCAAGAGAATAAACCTCGCTATGTCGAGGCGCAACAGCGATGGAATGCCTTTTGCGAGGAGTTGATTCAAGAGGTAGGGGCTTTCGACCGTGACATCGCCCCACTAACATTGAAGGAATGTACCTATCGGATTTACCGCGACACGCGTTTCAGTGCCGATAAGTCGCCCTATAAGACGCATTTTGGCGTGTTCATGGCTCCGGGCGGAAAGAAATCGATGCACGCTGGCTATTATTTCCAAGTGAGTACGGGTGCCTCTGATAGCTATCCCGACGCGCACATGTTGGCGGCGGGCAACTATTGCTACGAGCCCAAGGCGGTGAAAATCTTGCGTGAGGACATTAGCGCGGGCTGGGAGGAGTTTAGCGGCGAGGTGCTGTCGGGCATAGATGGTCGTTTCCACGTAGATTGGGAGAATGCCTTGAAGCGAGTGCCTAAGGAGTATGCGGCCGATGCCCCTTATGCCGATTGGGTGCGCTTGCGTAGTTATTGCCTGGATGCGCCTGTTGACGATGAGTTTGTCTTGGCTCCCGATTTGGCGCAGCGTGTAGCGGCGATCTTCCGCACGACTAAGCCATTCAACGACTATATCAATAGGGCCGTAGATTTTGCCCGTGAGAAATAGGGTTTGAGAAGCCTTATTTGCTGTAATAACGGCGGTAGATCTTGTCGTAGCGACCTGTCTCCTTCAGCTGGTTGAACCAATGGTTGAGGCTGTCGAGCAGGAGAGGGGCCTCTTTGCGTACGGCCCACGACTGGAGCTGAGTGAAGCTGATGTCGGTCTCGATGTCGAGGTCGGGATACTCCTGCTGGATCTTACGGGCCACTTGCTGGTCGCATACGGCATAGTCGATCTCGCCCTTGGCGACGAGGATGAGCAATTGTTCCGAAGAGTAGCGCTCGTCTTCCTTCACATAGATGGTGTCGCCTATCTCGAATACCAAGTTGCTGATGCGGAGCAGCGCCGGCGATCCTTGGGGCACATAGAGTGTCTTGCGGGCCAGGTCGAGCTGATTGCGAACGAGCAGGGAGTCGCCTTTCTGACGTTTCCGTTGTACGAGCACTTGCTTGTTGAGCACGATGGGATCGGTCAGGAGAAAACTCTCGCGCAGTTCGGTGGTGATGGGCAGGTTGCGGGCAATCACGTCGGTCTCACCACTGTTGAGCGCCTCAAAGCTTTTATTGAGGTTCATCTCTAATTGAATCTGCACTTCCAGGCCGGAAAGCTCGGCAATGGCTTGGCTCAATTCATACTGGAATCCCGTCAACGTGTCGCCCGAGACGAAATACCCCAACTGATCGTACTCGGTCGATAGACGCAAGATGCCTTCGGCCGCGATCTCCGGATAGTCTCGCGGGAGGAGTGAGGCTGCGTCTCGCTGATGACGCCACAGCTGTGTCATCGTCGCGAGGGCTATGAGTAACAGCGCCACGTAGAGCAGGAGAAGATGCCTTTTCTTTTTCATGAGGGATGCTTTAGTTGTTGAACATCACCGAGATACCCATGCGAATAGACATCGGGTCTAAGGGGTAGTGGGCCAAAGAGAAGTAGTTGGGCTTTACGAACTTCGATCCGATGTTGTAGGCCATGACGAAAAAGCGCGTCTGCTTGAGGTGCATGTTGACGTAGGCGTTGATCAGCGGGTAGTTGCCTACCTTTACCTCGCTTTGCGTCTGGAACTGCTGTGTAGCAGGCTCGTAGTAGGGCGCATAGTAGGCGGTGTGGTAGTGCACGTCCGCGCCAAGCTGCACGGTGAGCACCTTTGCCAGCTTGGGTGCCACATAAATATTGGAGTGGATGCTGGCGGTAGGTAGCGGCAGCTCGCTCTTTTCGCTGCTAAGCTGATAGCACGCTTCGTTCTCCCATCCAAAGGCCCGATAGGTGAAATCTTGTTTCAAACGAAGCGTGATGACTTGGATGTTCTTGTCGCTTTGTTGCGGCGTTCCGTCGGAGCCGAAATACACGTAGTTTTGGATGCTCTCAACGCCTCCCGAGAGTTGGGTGCGGGTAGATTCGATGTTGACCTTCGCCCCGGCATAAACGCGCTGCGTCTTGCTGAGCGATTTGTCCCACCAGAAGTAACGGCCATGGAAATGACGTTGGAAGAAGGCGGGGGTAAGGTTCTTGATGTAGCCCTCTCCCTGCACGCTGGCCTCCTTGCCCAAGAGCTTGAACCGGGTTTTCAGCTCGCCTTCTACACGCAATTCGCCCGCATCGCTACCGGCAATAGCCACTTCGCCTCTGACGTTGTAGGTCAAGAGGCTGCCACGACGTTTCGACAGCTCGCCTCCGATGTAGGTGGTAAACTCGTCGAAGACCTCCGAGGTGGCGAAGTCGAGGTTGTCGACCGGATTGGGTACAGGTGCGGCCAACCGGAATTTACGCTTCTCGAAAGTGGCAAAAGCGGTAAGGCCAAACTTGGCCCAGTCTTGGAAACCTTCGCGCATGGCTAAGGCCACGGTGTTCTTGAGGTTCCAAGTAGACATTTGGTCGTTGAGCGATTTGTCTATGCCATAGCGCTGCGTGTAGCAGGTGTCGATGGCCGCGTCCTTCGAGATGAATCGGCGACGATTGTCGGTGTAGTGCACCGTGTGGATAAGGCTACTCACGGGAATGAATTGTTCTTTCAGATTGCCTTCCTCGTCGGTCTCGTCCAGTTCACGGGTGAAGCCAAGGTTGTAGCGATGGGTCAGAAAATACTCCTTGCCGCGCACACGGTTCCATGTTTGGGTGAAGCGCACGGGGTAAGACTTGGTGTCGATTCGGCGTTGGCTTTCCGGAAGGTTTTCGAGTTCGGTTATGTAGCGGTCGTCGGTCATTCCGCCATTCTCGAAGTTGATGAAGTTGAAGTTGCTCAAGTAGGCGTGCAGCTCGTAGCGGTCTGTCAGGTAATTGCCGAAAAGGCGATAGCTCAACAGCTTGTTTCCGTTCGAGTTGTAATAGCCTCGGCTGTAGATGTAGTCTAAGTCGCCACCCACGTTGATGTGTTTGCCGAAGTTGATCGTCATCACGCCTTTCAGCCGGTCCATCTTGTTTTGGCTGGCTCCTCCCGTGGTGTAGGCCACTTGGGTGTAGGGCACTTTCGTGTCGTAGAATAGTGCGTTGGTAGCCGTAGTGATGTAGGGGTCGTAGGCGTCGGCAAAAATGAAGTCGCGTGCCTCTTTTCGCTCACTGAAAATCTTGGTCTGGAACGGAGAACCTACGTTCGCTAAGAAGCCCGTGGCCAAGCTATAGGCGTCGGGCACCGTAGAGATGGCGTAGTTCAACCGGCTCGTGTCCATCGGCACCTCGTAGCGTTCGCCCAACAATGGTGTGAGGGCATAGGCCGTAATTCGCCTCGTCGTCGTCAAGGCCGTGCTGTCGTTCAGTAAGCTGTCAGGCAGTTCTCGGTTAGCTGATGAGAGATTGGAGAGAGAGAACCTACCTCGGTTCGACGAGGTACGTGCGGTTCGTCCTTGTGCCTGGGCGGAATCCAAGCTCACTCCCAGCAGGAGCACCAGATAGAGATAGGGAAACTTCATGAGGCGCGCGTCTGAAAAATGAGTTCTACACTTTTTGTATGATTTCCATGCCTTTGCGGATGGCTTCCTCGTTCATGGGCAACAGATGGTGATGGCGCTCTGGAAGTGACTTCTTCAGGCCCAACATCACGTTGTCGATTTTCACCATTGGGCATATGCCTAATAGTCCTCCAAGGATGAGCATGTTGAACACCTTTTCGTTCTGCATTTCGGTCGCGGTGTCCATCGCGTCGATGCGGTAGATGTTGATGTCGGTGCGCTGGCTGGTGGTATGGATGCCATAGCCATCGTAGATTAGGATACCTCCGGGCTTCACTTTCGACTCAAACTTCTCCATAGAGGGCTGGTTCAGGATGATGGCGATGTCGAACGTGTTCAATACAGGCGAACTGATGCGTTCGTCGCTCAGGATGACGGTCACATTGGCTGTTCCTCCTCGTTGCTCCGGTCCATAAGAGGGCATCCAAGTGACCTCTTTTCCCTCCATAAGGCCTGCGTAGGCAAGAATCTTACCCATCGACAAGACTCCCTGTCCACCAAAACCAGCTATGATAATTTCTTTCTTCATTGTCTGTCTCTTTGTCGGTAACACCGTTTATTCCTTGTTCTTTAAATCGCCTAACGGATAGAAGGGGAACATGTTCTCTTCCATCCAGCGGTTGGCTTTCTCAGGGCTCTTTTTCCAGCCTGAAGCGCAAGTGGATACAAACTCCACTACCGATGTGCCCTTGCCCGCCATGGCGTTTTGGAAAGCTTTGGTAAGCATTCGTTTCGCCTTGCGTACGGCCGCAGGGTTGTGCACGCTTTGACGTGTGACGAGGCAAGTGCCTTCGAGTTGCGCCAAGAGGTCGGCTATTTTCAGCGGATAGCCATTAAGTGCGACGTCACGGCCATAGGGGCAAGTGGCTGTTGGCATGCCTTCGAGCGTGGTTGGGGCCATTTGTCCGCCTGTCATGCCATAGATGGCGTTGTTTACGAAGATGATCACGATGTTTTCGCCACGGTTGGCGGCGTGAATGGTCTCGGCCGTGCCAATGGCGGCCAAGTCGCCGTCGCCTTGGTAAGTGAACACCATCTTGTTGGGGTTGAGTCGCTTCATGGCGGTTGCCACGGCGGGTGCACGTCCATGCGCTGCTTCTATCCAGTCGATATCGATGTAGTTGTAGGCAAAAACGGCGCATCCCACGGGCGAAACGCCAATGGTCTGCTCTTCTAAGCCGAGGTCGGCCACCACCTCGGCGATGAGTTTATGGATAACGCCATGACTGCAACCGGGGCAGTAATGCATGGGGTTGTCGTTCATCAACTTGGGCTTTGTATAGACCAAGTTTTCCGGTTTTATGATTTCATCGAATTCCATAGTGCTATCTTAGTTGATAAAGCGGAGGACATACTGCACCAATCGGAGCACGATAGCCACCCCGCCGCAATACATGAATAGGCTCTTGTCGCTTACGGCGAAGTAGCACACTACGGCTGCGATCGCCAGCAACATGAAACAGAGTGTCAATATCTCGTCTGCTTTGCTGTGTCGTTTCATACGTTAATCAGTTTGTCTTTCAAGGCTGCCAATACCTCGTCGGGAGTGAATACTATGCCGCCCAAACGGCCGAAGTGAGCCACGTTCACCGTTCCTTCAACCGCTAAACGAACGTCTTCTACCATCTGTCCGGCGTTGAGCTCGACCGACAGCATGCCTTTCACCCGGTTGGCATAGGCGGCGATGGCCTGCGTTGGGAATGGCCAAAGGCTGATCGGGCGCAAAAGACCCACCTTAATACCCTCTGCACGTGCGATCTCTACGGTCTTCTGGCAAATGCGGGCTGCCGATCCAAAGGCGATCAGCAGATATTCGGCATCGTCGCAGAGGAACTCTTCGTAGCGCACTTCGTTGGCCTCGATTTGTTGGTATTTGGCTTGGAGGCTCAAGTTGCGCTCCTCCATCTTTGCGGGATCCAGTTCCAACGAGGAGATAATGTTCGGCTTGCGGCCGGCCTTGCGTCCTGAAGCGGCCCAAGGACACTCTGCGACAAGCTCCGCCTCTGTGCGGCGAGGCTGGAAGGGTGGGAGTGTAACCTTCTCCATCATTTGGCCCATGATGCCGTCGGTCAGGATGATGGCCGGGTTGCGATATTTGAATGCCAGCTCAAAGCCTAAACCAACAAAGTCGGCCATCTCCTGCACGGAGGCTGGAGCCAAGGCAATGAGGCGATAGTCGCCGTGTCCGCCGCCTTTTACGGTTTGGAAATAGTCGGCTTGGCTGGGTTGGATTGTGCCCAAGCCCGGGCCTCCACGCATGACGTTGATAATCAAACAGGGGAGCTCTGCTCCGGCAATGTAGGAAACACCTTCCTGCATTAGGCTCACGCCAGGGCTGGAGGAGGAGGTCATGACCTTCTTTCCTGTGCCGGCACCACCATACACCATGTTGATAGCGGCCAACTCACTTTCGGCCTGTAGCACCACCATGCCGGAGGTCTTCCAAGGCATCTCGGCCATCAGTGTCTCTAATATCTCGGATTGAGGGGTGATTGGATAACCGAAATAGCCATCCACTCCAAGCCGGATGGCGGCATGGGCGATCGCTTCGTTTCCCTTCATCAATCTTATTTCTTCTGCCATGTTCCCTTTATTTTTTAGCTCGGTAAATCGTTAAGCAGCCATCTGGGCAGACCAGTCCGCAACTGGCGCATCCCACACACGCCTCCGGCTGCTTCATATAAACATAATGATATCCTTTGTTGTTGACTTCTCGTGGATGTAGCTCCAACACGCCAGCCGGACAGGCCACCACGCAAAGGTTGCATCCTTTGCACCGTTCGGTGTTGACCACTACAGCTCCTTTAATATTCGACATAACTTAACTAGTTTTATTTGCTGCGAGGCATAATCCTTTGTGGCTTCAAAGGTACGCATTTTTTGGCAAGGGGCGGCTATAATATATCTTATCTTTTACAAAAAGGACAGCACGTCAAGCTTAGGCCTCTTTGTTGGAGGAGAGCTTCTCCAGGATGTAAACCATGATGAAACCGATGAACATCAGTCCGATAGCTTCGGCGATATGGGCGTTTGGCAGGATGTTTTGCTCAACCAGGGGTTTGATGGCGCCGTGGCTGTCGGTGTAGGTCTCAAGGGTCTCTTTCCAGGGCCACACCTTGTTGAGTGAGCCCAGCATAAAGCCCGCAAGCAGTGCGATTGTCGTGTCGTGGAAGCGGCGCAGCGCATAGGAAAGGAGGCGTGAGAAGGTGGTGATGCCAATGCCGGCTCCCGCTATGAAGATCAGCAGCACCGAGAGCTTCAGGCTCTTAACCGCATCCATGATGTAGAAGTATTTGCCCAGCAATACCAAAATGAAGCTGCCCGAGATGCCGGGAAGGATCATGGCGCAAATGGCGATGGCTCCGCAGAGGAAGATGAAAAGCGGGTGGGTGGGCGTCTCGGCGGGAGTGGCCACGGTGATGTAGTAGGCCAGCAGCGTGCCTATCGCAAAGCTGACGTAGGTTTTGGGTTGCCACTGCTTGATCGCCTTGCCAACAAACCAGGTGGAGGCCAACACCAAGCCGAAGAAGAACGACCAGACCAAGATAGGCTGGTGCTCCAAAAGATAGGTGATGAGCTTTGCCAACGAGAAGACACTGATGCAGATGCCCGCTACGATGGAGAGCAGGAAGTTGGCGTTGATCGCCTTCCAGAAGGCGCCGATCTTGCCGCTGAAGAGGAGGCGTAGGCTGCTTGCGTTGATGCTTTTGATGGAGTCGATCAGCTCCTCGTAGATGCCTACGATAAAGGCGATTGTGCCGCCCGATACGCCCGGCACGACATCAGCCGCGCCCATACCCATTCCTTTCAGGACCAACGTCCCATATGCTTTCAATCCTCGTTTTGTTGTCATGCTTTTTCCTTCCGGTTTCTTAATTATTTATTCCCTCATCCGATAGGAGTTTCTGAATCAGGTTTTGCTTTGCGTCGTCTGTCTTGACCGTGTCTTTGTAGTCTTCATTGCAGAGGTATTCGGCCAGCTCCTCCTCGGTGGCCTCGCCCTGGGTGATGATGTTCACCACGTGTTGGCTGAGGGCCTTGGTGGGAAACTCTTCATCGGCGAATACCTGCGACAGGGGCTCTTGCAGCTCCTCCATGTCGGGGCGGATGCGCAAGATTAGGTCGAAATAGACCAAGGCGTTCTCTTTGTCGCCCATGGCCAGATAGGATTTGCCGATTTCGAGCAGCTTGTAGCATTTCGTGCTGATCGAGGGGTCGTTGGCCGCGGGGCAGAGCAGGGTGATGGAGCGATCTATCGTGTTTTTGATCTCCGGCATCTTCTTCTTGTCGAAAATCCCGAAAAGCGAATATACCATCAGCAACCCCTCGTCGAGCGGATGTTTGCTGACAGCCACCTTCAAGGCCTGATAGGCCTCTTCCCGCTTGCCTTTCATCATGCAGCAAATCACAAAGTCGTGCATCGCGATGGCGTACGCTTCCTGCTCATCGTGCTTGATCAGCTCCTTCAATATCTCATAGGCTTCGTCGAAGTGTTGCATCTGCACGTGGCAATGGGCTATTAGGGAGTTGACCTCCCATTCCGTCCTGCCGTTGTCGCTGAGCTCCTGATACAACTCGATGGCCTGCTCGTAGCTGCCATTCATGTAGAGGCAATAGCCTTTGAACACCTTCGTTTGGTTAACCTGCTCTTTTTCGGCGCTGATGGTCAGTGCGAAGTCGAGGGCTTCGATGGCCTGCTCATATTCCCCTTGCACCATGTGGAGGTGAGCCAAGTCGTTCCAGTACATAAACGAATAGGGATCGTTGTCAATCAGCTGGTTGCAGACCCCGATGGCCTCCTCGTAGCGTTTTTGAATCATCAACTCCTTTTCCCATTCCTCCAGCAGCAGCGGGTTCTTTGGAAACAGCTTGGCGGCATTCTGGATGTACGGGGTGTAGTATTTATGCGAGTCTTCGTCGAGCGCGTCGCTTAGCACGGGGATGATGTATTCCAACGTACGTTCCATGTACTTCGGCTTGCGTTCGAACAGGTCGTCGAGCAGCTGCCGAGCCATTTTGTCTTCGCCCGAGCTGTAGTAGTAGTCAATCCAAAGGTGCTTGACCTCGCCCTCTGGGGCATCGGCCAGCTCGATTTCGAGCAGGTCGTAAGCCTCATCGAGCAGTCCGTCGTAAAGAGCGAGTTCAGCCTTTGTGATGATGAACGGACGATGGTCGGGATAGGCCTCAATGGCGCTATCCAACACATTGAAGGCATCGTCTTTGTTTTCCCGGTTCAGGTATTGGAAAAGTGTCATCCACTCCTCTTTGCTGAAGCAGGGAGTTTGCTTGTTTTTGATAGCCAACTTGTAGCTGTCATACAGCCGTTTTTCTTCATTCGTCCGTTTCATATTGTTCTATGTGTAGAATCCTTATTTGTTGATTTTGCTCCACGTGTCCTTAAGCCCCACGGTGCGGTTGAACACCAAGTGGTCGGCCGTAGAGTCGTTGTCGATGTTGAAGTAGCCGATGCGTTGGAATTGCAGGTAGGAGAGGGTAGGCAGAGTTGCCGCAAACTTCTCCACGTAGCAGTTCGTGCGTACCTCCAGCGAGTCGGGGTTGATGATCTCCTTCATCGCGGTCAGGGCGTCGCATTGCTTCTCCTCGCGGATGGCAGCCAGTTCGTCGCGCGGGTTCTCCACTTTCCATAAGCGGTCGTAGAGGCGCACCTCGGCGGGCACACAGTGTGCCTGGCTCAGCCAATGAAGCGTGCCCTTCACCTTGCGGTTGGCATCGGGCATTCCGCTCTTCGTGTTCGGGTCGTATTCGCAATACACCTCTTCCACCTCGCCGGCCTCGTTCTTCTTGCATCCGGTGCACTTCACGATGTAGGCGTTCTTCAGGCGCACCTCCTGGCCCGGAGTCATGCGGAAAAACTTCTTCGGAGCATCCTCCATGAAGTCCTCACGCTCCATCCAGAGCTCACGGCTGAACTCGATCGTGTGGGTGCCTGCTGCGGGGTCTTCGGGATTGTTGATGGCCTCCAGCTCTTCCACTTGTCCCTCGGGATAGTTGGTGACGATCAGCTTCACGGGGTTCAGTACGGCTGAGACGCGAGTGGCGCGGGCGTTCAGATCCTCACGCACGGCGCTCTCCAGCAGCGAGATCTCGTTCAGCGCGTCGTAGGTGGTATAGCCAATCTTATCGATGAACTTGCGGATCGACTCGGGCGAGTAGCCACGGCGGCGGAAGCCGCAGATGGTTGGCATGCGGGGGTCGTCCCAGCCGTTCACCAAGCCTTCCTTCACGAGAGTCAGCAGGTTGCGCTTGCTCATCAAGGTGTAGCTTAGGTTCAGTTTGTTGAACTCATATTGTCGTGAGCGGTTGTCGTCCAGGTCCTTGCCCTCCTTCAGCCAGTCGATGAACAGGTCGTAGAGCGGGCGGTGCACAACGAACTCCAGTGTGCAAAGCGAATGGGTCACGCCCTCGAAGAAGTCGCTCTGTCCGTGTGCGAAGTCATACATCGGATAGGCCTTCCAGGTCGTGCCTGTGCGGTGGTGCGGATGCTTCACGACACGATAGATAATCGGGTCGCGGAAGTGCATGTTCGAGTTGGCCATGTCGATCTTCGCGCGCAACACCATGGCGCCCTCCTCAATCTCGCCCGTGTTCATCTTCTGGAATAGCTCCAAACTCTCCTCGATGGGGCGGTTGCGATAGGGGCTTTCCGTGCCCGGCTGTGTGGGTGTGCCCTTTTGCTGGGCAATCTGCTCTGCGCTTTGCTCGTCGATGTAAGCCTTGCCCTCCTTGATCAAACGGATAGCGAAATCCCAAAGCTGCTGGAAGTAGTCTGATGCGTAATACACATTGCCCCACTGGTAGCCCAGCCACTGGATGTCCTGCTTGATGGCCTCTACATACTCCTCGTCCTCCTTCGTGGGGTTGGTGTCGTCGAAGCGCAGGTTGCAGACACCTCCATGACGTTTGGCGATGCCGAAGTCGAGGCAGATAGCTTTGGCGTGTCCAATGTGCAGATAACCGTTAGGCTCTGGCGGGAAACGGGTTTGTACACGTCCTCCATTCTTGCCTTCTGCCAGGTCTTTCTCCACAATAGCTTCGATAAAGTTCAGGCTCTTCTTGCCTTCTTCCTCATTGATGTTGATTTCGCTCATAATATAATATATGTATATTTTTTGTTCTACGTTCCTATTCGTGTTGTCGCATTTGGACGCAAAGATAGATAAATCTTTTTATATAATAGGAAAGCGGCGGTCTTCTATTTCCGGTTGGGGCTGAAAAAAAAGAACGACGGACAGTGGATAGGGAAACCGCTGCCCGTCGCCTTCGTTTATTTAGGAATGACCTTTTTATTTAATCACGCCAAGCTCTTTGCCGACCTTGATGAAGGCTGCGATGGCCTTGTCGAGGTGAGCGGTCTCATGACCGGCCGAGAGCTGTACGCGGATACGTGCCTGGCCCTTCGGAACAACGGGGTAGTAGAAGCCTGTCACGTAGATGCCCTCTTCCTGCATCTTTGCGGCGAAGTCTTGAGAAAGTTTCGCGTCATACAGCATTACGGCGCAGATGGCAGACTGTGTCGGCTTGATGTCGAAGCCTGCGGCCAACATCTTGTCGCGGAAGTAGTTCACGTTCTGCATCAGCTTGTCGTGCAAAGCGTCGCTCTCCTTCAAGATCTTAAACATCTCCAAGCTGGCGCCAACGATGGCGGGAGCCACTGAGTTGGAGAACAGGTAGGGGCGTGAACGCTGGCGAAGCATGTCGATAATCTCCTTGCGACCCGTCGTGAAGCCACCCATAGCGCCACCGAACGACTTGCCCAGTGTGCCAGTGAAGATGTCGATGCGGCCATAAACGCCAAACTGCTCAGCGACACCGCGGCCTGTCGGGCCTACCACGCCTGCAGAGTGCGACTCATCGACCATAACCAGTGCGTCGTACTTCTCGGCCAACTCGCAGATCTTGTCCATCGGAGCTACGTTGCCGTCCATCGAGAACACACCGTCGGTAGCGATGATGCGATGGCGTTGAGCCTGAGCCTCCTGCAAGCAGCGCTCCAGGTCGGCCATGTCGGCATTGGCGTAGCGATAGCGTTTAGCCTTGCAGAGGCGTACGCCGTCGATGATGGAAGCGTGGTTCAATGCGTCGGAGATGATCGCGTCTTCCTCGCCGAAGATCGGCTCGAACAGACCGCCGTTCGCGTCGAAGCAAGCCGCGTAGAGAATCGTGTCTTCCGTATGGAAATACTCAGAGATCGCTGCCTCCAGTTGCTTGTGCAGATCCTGCGTTCCGCAGATGAAGCGAACCGACGACATGCCGTAGCCGTGTGAGTCCATTGCGTCCTTCGCTGCCTGGATCAGGCGAGCGTTGTTCGAAAGGCCCAGGTAGTTGTTTGCGCAGAAGTTGAGCACGTCTGTTCCGGCGTTCACCTTGATGTCGGCGCGCTGCGGAGTGGTGATGATGCGTTCTGTCTTGTACAGGCCGGCAGCTTTGATCTGCTCCAGCTCATTTGTCAAGTGATCTTTTAATTTTCCGTACATAATTATAATGTTTAAGGTTGTTTATTTAAAGTCTCCGTCTTCGTTTGTAACAAAACGACACACAAAGGTCGTATTTTTTTTGAAAAACTCGTCGTGTTTTATCATAAATTCGATAGGAAACTTTACCTTTGCCTCCGAGAATGACTTAAATCTCAGTAAATGCAATGAAGAATGTATTGATAATCGGTTCTACCGGACAAATTGGTTCGGAGTTAACCATGAAGTTGAGAGGTATTTATGGGGGCAATATAGTTGCTGGCTATATTCCCGGAGCGGAGCCTAAGGGCGAGTTGGCCGAGTCGGGCCCGTCTGCGTTGGTCGATATCACCAACGAGCAGCAGATCGCCGAGACGGTCTCAAAGTACAAGATCGACACGATCTATAATTTGGCGGCGTTGCTTTCAGCGGTTGCCGAGGCTAAGCCCCAGTTGGCTTGGAAGATCGGTATGGGCGGCTTGTTCAATGTGCTCGAGGTGGCACGCGAGATGCACTGCGCCGTGTTTACGCCGAGCTCTATCGGCGTGTTTGGCAACAATACGCCGAAAGACAAGACTCCTCAGGACACGATCCGCAACCCGCGCACGATGTATGGCGTGACGAAGGTTTCGGGCGAGTTGTTGAGCGACTACTACAACATCCGTTTCGGCGTAGACACACGTTCGGTTCGTTTCCCCGGCTTGATTTCCTACGTAACGCCTCCCGGAGGTGGTACGACCGACTATGCGGTCGATATCTACTATTCGGCTGCTAAGGGCGAGAAGTTCAAGTGTCCTATCGCTGCGGGCACTTTCATGGATATGATGTATATGCCCGACGGTCTGCGTGCGGCGATCGAGATCATGGAGGCCGACTCCACGAAGTTCGTTCATCGCAACTCGTTCAACATCGCCTCTATGAGCTTCGACCCGGAGATCATCTATCACAACATCAAGAAGTATATGCCTGAGTTCGAGATGGAGTACGAGGTGGATCCGTTGCGCCAGGCGATTGCCGATTCATGGCCAAACTCGCTCGATGACACTTGCGCTCGCGAGGAGTGGGGTTGGAAACCCGAGTACGACTTAGACGCGATGACTTGCGACATGCTGGCTAAGCTGAAAGAGCGTTTCAACAAATAATCAGATAAGAAGATAACAACATGAGTGTCCATCAAAGGGGTTAGCTCCTTTGGTGGACTTTTTTTTTATGGCGCTTAGCTCATCCTGCTTTCCGGAGTTCTTCCTCGTTCGGCTCATCTCCACGCTTGCCATATAACAAAACAGGATTTTCCCACTTTACCCTGCATTTTTACAACACTATTGGTACTGGTGGCTATTTGGGAGAACCATGTGCAATCCTACTTCACTTTATATGCGTTATCTATAGGTAATCTTACAATATGAATCATAAAGTTGAATTTTCTATGAAATAATGTCAGAATTTAGAAATATATGCTAACTTTGTGGCGGAAAACATTGTTTTTTAATGAACAATGTTTTATGGTGATAAATAATATGATTGTCAAGTAAAGGTGTCACATTATGCATAAACTTCAAAACTCTATCATTATATTCATAATCGTTGTGGTATTGTTTGCCTGTAACAGATATTCATCGACTTTGAGGCAAATGGATATAGCTGAAAACTTAATGAATACTCAACCCGATTCAGCTCTTGCCATATTGGATGAAATTTCTAAATCGAACATCAAAGGGAAAGAGACCTCTGCCAGGTATGCACTGCTTAAATCTATGGCTCTTGACAAGAACTGCATTGATACCACAACATTTGATGTCCTTCAACCAGCTATTGATTATTATATTAAGAATGGTTCCCCTAATGAGCAGCTTCGGACATATTATTATCAGGGTCGGATTTATCAGAATCAAGGTGATGATGATTCCGCCATGCATGCTTTTATGAACGCCTGCGATTTGAAACGAGAAGTAACTGACTCATTATTACTGGCTCATGCATTTGTGGCGCAGGGTGTTTTGTATATGAAACAGTATAAGATAAACGAGTTTATACATAACAACATCGAGGCCGCAAAATTATATAGTGGTATAGGTAGAGATATCCTTGAGATTAAGAGCTATACAAATGCACTTGATGGTTATGTCATGCAGGATAACAGAATAGCAGCGGACAGCCTCCTTTCCGTTTGTTTACGTCTGACTCAAAAGAATCCTGATGGTGATACATATCTGTTCCCTTCTCTGCTATCTTATACAATCGAATTCTGTTCGTCCAAAGAAATAAAGGACGTCTTGTCAAGATATCAAAGCATGGAGCTAACAACTGATGAGGCCATCCTTTTTGCACAAGGGTATTCAAAGATGGCAGAATATGATAAAGCACTATCCCTCCTCTCGGAAATAACCACACTTGAATCTACTTGGGATTCGCTCAAATATGCTTCTATAAAGATCGACATTCTAGAAAAACAGGGAAAATATGAACAAGCCTTCACTTCATACCGAAAATACTCTTGTATCTTGGAACGTTATCAAAAAGAACTGCTTTCACAAGATCTTTTATTCTCTGAAAAGAAGCATAAAATTGAACTCAAAAATCTCTTAGAGATTCATAAAAAAGACAGGATAATTGGAGGGACACTATGCAGTGTCTTTGTATTGGTCATGCTTGCAGGATGGTTATATTATCAAGGTTACCTTAGTAAAACTAAACGTCTTCTTACAGAAAAGGAAAATGAGAATTTGAAACTTGAACAAGATAACTTACGGAAAGAAAAAGAAAAGGCTGAGTTTGAACGAGACAAGAAAATCCTAGAAACCGAAAATTTGGCAAAAGACAAGCTGAGACTTGAAGCAGAGCAGCGACAACATGAATTGGAAACAAACAATCTCAAATTGGAACTCTCTCAGTTAGAAGGTGAACGTGACAATCTGAAAAATCTATATCAGGAACAGTCAGAACTGGCTAAACCTATCCAATCTGTAATAAAGGATAGGCTTGATATGTTAAATGGTTTATTAGCAAAGGAAATAACTAATAACGAGAGCTATGCAGAATCTTATAATAAATTGATTGAGACTATCCATAATGATAAAAAAAAGTTTATGGACTCAACCCGTCTTGCTTTCACGGCGTCACATCCAAAGTTTATAGAACATCTTGAACAGCATGGGTTATCCATTGATGAAATCAATTACATATGCTTGTATGCAATAGGATTGCGTGGCAAAGAGGTCGGAGAATATATCCAAATAAAACGCCATTACATCATAAGCCATGAAATTCGGCAGAAACTTGGAATTGGTGAGCATGATACCAATATAGGTCTTTATATTCGTAGGTTAATAACCAACATTGGAATATAATCTCTAGTTTTACCTAATGAACATTGAACAAGAATAAAGCAAAGTAACCATTCCTGTAACTCTGTAAAACTTTAATAGGACTTGTAAAACTTCAATGCATCACACTATGTGTAATATACAGTATGTCAGTTATTTATAAAGCTTCGCGTGAAACTTTTACTCTTGGTTGAAAACTATATTAGATGTAATTTTACGACAGATTAAAAACAATAGTATAACGAAAATGAAAAAGGTAATTATTTTAGTCGGGCTATTATTAGTAATGGCACACTCTGCATTTGCAGAACAACGTGGTGTTTTTATGGAAATTCATCGCAAAAGCATATCTGGAAAAAACATGTCAGTAAATCGTTTGCCTATTCGTCTACCTATAAAGGTGGATTATAATTCTGACACGCACAAGACTGAAGTAATGGGGAATGAATCAATAAAAGCCGAAGCATTTTTTTATGAAACAAACGAAAGTCTTGAAGAATACTCTTCGTTATTGAATACGGTATTTGCAGTTTTTGCCCTAGGTACTTATAGTATACAAATACAAACTGATGCGTGGTACGCCGAAGGAGTGATCGAAATAGGCTAATATCAAACAATAAATAAAGATTAATGTCGACAATAATCACACAGACCAAACTGTATAAAAGGAACGAAAGCCGAAAAGTTTATAGAGTAGGCAAAATCAATAAAATGAGATAAAATGGAAATTAATGTTTTAAAAACAAAAGAAACGCTTAGTATAGAAGAAGCGCTTGACGTAAAAGGTGGTTTAAATCCTACATTCGGTTTGGTTGCTACAGAGTGTACATGTGATTGTATTATCAGTAATAAAAATGAAGAAAAGAACAATCTTGTCATTGTAACCAAATCAGCAAATCCATTTCATTAATAATACTGCTATGATGAAAATAAATGCAATTATAAAACCAACTTCACTCACTGAAGAAGAAGCTGTTAATATTAAAGGAGGTATTAATTCACAAAGTGTTGCAATTGCTTCCAGCTGTACTGATTGTAACTGTTGGTTCAGTAATGAAAATAAGAAAGAAACCACAGATAAACAACCAACTCATGTGAATAATATGACTGATTAACATTTGTTATTAATAACAACACCTATAGGGAATCCCTATAGGTGCTTT
The DNA here is from genome assembly GCA_934718155.1 of uncultured Parabacteroides sp. Taxonomy (GTDB): domain Bacteria; phylum Bacteroidota; class Bacteroidia; order Bacteroidales; family Tannerellaceae; genus Parabacteroides. Next base: position 10,076 of record CAKUZF010000008.1, on the reverse strand, counting down.
ATAAAAGTATTATTAGATGGAAAAAAAAGTAATTTCAAGATTTGCCTATTTTTTTAAAACTTCAAAGTCTATATGTTTAGCATATTCATCAAAAAACAATTCTTTCTTGGAGTTGTCAGAAGATTTATATAATTTTCTCAATGAAAAAATAAAAAATAAGACTAATGAAATACAAAATCAATTACCGGAAGATATTCAGATGAAACTTGAACAGGAAGGATTCATTTGTACTGAGAGTGAAGATGATGATTTTGTTATTAAAAGCCAATTTGTAACTCAATCTGTTCAACATGATAAATCAAAATTAAATTTAGTTCTAGTTCCTACTCTTAATTGTAACTTCAATTGCCCTTATTGTTTTGAAAAAGAAAAGCGTGCTAGCAAAATGAGTGATCAAACTATAGATAATCTTATTTCTTTTATAAAAGGATTTGAAAATGCAAAATCTTTGACGTTAACATGGTATGGAGGGGAACCTCTATTAGCAATACCTGTTATAGAGAAAATATTAAATCGAATTGCAACTGAAGTTACAGCAAAGATATTGAAACATTCAATTATTACCAATGGTTATTTGTTTAATAATAACGCAATTGAACTATTTAAAAAATATCCATTAGATTCTATTCAAATAACACTTGATGGTGTAAAGGAAAGACATGATAGTTTAAGATCTTTAAAATCAAACAATGCACCGACATATGACAATATTCTCAATAATATAGATAATGTTGTCAATAAACTTCCTAATACAGAACTTCATATTAGGGTAAATATAGATAAAAACAATGTTGATGATTTTTTTCAAATCTATAATGATATACATGGCAAATATGCTGAAAAAAATATAATTGTATATCCAGGAATAATCAGATTGGAAAATGAAGATATGACAAATTTAGTAGAGCCTGCATTTGGACGCTGGGAAACTGCTAATATGCTTTATGATTTGTATTCTAGAGGTATTCTAAATGGAGATATATATCCAACATTAAGAATAGCGAAGACATGCTGCGCTTTATGTGTGAGTTCATACATTATTGGCCCAACAGGTGAAATTTATAAATGTTGGAACGATGTTTCGGATAAATCGAAAATAATAGGCTATATTGGCCAGTCTGAGATTGTAAATAAAACATTGTATTATAGATATCATCAAGGCTGCGCATGGTATAATGACCCTGTGTGTAAAAAATGTTTCTTTATGCCTATTTGCAACGGAAAATGTGCGTGGTATAATGAGAGAAATCTGTATCATAATGGTAAATTCAATCTTTGTCAATGCCTTCAAAAAGCACCAGGTTTATTAGATAAATGTTTGGAATATTATTATGAACATTATAAATAGAATATTAATACTTAATTTTATGAAAAAGTATTTAGTTTGTATTCTTGTGCTCATTCCGGTGTTCAGTTGGGCGCAATCCATTACAGGTACAGTGTTAGATAGTAATGGACATAATATCGCATTTGCCAATATTGTCTTATGCCAATCTGCGGACAGCGCGATTATTGCAGGTTGTACAAGTGATGAAAACGGGAAATTTAATTTCACGACGAAAAATACAAAGGGAATGTATCTACGTGTCTCATATGTCGGCTACAAGACAAAGTATGTAGAATTAGAACCATCTCCTCTTCGAATTAGACTGGAACCATTAACACTGAATGAGGTTGTGGTGGTTGCTCGACAGAAACTTTATGAGCAGAAAAGCGGTGAAATGATTGCAAATGTAAAAGGAACTATATTACAGACACTTCCTAAAACTGCAGATATAATTGCGCAATTACCATTTGTAAATAGCCAAGACGGTAAATTCAATGTATTTGGCAAAGGAACTCCAGTTATTTATATAAACAACAGGCAGGTACAAGATCTGAAAGAGCTGGATCGTTTGATGCCGTCTGAGATAAAAAGCATAAAAGTAAATACCATGCCAGGTGCAAAATATGATGCTACTGTAGGAGCCGTTATCCAAATAATCACCGAGAAAGCACAAGGAGAAGGCTTCAGCGGTACCTTATATGCGGGTTCCAAATGTTCCGAACACTGGTCTGCCGAAGAATTTGCTTCTGTTAACTTTAGGCGCAATGCCTGGGATATATTTGCCTCTTCTCATTTGATACAAAAACGTCAACAAATCGACATGAAAGCCAATCAGCAATTGAGTTTAGTGGATGCCGTTCATGAAATAGGCTATCAGGAAGAAGAAAAAGTGAAGTCTAATCGAATGGAGGTAGTAGGTGGTATAAACTACAATCCCAACGAAAAGATTTCAGCAGGTGTGCAATATGTTCTGAACAGTGGTACATGGAAAAACGATATGTATAACAACATCAGTCATGCTGTAAATAATGAAATGGAGTTGAAACAGCAACTGGCATTATCTAACAAGCCTGACCATACACACAATATAAATTCGTATTTTACCGGTAACTTAGGTAATAATCTTTCTTTGGATTTCAATTTTGACTGGGTGAAAGGGAATGAAAAAGATAATATGTATTCATGGTTTACCGATAATACATCTGAAGATGTCAACACAGTCAACAACCGTTGGTACAATTATTATGCTTCAAAGGGAATTCTGACTTACACTAACAAGTATGTGAACATAGAAGGAGGAGGTGAGTATTCTTACACAGACATGACACAGACTTATGAGATTGATAACAACACACTTGGCATCAATAATTCTAACGATGTAACCAAACAGAATCGTTGGGCATTGTTTGCTTCTTCTAAATTCCAATTCGGCAATTGGGGGATTGGGGCTGGAATGCGCTATGAGAATATCGATTTCGATTATTATAAGAATAAGGAATGGAATAAAGAACAATCAAAGAAATATCATAAGTTATTCCCTAATCTATTTGCGAATTACTCAAAAGGAGATTTACAAGCGACATTAAGTTACGAACGAAAAATTAAATATCCAAATTATAGCTCGTTAAGAAGTAATATACAATATAGTTCCCCTTATGTGTACGAAAGTGGCAACCCCATGCTTTTGCCACAAATACAAAATGATTTTACCTGCATTTTGGGCTACAAAGATATTAAGGCTATTTTGGGCTATACGATTTATGAAGATTATATCACTCAAATGGTTGAATTGTATAATGAGAGTTCTGTTGTTCTGGTAAAACCCGACAATATGAATGATGTAAAGAGCCGATTCTTTGCATTAAGCTACACTCCGACCATAGGCATTTGGCGGCCAAGCATTGAATGGGGTGGACAATGGCAAGATTTGATTTTATCAGGCAAGTCATATGATAAACCGATTTTCAATATTCGGTTAAACAACTCATTAACATTCCCACATCAATGGTTTTTAACGGTCAATGCCGGTTGGCACTCTGCGGGTAATTCTGGAATATATCTGATTAAGTCATCATTGCAAACAAAAGTCAATGTTTCGAAAACGTTGTTTGATAAGAAGATGTCCATATCTCTAATGGTAAACGACATCTTTAGAACAGATAAGACTCAATGGTGCATTGATCATAGCCATATAGTATTTAAATATGATAAATACAGTGATTCTCGTTATGTGCAATTGACTGTACAGTATAATTTCAACGCAACAAAAAGTAAATATAAAGGAGGGTCTTCAAGTAATGAAAAACAACGATTGTAAATTGTAAAGGATTATGGGATTTAAATTTTGCAGACAACGTGACAGTATGTCTTGTGGTGTAGCATGTTTACAAATGATTTGTAGACATTATGGACATAATATTGATCAATATAATCTATCAAATCTATGTGTTCCCACAAGTGAAGGTGTCTCATTATTCAGTTTAATCAAGACAGCTACTAAACTGGGGTTTAATGCTACTTCAATAAAAATCTCAATAAATCATTTCAATAGTGAATTATTACCTTGTATTCTTCATTGGAATCAGAATCATTTTGTTGTTTTGTATAAAATAAAAGAACAAAAAAAGTTTTATGTCGCAGATCCAGGTAAAGGATTATTATGCTATTCATTCGAAGAATTCAAGAAACATTGGATTAGCACTGTTTCAAATGTAGAAGAAAAAGGTATAGTAATGTTTCTTGAACCTACTGAAACTTTTTTGAAAGCAAATACATTGGATGAACAAGTCAATAAACGTTCATTTAACTTTTTGTTAGGCTATATATTACAATATAGAAAATATTTTATTCAAATAATTTTAGGTCTGTTACTGGGGTGTTTGCTTCAGCTTATTATGCCTTTTTTAACCCAGGCAATCGTTGACATTGGGATAAAGCATAATGACATAAAATTTATTTGGCTTGTCCTATTGGGAGAGCTGATGATTGTCACTGGACGAACTGCAACAGATTTTATACGCCGGTGGTTGCTACTTCATATCTCCATGCGAATAAATATTTCTTTGGTAAGTGATTTCTTTATCAAGTTGCTAAAGTTACCGATGGCATTTTTTGACACAAAACTCATGGGCGACTTATTACAACGTATTGAAGATCATTCGCGCGTGCAAAATTTCCTTACGGGACAGGTTCTAAATGTAGTTTTTACATTTCTAAGTTTCATTATATTCGGTTTAGTCCTGTTTATTTACAATAAGATAATATTCGGTGTTTTTATTATGGGAAGCGTGGTTTACGGATTATGGATTTCTTCATTCCTGCGACGTCGCAAAGTGCTCGATTATGAGCTGTTTGAACAGCAGGCAATTAACCAAAACAAGACATACCAATTCATCACGTCAATACAGGAGATAAAGTTACAGGACTGTGAACAACGCAGGCGGTGGGAATGGGAAGATGCTCAAGCTGATTTATTCGGTGTCCAAATGAAATCGCTTAAATTGCAACAGACACAGGAAGCCGGCTCTATATTCATTAATGAGGTCAAGAATATAATGATTACAGTTCTTGCTGCGACTGCAGTGATAAATGGTCAGATTACACTTGGTGCAATGCTTGCCATCCAGTATATTGTGGGGCAGCTCAACTCTCCGGTAGAACAGACTATGTCATTCATCTATTCTTTACAAGATGTGAAGATTTCCCTTGAAAGAATCAACGAAATTCATGAAGGTAAAAACGAAGAGTCTAAAGAAAACCAAGCAAAAACATTTGACTCTGAAAAATCAATTAAAATAGAAAACATAGATTTCAAATACGATCCCCATGCTTTGAAAAAGACACTTGATGGTGTATCATTTGATATACCGAAAGGGAAAGTAACTGCTATAGTAGGAGCATCTGGTAGTGGTAAAACCACACTAATCAAACTCATGCTCGGTTATTATCCAGTTATATCTGGTTCTATTTTTATAGCTGGGCGCAATATCAATGAATATAACTTAATGTGGTGGCGTCGTCATTGTGGAGTGGTAATGCAGGATGGGGTGATTTTCTCAGAATCCATAGCTCGTAACATAGCTGTAGATGATGGAGAGATAGATGTGAAACGACTTGAACAAGCTGCAAGAATTGCAAATATCCATAGCTATGTGACGGGGCTTCCATTAAAATACGAGACCATTATCGGACGAGACGGAGTAGGATTGAGCCAAGGACAGAAACAACGCATACTCATAGCTCGTGCAGTCTATAAGAATCCGGATTTCATCTTTTTGGATGAAGCTACCAATGCCCTTGATGCCAAAAATGAGAGGGCAATAGTTGAGAATCTGGATGCTTTCTACAAAGGCCGTACCGTAGTTGTGGTAGCCCATAGGCTATCAACGGTCAAAAACGCTGACCAAATCATTGTAGTAGACGGAGGAAAGGTAGTTGAAATAGGTAATCATACTTCTCTCATAGAAAAGAAAGGTGCATATTACAATTTAGTTAAGAATCAGCTTGAATTAGGAACATAAGTATTTAAAATAATGGTATGGAATTAAATCTTTTAAATCCAACTATGTGTGTCCTAAGCAACTATGCTGACAATTTGACAATTAAAGTAATATTGTTAAGTGTGGGCTTTCGGCAAGCAAGAACTCTATCGGTTTCTATATTCAAGTTCTGTTCTGTCTCCCGTTTACACCTTAAATGGCAAGAGCCTTTTGACGTAAGGATTGTTCCTAAGACAGAAGGATGCTCCCTTTTGTCCCCAAAGGAACTTCAGAACTATATCGAAACATTCGCAATTGGTGCAATTTTAAAGAAATCATTGAAGAATAGAATATGATACACTCTGACAAAAAAGATTCATTTGAATTAAAGTTACGATCTGAGAAAGTCCGTAATCTTTTGGGAGAAATACCTCCAGCATTAGTACGATGGGGTAGTTTAATAATAGTAGCCATTTTCCTAATATTACTATCAATAGTTTGCTTTGTGCCCTATCCTCATTCACAAGGAGAAAGTATCTTACAGCATCTATTTATGCTATGAAATAACTAACGTTTATTAAAACTTATTAATTCTAATATGAAGGCATCCTTTCCCGTCGCAGGGTGGCTATGGCTTCGAACTTGTCTTGACCCTGTTTCAACGGCTCTTTGCCCTGCTGTTTATCCAAGATCAGCAGCACGTCTTTTTCCTGCCCCTCTGCGGGCGGGGTCATTCTGTTTGCCATAAAGTGCAACCATTTGTTGCAGAATTGAAAAGGGTATAAAAAAAGAGAGTGATTGATTTCACTCTCTTTCGATGAACCCTTTGTGAACCCTTTTAATGGTTTTCAAATGCTTGTTAAACAGTAAGTTTTGCATTTTATAAAAGCAAAAACATTCAATTATGAACCCTTTGTGAACCCTTTGTGAACCCTTTAAGTGTATAATGAGTGCCTTTTCCTGTTGTTCCTTGTATTTCCAGCCAGTTATCCAGTTGCGACAAAATTCGATAAGCAGTAGTTTTACTGGAATTTAACAATTTCTGCACATCTGAATTATTTATACTCCCATTTTGGGCGGCAACAACTTGTATGCGCTGACAGCTTCCAAGATACGTTTGTAGCCACGTGCAACAGGTTTACGGTAGTATCTTTCAACACATCTTTGTCTGCAAAATTAGTAAAAATACTGTATATCTTTTCTCAGTACCACTTTTAGTACCGCTTAACTGGTACTGCAGTTTCACTCGGGTGGTACTGCAGTATCAGCTTGCTGACACTGGAGTGTTACTTGTGTGGTACTGACAAGCAATTCTCCTTACTCCGGCAAGACGTTGCGCAAACGTCTTGTCTCGTTTTGCTGTAATCATGTCGTAATCGGATTGCAGCCGCAACAACATATAAGCCGGGATGCCCATTGCCTTTTCGCACAAAAGGGCGAATCTTGTATTTACTGGGCGTTTGCAATTCACGATGTCGTTCAAGACGGTGTAAGACACGCCCATCTCATCCGCAAGTTGTTTTTGCGACAATCCCCGGCATTCTATTTCGTCTTTGAGCAGTTCGCCCGGATGGGTTGGTTCGTAAGGCTCAATGTTGTTGGCAATCATTTTAGGGTCAATTCCTTTAACCTCAATCATAACTCAATCATTTATAATGGTTCGACAAATCCAAGATGTTGCAGATGTAAACAATCGTTTCGTTTCCTTCTTCCGACACGGTAAACTCGATTCGGTATTGGTCATTCACCCTTATGGACGAAATGCCCGCCTTGTCGCCTTTCAAGACCTCATAACGCAAGGATGGAAGCAGGAACAAGTCTTCAATCTTGTTTGCGTTTTTGATAAGGTCAATGCCTTTTCGGTAACGTCTTATGATGTCGGGCTGAAAGCGGTATTTCTTGTCCCCCTTTCCCGTTTCGTATAGTTTGCGAAGATAATCTTTACCGAATGTTACAATCATGTCTTTATCTTTTGCGTACAAAGATAAGGCTTTTATTTGAAAAAATCCGCAAAAAAGTTGATTTTGTTTTTCCCCTTTTGCCTTCAAGGACGTTTCCTGCGTGTCTTTTTGCGAAAAGGTGATAATCCATTTCCAATCGACTGGGTTGCGCAAGACCGACAGTTTTGCCTGTTTAATGACAATCGATTAAAGAAACAAGTGGCAAGAGAGTTTGGACTTCCTCAATACACTTATTTGGAAAGTTGGATAAGGTGCATTACCGTACTTCGCAATTGCTGTGCCCATCATGCACGTATATGGAACAGGCGTTTTGCCTTGAAGCCTCAATTGCCGAATCGGCTTACTCTTCATTGGATTACATCAAGTCAAAAGCCGATTAAGTTGTACCATCAGCTATGCACCTTATTATATTTGGAGCAAACAATCACACCGGACATAGACTATCCAAATTCCGGAAAAGATAACCCCAATTACATGATTTATAGAAAGAATGGCACAAATCTGTAGCCCAGGGGTGTGTTTTTTTTCAGATGCGATGCATTATCTCATGATTTTATAGTATCTTTATCCATAATTTTACCAATCATTTGTTTTATGAGGAAATTTTATACTTTACTATTGCTCATGGCCGTTTCTTGTTCCATCTTTGCACAAGACAGGCTATCCTTGTTCATCAGCAGAGCAAATAAATATGCCTCTGTAGAACTGTCCGACTACCGGAAACGATTGTGCGTGGAGTATAACACACGCGGCAGTCTTCTGGATGACTATTACAGGCAATGTGGACGCGACTGGGGTAATGTCGGTTTAGCCCTTGAAATAGCAAGGACTTCCGGCAAACACATACGTGACATCTGCCATTATTATAAACGTTATCGGAAATGGAATCGTGTTTTGATTGAAATTGGCATCAGACCGGGAAGCGATTACTACAATCCTTTTTATGACAGGGTTGATTTCAATAGCAGATATTGGCACAAACATTATTGTTCCTATTGTGACCATCACGACAGATACCATCACAAAAAATACAAGAAATATAAGCGTCATAAATGGGACGACTGGGATGATGACGACGATGACGACGATGACGACGACTGGGATGATGACGATGACTAATATTACACAAAATACATTTCAAAATGAAAAAGATTTGAATATAGATTCGCGAGCCGGAGATGTCCGATATTAAACGTAGCCTTGGCTTTCATTGCAGGACTGCTTTGGTAAAACAAGTACAGGTGCGCTCACTATCCGAGTGCACCTTTTTTATGTGATTCTTCTTTATAAGCTTTCATGTTGAAGGCTAAACCTTACATTCAAGCCTTCGCCTTGCTGGGGCGCAAAAATAAATAAAGCACCGTAATCAGCTGATATACGGTGCTTTGAATGATTTTTTTTGAAGGCTTTTGTGAAGTCCTTCGTTTTTGTTTCAGCGGAAAGACAGGGATTCGAACCCTGGGAACAGTTGCCCGTTCACCGCATTTCGAGTGCGGCCCGATCGACCACTCCGGCATCTTTCCTTTTTCACGGGGGCAAATGTAGTAATTATTTGGATAGGTTATTCACTTTTGCCTAAAAAAAAAGAGGGGGGTGTGTCATAAGTCTATGGCGCACCCTCTTTTATGTTATTTATTGCATAATCCTAGAAGTATCGTAGCCTATTCCAAAAAGGGAATCATATTATATCGTCTGCAAATTTTACTTTTTCCGATCTTCTCTATTATAAACAGGCAGGAAGTTCACAAAAGGGCATAGCTATCCCTGACGATAAAACAACCAAAATTGAGTTTTATCGTTTTATACCCAAATATTTCTTCAAATTGAATCCCATTCCGAACAATCCTAGATCCATATAAACCTTGTCCATTCCAAAATACCTGAATCGCTTATAATGCATATCCGCCTTCATCTGCCCAAATACAGCTTCCGGCTCTATCGGTCGCTGGCTTCTGTGTTTCAAGCCCTCTTCAGACGTTAGTAGCAGGAAGGCTTCCTTTTTATATGCATTCTACAGCTTGCGCTTAATTCCCTTGTCACCGACAACATATACCTTATCCTCATCTATCAGGACAGCCCTGCCACGATGGTGAAGATAGTTTTCTAGGTTGTCAACATTCACTGCAATGACCTTTCCCTTATAGAAACGCTTAATGTCCTTGAATATCGTATGACCTACATAGATTCTGTCCACATCGTAACGCTGAAGCACCATATCAAGAGAATCGCTTGGCAAAGGCGACCATTTCTTGGTCTTCAGCACCAAGCCACGATACCAAATGGGACCACGGTTGCCATAAAGGAACTTAC